>SUZS01000004.1 GCA_015059785.1 Rikenellaceae bacterium
CTTCGTCAAATGGTTCCTTTTTCTGCAAAGTAATCAGGGTAAAGCAAGCAAAAAATAGGGTGAGAAATACTGCGTTTCTCGCCATTTATTTACTCTCTAAAAAGCGCCACTTTTGGCATCATTACCAAAAAAAGTGGGTGACTATTTTACTTTATAGTCACCCACTCATCTTTTGCGACGCAAAAGGCTATTTAACTGCGTTTACAATTGCCTCGAATGCTTTCGGCTCGTTCATCGCCAGGTCTGCCATAACCTTACGGTTAAGAGCGATACCCTTAGCGTTTACTTTACCGATGAACTCCGAATAGGTCATACCGTAAGCACGGACTGCCGCATTGATACGGGTGATCCACAGCGAACGGAATGTACGCTTCTTAAGGCGGCGGTGTGCATATGCATACTGCAGACCCTTCTCGACAGTATTTTTGGCTACTGTCCAAACATTTCCCCTTGAACCAAAGTTACCCTTGGCAAGCTTCAAAACCTTTTTTCTTCTTGCGCGTGACGCAACAGCATTGACTGAACGTGGCATACTTAAAAGTTTTTGATGAAGTTAACAGCGGTACGATTCTCTCGCACTCTTTAGGGCTGTTTCACTCCGGTTAATAAAAAATTGTTAACTTGCTCGGCTGCTAATTACTTAACAAGCAGAGTCTTGATCTTTGCCTCATCGGCTGGTGAAACGATACCTGAATAGCAGAGGTTACGCTTCTGTTTCTTAGTCTTTTTTGTCAGGATGTGACTGTGATAAGCGTGCTTACGCTTGATCTTACCTGTGCCGGTGAAAGTAAAACGCTTCTTTGCAGCGGCATTAGTTTTCATTTTTGGCATAATTGTAAAATATTTTTAGTTAAACATAGCGTGCAAAGATACAGATTTTTTTTAATTCAACAACCAAACTTTCAAACTTTTTTGTATTTTTGTAGTGTTAAACCTCAAAATTACTGTGATGAAACTAAACAAACTTTCAAAGAGCGCACTTTTTGCCGCTGTGCCTACTGTGGCCGCTGTGCCAATGGCTGCGACAAGTTGCAGCAACGCACCTAAGCAGGGAGATAAACCAAATGTGATATTTATCCTTATGGATGATGCAGGCTATGGCGACTTTGGCTGTTATGGTCAGACAAAGACCGAGACGCCAAATATTGACGCTCTGGCAAACAACGGCATCCGCTTTACAGATATGTATACCGCGGCGCCAGTATCCTCTCCATCGCGTGCCTGCCTTATTACGGGTCAGCATATGGGTAACTCTCAGATTCGCGAGAATGTAGAGGGTAGAGTTGAGGATGGTATTTGGAACTTTGACACCGTAGACCAGAACCCTGCTATTGAGGGTCAGATGGGACTCAAGCCAGGCACTCCGACCCTGGGAACTATGATGCAGCAGGCAGGCTATGCTACAGGTATGGTCGGCAAGTGGGGTATTGGTAGTCCTGTAGGTGGCTCGGCGCCGTGGGATATGGGCTTTGACTTCTACTATGGCTGTGTTTGTCAGCGCGTGGCACACAACTACTATCCTGCCTATATGTGGAAAAATGGTAAGAAGGAGTATATCAACGACCCTGCAACGGTTACCCATCCGGGAACAAAGCTTGACCAGGGCGCAGACCCATACAACCCAGCAAGCTATGATAAGTATAGCGAGGGTAAGGTATACGCTCCAGATAAGATGTATGAGAATGTTGTTGAGTTTATCCGCCAGAGTAAAGCGGACGACAAACCATTCTTCCTTATGTGGACAACTCCATTCCCACACTCTCCACTACAGGCTCCAAAGGAGTGGGTAGAGAAGTATGTTGCAAAGTATGGCGATGAGGAGCCGCTTGTGGGCGAGAAGTGTCAGCTAAATGGTTGGCCACACAACTACTACCCTTGCCGTTACCCTCACGCAACATACTCTGCTATGATTTCATACTTTGACTATCAGGTAGGACTGCTTGTTGAGGAGCTGAAGGCACAGGGACTCTATGAGAATACGATTATTATGTTCTCATCAGATAATGGCCCTGCAAATAACGCCTCTTCGCCTACCGTATGGATGGATAGCGCAGCACCTTATCGCTGTGGCAAGGGCTGGGGTAAGCGAACACTCAAGGAGGGTGGTATCCGTATGCCATTTATCGCCTCTTGGCCTGCAAAGATTAAGAGTGGCGTTGTGAGCGACCATATTGGAAACTTCGCCGATGTAATGCCTACAGTGTGCGAGATTGCGGGTGTTGAGGCTCCAAAGAATGACGGAGTGTCGCTTCTACCAATCCTCTCTGGTAATCCAGAGGCTCAGCAGGAGCATAAATATCTCTACTGGGAGTACCCTGCTGCGGGCGGTATGATTGCTGTTCGTGAGGGTAAGTGGAAGGGCTTTATTGACAATGTTCACGCTGGTAACCGCACAATGCAGCTCTACGATGTGAGCGTTGCAGGAAAGGATATTGAGACTGCCGACAAGAATGTTGCTGCCGACCATCCAGAGATTGTTGAGCGTATGTGGGGCTATATAGAGGAGAGTCACCACCTTGCTGAGTACGAGCCGTTTAATGTGGATATTACACGATAAACGATGAGGCGCAGTGTAGAGTTTACATACGAAGATATTGTCAAGCGCAATGAGCGACGGGGCTTTACCACAATGGTTAAGCCCGTCGGCTCACTTTGTAATATGCGCTGCAAGTACTGCTACTACCTTGATAAGGCAGAGCTATATGGCGGTGTTGAGATAGCTATGGACGACAGACTGCTTGAGCAGTATATCCGCGCCAATATTGAGGGTAACAACTCGCCAGTAATTGCCTTTGCGTGGCACGGTGGCGAGCCACTGCTTGCGGGTAAGGATTTCTTTCGTAAGGCTGTGGTGCTGCAGCAGAAGTATGCAGGGGGCAAGACCGTTGAGAACTCTATACAGACAAATGGACTGCTTGTAGATGACGAGTGGTGCGCAATTTTTAGGGATAACAACTTCCTTGTTGGCGTATCTATAGATGGACCTGAGAGCATCCACGATGCTCACCGCGTAGATGTTGGCGGACAGCCGACCTTTGCCCGCGTGATGAGGGGCATAGAGCGTCTGTACCGTAACCGCGTGGAGTACAACACCCTAACAACGGTAAATGTCCATAGCGAGGGCCGTGGCGCAGAGGTCTACAACTTCTTGCGTGGCATAAGCGTATTTATGCAGTTTCTGCCCGTAGCAGAGCTTCTATCGGATGGCCGTGTGCAGTCGCCAGATAACGAAGGGGCTGACATAGCTCCGTGGTCGGTTAGTGCCGAGGGCTTTGGTCAGTTTATGTGCGATATTTTTGATATTTGGGTCAAAAAGGATGTGGGTAGACGCTATGTGCAGCTCTTTGATGCTACACTTGCCCTTAAGGTGGGCGTTCAGCCGTCAGTCTGCTCGCTCTGCGAGACCTGCGGTAGTGGACTTACTGTAGAACATAATGGCGATGTATACTGCTGCGACCACTTTGTATACCCAGAATATAAAATAGGTAATATCTACTCCGACCGCCTCGCTGACCTTGCATACTGTGACCGCCAATTTGAGTTTGGAGTGGCTAAGCGCGCCCTTCTTCCGCATCAGTGTCGCCACTGCCGCTACTATAAACTCTGTCACGGCGAGTGCCCTAAGCACCGCTTTATTACTGACAATACGGGCGAATATGGAAAGAACTACCTCTGCGAGGGGTATAAGATGTTCTTCGCCCACACAGAGGTAGCTATGGATAAAATGGCTCGCCTAATTCTTGATGGCAAACCGGCAGCCGAGATAATGAATGATTAGAGTAGTGACTTGATATAGCCTACTACAATATGCCACCAACTTACAAGTGCTGACCAGTACTCTGCTGCTAATGTCTTAAACGCATCTATTACACCGTAGCGGATAGAGAGCAGTAGTATTGTAAGGTTTACTGTCCACATCGCAAAGATAAAGAGGTAGGAGCGGAGAACGCCTACGCTTGTGATATCTGTCTGGTGTGTGCCTATCTGGCGGCGGAAGCAACCGATATGAAATGCGGCGGTAAAGCCAATCATTATATCAAAGATATAGAGCGAGTTTTGCGCGCCCAACTCTCGTAAAAAGAGCAGCAGGTATGTAAATATCGGCAGACAGTATGGCGCAAGGGAGATAAAAATTGTTCCGAAGCGCAAGCCTCCGCTATGGCTCATCTCGCCCTCGCCCTCGCCAGCCTCAAAGGAGTGAATCTTACGCAGAAACATCATACCTACAATGGTGTGTGACAGCTCGTGCGAGAATGTTCTAAGCCACTCAAGATTTTTGTTAAAAATTCGGATAATAGATAGAACAAAGTATGCCGCCATACCTACGCCGACCCACTTATATATAATATAGTGTCCAATGCTCCACTTGATAACGGGAATAATCTCTGTTACACCCAGGGCAATAAGCAGTATAATGAGCGGAAAAGATAGTAGTCTTAGCATAGTCGTTATTTTTCGGCAAATATACAAAAAAGTCGGGAAAGATAACTCTCCCGACTCATATTATTAACTACCTACTAATGGAAGAAGATAGATGAAATCTCCTTATAGTTGTGTACACGCTCGATAACCTCAGCGAAGATGTCTGCACAAGAGAGAACAGTAAACTTGTGAAGATCAGCCTCTGGGTTGAGTGGAATTGTATCAGATACAATAACCTCAGTAAGCGCGCTCTCGTTGATGCGGTCATAGGCCTTACCAGAGAGAACTGGGTGGGTAATAGCAGCACGAACAGACTTTGCACCGCGCTCCATAAGCATATTTGCAGCCATACAGATTGTGCCAGCAGTGTCAATCATATCGTCTACGATAAGAACATTTCTTCCCTCAACATCGCCAATAGCGGTCATAGAACCAACGACATTTGCCTTTGCGCGCTCCTTGTGTGAGATGATAATAGGAGTGCCGAGAAGCTTTGCATAAGTTCCTGCGCGCTTTGCACCACCCATATCAGGAGCTGCGATAGAGAGGTCCTCAATACCAAGACTCTGAATGTAAGGGACAAACATACCACTTGCATAGAGTGCATCTACTGGAACCTCAAAGAAGCCCTGAATCTGGTCTGCGTGAAGGTCCATAGTCATCACACGGTCAACACCCGCTGCTGTGAGCATATTAGCCACGAGCTTTGAGGTAATTGGAACGCGAGGACGATCTTTACGGTCCTGACGAGCCCAACCAAAGTAAGGGATTACGGCGATAACCTTATATGCCGAGGCACGACGAGCAGCGTCTATCATCATCAGCAGCTCCATAAGGTTGTCAGACTTTGGGAAAGTAGACTGGATAATAAATACAGTACAACCGCGGATAGACTCGGCATAGCGTGGCTGGAACTCGCCATCGCTAAACTCAAGACACTCACAGTCACCAAGAGTTGTGCCATAAGCGGCAACGATCTTCTCTGCAAGGTAGCGTGATGAGCGACCTGCGAAGAATTTAATTTTGTGGATAGCCATAGGAATGTGTATTTAGTGTTTAGTTTACCTATTCGGGTACAAATGTAGTGAAAAAAGTCTATTATTCACCATCTTTATTAAAATCTTTTAAGATAGTCTCAATATATCCCACTATCTCCTCTCTGCCGTCGCCCCTCTCTGACGAGCTGACAAACATCGGCGGAAGGGTCTCCCACTGCTCCAAGAGTGTCTGCTCATAGCGAGAGACACTGCGAGTGAGCTGTGCTTTTGAGAGTTTATCTGCCTTGGTGAAGATAATGCCAAAGGGTACACCATTGATACCAAGCTGCTCTATAAACTCAAGGTCTATACGCTGCGGCTCAAGGCGCGAGTCTACAAGGACGAAGAGAAAGTGCATCTTACTGCACTTGAAGACATAGTCTGTAATAATCTTTGCAAAGCTACCTCGTGTGCTTTTAGATGTGCGGGCATATCCGTAGCCTGGAAGGTCTACAAGATACCAGCTATCGTTAATGGTAAAGTGGTTGATAAGGCGGGTCTTACCCGGGGTTGCAGAGACCTTTGCCAGACCCTTATGCTGTGTCAGCATATTGATTAGCGAACTCTTGCCCACATTGCTTCGTCCGATAAAAGCGATGTCAGGAAGTTTGTCCTTCGGTACTTGAGAGATTCTCTCCGAACTGCACTTAAAAGTTGCCCGTGTTATCATCGTACTAATACTATTTAACCTCTGTAAGCTCAAGAATTATGCTTCGGCAGTCGTTTCCGGCGCGAACCTCACCCAGAGGAGCATTCTTTGTATATCCCTTAACAAGCTCTGGGATAACAATGCCCTCGTTCATAAGGAACTTACCGCTAACAACCTTGCCGCTAATAGCTGCCGGCTTATCAGCCACCTCTGGAGCCACCTCGCGGATGCGGTACTTGGCATCTGGGTTAAGACCCTGCAGTCGGATGACGATGTTTGACATTTCGTGCTTAAAGAAGTGACGGTATGCAAACAGCACAGCCTTATCCTTTGCCTCGTTTACATACATAAGAGATGTAAAGTCACGCTTGCCCTCGTATGGCGATACAAGGCGGTAGAGGTCTCCCTGCTGAACTACTGGTCGGATAACCTTGTACTCAGCAATGGCGCGCTTTGCATACTCGCGCTCGGCATCGTTGAGCTTTGCAGGTACCATCTCCATACCCAGACGGCACATAGAGGCAACATCAAAGCGGTACTTGATAGGGATAAGTCGTTGTGTGTACTTGCTATATGCCGAGCCAACATGCGCTGCCAGCATATTTGATGGGTAGAAGTTCATTGCACCCCACTGTATAAGCACGCGGTGGTAGGCGTCTGTCTGGTCAGAGGTCCACATCTCCTGGAAGTATGGCATAAAGCCGTAGTTAAGTCGGCCACCACCAGAGGCGCAGAGCTGAATAACTACATTTGGATACTTAGCGCGGATGCGCTTAAGAACTTTCTCAAGGGCGAGCGTATAGTCTACATAGAGGTTGCTCTGAAGCTCATTTGGCAGATATAGGCTATGTGCGTTGTGCATAGACATATTGTTATCCCACTTTATGTAGTAGATGTCTGGATATGCAGTGAGCAGATCGTCTACAACCTTGAATACATGGTCCTGAACCTTTGGATTTGTAAGGTCAAGGATGAGTTGTGTCTTGCCACGACCATATGTAGGCTCAAAGTCTGGATGGCGAAGTACCCAATCTGGGTGTTTCTCATACAGCTCACTTGGAGTATTAACCATCTCTGGCTCAATCCAGATGCCGAACTTCATTCCATTGTTGTGCGCAAGGTCAATAAGCGGACGGATGCCGTTTGGAAGCTTCTTTGGAGCAATCATCCAGTCTCCAAGGGATGTAGTGCCGTTGTCGCGCGGATACTTGTCGCCAAACCAGCCATCGTCTACAACAAACATCTCGCCACCAAGAGCCGCAAAGTCGCGGGTCATATCGACCATACTTGTCTCGCTAATATCAAAGTGAACGCCCTCCCAAGAGTTGAGAAGTATCTCGCGCTGCTTTGTGCCATCAAGAAGTTGGTGCTTACGAGCCCAGCGATGTAGAGAGCGAGTAGCATCGCCCTTACCATTTGATGAGTATGTGAATACCATCTCTGGGGTTGTAAGAGACTTGCCACCTGCAAGGGTGTAGTCGCTCGCTGCAGGGTTTATACCACCCATAAAGAGTGTTGGAACGCGAGAAACAGGGGTGTTGTAGAACTCAAAGTGGGTGTTGCCCATCCACACTAATGTACCTGCAATAACAGGACAGTTCTGCTCCTCAAGCTTGCCATCAAGACCGAGCATAAACGAAGCGTTGAAGTACTGCGCCACGCGAGAGGCGGTTGTGGTAGAGATGTTGTATGTACCCACTGGAAGAGGCATAACAACTTCGTTATTCTCATTCTTAACATTACCCTCAAGCTGCATCAGTACACAGTTGTCAGACTGTATAGGCAGCACGGCAGACATATACTTCTGCAGTACGATAGGCTTCTTGCCATTGTTGAAGTACTCTGTGTTAATCTTCACAATATCGCAGTCGTCATAAGCTCTGTAATTTACCTTAACAACAAGGTTTGGGTGTGCTACATCCTTAAGCCAAAACGACAGGGTAGAGACTGGGCTGCCAGAGCTCTGCTCAACCTTGTCAACGACAAACTTTGTAGCATTGTCGCCATCGTGCTGCTTTACAAGCGAAGCATAAGGGGCATCGCAACGGGTACCAAAGGCAGGGTAGGCGTCATACTTGAGCATACGGCCTGCTGCTCGAACATCCGCAGCCGTAGCCTTAGCTCCGTAGTAGCGGAAGTTGAGCTGCTTGCCCTCCTCGGCACTGAGGATAATTGTTGTGTTTGGCGTTGAGAGCGTATACTCCTTTGCGACTGCAGCACCAAACGACGAGAGTAGTACAATGGCGGTTAATAGTCTTTTCATATAGGTTAGTTTTTTAGGTGTTACTCAACAGTCACAGACTTGGCAAGGTTGCGTGGCTGGTCCACATTTCTACCCTTGTTTACAGCAATGTAGTAGGCAAGGAGCTGAAGTGGAATAGCTGTAAGCAGCGGAGTGAGGCACTCTGAAATCTCTGGCACCTCAATAACATAGTCGGCCATATCGCGAACAATAGTATCGCCCTCGGTAACAATAGCTACAACCTTTCCGCCACGAGCCTTAACCTGCTGGATGTTGTTCACAGTCTTGTCGTATACATTGTCCTTAATGGCGATAACCACTGACGGCATATCGTTGTCAATAAGGGCGATAGTTCCGTGCTTCATCTCAGCTGCAGGGTAACCCTCTGCGTGGATATACGAAATCTCCTTGAGCTTAAGCGCACCCTCAAGCGCAGATGGGTAGTTATATCCGCGACCTAAGTAGAGGAAGTTGTGCGCGTAAGTGAATATTTTTGCAAGATCCTCAATCGTCTCGCTCTGGTTAAGGATTTCCTGAATAAGGGTCGGGATGCGACGAATATCGTTAGCAACTGTTGAGAGTGTCTGCTGGTCTACAATGCCCTTCATCTGACCAATGAGCAGAGACATCATTGCAAGAACTGTCACCTGGCCGGTAAATGCCTTTGTAGATGCAACGCCAATCTCTGGGCCAACATGGATATAGCAACCGGAGTGTGTTGCGCGCGGGATTGATGAGCCGATAACATTGCAAATGCCGAATACAAATGCTCCGTTAGCCTTTGCAAGCTCAAGAGCAGCAAGGGTGTCGGCAGTCTCTCCAGACTGAGAAAGGGCAATAAGAATATCATTCTCTCCGACTACTGGATTGCTGTAGCGGAACTCACTTGCATACTCTACAACAACAGGTATGCGGCAGTAGTCCTCAAACAGATGCTTACCGATAAGGGCTGCGTGCCAAGATGTTCCGCAGGCAACAATAATTATGCGGTTAGCATTGAGGAAACGCTCTTTGTTTTCAATAACACCAGAGAGGGTAATAGTCTGACCATCAGCGGAAATGCGGCCACTGATGCAGTCGGCAAGCGTGCGAGGCTGCTCAAAAATCTCCTTGAGCATAAAGTGTGGGTAGCCGCCCTTCTCAAGCTGCTCAATAGACATCTGAAGCTCGGTAATCTCAATCTTGCTGCTCTCTGTGCTCTTTGCGTCGTAGACCTTAAGCTCCTCTCCGCGCTCAATTACTGCAATCTCGCCATCGTTAAGGTAGACAACCTTGTTTGTGTACTCAATAATTGGCGTAGCGTCAGAGGCGAGGAAATACTCGCCTTCGCCAATGCCGATAACCAGCGGTGAAGACTGCCTTGCAGCGATAATCTGATTTGGATTCTCGCTGTCCACTACGGCTATGGCATATGCACCGACAATCTTCTTTGTAGCTTCTGTAACGGCCTCAAACAGAGTACAGTTGTTCTTCTTCATAATGTACTCAATAAGCTGTACGGCAACCTCTGTATCTGTCTGACTTACAAATGTATATCCGTGCTCTGAAAGAGCTTGCTTGAGTACCGTATAGTTCTCAATAGTGCCATTGTGCACCATTGCAATTCTACCAGACTGAGAGTAGTGAGGATGGGCGTTTGTGTCGTTTGGCTCGCCGTGTGTCGCCCAGCGGGTGTGCGCAATGCCGATGCTTCCGCTCAAGTCCTTGCTCGCCGCAAAGTGCTCCAACGCCTCAACCTTTCCCTTTGACTTATATATGTTTAACTCGCCAGTGTCTGCAATCATTGCCACACCTGACGAGTCATAACCTCTGTACTCCAATCTGTGTAATCCCTGAATTAAAACATCGTAGGCTCTCCTTTGGCCTATATATCCAACAATTCCGCACATAATATATTTTTTTTCAGTTAAATGCTATTATTAATCCTGGCAAAGATACGCGATTTTTTCTATAAAACCAAATATGCTATTTATTGTATAAATACCCGATTTACAATCTGAATATTTAGTTGTAAATCTGAAATATCTATGCGATTGTGTGGGTGGATTTTAAGGGGTTTAGGGTTGGTTAATAAGTAATTTTTGGATTGGTTAATGGTGTCCTGCGCGGTTTTTTTGCAAGGTTTTTTTGGATTGGCTACTACGCAGGTAATTGCTGTTTGGTGCTGGTAGATAATCTGCGAAGTAGGGCGTTCTGCGTAGCAAAGTGGTAAGTATCCTCCGCTGTTTTTGCAAGGATAATGGATTGGCTACTACGCAGGTAAATTGCTGTTTGGTGTTGGTAGATAATCTGCGAAGCAGGGTGTTCTGCGTAGCAAAGTGGTAAGTATCCTCCGCTGTTTTTTGCAAGGTTGTTTGGATTGGCTACTACGCAGGAAAAACTTGTGTTTGGTTTTGGTAGATAATCTGCGAAGCAGGGTGTTCTGCGTAGCAAAGCCCCCTTTACAGAAAGGGGGTTTGGGGGATAGGTAACACACTTATCCTCCGCAGACAACAAATAAGGCTGATGAGCATTCATCAGCCTTGTCTGCGGAGGATACTGGATTCGAACCAGTGGATACCTTACGATATCGGCAGTTTAGCAAACTGCTGGTTTAAGCCACTCACCCAACCCTCCTTTAGTATGTCTGACCTTTCGGTTTCGGATTGCAAAAGTAGACAATTTTTCTTAATCTGCAAAATTATTTCCAACTTTTTTTGAAAAAGTTACTATTTGTGCGATTTATACCTCTTTATATATGGATTGTTGGAGAAAAATTTGTATCTTTGCGCGATTATGAATAAGAATAGTGAACAAGATATTTTACAGAGTCTTGAGAGTCGTGAATATCAGTATGGTTTTACCTCTGATATTGAGACTCACGACTTCCCTGCGGGGTTAAACGAGGAGATTATCCGCGCAATCTCGGCTCGCAAGCAGGAGCCGGAGTGGATGACTGACTATCGTCTCAAGGCCTTTGCCCATTGGCAGACAATGTCTCTGCCGCAGTGGGCGCACCTTAATATTCCACCGATAGATTTTCAGAAGATTATCTACTACGCAGAGCCGAAGGTTCGTAAGCCTCTGAACTCTATGGATGAGGTTGACCCCGAACTTAAGCGCACCTTTGACAAGCTCGGTATTCCGCTTGAGGAGCAGATGGCTCTGGCTGGTGTGGCTGTAGATGCGGTGCTTGACTCTACATCTGTTAAGACAACCTTCCGCGAGACGCTTGCTCAGAAGGGTATTATCTTCTGCTCTATGTCGGAGGCGCTGAGGGACTATCCAGACCTTGTGCGTAAGTACTTAGGCTCGGTGGTAAGTTATGCCGATAACTTCTATGCGGCACTAAATGCGGCGGTTTTCTCGGATGGCTCCTTCTGCTATATCCCCAAGGGTGTTCGTTGCCCTATGGAGTTATCAACATACTTCCGCATAAATGCACGCGGCACAGGTCAGTTTGAGCGTACGCTGATTGTTGCCGATGAGGGCTCGTATGTGAGTTACCTTGAGGGTTGTACCGCTCCGCAGCGCGATGAGAATCAGCTTCATGCAGCGGTTGTGGAGATCGTTGTTGAAAGAGATGCGGAGGTTAAGTACTCTACGGTGCAGAACTGGTATCCGGGCGATAAGGAGGGTCGCGGAGGTGTATATAACTTTGTGACTAAGCGCGGTATCTGTCACGAAAATGCGCGTCTGTCGTGGACGCAGGTGGAGACTGGCTCGGCGATAACTTGGAAATATCCGAGCTGTGTGCTTGCGGGCGATAACTCGGTGGGCGAATTCTACTCTGTGGCGATGACAAATAACTATCAGCAGGCCGATACGGGAACAAAGATGATACATCTGGGGCGAAATACCCGCTCTCGTATTGTCTCAAAGGGCATTAGCGCAGGGCGAAGCGAGAACTCATATCGCGGACTTGTCAAGATTGCACCGAAGGCGGAAAATGCGCGTAACTACTCGCAGTGTGACTCGTTACTTATCGGCGATAAGTGTGGCGCACACACCTTCCCGCATATAGATTGCCGTAACCGCACGGCGATGCTTGAGCACGAGGCTACAACATCCAAGATATCGGAGGAGCAGCTCTTCTACTGCAATCAGCGCGGTATATCTACGGAGGATGCGGTAGGTCTTATCGTGAATGGATATGCCCGCGAGGTGCTTGCAAAGCTGCCTATGGAGTTTGCCGTTGAGGCGCAGAAACTATTAGCTATAAGCCTTGAGGGCAGCGTGGGGTAGCGAGCTATTAGCCATTAGCTATTAGCTATTAGCTATTAGCCTTGTATAGGTGTCGGTAAACCGACAGATATATAAAGGGCGCTAATAAGAAAGAAATTTGAATGTTAAAAATGGTTGCCGGAAGCCAAAGGCCAACGGCCAATAGCCAAAAGCTAAATATGTTAAAGATAGAGAATTTACACGCCACAGTGGGCGATAAAGAGATACTTCGAGGGATAAACCTTGAGGTTAAGGCGGGAGAGGTCCACGCCATAATGGGACCTAACGGCTCGGGAAAGAGTACTCTTGCATCGGTGCTTGCGGGAAATGAGAAGTTTACCGTAACAGAGGGTCAAGTGACCTTTATGGGCTCAAATCTTCTTGAGGTGCCTATTGAGCAGCGCGCCCGTATGGGTCTTTTCCTTGGTTTTCAGTATCCTGTTGAGATTCCAGGAGTTACGATGGCAAACTTTATGAAGATTGCCGTTAATGAGAAGCGTAAGTATGAGGGTCTTGAGCCGCTCACTGCATCGGAGTTTTTGAAGCTTATGCGCGAGAAGAGTGCTATCGTAGAGCTTGATAGTAAACTTACTGCGCGTGCTGTGAACGAGGGATTTTCTGGTGGAGAGAAGAAGAAGAACGAGATTTTCCAGATGGCTATGCTTGAGCCGAAGCTTGCTATTCTTGATGAGACCGACTCGGGCCTTGATATTGACGCGCTGCGCATTGTAGCTACGGGAGTTACACGACTTAAGAGTCCAGAGAATGCGACAGTAGTTATTACCCACTACCAGCGACTGCTTGACTACATTGTGCCAGACTATGTCCATGTGCTTTATAAGGGTAGAATTATCTACTCGGGCGATAAGAGCCTTGCACTCAAGCTTGAGAAGGAGGGTTACGATTGGCTTATAAACGATTACCGAGAGTAGTATGACCATTGCTGAGTATATATCTTCGGGAACTTTTACACCTTTTAAGGGTGGTGTGGTTGAGTGCAATACTGAGTGCTCAACGCCACTGCTATTGCTTAACCCCAAACACATGGAGATTGCGGTGGCTAAGGGTGTTAAGGCACACCTTATTCTTCTCTGCACAGAGTCTGTAACTGCCTCTGTTGAGGTTAAGTTGGCAGAAGAGGCGGAGCTGGATATGGTGGAGCTATACCTTAAGGATAGCCATGTGGCAATCTCTGTGCACCAGAGCGAAAATTCACAACTGCGTAGCTTCTCGGCATTGCTGAGTAGTAGTAATGTAGGCTACACATACTCTCTTGAGGGTGCTGGGGCAAGCAATAGTCTTAGCTGTCTATATATTGCTACGGGTAGCGACCACGCGACAGTGAACCTCAATACACGCCATAATGTTGGTCAGTGCACAAGCCGCTCGCTTATTAAGGGTATTGCTGCAGGAAGGGCTACGGGAGAGTTTCGCGGACTGGTCTATGTTGCACCAGATGCACAGCAGACCGATGCACAGCAGCAGAATCGTAATATAGAGCTTGACAATGCTCATATTGTCGCTCTGCCACAGCTTGAGATTTATGCTGATGATGTGCGCTGTTCACACGGCTCTACGGTGGGCTATGAGGATAAGGATGCGCTCTTCTATATGCGCCAGAGAGGTATTGACGAGGCTACGGCTCGTAGACTACAGATAGAGGGCTTTGTGCAGGATGTTGTAATGCACTGCTCACTGGAGCCAGTATGCTCTCTTGTGCACGATGCTGTAAGTGAAAGACTAACAACCATTTAACTATGGATACTGAGAGACTTGTAGAGGAATTTCGCAGTAACTTTCCTATTCTGCAGAGTAGTGTCTACCGTAAGCCACTTGTATATCTTGATAGCGCTGCTACGGCACAGAAGCCACTGCAGGTGCTGGAGTACGAAAAGAGCCTCTATACTACATACAACGCTAATATTCACCGCGGGGTACACTACCTTTCGGACCAGATGACATCTATCTATGAGCAGGCGCGAAAGAGAGTCGCACGGTTTATAGGTGCTAAGGAGGAGGCGGAGGTTATCTTTACGGCTGGTGCTACTGCTTCGCTCAACCTTGTGGCATATAGTTGGTCAGAGGCGTTCCTTCGTGCGGGCGATGTGGTGCTTGTTAGCCAAATGGAACACCACTCCAATATCGTGCCTTGGCAGCTTGCGGCAGCGCGCCGAGGAGCTGTTGTGCGTGCTATACCTATTACCGATAGTGGTGAGATAGATATGGCGTGCTACGAGCGTATGCTGCAGTATGGCGTTAAGATGGTAGCTATCACTCAGGCCTCTAATACTTTAGGTACTCGCCCAGACCTTAAGGCAATGATTGCTCTTGCGCATCGTCATGGTGCTGTGGTTACTGTAGACGGCTGTCAGGGGGTTGTTCATGGTGGGGTAGATGTAGTGGATTTGGACTGCGACTTCTACGCCTTCTCGGGTCATAAACTCTATGCTCCTACGGGTATTGGTGTGCTATATGGAAAGAGGGAACTGCTGGATGCTATGCCTCCATATATGGGTGGCGGAGATATGGTTGATAAGGTCACTTTTGAGGGTACTACATACGCTCCACTGCCACTGAAGTTTGAGGCTGGTACGGCGAACTTTGTCGGTGCTGCAACGCTTGCTAAGGCTATTGACTTCTTGGCAGGGTATAGCGACCTGATTGAGTATGAGGATACTCTGCTGCGCTATGCTACAGAGAGACTGCAGAGCATTGAGGGGCTGAAGATTTACGGAGTGGCGGAGAATAAGACTCCTATAGTATGCTTTAATGTTGAGGGGTGCAACCACTACGATATAGGTATGATACTGGATAAGATGGGCATCGCCATTCGTACAGGTCACCACTGCGCAGAGCCAGTTATGGATAGATTCTCTGTTACGGGAATGTGCCGCGCATCGTTTGCAATGTATAATACAAAGTCCGAGATTGACGCACTTGTCAGTGGCGTTGATAGGGCGGTTAAAATGTTAAGATAAGATATGTTTATTGTTCTGGAGGGTTTAGACGGCGCTGGCAAGAGTACGCAGATTAAGCAGCTGCGCGCATTGCTTCAGGAGCGAGGTATAGAGAGCTGCTATGTTCACTTTCCGCGCTTTGAGGCTCCAGTTTATGGAGAACTTATCGCCCGCTTTTTGCGTGGCGAGCTGGGTAGTGTTGAGAGTGTTGACCCCTATATTGTTGCACTGCTTTTTGCCGGCGATAGGGCAGATATGGCTGCGCAGATTCGCCAGTGGCAGGCCGAGGGTAAGGTTGTTATTGTAGACCGCTATGTATACTCAAATATCGGATATCAGTGCGCCAAGATTGCCGATACGCAGGGGCAGCAGCGTCTTAAGGAGTGGATTCTTCAGACCGAGTATGGGTACTATAACATCCCGCGTCCAGACCTCTCTATCTTCCTTGATGTGCCATTTTCGTTTACCGCTAAGTCCCTTACAGAGCAGCGTACGGGTGACGATAGAGCATATCTAAATGGGCAGAGCGATATCCACGAGTCGTCACTTGACCTTCAGCAGCAAGTGCGCCGAGTATACCTTGAGGCGGCAGAGACAGATGATACACTGAAGGTTGTCGATTGTAGCAATTGTGAGGGTGGTATGGATAGCCCAGAGGGTATCTTTGCCCGTATTGAGGCGCTTGTTTTACCTCTTCTAAATCGTGCTGAAAATGAGTAGTGTAACATTAAGAAATCGTCGTGCCTTTCGTATGCTGACTCACTTCTGTAGAGTCATTGTCGCCCTGACCTTTGTCTTCAGTGGCGCAGTGAAGGCTATTGACCCGTGGGGTACGGCTCTTAATGTGAATAACTACCTTGTAACATATGGTCTTGAGTGGTTTGAGCCACTTGTGATGGCCTTCTCTATATGGCTCTGCGGTGCGGAGCTGATGATGGGATGTATGCTGCTTTTTAAGGTAAGAATTAGGATGTGTTCTACCTTTGCAAGTGTCTCTATGGTATTTTTTACTGTGCTGACATTTCTCAGTGCTACATTTATCCCTGTTGAGGATTGCGGATGCTTTGGCGAGGTTATAAAACTATCGCCTATGCAGACATTTATAAAAAATCTTGTGCTGCTGCCGATGATACTTATTGTCTGGTGGCGCTACCGCCCAGATAGGATGTTTGCCTTCTCGCGCCTTGAGTTTGGTATGGCATGCTTCTTCTTCCTTTTCAGTATGGGCGTGGGTACATACTGCTACCTGCACCTGCCGCCAGTAGACCTTCTTCCATATCGTGAGGGTACAAATATCGCGCAGGCTATGGACGAGGCTCGCAACCGACAGCTTGATAGCGAAGTGGTGCTTGTCTATCGTAACCGCCGTACGGGTAAGCTGCGTGAGTTCTCGCTGGATGATAAGGCGTGGCATAATGAGAAGCGTTGGGAGTGGGTAGAGACCCGCGTGTCTGACGATGTGGCTGATAGTGTTGAGCCGATGATTCTGGAGTTCTATATTGCCGATGAGCAGGGGGAAGTTACTGATAGCCTGCTTAATATCAAGGGCAACCTATATATGATATGTGTAACAGATCGCGATAAGGTCTCTAAACGGTGCGAAGAGCGCCTTGCCAAGGTCGTAGGACAAGCTGCAGCGGAGCAGGCAGCCGTTGTCTGCCTCACACCGCAGCCAATCACTCGCCCTACATACCATTCGTTTGCCGGCAGTGAGACAGTCCGCTGTTATAACATCGATTCCAAGACTATGAAGACTATGCTTCGCGCGAATACGGGCATTGTTGTTCTCACTGACGGCATAGTGACCAGAAAGGCTAACTGCCGCGATATATAATACACTTTACTCGGTGCTAACTATTGCAACCTCCTGTGTTAATGAGGCTATGCGGCGCAACATCTGCAATGTTCCGCAGTACTTCTCTGTCGTCAGATTTACAGCACGGCCAACCTTTGTATGCTCCGTAATGCTGCTGCACTCTATGCGGTAGAGGATGTTGAATGAGCGGTAGATGCTTTTTGCTGTAACAGTCTCTGTGTCAAGATCTCCCGATATTTCAATCTCAAACTGCTTTGGAGCAATATGCTCCTTGTCCAAAATACCCTTTAGGGTCAGCGCAGCGCAGTATGCTGCCGAGTAGAGTAATAGCTCCTTGGGGTTCATTTGGTCTACCTTTTTGGCGACAGGCTGAACCTCTCCCTTGTTGTTAATCTCAATAGTAACTTTTACCTTCATAACATTAAATTTTACCACTACTTTTGCAATTTCTGTTCCAGAGTTGCAATATTTTTTCAGAAAGGGACTCTATATAAATAAATTATATACTATGGAACAGGTATATCAAGTTGGGGATTACTACGACGACGGAGTAAAGCAGGGTGTCGTTGTAGAGGTAGATGGCCTTCACGGTAAAATTGTAAGCCTCCAGCAGCGCTTTTGCTGTTGGGCAATGGGTCTTGAGGCTGTGCGTTCTGAAATAGGGTCCTATGATAAGTGTGATGGAGCAAAAAATCAAGCCATTGCTATGGAGCAAGATTGCTGGCAGGAACGCTATCCTGCATTCGCTTTTTGTGCCTCTCTTGGAGAGGGGTGGTATCTACCGACATTAGCAGAAATGCGAGCCTTTACTGTTGATAATTTGCCTGTGCTTAATGCTGTAAATGAGCGACTTGAGCAGATTGGTGCACCGATTATTAAGGGCGAGTATTGGACATCAAACGAGTGTGGATATTTTGACTATGACGAACAGTATCTGGTGGCAATGGTACTTATTGAAGAGTTCAAACGCCCGTGGATTAATCGTGTTCGCGAAACAGAGAAGGGCGAAGCAGGATATGCGCGGGCAGTGGCTCGCTTTTAGTGAGAACATTGTCTTGACTACTCAAACGGCAAGTTAAGTAGTCTTTTTTATCTCTGTATGGTTGATTTTCCTACGGAAAATTAGGTGGTCTTGTTTGAAATTGTTATTTTTGCAACAAATTGTGTAGATATGTTTAGACGAGTAAAGATACTATTTGTGATGTTGCTTGCCACGGTCGTTTGTGGGCAAGCGATGGCTGATAATAGCGAACAGATACTCTTTGCAAGGGCGAAGAGTCTGCTGGAACACGGGCGTTATGCCGATGCAAGGCACGCATATTTGCGACTAAAGGATATGGTGGCCACTGACGATGTGGCGGCAGTGCATAGCGTGGAGTATGGACTTACTGTCTGTGCGGCGATGCTTGATGATAATATTGCCGAGCAGCGTATGAGGGCATTTCTGATGAACTACCCAGGCTCGGTACACGCGGCAGATGTCCGCTTTCTGTTGGCCCTGCACTATTGCGAGACTGAGGAGTTTGCTCTTGCTAAGGAGCAGTTTGAGGGTGTGAACTACAAGTCGTTGAGTCGCTACGACCGTCAGCGATATGATATCCGCATGGGATATATAGAGTTTAACGACGGCAATATGGATAAGGCATTGGAGTATTTCAATCGCATATCTGCGCTCTGTGAGGTTGCCGACCACGCCGCTTACTACAAATCATACATTGCCTATAGCCGTGGCGAGCTGGATAAGGCCTACAATGGTTTTAAGTCCTTGGAGAGTAGCGAGGCATACTCAAAGCTCATACCCTTCTACCTTCTTCAGCTTGAGTTTGAGCGCGGAAATTATCGCTATGTAACTCAGAATTGCGACTCTCTGCTTGAGACTGCGCAGGACCAGGAGCGTACGGCGGTTATGCGCCTTGCTGCTGAGTCGTGGTTCCGCCTTGAGGGGTATAATAAGGCTCTGCAGTATATTACAGCCTATGCTAAGAGTAGTGGCAAGATGAGCCGCGAGGATAACTATCTGCTTGGTTATACCGCCTATCGCACAGCGGACTATGCAAGTGCTATTGAGCCGCTTAAGGCAGCTTGTAATGGTACAGATAACCTTGCGCAGAACGCCTCTTACCACCTCGCCGACTGCTATATCCGTCTGGGAGATAAGCGTAATGCAATCCGCGCATTTGCTATGGCGGCAGATGAAAGGTATAATAACGAGATTGCCGAGGATGCGCTATTTAACTACGGAAAGCTACTCTTTGATACCGGCGGAGGAACTTTTAACGAGTCTATAAATGTACTTGCGCGATACCTTAACCGCTATCCAGATACGGCCCGTACTGCCGAGGCAAAGGAGCTACTTATTGCTGCATACTACAACTCAAAGGATTACGATATGGCATACGACGCTATCCGCGCCTTCCCAAATCCTGATGGCGGTATGAAGACTGCACTGCAAAAGATTGCATATTTCAAGGGCGTTGAGGCCTTTGAGACGGGGGATTATGCCCTTGCAAAGCTGTCTCTGGAGGAGTCGCTTGCTGTGGGTGTTAGTCCAAAGTATAATGCACTGTGCGCCTTCTGGCTTGGCGAGGTGGCATATCAGAGTGGCGATATGGAGCAGGCTGTCTATCAGTATAACTACTACCTTAAGCGCGCGCCGCGCTCGGCTGCTGAGTATAAGCTGGCACTCTATAATCTTGGCTATGCAAATATGGCTCGTGGCGATAATAGTGCGGCGCAGAGGGCTTTGGATGGCTTTATTTGGCTCTACAAGCAGCGCGATGAGCTGCGTGCAGATGGATTTAATCGCTTGGCTGATGTCCACTTCTTGCAGCGTGACTATCAGAGCGCTGTAAAGAACTACGAGGGTGCTATTGCCCTTGCACAGCCTCAGAGTCACTATGCGAGATATCGACGAGCTATCTCTCTGGGTCTGCTTGGTAAGGAGCAACCGAAGATTGATGCTCTCAAGAGTATAATTACAAAAAATGAGGGCGACTATGTAGATGATGCCTCTTATGAGCTGGGTCGTACATATCTCACTGCGGGTAGGTATGGCGATGGCGCAAAGACTCTTGAGGCTCTACTTGATAGCTTTCCAACAACCCCATATCATACGGCAGCAATGCTCGATTTGGGACTTATGTACTTTAACCTCGGTAACTCTGATAGGTCTTTGGAGTGCTATGATAAGGTTATCTCTGCCGCTCCACAGTCACAAGCTGCCCGCGATGCAATAAACAGTGTGCGAGAGATTTATGTCGCCAAGGGCGATGTGTCGTCCTATTTTGCCTATGCTGAGCGTACGGGCGTGGAGTGCGACTTGAGTGCCGTTACGCGTGACTCGCTGAGCTACCGCACTGCCGAGAAGATATACCTTGCCGGCAAGACCGACGAATCTATATCTCATTTTGAGAACTATATCTCATCTTATCCAAAGGGCTACTATATTGACGATGCGCTCTTCTGCTTGAGTGATAGTTACCTTAAGTGCGACTCGCTTGACCGCGCGTTAGAGCGAATGAAGCGACTCTCTGACCGCCCACAGAGCAGATATACAGTGCCTGTGTTGGAGAAGTTGGCTACAGTGACTTACGATAATAAGATGTATGCCGAGTCGGCATCGGCCTTTCGCCGCCTATATGATGTTGTAGAGGAGGTAGATACTCGCCGAAAGGTTATAAAGAGATATGTTGAATCAACGATTTTGGTTGGCGAGGATAATCTGACTCTTGCTATGGCTGACGATATTGATACTCTGGCAGATGTTGAGACGGCTGTTGCGCGTAAGGCTCGCCATAGCCGCGCGAAGGTATATACAACGCAGGGTCGTAGGGACGATGCACTGGCGATATATCGCAATCTGAGCTCTGATAAGAGTGATGTGGTAGGTGCAGAGTCGGCATACCACATTATCCGCTACCACTTTGATGCGGGCGAGCACGATACTGCCGAGAAGCTTGTCTACGAGCTTGCAGATAGCAAGACTCAGCATAGCTACTACCTTGGTCGCGCGTTTATCATTCTGGGTGATATCTATGCCGCTAAGGGGGATGCGTTCCAGGCTCGCGCAACATATCAGAGTATTATAGATGGTTACTCTCCAGCTGATGATGGTGTAGTGGATGAGGCTAAACAGAGAATAGAGAAGTTATGAGAAAGATAGTACTTACAATAGCGGCAATGTTAGTGGCTCTTACGGCATTGGCGCAGGTAGAGCGAGAGGTTGAAGTGACAAAGCAGTATGTGCCAAAGTTGCCACCTGCTCGCAAGATGGATATGACACCAGATAGGGTAGATACTGTATCTATCCGCCCCGAGATTGACTATACAATAGCTCCAAAGTCGTTTGCCTCGGCACTCGCTTCGGAGAAGTTCCGCCCCGCAAAGGTTACATACTGGGAGTATACAAAATCCTATCCGTTCTATATCAAGGCGGGTGTAGGTTATCCCCTTGTTAGTGAGGTAGATGCCTACGCCTCGACAAATCGTGCCGATGTGGGGTACTTTAGTGCCTATGTAAACCATAGTGGTAGCTATTCGGATATTAAGACCGCCAACCCAATCTCTGGCGAGGAGTTTAAGAGTAACTCGCAGCAGATGACAAACCGCATTGGGGTAAATGGAGGTAAGTATATTGGTCGCTACACCTTTAATGGCGATGCCTACTACCACTCTGATATCTTTCACCGCTATGCTCAGACCGAGAGTGAGGGTGGTGTTAATGAGATAAACTATGAAGATGTTGCCCTTACGCTATCCTTTGGCGATTCGTTTGCCGATATGAGCAAGCTAAACTTTAGTCTCTTTGCCTCAGTAGACTACTACAATGATAAGTCTGACCAGCTACCGCTTGCCGATATGAAGCGAAAGATGCAGCAGTTTAATGCTGCCGCAGGGCTGAGGATGGGTCGTAATGTGGGTGCAAGAGCTCGCCTCTATGCAACATTTGACTATCAAGGTCACTATGGATTTCAATATATAAAAGGGTATGGCAATACTATTTTTAGCGGTGCTGTAAAGTTTGATTATAACCTCAAGTCACTGCTTGATATAAAGGCAGAACTTAAGTATAGCAACGATAAAGTTGCAGGCCAAAAGAGCCGCCACCGCATCCTGCCAAATGTATATGTGGGATTTAATGTGGGTAAGAGGGGTGTCTTTGTTCCGTATGTAGAGGTTGATAGCCACATTGAGAACAACTCCTACCAGTCGCTGCAGGGTGTAAATCCATATATTCTGCTTCGCGAGTCGCAGTACACTTCTGTGCCAAATACGGCGGTGTATAATCTTCGCGTAGGTTTTACGGGTCATACAGTGAACAATAAGTTCAGCTACCGCCTCTATGCAAATGCGGCAATTATGTCCGATGCACTCTACTGGGTCAATGTTGATAATATCGGCTTTGATGTGATAACCGATAGTCAGAATATCATCTCGCTCAACGCATCGGTAGAGTATAAGCCATTCTCGTCACTGCTTCTGGGCGCGGGATTTAAGGGTATGTACTACGATGCTAAAGCTGATGTTGAGTGTGGCAAGCCTGCATTTTTGGCAGACTTTGCAGTAAGATATACCCACCGCAAGTTCGCTATTGGTGCTACGGCCGAGGCTATGGGTAGCAGAAGTTGGACATTTATAGATACTACAGCGGCTAATGGCGAGGATATTAGTAGCCATAAGTATCCTGCTTGTGTAGACTTGGGACTTACTTTTGACTGGTTTGTGGCAAAGCAGTGTACAGTATATATTGAGGGTCGCAACCTCGCAAATGCAAAGATTTACGACTGGGCACTCTATCGCCGATTGGGTGCAGGTGCTGTTGTGGGTATAAAAGTTCAATTCTAATGGCTCGCGAGAGGGTATATACACTTCCGTTTGTCTGGAGTAAGACGGTCTGGGCATACACTCTGATATTTTTTGCCGGCTCGGTGATTTATATCGGTATGCTTGTCTATCTGATTTTCAATGGTACTACCGTTGCGGCTGTTGCGGGCCTTGTTGTGGCATTGCCCGTACTTGTTGGTATTATGATATTTTGCGAGGGCTACTCGCCACAGCGTCTTGAAATTTCAGAGTCTCAGATAACCGTTTTGCGTAGATATGATAGCATAACAATACCTCGCTCTATGATAGTGTCGGTTGTCAAGTTAGAGCCTAAAGATATGAAACGGGTATATACTGACGGCGGTTGTGCAGGGCTATTTGGCTACTTCGGAGGGTTTAGAAGTAAACAGTTGGGACGCTTCAAGATGTATAGCACATCAATGGATAATCTCTATCTACTTACCCTGTCTGACAGTAGAAAGATTGTCATTGGATGTACAGAACCAAAATTATTATTGTAAACCTTTGCCTTTTTTGAATTGTTTTATAACTTTGTGCCATTAAATATAGTATAAAATGAGAGCATTTTCTACCGTATCAGAGTTGCGAGAGGCGCTGCTTCCGCTTCGTGATAAGACAATAGGCTTTGTGCCTACTATGGGTGCGCTGCATCAGGGTCATATCTCTCTTGTTGAGCGCGCACGCCGTGAGTGCGATACTGTCGTGGTATCAGTCTTTGTAAATCCAACACAGTTTAATGATAAAAACGACCTTAAGCACTATCCTCGTACCCCAGAGGCTGATGCAGCAATGTTAGAGGCTGCGGGTGTGGACTATGTCCTCTTTCCAAGTGTTGAGGAGATATACCCAGAGCCAGATACTCGCGTTTTTGACTTTGGTCAGATAGATAAGGTTATGGAGGGCGCAACTCGTCCGGGTCACTTTAATGGCGTTGCGCAAGTTGTTAGCCGACTCTTCAATATCGTCGAGCCTACAAAGGCTTACTTTGGCGAGAAGGACTTTCAGCAGATTGCTGTTGTTCGCGCAATGGTGGCTCAACTCGGTATAGATGTGGAGATTGTAGATTGTCCAATTATTCGCGACACAGACGGCCTTGCTCGCTCATCGCGTAATACGCTGCTTACAGCAGAGCATCGTGCTGCAGCGCCTCATATCTACGAGGTACTCTCAGCGGCAGTAGCTAAGGTTGGTCAGATGAGCCCCGCAGAGCTTACTGCATGGGTTACAGCTGAGGTGGAGAAGAACCCGCTGCTGAAGGTTATCTACTTTCAGGCTGTGGATGCCTTTACAATGCAGAGTGTTGCGAGCTGGGATGAGTGCAGTCGTATTCAGGGTTGCATTGCTGTTCAGGCGGGCGAGATTCGCCTTATTGACAATATAAAATTGAAGTAAGATGACTATTGAAGTACTCAAATCCAAGATTCATCGCGTAACAGTCACACAGGCAAATGTGGATTATGTGGGTAGCATTACTATCGACAGCAATCTTCTTGAGGCTGCAAACATTATCCGCGGCGAGAAGGTGCAGGTTGTCAATGTTACAAATGGCGAGCGTTTGGAGACCTATGCTATCCCAGGGGAGGCTGGTAGCGGAGTGATTTGTCTTAATGGTGCAGCTGCACATAAGGCATCAGTGGGTGATGTGGTGATAATAATCTCCTATGCAGCTATGGATTTTGAAGAGGCTAAGAGCTTTAAGCCTTGGGTGATTTTCCCTGATACGACAACAAACAAACTTGTAAAATAATGGATATTCTGCTCTCTGTGCTCGCAGTGCTATTTGTCTTGGTGGGCGTTGTGGGCTGTATTGTTCCTGTGCTACCAGGACCGTTTCTCTCTTATGGAGCCGTTTTGTGTTGTTACTTCTGCTCCTACTCACAAATTTCTACCCGTGCGCTGTGGATATACCTTGCTCTTACTGTGGTAGTTACAGTTTTGGACTTTGTGTTGCCGGCATACTTTACAAAGCTCTCGGGCGGAAGTAAGGCTGGCGAGCGTGGTGCTACAGCGGGTCTTATTGTGGGAATGCTTTTGGGTAGCCTCATTGGTGCTATTATCGGTCCATTTATTGGTGCTGTGGTGGGTGAGATGATTAAGGATAGCTCTAATTTTGGTCGCGCACTTAAGTCTGGCTTCGGCTCGTTTTTATCCTTCTTGGTTGGTACAGGCTTTAAGCTTATATTGTGCCTGGCTATGCTTATAGATATCTTCGGCGAGATTTTCCCCGCATTAGGAAGTTGGTTTTCAAATTTATTTTAGATATGAAGCAGTTTAGATTAATTTTGATGGCAGTGGCTCTTTTTGCTCTGTCGTCTTGTTCGGATTATAGTTACCAGAGTGTCAAGGATGACCCGATGAATGTGCGTATCTATACGCTTGATAATGGTCTGAAGGTCTACCTTTCGGTAAATAAGGAGCAGCCACGCATCCAGACAATGATTGCTGTGCGCGTGGGTGCAAAGAATGACCCAGCAGAGACTACTGGTCTTGCTCACTACTTTGAGCACCTTATGTTTAAGGGTACAGAGAAGTTCGGCACAAGCAACTATGAGGCTGAGAAACCAATTCTTGACCAGATAGAGGCGATGTTTGAGCTATATCGCAAGAGTGAGGATGAGGCGGAGCGTAAGAGTATCTATGCAAAGATTGATAGTCTGTCACAGGTGGCTGCATCGTATGCTATACCAAACGAGTACGACAAACTGGTGCAGAGCATTGGTGGCGATGGCTGTAATGCTTGGACTTCGTATGATGAGACAAGCTATATGTCCGAGATATCTTCAAATCAGGTTGAGAATTGGGCAAAGATAGAGTCTGACAGATTTAAGAATGCCGTTATTCGTGGCTTCCACACAGAACTTGAGACTGTCTACGAGGAGTATAATATGAGCCTTACACGCGATTCGCGCAAGGTGCTTGATAAGTTCCTCGCCCTGATGATGCCAAATCATCCATACGGTCAGCACTCTGTACTTGGTAAGCAGGAGCATTTGAAGAATCCATCTATTACCAATATCAAGAACTACTACAAGACCTACTATGTGCCAAATAATATGGCTGTATGTATGTCTGGAGATTTTGACCCAGATGAGGTTATTAAGATTATTGACGCATATTTTGGCGATATGACACCAAATGAGAATCTGCCACAGGGTGTTGAGGGTAGTGTTACGGCTGTCACTGAGCCTCGTCGTGCAGAGGTATATGGCCTTGAGAGCGAGATGCTCTATGCAGGTTGGCTTACCGGTTCGGCAACGAGTGACGATGCACTGATGCTTGAGATTGTCCCTCAGATTCTTAGCAACGCTTATTGCGGAATTATTGACCAGAACCTTATTCAGGAGCAGAAGGTTCTCTATGGTGGTGCGTCAGGCGATCAGCTATCAGATGCGGGCTTTATGGTGCTTGTGGGTATGCCAAAGGATGGGCAGACACTTGAGCAAGTTGAGGCTCTGCTGCTTGAGCAGGTAGAGAAACTAAAGAGTGGCGAGTGGGATGAGAGTATTCTTAATGCTATTATCGCCAACTATAAGCGTGAACTGATGACCTCTTATGAGGATAACTTTGACCGCTGCTACTCTATGGTGCTCTCATTTATCAATGGACAGAGTTGGGAGAATGTAGTGACAACGCTCGATAGAGTAGGTAAGATTACAAAGGCCGATGTTGTTGCTTGGGCAAATGAGAAGCTTACAGAGAAGAGCCTTGTGACTGTCTACAAGCGCCAGGGAGAGGATAAGAATCAGAAGAAGATTGCCAAGCCACACATTACACCTATCCCAAGCAATCGTAACAGCCAGTCGGCGTTCCTCACAGAGATTGCAAACAGCAAGGTTGAGCCTATTACTCCTCGCTTTACAGACTATGAGCGCGATATGGATATTGTGGCTATGGATAAGGGTGTAGAGTTGCTCTATAAGCACAATGAGCTCAACGACCGCTTTGAGCTTGTATATCTCTATGACTTTGGTACCGAGTCAGACCCTGCACTGGCATTCTTGGGCAGATATATGGCTATGCTCGGCACAGAGAGTAAGAGTCTAAAGCAGATGCAACTTGAGCAGTACAATCTCGCTTGCGATGTATCTCTGTCGGCGTCAAAGACAAATCTCTATGTTTCTATCTCTGGTCTTGCTGAGAATATAGACAAGGCTGTGGCCCTTGCTGAGGAGTATTTGTCAAATATTAAGGGCGACGAGGGTGTGCTTGCCGAGATTAAGCGCGATATTCTTCAGGAGCGTAAGAATAATTTGAGCAACCAGCGTGCAAACTACTCGGCTCTCCAGCGTTATGCAACCTATGGTAGCGACTATGTCGAGCGCACAACACTCTCAAACGCAGAGCTTGAGGCACTTACCTCGGATGACCTTGTAGAGAAGATTAAGGGTCTGAAGAACTATCAGCACCGCGTACTCTACTATGGCCCACAGAGCAGTCGTGAGGTCGTTTCATTGCTCGGTAAGCACCATACACTTGCAAAAGAGCTTATCCCTGTAGAGTATCAGAGCACTCCAACTATCCCTGTTACCGAGCCAAAGGTTATCTTTGCTCAGTACGATGCAAAGCAGATTTACTATATGCAGTATACTTGCGGAGATGATATGTTTGATGTGACTCTTGACCCTGTTGTACGCCTCTATAATGAGTATTTCAGTGGTGGTATGAATGCTATTGTGTTCCAGGAGATGCGCGAGTCCCGCGGCCTTGCATACTCATCATACGCATATCTGGGTCAAGGAAATACCTGCAAGGAGCCATACTACTTCTACGCCTTTATCGCAACGCAGAACGATAAGATGCAGCAGGCTATCGAGGCCTTTGACTCGATTATTGAGGATATGCCACAGTCAGAGGCAGCCTTTGAGCTTACTCGTCAGGGTATTATCACAAATATGGGTACTGGTAGAACTACAAAGATGGATGTGCTGTGGAAGTATGTTGGCGACAGTCGCTTTGGTATTACTGACTTTAACCGTACAGAGGCTATCTATAACGCTATTCAGACAATGACCCTTGAGGATGTTGTAGCCTTCCAGCAGAGCCATATTAAGGGCCGCAACTACCTCTACTGCATCCTGGGCGACCGCAACGATGTAGATATGAAGTACCTCAAGAGATTAGGCAAGATAGAGTTTGTGACTCCAGAGCAGATTTTTGGCTACTAAACTGCTATTTGTTGTTTGGCAAAAGTTTGCTAACTTTGCACTGAATTATAATATTATGGTAGTAGATACAATAAACGAATACTTAAAGAGCAACCGCAGGCTTATAATACCCTCTTTTGGCGCATTTGTCGCAAAGGAGGATGGGCAGGTTATATTCTCTGAGCTACTGAAGAAGGATGACGGAGTTTTGCGCGGTTTGCTTGTGGCTAAGGGTATGCGAGAGATTGAGGCTGCTGGAAAGATTGACCGCTTTATCTTTGAGATTCGCCACGCACTTATGCAGAGTAGTATCTGCCCAGTTGCAGACTTAGGAACATTTTATCGTACAGCAGAGGGTGTTATTACCTTTGACTCTACAAAACCCGCTGCAGTGGCTATTCCTACTACTCCAGCGGCAGCAGAGCCTGTAGTGCCAACGCCTGTAACACCAACCACGCCTATAGCGCCTACGCCAGTTGCGCCTTCAGCACCATCTGCTCGTAAGCCAAGGCGAGAGGGTCGTGGTGGTGGCTTTGTGATGTGGTTTGCCGCTATTGTAATTGTTGGAGCTCTACTTGCTTTGGCATATGGCATCTACACTATGGTTACAGTGCCAAATGATAATTTAGATAAACAGATGGATGCCCAGCGTATACCAAGGATGGAGATTCCACAAAATGGGGGAGAGTAGAATATGGCAGATTTAGTCTCTATAAAACAGCGATTTGGCATTATCGGTAACTCTGAGCTTATCAATCGTGCCCTTGAGATAGCACTTCGTGTTGCACCTACAGACCTTACGGTGCTTATCACTGGAGAGAGTGGTGTCGGTAAGGAGTTCTTTCCGCAAGTTATCCACTCCGCTTCGGCGCGTAAGCACGGCAAGTATGTGGCTGTAAACTGTGGAGCTATTCCTGAGGGTACAATAGACTCTGAGCTTTTTGGTCACGAGAAGGGTGCTTTTACGGGTGCTGTAGACTCGCGTAAGGGATACTTTGAGGAGGCAGATGGAGGAACAATCTTCCTTGACGAGGTTGGCGAGCTGCCACTATCAACTCAGGTGCGTCTGCTGCGCGTGCTTCAGACGGGAGAGTTTATCCGTGTAGGCTCGGCGCGGGTGCAGAAGACCAATGTGCGTGTCGTGGCGGCTACAAATAACAATCTGCTGCGCTCAATTAGTGAGGGTCGCTTCCGTGAGGATTTGTACTACCGATTAGCCACTGTGCCAATCTCAGTGCCAGCACTCAGAGAGCGTCCAGAGGATATATACCTACTTTTCCGTAAGTTTGCAACAGATGTGGCTGTGAAGTATCGTATGCCCGCCATCACTCTTGATGCCTCTGCAAGAAATATGCTTGAGCGCTACTCTTGGCCAGGTAATGTGCGACAGTTGAAGAATGTGGCAGAGCAGATATCGGCAATCGAGACAGAGAGAGATATTACAGCCTCTATTCTTGAGCGTTATCTGACACCAAATAGTAAGATGGCTACGCCGTCAGTTACTAATGCGGCGTCGTTTGATGATTTGAATACCGAGCGAGAGATTCTTTATAAGATTCTCTTTGATATGCGCGCAGATATAAACGAGATGAAGCAGATGCTCTATCGTATGGGTGGCTATGGTGCTATGCAGCCGATAAGTAAAGAGCCTCGCCATGAGGTTGCGGCTCTTCTGCCATCAACGGCTTCGCAATCAGTAGAGTATGCCGAGGAGATTGTCGATGATGTGCCACAGCCCGCTACAAAGGCCGATATGCAGCGAGAGCAAATTATCCGCGCACTGCATCGTAACGGAGGCTCTCGTCGTGCGGCAGCAGCAGAGCTATTTATGTCAGAACGCACACTCTATCGTCGTATAAAGGAGTTGGGTATTGAGGAGTAAAATGTTTGTTATGAAGAGAATATTATTGTTATTTATCGCCGTCCTTACACTGGTAACAACAGCTTGTACGGTAAAGTACTCGCTCTCTGGAGCATCTATTCCGCCAGACGCGAAGACCTTTAGTGTGGCCTATTTCCCAAATAATGCGCCTATGGTTGCGCCAATTTTGAGTGCTACGCTTACCGATGAACTTACTCAGCGCTTTGCAAGCCGAACATCGCTTGTGCAGGTTGAGGATGGTGGCGACTTTGCCTTTGAGGGTGAGATTGTGGGCTATAGCTCTACAACATCTTCTGTGTCAAGTGGCGACTATGCACTGCAAAACCGACTGACAATATCTGTTAAAGTAAAGTTTACAAACGCTATTGACGATAAGATGTCGTTCAATCGCAACTTCTCAGCCTATGCGGACTACGACTCTACAAAGCTTCTTACAGAGGTTGAGAGTGAACTTATACCTCAGATTGTTGAGCAACTTGTGACAGATATTTTCCAAGCGGCAGCATCAAATTGGTAGGCTATGGAGAGTTTGAAGAGTCTTGTGAAAAAATATCCAGCGGAGAGATATCCGTGGTGTACCGTTCTTCGTGCTGTGGAGGATAACCATAGCCCGCTACAGAGTCTGCTATCTACGGCGCGAAATATCAGCTCGCTTGAGCTTTGTCAGATAGATGTCGATTCACTTTCTCAGGTTACAAGTAGCCAGCTTATAGACCGATTTTTGAAGGTCGGAGACTACCGCGTTGTGGCTGAGCAAGGGGAGTGTGACGAGGATGAACAGATAACTACTGAGGCGGAATTTGACGAGGAAGATGACCTTGTGAGCGAAGAACTTGCAGAAATTTACGCTCAACAGGGGCTAAAAAAGGAGGCAATTGAAATATATCGCAAATTAAGTTTGCTAAATCCGAAAAAAAGTGCTTACTTTGCAGACCAAATAGAAAAATTGAGAAATTTATAAATTTAAGTTAATAGTATGTATACACTTTGTATTGTATTGGTTCTTATTGCAAGCGTACTTATGGTGCTTGCAGTACTTGTTCAGAATCCTAAGAGCGGTATGGCCTCTAACTTCGGTGCTTCAAACCAGGTTATGGGTGTTCGCCAGACAGCTGATTTCCTTGAGAAGGCTACTTGGGGTCTTGCAGTTGCAATCTTTGCACTCAGCCTTTTTGCAACACTTGCAATGGACACTAAGCCAGCTCAGAGCCCTGCAGCTGCAGAGGCAGCAGCACTTGTTGAGGATATCGCAGCTCCTGCAGAGGGTGAGGTTGTTGTTCCTCAGACAGAGGTTCCTGCAGAGAATGCTCAGCCAGAGACTCCTGCTCAGAATTAATTAGGTATTCTGCAGTTAGATATTAGTCGGGTAATGCTACCCGACTTTATCTGTTTATTCGGAAATAGGAATTATTGTTATATCCTATTTTCGAATAATTTTTTTGCTATAAACTCTGCAATTTGGTGGTATATGTTATTTTTTATATCTTTGCAGTGTCATTTTGACAGACATATTATGATGAAAGTGTATTAGCTTTTGTCCTTGCGTAGAAATCTGGAAAATTTCAAATGACCAAGGAGAGCAACACACTCGTCACCTTGTATTGGTATATGTACATTATGGCGGCATTCTCTTTGCCCCATTTCCAATACGGGTGTGGGGTATTGTTTATTTGGTCATAGGTATTCCAGAACCTCTACGCAGATGAACTAATGGACTCCACACTTTCTTTTTTTTATAATGCCGCGCAGGAGTCTAACGGCATAATTGTTCACCTATGAAGAAAAATTTTTTGTTAGCACTACTTGTGCTAATGGTCTCCTGTACAAGCAGTGAGACTCCTACCGAGCCTCTGCCAAACGATGAGTTTAGTTTGCCAGATGGTATGTTTTTAACATCTTTAGTAGATACCTATGACGAGGACACTGTGTTCCATAACCTCACTTATGATAGCAATGGAAGGGTGTCCAAATTAAATATAAAGGATGAGCATAATTTTACTCTTCAATACTTTTACAATCCTGTGAGTGTAGTATCAGAAAGTGATGAATATGGGAGAATTGAGATTGATGTTACACAAAATTCTGAAGGATTGGTAACAGCATTGAGCTATATTGATAAATACGGTCGCACTTGTAGCTATAATATGAAGTATAACGGTAAAGAGTTAGTGCAGCTATTGTATCAAGTCGGCGATTACACTGAAACAACTACTTTATATTGGGATAATGGCAATATTATAAGAATTATGTATATAGAGCCAATAGATAATTATGGCATTTGTGAAGAATTTGAATATTCCGAGCAAGAAAATACATACAATCAATTTATATATCCAACACAATATATTGTGAGTTATTATGACTTTGAGGATGGTCTATTGGGTCTATTCTTAAATGGTCAATTGGGCGTTTCTACGAAAAAATTGCCGAATAAAATTACATGTTATGAGATAGGCTATGAGCAATATAAAAATGTTGAAAATATTGAATATCAGCTTGATTCTAAAGGTGTAATTTTATCTGAAATTATAGACGGCGATGTCTCTTTACGATATAACTATAGTACTATTAAATAACAACTAATTTTTTACAATTATGAAGACTAAATTTTTACTTTTAGCTGTTACGGCAGTGGCATTTATTTTCTCTGGATGCGAGAAGATTGACCTCACAAATATTAAGGCAGAGGTAAAGTTGCAATGTGTGGACAAGGATTATAGTGATAGTGATAGCTATCCCAATTGTACTTTTGTATGTTCGGGGTATATTGGCGGATTTACTGGACCTGCATCAATCGTGATTGGACCTAATGAATATAACCATTGGTATAGTAAGAGCGATTTTATTACAGTGTCTGGAGATGCTACTTCGTTTAATTTTTCGTTTGAAAGATATCGTGTAAGTGAGGGCATACATAATGTTGAGATTGAGATTAGCTCTAATGGACAGACTGTTTTCCAGTCAGTTTGTGTAATAGAGATATAAAATGTAAGGAAGTGAAGTTATGAAAGCTAAAATCGTTTTAGTCCTCTCGCTTTTAGTAGCTTTGATGTTTTGTCCCGCGTGCGACAAAGAGGGGTCGGAGGGTTCGTCTCTGATAGTTGGTACTTGGTATAATAGCAAATACAACGGCGGTATTACTCAGACTTTCTATAAAAATGGAAAGTGGGAGTATTCTGATAAGTACTACCCAATGTCTGGCTCTTATTCGTACGATGCAAAGTCGGGAGTGTTGGTTATAGATGTAGTTCCAAGCTCTTATAATGGAGGTGGAATGCGAACATATTTTGTGCTTTCGCTAACATCAACAACGCTTACCTATACTGACGCGGGTGGCGTTATAAACAATTTTTCTCGTGTGAACTAATATTGTAAAGCAATGTTTAATATGAAGAAACTGTTAATTTTAGCGATTACCCTTATACTGGGCGCAGGAGTGTCATTGGCACAGCAAAATACAAGGAATGAGAGTAGCACAAACAATAGTACTAATTTATCGGCAAATAATAGGTTCGTAAATTTCAATAAGTCAAAATTGTTGCGATTAGGGGGATTCTATAATGTCAATATGATGTTTATGTCTGATAAACCAGACGATGTGTGGTCTTTAGGATGTCTGTTTGAGGGTGGTGCATCTGTTTATGTGGCTGATATATTGTATCTTGGTGCAGGATTGGGCTATTGGGGGCAGTCGTACAAGTATGAGCGTATGGATGTCTCAAATAACCATCTATATATCCCCATACAGATAGGCCTCCAGTACGACTTCAATAACAAAATTGGTGCGTTTTGCAATACAGGACCGCAGCTGGGTTGGTTAGTCAGTGAGAAAATTGAAGATGAGAAGGTTGATTTGGATGGCGAAGATACTGGATTTACAAATTGGACTGTTAGGTTTGGTTTGAGATTGTGGGGCTTTGAGGCTTATGCACTCTACCAAAAAGGCATCTCAGGCTTTAACGAAGATGCAAAGTTTTGGGGTGTTGGCATAGGCGGGCATTTCTAACAAGCTTTTTCAATTTTATTTCTAAAAACAACCACTTTCTGCCACTTTTTGGCAGGAAGTGGTTGTTTCTTTGCGGGAAATTAGTTAACTTTACCAGTGAAAAAATAGTTGAGACTATGTCGGCAATGTTATTTAATAGGTATATATGGTTAGTAAATACCATTTCGCGGCGTGGGAAGATTTCGCTTGAGCAGATTAACGAGTGCTGGTTATCTTCGCCATACAACGAGTCGCACGATACTATCCCAGAGAGGACTTTTCATCGACACAAGGAGGCGATAAAGAGTCTATTTGATATTGATATATGTTGCGACCGTAGTGACGGTAATCGCTACTATATTGCCAATGAGCAGGACTTAGAGAATAACTATATGCGTAAGTGGCTGTTAGAGACTTTTGCGGTAGATTTGCTTACGCGCGAGGCAAAGCACCTTAAGGAGCGTATACTGTTTGAGGATATACCTTCTGGCCAGCACTTTTTAGAGCAGATTATTGAGGCTATGCGCGATAATCGCACACTGAGGTTGCACTATCGCACCTTTGGCGACTCGTTTAGCAATACTGAGGTAGAGCCGTACTGTGTTAAGGTATATGCCCGTCGTTGGTATATGCTCTCCAGAAGTCTCTCTGACCGTAAGTTGAGAATATATGCCCTTGACCGCGTTGTTGAGTTGCATACTACTGAGAACAGCTTCTCTTTGCCGCAACAGTTTGATGCAAAGTCATTCTTTGAGGGTAGTTACGGCATTATCGTAGATGAGAACTGCAAGAGTGAGACTATTCGCATTCGTGTTGATAGCTACCAGCGCAACTACCTTCGCACCCTACCTCTGCATAGCTCCCAGCAGGAGGTTGAGACTACAGAGGAGAGCTCACTATTTGAGTTTTTTGTCCGCCCGACTATTGACTTCCGTCAGGCGTTATTGAGCCTTGGCGATACTGTAGAGGTGGTATATCCAGCCCATTTTAGGGAGCAGATGCACTCCGTAATCCAGAGAATGAACAATTTATATAAGTAGTATATGAATAGCATAGATTTAGTGCCTATTGGGGCGTTGAACTCAAAGAGGTTCTTAATACCCTCATACCAGCGAGGCTATCGCTGGACAGAGCAGGAGGTCGTAGATTTGTTAGACGATGTTCTTGAGTTCCATAATCGAGGTCAGAAGGGTATCTACTGCATACAGCCGTTGGTCGTAGGCTCTACTACAGAGAGTAGACTGACTGGGTGCTGGGATGTTATTGATGGACAACAGCGATTGACGACTATATATATCATTCTGAAGTACTTAGGCGTCCAATTATACACTATAAGCTATCAAACTCGAGAGGGTAGCAGAGAGTTTCTCGAGAGCTTAGGAGAGCAAAGCACCATGAACGATAGCAATATAGACTTTTTCTATATGAGTGGTGCCTACAAGTGTGTAGAGAGTTGGTTTGAGGGTGGAAAGTGTACTATCTCGCGTGAAAAGTTTCTTGAACTATTGCTTGAGAAGGTCTGCTTTATATGGTATCAAACGGCGGAGAGAGATAATATTGAGATATTTACACGACTCAACATAGGCAAGATTTCGCTCACAAATTCGGAGCTTATAAAGGCACTTTTTCTCAATAAGGGCAACTTTGACCGCGTAGCAAACCACGAGCAGCTGACACTTCATCAGACAAAGATTGCTGTAGAGTGGGAACAGATGGAGCGCGAGCTGCAGTGTGACGAGTTTTGGGCATTCTTTAACAAGGGAAGCTATCGCCCTGATACACGCATAGACTTTATCTTTGAGCTTATTTGCGCCTTAGATGGTAAATATTTCGCCGAACGCCATAGTTATGCTACCTTCCGACACTTCTACCGCCTCTTTAAGTGGGATTGTAATATTGACCTTATGCAGGTGGTTACTGTTACTTGGCAGAGGATAGTCTCGCTATTTAATATTCTGCAAGAGTGGTATAACTCGGCTGAGTGTTACCACTATATAGGATTTTTGGTAGAGAGTGATGTGGAGCGTAACTCGGTGGCTTGCGTGGCTGAATATATCAAGCTATGGCAGAGAGAGGGTATGGATAAGGCTAAGTTTGTAGACGAGTTGTGCTGCAAGATTGCAACCCTTCTTAAGAGTCGCAAGTGTGACAATTTAGACCGACAGTATACTATTCAAAATAAGCGTGAGGCTATGCCACTACTATTGCTCCACAATGTAGAGAGTGTTGTGGCGCAGATTCGCGAGCAGCAGATAAGCCAGATAGGTCAGCAGAGCCTATTCTACCGCTTCCCGTTCCATCTATACAAGTCGCAGACCGAGTATGGAGGCTGGGATGTGGAACATATAGCCTCCTCGGTGGCTAACGACCTTAGCTCCAATGCAGATAAGATAGAGTATCTTGTAGCCACGCTGATCTATCTTGAGTGTGAGTGCGAGGGTAGATATGCGGAGCTTACAGCAAGCGTTAAGGGTGCATTGCAGCAGTTGCGCACAGAGCCTAAGGGGTTCCGTGGCGAGGACTTTGAGGCTGTGCGCACTCAGGTTGCCGAGCAGCTGGGTGTCAAGGAGATATCTGAGGGACAAGATGATGCTGGAAATATAGTAGACAAAAAGAATATGGTGTGGAACTACGCACTACTTGATAGTGCAACGAATCGTGGTTACGGAAATGCTCCATTTCCAGCCAAGCGTCGTATTATTATAGGTAAGGAGCAGGGTGTGACATATAATATTGAGTATACTGAGCAGGGTGGCTTTAAGCTTGACACTAAGGTGTGTCTAACACCCTTTGTGCCGCCAGCAACGCGTAATGTATTTTTGAAGTACTATACTGTCGGCGCTGCGGCTGTTGCAGCGTGGACAGAGCAGGATGCAGAGTGCTACAAAAAGAGTATGTATCGTCTGCTTCATAAGAGATTTGGTGTAACAGGAACAATCGTAGAGTAGTATGGAGAGCTTAAAGTCATTCTGGGAGTTTTTAGATACTCCAGATATTAAAATAGTTATACCTAAGATTCAGCGAGATTATGCGCAGGGGCGTATAGGCAAGGAGAACCTCCGTTCTCGCTTTATCAGCTCAATAGTCAAGAGTTTGGTCAGCAAGAAGAGTCTTGTGTTGGACTTTGTATATGGCAGCCAGGAGAGCGATATGTCCTACTACCCACTTGATGGTCAGCAGCGACTTACAACACTCTGGCTTCTGCATTGGTATATAGCCTTTCGTCTTGATTTACTCACTGATGAGAGCATTAGAGAGCATTTGCTCAGCTTTAGCTATCAGATACGCAATAGCTCTGAACTCTTTACAAGTAGACTCTGTACGCTCAGCCATAAGGAGTACCTCACATATCAGAGTGAAGTGCATAGTGCAGTTGAGGATAGTCAAAACAGTGCCAATCTGCTAACAGCACGCCGCAGTCACCGTAGGGAGCGAGATATATACGACCGCCAGCTGCGCCGATTTATCATTTCGCGCACTTGGTTTGTCTCTGCTTGGCTTCAGGACCCAACGGTGAGTGCGATGCTCAATATGATTTGCGGAACAAATATCGAGGGTAGCGATAGATGTGATATTGTTGATGGATTGGATGAGGCTCTGGGCTCATATACAAATGAAGAGTTAGATGAATTTTGGCAGCTCCTTACATCGGAGAGTTGCCCCGTGCGCTTCTATACCCTTAATGTCAAGAGTGATAGTATGCAACTGACCGACGACCTTTATATCAAGATGAATGCCCGTGGCAAGGCTCTGACAGACTGGGAGAACTTCAAGGCAGATTTGCTGGGATATGTCGGTGGGGGAGTGCTTGGCTCTGAGGAGCAGAAGAGGTGTATGGTTGAGTTGGCTTCGCAGATAGACAATCGTTGGGGTGATATCTTCTGGATAAATCACCTTGAAAGTGATGATAGCCAAACAAATGGACGCATAGATGAGCTGTGTATGGCATTTGTCAATCGTTATATACTTTGCGAACATCTGGCACTAACAGACTCTTTTAGTCAGAAGTCGCAACTCTTTGCCCTCTATGGCGATAAGAGCAATGATTGTAATGTGGAGTATAAGGATTTCGGGCGTTATCGCTCTGATGAGAACTCCTTGGCAAGCCTACATAGCAAAACTCGCCTACCTCGGCTGATGGAGCGTCTGTACACTCTGTGCCGTAATGGCGAGCAACTGAGTCGCTTTGAGGATATGTTGCAGTGTCATTGGGGCGCAGCAGACCGCTTCTATTTTATACCTCGCTATCAGGATGGCGTTGTAACGGCAATTAAGCAGGCTCAGAGGCTTGTGTTTTACGCTGTTGCTCAATATTTAGAGCGTGTGGAGTCGCTCGATAGTCTTGACAAACTGGAGTGTGTTCAGTTTAGAGATTGGGTTCGCTTTGCGTGGAATATCTCGCAGTATATGCGTGTTGAGGCTTTAGATAACGCCTTCAAACTTATAGCTATGTATGCCGACCACTGCTCAGATATTGTGGCATATCTTGCGACGATGCCAAGACCCGCGAAGCAGTCGTTTGCCTACGAGCAGGTGTGCGAGGAGATTGTAAAGGCTAAGAAGATAGTCAGTGATAGCTCGTTTAGAGATAAGATTGTGGCGGCAGAGCCTACAATGGGACTCAATGGAAGAATAGCGTGCCTCTTTACAGACGAAAATGGCGAAGTGCGCTGGCGTGATTTCGATGAAAAGTTGACTATGCTCACTAAAGTTGTAAGCGCAGATATTAAGGCTAAGAATCGCGATTTTTTACGCCGCTACCTATCATTTTGTAACTGCACAGAGCATATACTCTCTGAGAATGGCCGTAATCGCTATATCTACGACTTTGATCTTGAGTGGTGGCGTAGTATGCTTAGTGATGTGGGCAATGCCTATCCGGTACACCATATTCTGACGCAATCAGTGGCAAATCCAGCGGTAAAGTTTGAGGGAGATAGCCCAATACTTAATCAGGTATACCAGTGGTTGCTCAGTAGCGAGCTTATGAGCCTTGTTGAGGATAAGTGTTGCTACCTGCGCCGAAATCCAAATTATAACCTCTCGCTCTATCGTAAGGGTTGGGGTGTTATGCTTGAGCGTGAACAGCGAGATAGTATCTTGCACTCTCTAACAACGGATAAGCTTATTACCATAGATAATAAAACCTACTATAGTCCAGAGTTCTCCCGCCTCTTTATTGTCGGCTGGGATGTGGTCTTTGTCTATAAAGAGAAGAGTGTGGTCTGGTCGTGGGATAACTTCCTTAAGTGCCAGACTCGTAAAGTGAAAATAGAAGAGACGGTAGGTAAGAGCGATATAATTGCTATGCTTGATAAGATAATTACAGAGGAATAATGAGAGATTTTGCAGCGATAGATTTTGAGACGGCTAATGGCAACCCGTCAAGCGTCTGCTCTGTGGGTATTATTGTTGTTCGCGATGGGGTAGTGGTAGACAAATTTTATAGCCTTATACGCCCTATGCCAGATTACTACACCTGGTTCTGCCGTCGTGTGCATGGACTTAGTAATGTTGATACCTGCACAGCACCAACCTTTCCGCAGGTCTGGCAGCAGGTCGAGCAGCGTATTGCAGACCTTCCTCTCGTTGCACATAATGCTCGTTTTGACGAAGGATGCCTTCGTGCGGTTTTCGGTTGTTACGGCTTGGAGTACCCAGAGTACCGCTTTTATGATACATTGGCAGCCTCGCGCAGAGCCTTTGGTCATCAGCTGCCTAACCATCAGCTGCAGACTGTTGCTGCAGAGTGTGGATATATACTAAACAACCACCACCACGCCCTTGCAGATGCAGAGGCGTGCGCAGCGATTGCTATGATGTTGCTGTAGCCTATAGTAAGAATCTGAGCAGGAAGATTGCTGCAAGAACAATCATACCAGTAGATACCCTCTTGTAGTTACCAGAGCAGAGGTTTATGGCAACATATGCCAGGTGGCCGAAGATAATACCATTTGAGATACTGTATGATAGTGGCATAAAGATTATGCAGACAAATGCTGGTACAGCATCGGCAAAGTCCTCAAAGTTAATCTTTGTTACAGACCCCATCATCATCACGCCCACAAGAATAAGCACTGGAGCCGTTGCCGCGCTTGGGATAGATAGGAAGAGCGGCGCGAAGATAAGTGCCACAAAGAAGCAGATAGCCGTCACAAATGCAGTAAGTCCGCTTCGTCCACCCACGCTCACGCCAGTAGCACTCTCGGCAAATGTTGTTACGGTGCTTGTACCCATAACCGCACCAAGGGTTGTGGCAATGGCGTCTACTAAAAAGGCCTGCTTGAGGCGCGGAATCTTGCCATCAGGGGTGTATATATTCGCCTTGTTACATACACCGATAAGTGTACCCATAGTGTCAAAAAGGTCAAGGAAGAGCAGTGTGAAAACAATCAAAAGCATATCTGTTGTAAAGATATTGCTCCACTGCATCTTGCAGAAAATAGGCTCTATAGATGGCGGAGTGCTAATTACACCCTGCATTGTGGTTATGCCACAAGGAATACCAATAACAGTGATTAACAGAATGCCGATAAGCAGCGCACCCTTGACATTCTTCACAAGCAGAACGGCTGTGATAATCGTTCCGATAACTGCCAATATAGGCGTTGCACTGCCAAGGTCTCCAAGAGCCACCTGTGTGGCGTTGTGACCTACGATAATGCCCGCATTCTGTAGTCCGATGTAGGCGATAAACATACCTATACCTACACTTATGGCGTTCTTTATGCTGTCACTAAGACAGTAGACCATCATTTCTCGTAAGTTTGTCACTGTTAGCAGTATAAATAATATACCCTCAACGAACACCGCTGTGAGGGCAAACTGCCAAGAGTAGCCCATTGCTAAACATATTGTGTAGGCAAAAAAGGCATTTAATCCCATACCAGGAGCAAGGGCAAAAGGTAGCTTAGCGATAACAGCCATCATCAGCGTAGCAATAGCTGCAATCAGAGCCGTTGTTGTAAAAAGTGCACCTTTGTCCATACCTACATCACCCAAAATGGCAGGGTTAACAGCAAGGATGTAGGCCATAGTGAGGAATGTCGTCACACCAGCGACAATCTCAGTACGAACAGTCGTAGACTTTGGGTCAAAACCAAAAAGTTTTGTTAGCATAGTTATGAAGTTTTATCTATATTGCCAAATTGACAGCCAAAGGTACAAATAAAAAACATTCTGCCAAAAAAAACAGGCTGACCAAAAACTACTTTTTAGTCAGCCTATAGGCTGGGATAATATTTTAGGGCTTTATTGAATGCTTGCTCCGAACCATTTGTCTAAAACGCCTTCAACCTGCATTTTGGTTTCTGGTGTTATATGGTGTTTTACCCGATTATATGCAACAGCCAAGGTCGCAATATTGTCAGCAAGACCTAATACTCCCAATTTTTTGCTACTCAATAAATCCTTAGGTAAAAGCTGGTATGCCAATGCACCAAGTATGATAGATTTGTCAATGACTGGCGTTGTTGGGGCTTTAACCACATAATATAATTCAAGCACCATTCGTGTCGCTTCTCTACCAGCCTTCACAGCGTACTGCTTAATATACTGCCAAAGTTGATCTGGGTTTGCTAAAATGTTTGTAAGTGTATCCATATATCCGATGTTTTATAATGACATTTTCCTATATATAATCTGTCACAAGAAAATCTATCTTTTACTTAAAATCAAACCCCAATGCGCGACCTTTTCTTCGCCACTCCTCATCATCTTTTTCAAACTGATCCAACATCTTCTCAGTCTTGGTTATAAGGTCATCTGTTTGGCTCAACAATGCGGCTGTATGGAGCCTAAGTTCTATGCGCTGCTTGACAAATGAAGCTTCAGATTCACTTGCTCCGATTTCGTTCACGACCCTGCGAAGGCAGGCATCTGAATTATCCAACTTGACACCACACAGCTCAATAGCACGGTCTAAAGACTTTTGTCTATCTGTTAAACTATTCCAGCTCATATCGTTTTATCTTTTTATTATTAGTCGAACAATCTTGTATAAGCAGTACACCAAATATACTGGGGTTATAAAGAACCCTAAAAACATTGATATTGCAAGTTTAATTAAGTAATGCCAGAATACAGCTTCTAATGTAAACCATACGAATATCATTGGTGCGAACTGGTTGATTGCCTTCCATCCGCCATATGCACACATCAGCATATACGCACCAAAGCCATGATCAGGTCCCAATATCTCTATGTTATACCCTATAACAAAAAGGATTATACAGATAATAAATGGCTTTATATAGTGAGCTAAATTATCACCACGCCTTTTATTATTACATTCATCACATATTGGAATAGTATATTTATGTGCACACGCTCTACATAACCCCTTATGGCAATCAACACATTGGGCCACTGCTGGACGTGTCGAATGATAGTAGCAATTCATTTTAATCTATAACTTTTGTATTAACCGGATGACCTGCAAGTCTATCAAATTCGCTCTGAATTTTATCCATAACAAGTTTATCCAGTTTGTTCTGTTGTATCATTCCCCAAATCTGAGTGATAGCAAACGGCCACCAAACACATACGGTCAAAATAGTTGGAATAGCTTGCTGTCCAAAGATGCCAACGCCAGCCTTAACATATACATGTGGGTTTGTTGGCGAAATAGAAATCTTTAGAGCAGACTGTAGACCTAATATTGCCTTAAACAGGTCTCCTTTCTTAATAGATATATCCCAATTGCCGTTAGGTAGCTTTACTCCGTTAACTTCAAAACCATCATAACGCATTGAAGACATTAAACTATTTGCAACGACATCAGTATGAGCCACTACATCACAAAATAACTTAGCTGATTTGAAAAGTCCCATAATGTTTTTATAATGTTTTTATTTTTATAGACGATATGAGACTCATAAATCTATCATTATTCTATAACAAACATTACAAAGAAAATAATGCATTTATAGGTGCTTATAATCTAAGAACTAGCTAAAACTCTCACAATACGCAACAATCAATTGGATTGCAGACTCGACATCTCTAAGGTCGCATACTTCTACAGGTGTATGCATATAACGGCAAGGAATCCCTATAGAAACTGTTTTTACACCACATTGAGAAATCTGAATACGAGAAGCGTTGGTCCCACCAAACGCACAATGCCTTGCCGTAATTTGATAAGATATACCTTTTTCTTTCGCAATAGCTTCAAGTCGTTGATGCTGCTCTATGTTGCTGTCTGCGTTATACGATATAACTACTCCTTCTCCCATGAGTACATTGCCATATTGATTTGGTTGACAATCTGGGACATCGGTCGCAAAATCTAAATCTACGGTTATTGAAATATCTGGACGAATACTGTATGTCGCAATCGCAGCTCCGCGTCCTCCTAATTCTTCTTGTACAGTAGCTACACCATATATGGTAGATTTTGTTTGTTTTCTGCTAGCAATAATTTTTATCGCACGCATTACTACGAATAGCCCTAATTTATTATCAAGAGCTTTACAAGCAATTCTGTATTTCCCTAATCTGACTAGATTGGGAGATATCACGACGGGATCGCCTATTGATATTTGAGATTTAACCTCATCTGCTGAGAGTCCTGTATCAACCCATACTTGATGCATTTTCAATGAATGACATTCATCTTTACTTGTTAAATGAATCGGCTTTTTACCAATCACACCAGGTATAATCGTCTTATTCCTTGTTTGGATTAAGACATGTTGTCCAATAATACACTGTTCATCAATACTACCATTCTTACGTATATATATGCCCAGAATCAGTAATATATAAAACTTGAAAACCAATTTCATCGGCATGTGCTTCGAGCATAATTTGGGGATATGCTACGTCACCATCAACTATGGTTATGGCATTCCCCATACTATCAATCTGTGATTGATTTACATCATTTCTTAAGTGTTTTATAAATAAACTAGATATATCTTGTTCGAACCCCGACACACTTATTGTATTGAGAAGATATGGATATCAGTACTATTGTCACATTTCATATCGAATTATATTTAAGAGAAAATTTCTTTAAAACAAGATAAGGCTTCTGACACTACATGGATACTTCCACCAATATAAACTAAGTCATCCGATTTGCTATTACATTTATAATATTTAATAGCATCCTTTACTGAATCTGTTATAATACCTGGTAATCCAATCTCTTTAGCCAATTCTCTCGATTTAATATAACTTTTTGCCTCTGTATATATGTAGAAAGCATTTGTTGGCAAGTATTTTTTTATGGAAAGTTTTCGAGAACTTGTTAAACCTAAAATTATCACTAAACGTTTATATTGAGTATCGTACATCATTTCAAGTTGTTTCATATTCAATTCTATCCCCTGTGCGTTATCACAAACATCCACTATAATCTTTGGCTTATTCGAGATAACTTCCCACCTTCCCCTAAAATTCATAATTTTTGAGGTTTCTTTAAGTGTCTGAATTGTTTTAATGTGGTTGAATTGGTGAAAAATATTAGGATAAGTTTTATTCAATAGCCATAATGTGCTCAATGTGGTTTGTATATTTCTTAATTGGTAATAACCTGATAGATCAAAGTCAAAGTTAGATTCTATTTGTGTGTCTGTTATAGTAGGATAAAGTTCGTCTGAAAAATATACAGATGATGACACTTTTTCAGCAGATTGTTTAATTTGCTGTTTTATATCATCATTAACATATCCAACGACAACTGGCGAGTGCTTTTTTATTATACCGCATTTTTCTGCTGTAATCCTATAAACACTTTCTCCAAACAACTCAGTATGAGCAAGTCCAATAGAGGTAATAACACTGATTAATGGTGTTTCAATTATGTTTGTAGGATCTAGTTTCCCGCCTATTCCTGTCTCAACAATGGCAATATCAACATTCTTTGTATAAAAATATAGAAATGCCATTTCGACAAACACTTCAGAGTATGATGATATTTTAATTGAAGCATTGGCATTGGCGGTTATCAAGATTTGTTGTGCCAATGAAATCATATCTTCTTCTGAAATCAACTCTCCGTTTATTCTAATTCTTTCTCTGATATCAAATAGTTGTGGAGAAGTATATGTACCAACCTTAAAGCCATTTGCTATGAGCGCTGTAGCTATAAAGTTACAACATGAACCTTTCCCATTAGTTCCTGCAATATGTATAACTTTCAGTTTTTGACTTGGAGAACCTAGATATTGGTCAAGACGCCGCATTGAGTCTAGTGGCCATTGATAATGCTTATCATTAACAACAAATGTAGGATGTTTTAATGATGATAAATAACTAAGTAAGTCATCAAAACTATTTATCACTCGCATTGTCTGCAATATATAGTTTAACTCTTTCTATCAATTCTTGTTCAGTCATTGCACAATGTGTATTTTGCATACTGCCTGTATGTTTTAAACATCTATACGCACAATCAGATGCACAGGCCGGCAATAATTTACACCTCTTACACAGTTCTGAACGAAATGGAGACCAAGATAATTGTTCATAATACTGTGAATTTCTTTTAATAAATCCATTTTGTATTCTTCCTACAGAATATGCTGCTTCTCCAACTAAGTTTTCACACTTATACACATACAATTCTGGATCTATAACATAACAACCTATGCGATTCATCGCACATGGTCTCTTCTTACCGAAAGCAATGTTATGGAGTTCCTTTTTGTACTTCTTTAAAAAAGGCTTGAACTTCGGACGAATATTTATATGATATTCATTATCTGTAATACATTCATTTGTACGACAGCTATTATTACCAGCAGCCCTTAATAATCCCACATATAAATATCCACACAAACTATGAAAACCGTTGAATACATCTTCAACGCAATCGAGGTTGTCTTTGTCAATATTCAGACGTAAATCAATAAGGTCCTTGCACCCATTGTTGTTTAACAAATGTATTACCTCATTTATTTTATCATAACTTCCATCCCCGGATTTGTATCTTCGTCTGCTGTCATGTACATCTTTATTACCATCCAAGGTTATTTGAATACGCATGTTATTCGGGATGATAAGATTTGTAATGACATCTTGATTAATAAGAGTTGCGTTTGTTATAATTTTTGATGTAAAAATCAGGCTTTTCTCATTTGCGATTTTAGAAATTTTAGATGTTAGTTCAATACACACATTCTTATATAACAAAGGTTCTCCTCCGAATAATATCAATAGAATTCTTTTATATGCCCTATAAGGCAAACTTAATTCATTTTCAACAAAAGCAATTATTTCAGATATATCATCATCCGTTAAATGACTTTTGGCTGTATTACAATTCTCAAAACAATATGAGCACTGTAAATTACAATTATAAGTTGGTAAAATTACTAATCTTAATTCTTCGGGATTAGAGCAATATTGGATAGAATTATAATAATGTTCATATATTGCACCTTCATTAGTATCGAATTTCACCACCATGCCATTCTTTTTTAGAATTTCAAGGCCATGCTCATCAATGTTATCAATAGAATTGGATTTAAGGTGAGAAATTACATCTTGAGGAACAGCCAAAATAGATGTGCTTAATGTGTTGTAAATGTAATATTTATCTTCGATGTTAAAGAAAATATTATAAAACGATGATTTCATGCAAGTACTTTTTAATAGGGTGGACTTTACTTTTTAAAATCCACCCCTGAGTAAGATTAGTCACAGAAATTATTACAAGGGTTGCAATAATCATCACCCATTGTAAATCTCACATCAGTGCTTTCATAAGCAACGGCAGGTTTAATTTCTTCAATCATAACTCTTTAAATTAAAGTTTTTCCTACTCTATTAAAGCTTTTCGGATTCCGCTTAATTCATTATGACAGTTTTAAACTACTTGCAACGCTAATTCAATTCGATCATAGTGGATATTGAAATACCTAAAATAACACCGCCCACCAAAAGAACTCAGAAGTTTTAACTTCGTTGGAACAATAGCGATTGTCTTAGCGGCTTTGTCTATCACAATGCCATCAGGGAGAAACGAGAAGAAATTTACAGCGGACAACATAAATGATGACGCTCCCGCTACTTCATATCTGAATGGAACATAGTTCTTATCAAAACCGCACTTGCGTAATTTCATTGTCACATTGGGAAGTAATGCTCCTGGATTATATGTAAGCTCAAAAGTATTCTCTCCAAGCCCTCTTAGTTTTATACCAGTATTTGCTGCTTCAAGAAATTTGTTTAGGTCATACAACTTTATAGAAACATCCATAATTCTCTATAGTGTTTTGGACATATAGACTTTCTTGTCATCTTCTCTGCAAGCACAAAAGCCTAATTGTTGCAGGAGGTTTATAGATATGCTATTATTCTTATAGATATCTGTACTTATCGTTCGTACTACCTTGTGGTTACTTAAATAATCAAGAACATTCTGCAAGGCATCCTTCATATATCCACAAGAACGATAGTTTGGGTGCATCGCATAAAATAAAGTTGTGTCGCATGAAATATCCATTACTGCCACAAAGCCAACTATTTCGCTGTTATGTTTAATCCCCCATAAATATCCTTCATCATTCTGTGCATATAGATCAAAGGTTGAAGTAAATCTATGAAGACCATCTGGGGTATCTAATATTTCATATAACTCAGGGAGAAACCTTCTAGTCTCAGCATCTTCAAAGATTTCTTTAAGAATGCCCAATGCATCCTCGGATATGCGAGTAAGCACACTGTGCCTTGCATAAATTTCTGGGAAAGTCATCATTTTATCAAACCCCTTTCCGCCATTTCACAAAACAAATACATAAACACGCGAGTATATACTTGCTCGTTGTGACACAGGATATCCCATTGTTCATCAGTATGCTCCATAGCAGTCAAGCACATGTTACACATTCTAATGGCAGAACAATCTTTACAGCGATTAATTCGTCGATTGTAATAATCATGGACAATGGTATTTGCTCTGTCCCAATCAATTCCATCGTTGATATTTCCAATGCGATAGTTATCCGCCATCATCTCACAGACACCTATCTGAAGCTTGGCGTCAATGTATAGTTTAGTATTATTGGGTAGACATGTTGCCATTGGTACAGCCGATGAAGGGTTAAAGATAGGTCGCTCTTTCCAATATGCAATACAAGCTTCTAACAACTTTTTCAATACAATCCAATCTCGGTGCTCTGTGTATGTGTCAAGTAATTTAGTATAGAACCCTTTTACCTCGTCGTAGTCAGCACAATCAACGCCGTGACTGAAATTTGGAGCCAAAGAGTTCATCATAGTAGGCGACATGTCGTGTAAGATATCATCATTATGCCAGGCCTCTGCTATGTCAATAATCTTGTCTAACGACGCAAGTGTCATAATTAGAACCAAATCCTTTACATATTCGGGATAAGTCAATTTTATGTAAGATAGAGACTCGTAAAGTTTGGAATATGAGCCATTGCCTAAAGCATCAACTCTGTGGCGATCGTGAAATGGTTTTGTGCCATCAATGGATACGGCTAGTATAACATTGTTTGCCACTAACCAGTCTATTCGTTCTCTAGTCAAAGTCGTACCATTTGTGGAAACAGTGAAATTCACATCATTTTTCCATAACTTACGAGCCTCGACAATAGCATATTGAACTAAGTCGTAGTTGAGTAATGGTTCGCCACCGTATATGAATATTTTAATAGGACGCTTGCTCGTAAATGAATTTATATAAGCAAAAATCTTATCAATACCATTATAGTCCATTGAGGCAGTACTATGGACTCGTTTGTTTGCATATTTTCCAGAGTAGCAACAATAAGTACAACGCAGATTGCATTGCTCTGTCAAACCTAATATAAAGGAGTCAACTTTGGGCAGTGACTTAAATGAAACAAAAGGCGCAAAATCCCACTGAGGAAGTTGCGCACCCAACGAACCGCTATGGATTTCACCGGTCTGTTTGTTATACGAATAGATATTGCCTAGGCTTGTTTGTATCTCCATTCTCTAATAATTGATCTTGTAGGAGTGCTGACTGTGTTTACCACCGCGTCCGTGTCCCGTGCAGCATTTATAGGTCATACAAGCCACATTACAAGACCCTAGCCCCATAACTAGCATTGCATCTTTCTGACTCTCTTCCTTGATAATATTGTTGTTTAATATCGCAAGGATGTTTTTTTGATTGACTTGATGGTTTGCTCTTGTATTCATAACAGCTATTTTTGAGTTTAACCTTTATCTTAGAGATTTACTTTTATTCAAAATTCTATCATACTCTCCCGACTGATACCATATTAATAACTCTGCAGCTCGTTGTACAAGCCAAGGCATACAGGCGGCATTGATAGAGAGATATTTTACCATCTCATCAAATAATCCAGAATGGTTCTTGTTAAAATCTATTGCCTGCTGAATAAATGACTTGATATGAATCTGGTTATGGTATTTCTTTGGTAATCCCGCCATCTTTATCATTGTCTTTATAGCAACCTCAATATCTTGGCAGCATAAAAGTCCCATGCGGTCAGCCGTAAAGTCAGACACACGATACCAATTAAGCAGAGGCATCTTAATCAAACTCATTATAACACCCATTTCGGTGCCTACTATCGGACGATACATAGCCTCAGTCAACATATGATATGTTTTATGACCGCACTTCATATGCCCCAGTTCGTGACCAATCAAGAAGTTTAGCTCCTCGGCTGTCAATAAATCTATTGAACCAGATGGGAAAACTATTCGTTTACTCTTTTCGCCAACAGAAAAAGAACCAATATGATAAAACCAGTTTATAGAGCAATTTGGAATCTCTTCCATATCAAGTATTCTGCAAGCTTCTCTAATCTGACTATTCAATGTGGAAAGGCATTGTGTTGATACATTTATACCCTCTCCCGAATATTCTATAGCTGCATACTTCTCCATAACACTGCCGACTGTTTTTTCAACAACGGTCTTAAACCCTGGAATCTTTTTCAGGGTATCCATCGTTGATTTGTCTTCAGGATGTAGAATAGTTGAAACATCTAATCCTTTTATGGCTGTTCTTAGTTTCATATCTAATGTGATTTTACTATTACAAATATCAACATACTGTCTATCAAGTTGCTTGTGATTCTATGGGAGAGATAGATTAAGATGTTAAAATTTCAATAGCATCAAAAACTGTTTCCAACCTAAGCTGTCAAGTTTTCGTTGCATAAGACGAAAACCGTCGCCATATATTTCATCAGCAAAGTCTCTAACGGCTATTGCTTCATTATTACCCTCTTTTGTAAACTCTGTTCTAAGTACATAATACGACAATACTTGGCAGAATCCTTCGTTCTCTACTTCAGTGACTTTAATATTGTTTTGGCATATCCATGCATGTCCTATTTCATGAGCTAGCGTAGATATTGTACATAACAAAGATTGCTTTTCAACAACCCATATTTTACTTCCAAAACCTAGATTAAAATGTAATCCTATAGCCCTTTTGCTATGTTCGTCCATTTGTTCGCGGGTTACTATTTCAAATTTAATGCGTTTTCTTTCGGGGACAATACCTACATTGTCCAATAGCCGCATTGCTTTGTCTATAGCTTCACCAAAAAGCTTAGTATCAGTGATCGTAAGAATCTGATTCAGTCGTTTGTCCGATGACTCGAAGTAAAACATCCTTAGAAAATATAAAGAGCCCGTCTAATAACTAACCAGTTAGACAGGCTCTAATAAATCTGCTATTTATCCTTAGAATTATCCAAATTTAACTCTATGTATGTTTTCTCAATATGCGACTTGTGTTTTGCATAGAATTGAGTCCATAAATCCCAATCAATAACAGTAGTCTTTTTATCTTGATTATTACATAGTGCCTCAATATCGTCTAATAATGATGCTACTATTTCTATTTCATATGTCTCAAAACTTAGTATACCTGAATTATCAAGTTTGAACACTGTTATAACTACATGCTCTCCAGAGTACTTTAGATTAATTTCTATTGAATCTAGTAGGTTGTTATCATCAAATTTCTCCTTATCACCTTCGCACACACCACTAACCAACTTATGTTGTCCATTCTGTATGAATGCAATGCTTGCGACTTGAGTAGGCAATTTCGTTCCTGCTTTAATTAAGATGGCGTTAAATTTTACGCCAGTCTCATAGTTATAAACATCAGTTCCCAGTGACATCGAACAAACAGTTTTAACGATACCAGGATGAGGATGTGGAGTTGTTAGCATGTGATGATTCCAAGCTGCACCCTCTGCAACTACTGTGTCCAAATTGGTTGAAGCAAAAGGTTCTTTTCCTACACATTCTGCAATAGTCTCTCTGATAATAGGGTGCTTACAAGATCCTCCTACAAGGATATACCTGTCAATCTCATCTAATGATTTTCCAGAGTTTGCGACAGTCGTTTTTATGGTGTCACAAATCTGTTTCAGATAGTCTTTAATAAGGTTTTTGTATTGGTCGCGAGAAAGAGTCGTCTTAACAAATGGACAGTCAATCTCTGCAACATCAGCTGATGCCAAATCTATTTTTGCCTTTTCAGCATAAACTTGCAACTCTAATTTATCCTTAAACCCTTTAGCTCCCTCTTCCTTAATGAGCCAATCAACGATGCATCTGTCAAACACAACGCCACCTAAGCAAGGGTCTCCACCAGGTGTGCCCAATACCTCATAAACTGGCTCTTCGTTCTCTTTGTGATAATGAAGGACAGCAACATCAAAAGTGCCACCACCAAGATCAACGACAACTAATGTTTGTTCACTTTGGCGATTCTGGGCATAGCATATTGCGGCTGCGACTGGCTCTGGGACTAGTAAAAGCGGCTTTAGCCCCGCATTTAATGCAGCTTCGTAAGTTGCATTTTTCGCCTTAGTGCCGAAATAAGCAGGAACTGTAATTACTACATCATTAACAACATCGTTTAACTCTGCCTCAGCCATTTGCTTTAATTTCTTAAGAATTAGGCTGGCTGCCTTCATTGGAGTTATATCTTTTCCTTCTTTATGATATACGACATCCTTGCCCATATCTCTTTTTGTAGACTCTAAGATCTTCTCAGGGACAATGGCCATGCGATTCTTAGCTTTGTGGCCAACTTCAATCTTGTCACCATCAAAAAGTAATACAGACGGAGTTGTTGTGTGTCCTTCTAACGAGAGGACTTTGACCCTTCCATCCTTGTAATAGCTCACAACACTATTAGTTGTGCCAAGGTCAATACCAATAATTTGACTCATAATAAAAATATTTTAAGTGAATATTTAGAAATTAGGAATTGAAACAATCGCTTTACGATTATATGCTGGGGTCAAAGATTGAATCTTTACTCCAACCTGTATAATATCAACGATTAAGTCGTTTTCCTTACTATATGCTAAGCGCATTTCCTCGCTGATAGAAAAGAGCCTGAAAACATCACATCTTGAATCAAATGTATGTATCTGATCATTCATTCTGTCAACAAATAGGCGAGGATAGATAATCTCAATGCCAAAGTCGTTAAATAACATTGTTAGGCGATTGAAAATCTGCTCAATCTTATCAACATTAAATTTGTTTCCAATTAAAATTTCATTAATCCAATCAGCTTGTATATACATATATAGTTTGGCTAACTTGCTAAATGTATCACCTTGGGCGAGATTTTTAAGGAAACTTGATACAAGTTTGGTTTTAACTTCACTGTTGGTCATTTCGTATAAATCTTTGCCAAAGAACTGGGTCGGATTATTCATCACTTGTTGTCTCCAACGGCTATAGTAAGTTGTAACACCTTCATCTACATCCTTGACACCATTTAGTATTGGATGTACTAGTTTTCTCTTAAGTTCACCCTCTTCAACATCTTTTAACGCATCCAAAATGTCCTCACTTACCTCTTTAAGAGTGTCGTCTATTTGGAGTAAGTACATGTTTTGGCGGTCTATACTTGATAGTTTATTTTTAAGTCTGGCAATTTCGTTTTGAAGTAGGCTGATTTGCTGGAGTTTTTCTTCGATAATTGATCTTAGGCTAGCAATTTCGCCATTCAACTCGTTAATATTCTGCTTGAGATTCTCGTTCTCTAATTTGAGCTTTTGCTTCTCTTCAATAGCCTTAGATAATTTGCTCTGCAAACCGGCCATCTCAGCAATTTTCTTCTCAATTTGCTCGTCTCGCTCTTTGAGCATCGTCTCTAGAGTAGCAATCTTAGCATTTAGACTTTCTACATCTGGGTTGTCATGAGGCTCTTTAGATATAGAGTCTGGAGTTGCTTCAAGATTGAGAATTTGAAGAACTCTCTGTTTGAAGTCATTATCAATGTTAGACAGTAAGCTGCTAAGTAGAGAGATCTTCTCCTCTTCATTGTCATTAAGTCTGTCTCGATACTCTTGTTCGAACTTACCTCGATCTTTATCAATTCTTGTCTGCTTCTTCTTGTCGATAAAATTAGTGATTCTCTTGCGAAGGATAAATACAAGCAATGCCAGAATAATTATTCCTGCAATACCCCATATTAAGAATTTGTTCTCCTTGCAGAAGTTACAGACACCACAGAGAGATGTTTCTTCTGATGTTATGTTTATTGTTGTAAGTATCCTATTCTCTATTTTGTGACCAAAATACTCATCTTCATACTCTGCGCAATAATATACATTAATAGTTCCTTTTGAGGCTAAAGAATCCTTGCTTATTATGATATCCCCCTCTTCATTAGGCTCAATATCCCGACCGTCAATAGTATACCCAATTTCAACTTTATTGTTTTTTACATCAATCACAGGTATTGGAATATCATTTTTAAGCGTATCTTTGCTAATATTTATGGTATCGGCCTCAGGAAGTTTAACCCTTAATCTATTTTTCCAAACAGCCTTTTGAGCAGCGTCATCACCATTATCAAATGACTTTACTTTATACTCTTTTTCATTAAAAGTTAAAGTAGGCAAAGAGCCCTTCTTGATGATAATGTGAGAACGTGACAAGTCATTTCCACTACAGTCATTTACCATTGTACCGCTGTGTTTTTCGGCATCTTTTGTTTTAGTCGTCGTTTTGCCATCTTCGTTCGTCTTATATGCTCCAATGAATATTGCCTCATTTGCGTACATTAATTGATTAAGACGATCTGTTCTAGTTCTAGTGGTACCGTCTATCAGGTCTTTATAAGCAACTATTCTAGGATATATTTTTAACTCTTCATCATTATTAAAACTAATGTATATAATATTATTGTCTATGTCCTCAACAATGCGATCACTCTTCCATTCAAGTGTTGAGTTGCCTATAACCAAAGAATCCTTAAGTTTTGTAGCGTCGCTAGCAAAAACTTCGCTTATTGTTATAGATAATATGAAAAAGAATAATAGTTTTTTCATGGGTTTGATATTTTGATTTATTGTCTTCACTATAAGTATGGCCACATACTTTCATTAAAACTCTTGCTATCTGTTACATCGATTCGTAATGGAGCAGTTGCTTCGTCGTGAATCATACCTGCATAGAATAACATTTCGCCATCAGCATTTACGACTATTCTTACAGGAACACTCCTTAATTCAGAAGCTGTTGCTACAGTTTGACGAGTGTTGAATGGGTACATCTCTGTTATTAAGTCGCGGCATCCAGCATCCCAATCTTTCGCAGTGTCATTTGAATAACTTTGAACAAAATACGCCACAGAACCACCTCTAAGGTCTAGTTTGATCTCTCTCCTATCATGGGCATTATATCTGTCAGTATCGTACTGGTAGATGTACACGCCATTTGTGGAATTATCATCAAGGTTAGGTGCTTTTGTTGGCCTCGTCTTCGGATTTAATAACTCGCAATAAGCAGTCTGACCATTTGGTGTTGTGTAAACAACTCCATATGATGCATACAAGTTGCGATTGCGAATTTTTACGATACTTGCTGTGTCAGAGTAGATGGTTGCAAAATACAGCGCACCTTCTGATACAATGGTCTTTAGAGTATCGCCTTGTAGTTTGATCTTATAGCTTGTAACTCCACCGTTCCACTTTTGAACAGCCTGCATAACATTCTCTTCAATGCTCGAACTACCGTTACCGAATTGTACACTTCGTCCTGACAAAATTACGGTATCAATAGGGGTCTCTCCCTCTTCATATCCGTTAACCTTAAAGAAATTGTCTAACAAATTATGTGTTACTTCTGTAATGAATTCACTAATTAAGCGGTGACCTCTAATTCTTCTCAGGTCAATAGGAATATTGTCAATCGTCGTTTCCTTTAACATTTCTCCATTCCACTCGCTAAATGTTATTTCATCTTCGCTGAATAATGAAACTTTTAGTTTGGTCTTAATGAAATGTTTTAACTTACTAGCAAGTCTTTGAAGATTAGTGTCATTTCTAACATAACTTGGTGTTATTATGCTCTCAGGAAAAATTGGATGAGTGTCAATCAATACTCGTGCTAAAATGTAATCGAGGTAATTTCCTGCTTTGTTTAGACCAATTTTCGCCTTAATCTCAAGCTTCTTACATTCATCATCGTCTGGCTCAATAGAAAAATATGTAACATCGAGTGTTCCTGCTCCCATATCAAACGCAAGGATATGTTCACTCTCGTTTCTAAGTTGGTCTCTCTCTTCCTCACTCCTATCTCTGTTTAACTGTTGCCATTTGTGTATATAGTAACATGCAATAGCATCAGATTCACTAACAAACCATATATATTCTGGTCGTATTTCTGGCAATGTATCTACAACAATACGACGAATGTAGTCCATATGGCGAGAAGTATATGTGTTTGGTACCGTAAGAACCAGCTTATTCGCTCTCTTATTGAGCTTATTTATGGATGGTAATATGAAATCTCGGAAGAGACTATCATATGTTGCCTTGAAAATCTGCTCAATTGTTAATTCAGCGTCAGCCATACTAACAACACTCTCATCATCTTGATTAATCTTGTATTGCAAAGTAGAATATGATGAAATATTTGGCAGATGGTTGTATCCTACAAGGGCTTTCATATATGGTAACATCATGCCATTGTTGCCCTGAAATTGAGGCTCTGATGGGGATAACCAGAGCAGTCGCTTATCATACTGGTGGGCGTTCAATACTCCAGCAATAGACCTAAATATAACATTTGAGGACAGGAATGGAGTCCCTTCCTCAAAACGGGGAGATTGTAGTACAGGAGCCACATTCTGAAGAAGCTCGAGTAGTCTTTCATCTAGGTTGAGAACCTGTGTGTTTCTGTAACTTCCGTCTCCAAATGCCGCAACAGATGCAGAGGTGCCATAATCAACACAGAGCCAGTCACATCCAGGATCTTTTTCAACATCAAAGTCTAGTATTCCGCAGAAGTGGGACATAGGGGTTTCGTCTTCTATGTACTCTCCGTCTATGTCCTCAAAGTAATCAAACTCAAGTCTAGCTGAAATACTAACTCTGTTTTCATTCATGTTTGAGACCTTATTATGCTCTAATTCATAACAAATTGTTTCGTATGAATTAGGAGCATTGTAGAATTTGTCTAAAACAGGGACATTTGTTGGCGTTAAAGCTTCAATAATAGCTTTGCTTGTTTCGGAACTAGATATAAAACTTAGATTAAAATTGCGTATAATTACTGATGCATATGCACAATTGCTAACAGATGAGGCTGCATTTCCAATCTGTATTTTAATAATCTCGCTTCCTCCAGCAAAACGATTCTGAGTTCCAGCTCTAAACTCAATCCACTTAAATAAACCCAGGTGGAGTTCATTGTCATTCAATAAGTCCATGCCATTAATCTTTACTAAGAGCTGAGTTTGCTGAGTGTCTTGTTTTATGGTAAACGGCACTATCTTATTCTCTATGTTCGATGTATTGAGATTCTTGATAGATAAACCCATTGAGGTATTTAGAGGTCTGGCTGTTGGGTTACCGATTCGTTGCATATCAATGTATATGGGAATACGAATTTCATTCTGTGCAACAATATTCTGTAACATTAATTCATCAATATCAATTGTTTTTATAAGTGATGAATGTAATTCATTATGACATAGGCCAGAGTTTACATCATAGAAAGGGTTGCTTTCAGTTATCTCAGACACATCTCCCCATGAAACAATGTCGGCATCAAACCTGTCGTTATATCGTAGGGAAATTCCAATGTTTAAGTTTTCAGCATATCTGACTGGAGTGTTGTTTAGAATACATAAGTTGCCTAATAAAACTCGGTCAGAGTTTGTAAAAGTTAATTGGTCTGTTTCTACGAACTCGAATCTAGTATTTAAGCTTGGAGTGGACTTGTGCATACGGATATGTACTACATTTGAGACAGATGTTTCAATGCCACCATTGTCCTTAATGCCATGGATGGTATATTTTACATCAAACTCTGTCAGCTTAACATCGCTGCAGTCTACTATAGCATTTGGAGCAATAATAACTTGATAGTTGTTATCATAGCTTGTCAAATTGATTTGTGACAAAACGGCTCCTCTTAGATTATTATTAGAGCCCGTGAAATGCAATAAAAATAGGTCTCCGCTAATGCTAATTGAGTCGGGTATGTAATCAATAGTTATCCAAAGTTTATGATAAACGATGGATAAGGCTCTTAATTGTCCAAAAATGTTGTACTGTTTCTCAATGGATAGCGTTCTGACATCCAAAATTTGTTCTTGAGATTGCTGACCAAAATATCGTGTTATTTCGCTCATATGTGAATTATTTTTTTTATTTTATATTGTGTGGTCATCTGTTTTACTCTTATATTGAGTAGATTTCCATATGATAAATATCATTATTCCTAGAAATATGAGGAAAAAAATTACCCGCCAAGTCGCTGCTGCTACATTTTGGTTATTAGTCCAGAATGAAATGTTATACAAACCATCAGTTAGTGGGATAAAACTTAATATTTCCGCATCCTTTTCCAACACAATCTTTATGCTACGATTAAGTCCCTCAGCTCCTCGAAGCTTATCACCATCAGGAGATAGAATAGTGTGATTATAAACATTATCAATTAGTTGAACCCACGTTCTAAAATTAATAGATATATTATCTTTACCAAGTTGTTCTACCAAACTTTTAGGAATGTCAAATATCACATCTTGATTCAATTTTACAGAACGTATTTCATTGTGCCCTTCAACAGGAAGAAATGCGTCAGATGATATAAAACGATAATTTGGATTGTCTAGTTGATTAATCTTGAATACCGCCTTATAGCCATCTTTTGTACGAGTTGCTGTTATTATATGAGGAAAATCTAGTACTGATTCAATAGAAAAATATTGTTGTATAGGAATTACCTCAAACAAGGAAATATACCCCTCTCTATTATTTTTTGATATGTTTTTTTCACCTATAAGATTGTAAAAATAATTTTGTTGAACATTAATCATGTTCTGCATTATTTCCTTTTTAATTCTTTTAATACCTGTTGGTGAAGCCTCCTCAATCTCTTTACCGTAATTATCATTACCATTGTAGTGATTATCCGTGACAAGGAATAGGTAAGTCTTATTTACTAGCGGAGTGTCTTTAAGATCCATAAATCTCAAAATTGAGTATGGCCTTGAGATTGTAAGCAAAGAATACCCGTCTGTATTATTGCCACCTTGATTCCTCATCTCGGCAAGTTTAGTTGCATCAAATGAATTTAGAATATTGTCATTGCTACTAAATTCAGCAAAAGTACAGAATGGCTTGATATATTCATCCAGATTTTTAGCGTTTTCGCTCACAGAGAATCCTTGTATTGACGCGTATCCGCTATTTATGCCTTGCTCTGTGAGCATTTGGGAAATACATATCGTCATTTCGTTAATGATATGTTTTGTTTCGCATTTTACAATATCTGTTTTTAGGTCTATAGATACTATAACATGATTATCGTTATTACAATAACTACTGAAGTGCAATAGGCATAATACTGAAATCAACAATATTTTTTTCATATGACTACAATTTGATTGTTTCGTTGATTATTAAATCTGTTTTATCTTGGTTCACGCCGTCAGCAATAATTTGAGCTTCTAGATTAGTAGCGTCGGCTTTGAATGTGACTTGAAATGGGATGTCTTTTAGGTCTCTATCGTGAGTATAAAGTTGATACTTGCTCAAATCAATTCTTCCCACTAGCTCAACATTCTCTGAGGAGGTAGTTCTCCCCTCTCCTTGGTATAGCTCAATAGTTGATAATTTTATAAACTGCTTACTTGCGTCGCTACGTGTTGCATAGAATCTTTTTGTTGCTTTGTATGGTGCTGGAGAATTTGAGTTAATTAACTTAACCAGTCTCCCATCGTACATCGCAACTGAGAGAGAGTGTGCTACACGCATTTTTATTGAGATATCGTGTATTGATTGACCTAATGGATGCAGGTTACGCTGGTCGTGTAGCGCTGAATATATTGCAGCACCACGTGCAACGCTAACTTGCGAATCAATATTTGGTAAATTAACATGCTCACTATCTGGATAATTGTCCTTTACAACTTTCTGTACAACTGGTATTGATGATGTGCCACCTATAGGTAATAACAAGTCTACTTTTACATTATGAGTCTTTAATTTTAGCCGTTTTATAGCTGCGTCCAGTGCATCAATTACAGAGTCATTTTTTTTAGGCCTCTTTTGATTTCTAAGAATGTCATTCAATACTTGCCTTGTGATTACCGTATCAATATTAATATACGAGTTATTAACATATAGAGATGGTCGTACTAGATTGTAATCTTCCTGTATTGATAGACTCTCTTTTACACTACGGGCATCATCTAAAAGAGTTGCTATAGTTTTGGTGTATCTAGGCTCAGAGTGTAACTTATCAATATCTATATTGTTTTCATTGCAAATGTACTCAAACAATAGATGATCAATATCATCACCGCCTAATGTTTCGTCGCCATCAATACCAAGTACTTCAAATTCTAACCGACTACCTGACAATGAGTATCTTACTATGGTTACATCGCAAGTACCTCCTCCGATATCATAAATTAGAATAGTCTGAGATATATTGCGTCTTGTATTTCTATTGCATATATAATCAATGGCAGCGGCAACAGGTTCGGGGATAACCTCTATTTTATATTCTTTCCCAAATACATCATTAAAGGCCTGCTTTGCGGCTTGTTGTAATCGATAGTTTTGTGATTGCTTAAAATAATAAGGTACTGTCATCGTAATGACAGTTGGCATCATGGTTAACTCAGTAGATCGGACTTCTCTCAATAATCCAGAAATTATATAAGACATTAAGTCAATTGGTGATACATTTCGCCCAGCTATATCAATATATTCTAGTGAAATTTTTCGTTTTATGGATGTTGCGACTGCTTCTGATTCTATTAATTGTCGTATCTTGGCTGCAGTGCCTGTTTCATATCTGTTTTGTTCATTGTTATAATAAACAATTGAGGGAAAAACATTGCCTCCGTTTAATAGAGGGAGGGCATAGGCATATGCCCCCCTCCGATGAAACTCATCGGTATAATGTGCTAACACTGAATTACTCGTGCCAAAGTCTAACCCAATAGGCGGATATTCAACAGTGTTTTTTGCATCTTGTACATCTTCACGAGATGGCAGATATAAATTATCATTGTCCATTATAACTAATTATAAGCATATACAGCAACGGTAGACATGCGAATGATCTTAAAATTACCATTTCCTTCTAAATAGTAGAAACCATGCTCTCTAATAGATTCAACATACCCTTGGAGCTCTTCAGTTGGAGCCTCTACTCCAACTGATACCTCTGCAAATGTGAAGAAATCTATAGGCTTGCCTCCTATAATGTACTCAGTATTTGCATAATGAGACTTTCCAACTTCTAATTTTGGAGATGGATTGATGTTCAGATTCCCTAAAAAATTAGTAATAGTTTCCGCTAATTCCTCAAGAAAAGAGCACCATGTCTTGGTATCTTCAGATTCTCCGTATTTTTGAAATATATAGTCGATTGCCAATCTAATACCATCATAAATTTCATATATAGGCTTTAGATCTTTAGTGTAAATATCCTCGAATAGAGTCGTTTCTAGGTGTTTTTTTACCTTTTTATTAGCTTCATACTGTTCAGAGTAATGTAAATGAATATCTTCTAGTCGCTCACTAAATTCTTTAATATGCTTCTCAATATTTTGAAGGGTATTTAATAGTGATTTCTGATCAGCTGTTCCTGAATAATTTGAGCATTCTTCAATATAATTCTCTACATATTGAAGAATCGACTCCTCCATTGCAATCTTTTCTAGATTGAAATCAGCATAGTTAGACTTAAAATATCTATCATCCTTAGTCCCTGGAAATTCAACAGAAAGCCAGCGATCTTTTAGTGATAGGGTAAAATTTTCAATCTTTTTGAGCCACGTGTAGATCATACTTGACTGACTAACAATAATAGTCCTTGCTTCTTTGAATAAATCATCTTTAATGCGCAGAAATGGGGTTTTCAGTGATAATGTGAAGGTCCCAGGGTTTGCCAGTCTATGATTCAGTAATGCTTTAATTTTTTTGTCCTCTTTATTAACATCCTCAATCGATGTATCCAGGGATTCCCTCAAGGCTTTACTCCACTCTAATGCTTCTGTAGAATCGTTGGCTCTTCCATATAGGCATATAGCATCATAATATGAGTCAAACCATTCTGTTTTTTTTATATTGCCCAAAAAAGTGTCCGAGAATTGTTTAGCACATTTGTTAGCATACTTAAGTTTATCTATAGCAACTTTACCAATTTGATTCCTAATCTCTTGAAAGAGGTCATTATTTAGCTTTATTGTCTTACATAAGGATTTGAATGTTTCGTTACCCTCTAACTCTTGAATTTTTGAGACTATTGACAATCGTAGATCCTCAATTGATATTACAGGATCATCACCGTCTTGGGTTGATAAAGGCGCAACTATTGCTGAAATATTTATATCTGTTTCGCTTACCTCTATATTCAGTTCTTCTTCTGTTGTTATTTCGCCCTCGATATTTGGTTCTACAACTTCAACCATAGCGTCTGTCTTGCATAATTCATCAGGCACTATTGTTGTGGCCTCGCTTTCTTCTGAGACCTCCGAGCCCTGCGAAATTATATCTGTTGTCGCAGTATAAACCTCACTTGACGGGGTATCTTGTCGTGATGCCACATCAAGCTGTTTGTTTTTTTTAGATTTCATATTGATCTTATATTTTATCAAATACTACTTTGATGAACCAGAAAGCATTAATGTCTCCGTTACAACTATGTCGGTTTTGTCTTCATTTCCTTGCTCTACTGTGATCTTAGAAACCACTTGAGTAGACTCTGCAATGAATTCAACTTGAATACGAATCTCGCTTGGCTGACGACCGTGGGTATATATTGTTGGCATTTTAACAAAACCTACATTAGCCCACTTGCTGCCGCCTCCTTGGTAGACATCAATGGTTTGAACAATAGCTACTTTACCATCTTCACTTAACTCGGTAGGAGTAAAATACTTAATTCCTCGAGCTGGAGTTGCTGCATTCTGCTTGATAATAGTACTATACCCTTTATTCGTTTTTACACCAAGATTATGAGCGGTATTCTCCAAGATGATTATCTCGTTCCATCTGCACATATATTTAGGTTCTTCACCTCGCTCAATTGCTCTCTTATCTAACTCATATGCCGCAAGTAATGATGCTCCTCTAGCAACACCCTCTGAGATTCTGCCCATTACTACTTTTGTTGTAGAGAAAATCTCCTCAAGCATCCTTCGGATACATGGAATCTTACAGGACCCTCCAATTAGCACACATCGATCTATCTCGCCAAAACTTATGCCTGCCATTTCAAAGGCATTTGTCAGTCGATCTTTTATGTCCGAAAGATAATCAATTCGTGTTCCTCGTTTACCTGCTAAACACTCTTCAAAATCTTTGCGTGTAACGTTTTTTTCAAGGGGTTGTGTCTTAATGAAATAAGGGACAGATATTTCTGCACTCTCAGAATTACTGAGATCACATTTAAGCGTAGTGCATTTTGCCGCAAAAGCAACCCTAGCGTCATTATTGGATATCTCAGCTTCATTATATCCTTCGTCTTCAATAATAAAAGTTTTTAGTGTTGCATCAAAGTCCTCTCCACCTAATCTGTCATCTCCATCCGTCGCTAGAGTTTTGAATGTGACTTTGCGATTTGCTAGGTCATTGTCAACTTCAAAAATCGTAATATCAAAAGTACCACCTCCTAGATCAAATATTACAATTTTCCCATGCCCAATGTCGTTGGGATGTTGAAAAACATAGTCAAGTCCTGCCGCAACTGGTTCTGGAATAAGTCTTAAGAAAATATTCTCATTATAACCGTTTCGACCTTCAAATTGTCTTTTAATTGCATTTTTAATTGCCTCGGTCGTATTGGAATTTTGTCTATTATTGAAGTAAGCAGGCACAGATACAACAATCCCCTCAGGAACCCATGTGCCATGACCTTCCTCGTCTTCTGCAATAGCTAATAATTTCTGTAGAACAACAGTAGATAATTCTACTGGAGTTATTTTGAACCCACCATCTCTCTCTATAACAGCATTATCATCCATGCCACGCTTAAAGGCTGAAAAGTAGAGATTTGGTCTAATTATGCCTCTTCCTATTGCGGGTTCTCCAATTATTGGCTTTTTATTATATGTGTTATCATAACCAGTCAATGGTGCATCAATATGTTCGGCCTTTTCATAATATACTTTTGATGCCATTTCATATTTACTGTCATCATTTATGTAGTATACATGAGAATCAATCGAGTTGGGTTTGACCTCCCATTTTGCTATTGCGCTATATGTTGTTCCTAAATCTATACCAATTGGTAACTTTGCCATGTCTTAATAAATTTTAAGTGATTAGTATTTCCAGATAACAGGCGTCTCTTTCCCTTCAGCTGTTGCAATGACCTCCACATGATTGTCCTTGAAGACTTTCATTGTCAGTACAATTGCCACTTGTCCAGCAGCTTTGCGAGGAACGGTAATATCAAATTCTCCTATATATCTGAACATAGGTTCTCCTAAGTTGTTCTCTTGTGTTACTAGGTAGTCAGAGATTCTTGCCCCATTCTCCTTTTCAGTGTACTCAACTTTATCTTGAGTAATAAATCCAGTAACAATAGCTCTGCCAGAGTCATTTGGGTTGTAGAATGTTGCCTCATGAGAGACATATTCCTGGCCATCAAATGGGGTGTTCTTTAATACCATTGGTGAAAAGAGTCCAGACTGAACCTCAATACCATAATAATGTGAAGTTGTGCTAATCAATGGATTAACAATGGGCCCCATGTGTCCATAGTAAGATGCTCCCTGTGCTACTATCGTGTCCACATTTTGAGCAACATACGGCTCTCTAAACATCTCTGTTACTATCTTTCTAACCCATGGAGCCTTAGATGATCCTCCAACTAAAATAATCCTGTCGATATCATCAGCTTCAACAGATGCCTCCTTTAGTACAGTTTTTATACATTCTACAGTCTTATCAAGAAGAGGCATTAATTTATTCATAAACGACTCGCGAGAGATAATTACACTGCTAGCACGCTTCTCGGGGTTTGTGGAATCTACTACAACTTGACTCAAATCGATCTCTATTTCAGTATCATTTCCTATTGAGAAATTGATTTTGGTTTGCTCGGCAATAGCTTTAATTTTAGATTTCGCCTCTATTGATGATGGATTGGTTAGTACATCAATATCAGTTTCATCTTGAATGTGCTTTGCTATTATTTCAGCAATAATCCAGTCAAAAGTATCTCCTCCTAAGTCTATAATTCCATGGGTTGACATTATCGTAAACTTAGTTGCTTTGCCAATCTCAGATTTGAGTTTTAATACAGTCGCATCAAATGTGCCACCGCCTAAATCATATACTAATATGCGCTGCTCCTTGTTCTTTGTGTCGTCAAATCCCATACTCTGAGCGTAGGCTAGTGCTGCAGCAGTTGGCTCTTCCAAGATGTATACACCAGCAGGATGTCCAGAGTCGTCATGTTTTACATTTCCATGCTCATCAGTTTCTCCTAATCCAGCAGCTTCGGCAGCCTCCCATATATGCTGCTTGTACGCTGGACTAGAGTTAGCAGGAACCGTAATAACTGCTCGTTCAAAGGAACCTTCACCCAGGCCTGTTGCTTCTGCTTTGGCGATTAATTCTCTGAGAAAAATAGTTGCTATATCTGTTGGAGTAAACTGCACTCCTTCGATCTTAAATTTCTCTCGGATCTCTGATTTATCCATCCACTCATTGTCTCCCATGAGAGACTTTACAGAGGTAAACACCTCATCGGGCTTAATGTGAATATACTCTTTAGCTTGTTTTCCGATGCTGACAGTGTCCTTTCTACGGTTCTTGAATCTTACAGCTGTTGGCATTGTTATATTACCATTATCTATTGGTAATACTAGCATCTCGCCGTTTTTATAAATCGCGACACTTGAGTTAGTTGTGCCAAGATCTATACCTAACACATAAGGTGATGGTGTTACTTGAATTCCGTTGCACATAATTATGATTATTTTTTAGTTAGTATTTTATTACATCTTCCATTTGGCTAGTTGAGGCTCTTCGTCTCCAACCTTTGCCTTAACCGATATTGTGTTGTTGGATGCTACCGTAAGCGTTAATTCGACTTGGATTGAGCCTTTTGGTGCTTTGGGTATACTTACCTCATATTCGCCAATAAAGGTAAATATAGGCCTTCCATCCTTTCTCGCATGTACATTGCTAGTCGCAATCTTAACTCCATCCTTATTGATAAGTTCCAACTCTTCTTGTGTCGCCCATCCTGTAATTTTTAATGAACCTGAATCATTAGGATTGCTATATATGGCAGTATGTGAGTATTCTGGGTTATCTTCATTAAATTCCAATCCCTTTTCTACTAAAGGTGAGAAATAACCACCCTGTATTTCAATGCCATAATGATGAGTAGTGATCTGTTTTATTATTACAGTTGATGGACCTTCTGGTTGTGGATACTCGCAGGCAGTACCGGCCCCATATCTTGCGGCTCCCATCGCTACAATAGTATCTGTATTTTTCGGGTTGTACGGTTCTGAAAATCTTTCGCTAATAGCCGCTCGAACCCATGGCGCTTTGCTTGAACCTCCAGCAAGAATAATTCTATCAATATCGTCTGGTGTCAGATTCGCAGCTTTTATAGCATCAGCTACACAGTCTAAGCTGCTATCAATTAAAGGCTTGATGGCTTCCAAAAATTCGTTGCGATTAACAACTATGTCAAGCTTACATGGCGTATCGTTTTCTATATCTACTATCAAACAATTGTGCTCAAATTGTACTGATTCTGCGCCTACTGAGAACTCTATTTTTTTCTCCTCGGCCATCTCTTTAAGAACAGATAGTGCCTCTCGTACTTTTTTAGGGCTATTGCCTCGATTCTCCTTTTTAGGATTTAGTAAGTCAATGTCGTATTGTTCGTAGAACTGTTTCGCAATGATTTCAATGAGAACCGCATCAATCTTATCTCCACCTAGGTCTGGAATACCTTTGGTGCTTAGAATCTTAAAATCAGGAACTTTATTACCTCCTACTTCTGTGGCGTCGTCATTACCTGCTGGGGTGAGCTTTAGTATGCTAACATCAAAAGTACCTCCACCAAAATCATATACTAGAATTATACTTTCTGATTTTTTATCTTCGGTAAAGAAGCCTTTGTCTTGAGCATAGGCAATTGCTGCTGCACTAGGCTCATCAAGAATATATATCCCGCTGGGGTTGCCATGTTCATCTCGTATAACTTCGTTATTCTCATCAAACTTGCATAGACCTGCTTCTATTGCTGCTTCGTAAATATACTGCTTATATGTTGAAGAATTGGCAGGAACACAAATTACATATTCGTCAGCATCTTTTGCAATTTCATTGTTATCTTTTGCGAGGCGAACAAGTTCTTTTAGAATAATAGCTGAAATATAAGTTGGAGATAATAACTTTCCTTCAATTGTGAATTTATCAACCCAATCTTTATTTTCTTTCCACTTGTCGTCTCTCATCAAACTCTTAATAGAGGAAAAAACTTCATTTGGTTTGATAATTAATCTGCGCTTTGCGGCCGTTCCTACTACAACATCGTTAAGTTTGCCGTCTTTGAATTGAACAACAGATGGCATAGTCTCTTTGTTTGGTTCCAAACGCAGTACTTTCATTTCGTTCTCTGAATAGATTGAGACGCATGAATTTGTTGTACCCAAGTCTATTCCAAGTCTCTTTGCCATAGCTCGTTTTATTTTAAGGATTTAAATAAATTTTCTAAAATAGCTTTTTGGTCAGATGTGTCAACATCTACAAATTGTGCATATGTCCCAGAATTCACCCAATTAAGCAACTCTGCAGCTCTCATTACAGTCCAAGGGTGAGAATTATCTGCAATAGAAATGAATTTGATAACTTTACTCATTGCATCATAATCCAATTGTTTGAATTCTGTTGCTTGTTGGATAAATGTTCGGTAATCCATATTATCAAACTCCTTTATTGGCATGCCCGCCATCTTCATAAAAGCACAGATGGCGGCACTTTTATTCTGACAGCAAAGTAAGCCTGCTCGGTCTGCGGTAAACTCGGACATTCTATCCCAGTAGTAGAGTGCATATTGGATAGGAGCGGCAGCTAGATTTCCCAATGGAATCGAGTCTATAAATAAGTTTATTGCTTGGGCCATCATATGGTAAAGCATATGGTTGCTCTTAATATGTCCACATTCGTGACCAATAACAAACATTATCTCGTCATCATTGCACAGATCTATGAGACCTGAGCTTAATACAATAATCGGATTCTCTGAACCTACAGTGAACGCATTTATGCTATAGCCCCATTCTATATACAACTCAGGGACTTTGGGCATATCTAAAATTTGGCAAGCATACTGTAAATACTCGTAAATTTTCGGGTAATTCTCGCTTGTAACTTTTAGATTGCTTCCAGTGTACTGAATTGTGTAAACCTTCTCAATGGCATGTTTTGTGACAAAATTGCCAACAAGGTCAACTCCAGGAGTGTTTCGCAGTGCACCCAAAGCTTTCTGGTCAAAAGGATGTTCATACTGTGAGTGATTCAAACCCTTAAGTATTTTCTTATTTCTGATCATACAACATCTATATTATTGTTGTTGAGAAATAAATTGTTCTAATTGATTGAGTCTATTGTTGTACATTGGATGTATATTGCTCAATTCAAAATAGTTTGCTTCTTGATTTGTCTCGGTTGTTGTGCTACATAGTTTAGAGAATAAAACTCTGATAGGTAATAAACTTTTAGCACAAATATAACCGGCTCTATCTGCTGTATATTCAGCGCATCTGTACCATTGGTTTAGTGGAACATCTATCAAATCAGATACGATCGGACCAAGGATCTCAGACTTACTATTGAGATTATCCAATAGACCTTTAATCGTATGACACATCAGATTTTTCTGAAGGATATGCCCCAATTCGTGTCCAATCATAAATTTCAATTCTCCGTCAGAAAGACTTATCACAGCTTTACGACTAATAAGTATGATGGGAGCACTATCAGTTCCTACGCTTAAAGCATTTATACCTTTAAGTTGGCTTGTAATATATACCTCAGGAATTTCCTCAACACTCAAAGATTTATAACAACTTTGAAGGATATTATAAAAATGAGGATAATTACTATTACTAACTAATTGCCCAGTGGATTTTATCTTCTGGATTTGCTCCTTGCAGTACTTGTCAGCAAACAACTGAAGGGACTTTCTAACCAAACCATTTGAGAGAATTGAATCCATGTAATTATCACAAGGATATGCATACGGTAGAAGAGCATCCTTCTTTTGAGAAAGAAGTTTTGAGGTCTTTACAGATTCAACGATCTGTTCGGCCTTAATCTTCAGTTTGTTATATCCTTCTGCAAAGGGCATATTACCTTTTTATTCTTAGTTTCGAAAACTTTTCTTACAACTTAGGCACTCCCAATTATCCCAGTCCTCTGTTGCTTTTTGTACTTGCGTACCAGCAACAAAAGCCCCCACAGGAGTAAGCGCCATGCCTATGGCGGCAGCTCCAAACACACATCCCCATCTAAGAATGGTCCTCCCTGTTAGTTTGGAAGTTAAATATGACTTACAATATGGACATCGCACTTTATGTGTACTTGTTGGAGTTGCTTGATATTGTGGTGGAGTCGGTTGAGGGGATATAACAGGAAAAATTGTTCTTAACTCTGGCACATTTGAGGCTTCAGTCCAACCAGACATCCCTTCAGTCCATACATAAGTAGAAGCATCAACTCCGTGGCTTTTTAATAGGGACGCCGGAATCGGGCCTTTTTGTTTCCCGTTGCAGTCAATATAATAATACGATTTCATATATGTTTTGTTCTAATATTTCCTTTAACTCATGTCTCCTTCTACTTAACCTATCAAAACCGCTTATATTATTTTGTTGAAAAAATTAGCACACTTAGCAATTAAACGCCTTTGATCGGTTGGAAGGTCAATATAAATTCTTGCGATATGTTGCATAATCAATCGAGCAGTCCCTGCTGTAATTGGAATTCCCAAACCGGGGATCCACGATGTTAAAGCTGTTGCAACAATGCTAAAAACAGCAATTCCACCTGTTATTTCTGACAATAATTTTAATCCAGCCATTATATCTCTCTTGGTAATGGCATCATTTGCGTATTTCCGCATATCGCGTTCCAATTGAGGTCCGCTATTAACATCTATAACAGTTTTTTCAGCCGGTTTTGTGATTTCTAATCCTAAATTTACCATTATAACATTGATGGCATCGCCAACCGTAGAAATACTCTCTGCTTGTTCTTCGGGGATGCATATCCCAAACGCATTTTCGGCATCCATTAACAATTCTACACAATCAAGTGAATCTGCACCTAAGTCTCCAATAAAAGTAGCATTTGGTGTAATCTCAGATTCATTAACACCCAATTTCTCTGCTATTATTGTTACACATTTCTTGTATATATCATTGTGCCTCATTTCCTTCTAAAATGCTATTTTATTAAATCTCATTTAGCTCATCACTCATTCTGCGTAATCTGTCATACAACCCATTTGTCTTGGATGATTTTGAATTATGTTTAGGAATGAATAAATTGTTCTGTTGTGGAGCAAATGCTGCCGCTGAATAAGCTATATTTGCAAATGATGTCTCATTTGTTGGATTACAATTGTTAGATAGTCCTAATTGCTCACCTAAATAATCAACGGTATCATCGTCCATTAAGCATAAAACGCGCTCATACTCTTCTGGATGCTCACACAGATATCTTCTTACAGAGTCGCGCTCGTCTGAACTTGCGGTCCCGTCAACATAGCAAGCAATTACTTCATCGCTGATTCTCATACCACTCTTTTTTAATCTGTTCTATAATAGCTTTAACCTCTTTTAGAGCCCTTGCCTTGTTCATATCCACATAATGAGAGTCGGGAACTACTATTTTGCCATTGTATATAGTTGTTTTTTTCTCCTTTTTCCTCTTGGCAACGATCATCTCGGCAATCTCCTTATGATTATATCCCTCTAACTCTTTAATGAGAATAAAGCGATAGTCGTCATTTTCCAATCTGCTAATAGCTTCCATTAGCATTACCAATTTCTGATTAACAGGCTCTGGTTTAGGTTCTGGTAGCGGCTTGTCACTGCTATTTATTATAATAGAGTGATCTTTACCCCCTGGACCTATCAATTCACTTCTTTTTTCTAGAAATAAATGTGACGCAACTGCACAAAACCAAGTTCTGAACTGACATTTCCATTGAAATGACTTTAATGGTTGCCAGTCTCCTTTTTTGCCCTTGATCTGTATATACAAAAAGCCTATAAGATCTTCAAGATATGCTAAAGTATTGTAGTATCTCCAAGCATAAAATTTCAAGTCACTCTCGTATCTATCGTATAGTAGATAAAGCAGCGCCTCTTCATTCCCTGCAATAATGAGATTAACAATCTCTTTATCAGACATATCTTTGTATTGCTTTGAAATCATTTGCGTTGTCTTGAATTAGCTGATTAAATATTTTTTGGCTATTTTGACACAGGCATAGCCAAGACCATCAATCTGTACGCCCACGATTGAACTCTTCTCATCGGCTTCACTAACTACACCTTCCAAACCCTTCAATGGTCCAGATATTACGCGAACCGAATCGCCGACCTTGATATTGCTAACAATAGTTACTTCGCTTTCTGCTTTTTCAAGTAAGAACTTTAATCTCTTGATTTGGTTGTCGGGTATAGGGGTAGCAAACTTTTTCTTATCTTCATCGCTACCTGGAAGCGCCAAGAGTTTGTGAATGAATGATTGATTGCGGAGCCACTCTTCCTCATGCTCTGTTGCTCTAACAAATACCACCATTGGAATAATTAAACGGTCAATCTTTTTCTTACGGTCACTCCATTGGTGTACTTCTTGCTGTGTCGGGATGTAGGTTTCGTACCCTGCCTTATTTAGTTGAGATGCAACTTTCTTCTCGCAATTTACTTGAACAAGCACTGCAATCCATCTTTTTTTGCACGCTTCGCGGTCGTTTGTCCCATTGACAAGCGAATTCTTATCCTTGTGGATGTCTGGCTCCACTACGCTTTTGTTCATAGTAGTTGTGAAATTTCCCGTTATATGTTCTACCAAAGAACAAGAAACATATGTGCAAAGATATAATAAAAAGTTTAATTTATAACAAGTTTTGACTAAATATTTTTTCACTATTGTTGTGCGCAAGCTGAATTGTATATGCACGATTTGAGTGTTAGCTCAATTTTATACACAATGCACAATGTTGTAAATTGCTGGGAATCAGCGTGAATAGCCGAAGGTATTAAATATAGTTAGTGTTAGTATATGTTTGGGTTATATCTATAAGTGTTCAAAAAAAATTAATTTAGGTTCGTAGTAATGGTTTGTGTCTTAGTTTGTTGGCTAAATATTATTGTTCTTTGGTAGAACTCCTAATTTAGCCCTTTGACGATATCTCTATTCGCATCGTCAATCACCGAGTTTTCTAACATTGTTAGATAAATCTGCGTAGTCTGTTCCGAGGTGTGGCCCATACCTTGGCTAATTACTGAGATGGGAACATTATGATTTCGTGCAGCGGTTGCCCAGCTATGGCGCGAAGTGTATGAGGTCAGTTTGCACCCACACCCCAACATCTCTGATAATCTGCCGAGTAAGCGGTTGTGTGTGTTCAGGGCAACCTGATATTGCTCGTATGCTTCGTTGGCGTCAAGTGAGTTCAAAATCGGGAATACATAAGGCGATTCAGTATCGGCATATCGGTCAATTATTCGCTGGATGCTCGGCTCGATGCGAACACTTAATAGTTGTCCGGTCTTACGACGAGCGTAACAAATCATTCCATTTTGTAAGTTTGACTTCTTAAGGTAGGCAATATCCACGAACGCCATTCCGCGAGTACAATAGCTGAAAATAAACATATCGCGACAAAAGGCAAGCGGTGTTCCTACCTCCAATTCTAAGCGGTGCAGTTGCGCTATAATTGACTCTGACACAGCGCGCTTGCGAGTACGGTCAATACCCGTATAAACCTCTGTAAAGGGGTGTTGTTGTTCAATGAGTTTCTGCCTTACGGCCTTGTTGTAGATAGCACGAAGCACCCGCATATAAAACGACACCGAATTGCGCACCAAACCCCGCTGAACTAGGAATGCGTTATAATCTGTAACCACATGCTCGGTCAGGGCTGACAGAGGCAAGCGCACATCGCCCAAAAATTCGCCAAAACTACACATTGTCTTCTCATAATTTTTAGCAGTTCCGAGACGGTTTGTCGCCCGTAGTTGTTCCACTTGGGTGCGCATATAATCGAGTGTTAGAATATGGCTCTGGGGCGATTTGTAGCGATTGATAATATCACTTACAGAGTAGCCCACACCACAGCTATCCAGGTCTAAAATAACCCTTCGTAGCAGAGCTACATCACTATTTATGCGGTCCTGAATCATTGAGCGATTTGGGGCTCCTTGAACCAACTTTTCTTCGTAAGCATCCCAGTCAGATGGGCACACGCGAAGCCTTGTTGTGATTTGCTGAGTTTTACGATTGTGGGTGATTTGGTAGTAGATAACACCTGCTTTACCCTCCACTGAAGAAGGTCGTAATTTTACTTTTACTGTTGCCATAACTTTAGAGTTTAGTTTATATACATTAACTAAAAAAGCCTCCATTCGCAATGAATGAAGGCTTTTTATTATTATGTCTGAGTTTTATGTTTTGTTGTTGCTATTGATTGATTCAATAGTAATGCCAAAAAAAAACAGAGGTTGCCCCACCACGAGCAACCTCCTCAATAAACTTTTATAACAAAGCAGGCAGACTACTAAGACCATCTGCCAGGGTCTTGTGTGTTGTTATTTAACAGTTGCGTTAGCAGTGTTAGATACAACAAGTGTTGCAACATTCTCAGCAGTAATAGCTACACCGCCGAGAGTACAGTTCTCAAATGTTACTGCTGCGCGAGCATCCATCCTGTAGCCTGCCTCAAATTCGCAACCTACAAACTCTGTTGGAGCGTATGGACGGAAGTATGCGTAGCCTGAACCCTCGCCGAAATAGCAGTTTGTGAACTTTGCGTTGCCAAGTGTTGCAGCGTATGATGTCCAACCCTTGAAAGTAGAGTTGATAGCATACAGACCATTTTTAGAACCCTGGTCGCAAGAGATAGTGTAAGTAGTACCCTCAATAATTACATTCTCAAGATATACAGGACTCTTGTTTTCGCTGTTGTGGTTGATGAAGATGCCACGGAATGAACCAGTAACCTTGATGTTCTTAATAAGACCGCCAGTAGTGTTGATACCAGAATCCCAAGTACCACCTGCACCCTTGATATCAAGTATATGACCACCACCATCAATAGTCTGGCCATTCTTTACATTGATACCAGTTGTACCATAAGCGTTGCTCATACCTGCAGGCTCAATCTTAACATCTTTAGTAAGAACAACATCCTGACCGTTCTCAAGTGCAGCCACAAGGGTATCTGCATCTGCAGCCTCTGTAGGTTTACCAGTGTTGAGTATATCGCCCTCTGAAACAAAACCACAGATGGTATTTGAGACCTCTCCCAAAACGGTTGTGTTTGCAATAATGCTATTTAGACAGTTTACAGTCAAGTTGCCATTATATAGAGCACCGATAACAGCACCAAACATATTGTCGAAATCGCCACCGAAAGAGCCATTCTTAACGATATTACAATCCTTGACAATACAGTTCTTAATGTTGCGCTCTCCGTTATTAAGAGCAACGCCAACGATTGCACCCGCAGCTGCATAACCTGTAATGGTTGTCTTCTCGACTGAACAACGAAGGATGTTACCGTCATTGAGCTGACCTACAAGACCACCGATAGTCCAATTATTGCATGTCACATTAGAGTTAAGTACATGGCAGTTTTCAATAAGACCGCCATTCAAACGACCAACCAATGCACCGATGAACTTTGGTGCGCCAGAGATATTTACATTCTTTACAGTAAGGTTCTTAATAGTAGCCTTTACATTACCAAACAGACCATATGAAGACTTGTCCTCATCATCGCGGTCGGTTTTCTTGGTAATCTTTACATTAGAAACTGTGTAACCCTGACCGTCAAATGTTCCGTGGAACTCTGTACGCTGGCTACGGTCGTCTCCAATTGGAATCCACTCCTCATTGTTTAGGTCAATGTCGTTTGCAAGGTAAACAGTTACATTGTCAAAGGGTGATGCAGTATAAGGTGTTGTTGCGTTTACAGTATCTGCAACCCACTTAAGACCAGCAGCGTTGTAGATGTAGTAGTTGCCGTTAGCCATGGTAACACCATCAGTAACATACTCTTTGCCATTTACATATACTTTTGTGTTACCACCTCCATTGCATCCAAAGAGAAGAGTAGACTCTGCACCCTTAACAGTTGTGTCAGCAACAGTGACATTATTGAAGTGAACTGTTGAGTTGCTAATGTTAATAAGACCAACAGCAGAAGCGAACATCAGATCATAGTCGCCACCGAAAGAGCCATTCTGAGCGACTGTACAACCCTCAACAACGCAGTTCTCAACCTTACGCTCGACAGCAGTCTCGTTGATGTTACCAACAAGAGCACCAACAGCAGCAGGACCAGTAACAGTGGTATTCTTAACTGAACAGTTTTTTACATTACCTGCATTGTACTGACCAGACATAGCACCTGCCATCCAGTATGTACAAGTAACAGTAGAGTTAGCAACATGACAGTTATCAATATTACCATAGAGGTTACCTGCAACAACGGCTACATAGCTATAACCAGAGATATTTGCGTTATCAAACTTAACATTCTTAATGTCAGCAGTACCACCGAACAAACCGAAAGGCTTCTTCTCTGTAGATGTGGTAGTCATTGTAAGATTTGAGATAGTGTAGTCCTGACCATCAAAAGTTGTTCTACCGCCCCAGAAGTGGATAGGCTTCTCAATAGTTGCACCAGCCATATCAATGTCGTTAGCAAGCTTGATAGTCTTGCCAGCAAAGTAATTGTCCTCCTGAGCCTCAACCCACTTAAGACCCTCTGCTGAAGTGATGTAATACACATTGGTCTCATCCTCCTTCTCGCCAACACCATTGCCAGTCATAACTATGCCGTCAATGATAAGCTTACCAGGGCCAGACTCGTTATATGGCTTACCAACAAGACCGCCATACCAAGGAGTGAAGTCAACATTTGCAGAGAGATTACCTGTGAATGTGCAGTTTGTCATAACAACATCATCAAGACCGTTGTTCCATACACCTGCGATACCACCAATCTCCTCTGCGTCTGCAGCCTCCTCTGCATTTGTGATTTTTACATCACCAGAGCAAGAGCAGTTCTCGAACTTATTGCCGTAGTGTGCGATACCGAATAGACCACCTACATCGATAGTTGTACCCTCAACATAGATGTTAGACTTGATATTTGTGAATGAGTGGCCACCCTCGCCGTTGAAACCAACTACACCACCAACATAAGTGCGGTAAGCGGTGCCATTCTCAATAGAGTTAGCCTTCACATAACTTGTCTCGTCAGCCTCAACTGTGATGTTATTCCAGTTTGCATAAGCATTTTTACCACCTACACCACCAACATATGCCATACCGTTAACCTCAATATGACCTGTAACGGTAATGTTAGTATACTTTGAAGTATATGGGTTACCTGCTACAACACCTACATTCAGACGGCCAGTTACCTTTGCATCCTTAACGGTTAGATTCTTAATCTCGCCGACAGTAGTCATACCAAACAGACCAACATTGCTCTGGCTTGGAGTGTTGATGTAGAGGTTTGTGATAACCTTGCCGTTACCATCAAATGTACCCTGGAACTGGTTAGTGCTGTTACCAATTGGAGTCCAAGCGTGACCACCGAGGTCAAGGTCCTCTGTAAGGTTGATAGTAACACCCTTAAGAGTCTCTGCTGGAGCGTAATCTGCGCGTGAAGAAGCAGGAAGTGTGCCATTTACAAGCTGTGCAATCCAAGCAAGCTCTGCTGGCTTGTCAACAGTATAGGTCTTTGTTGGATCGTCATAGTCTGGCTTTGCAACGCTCTTACCATCCCACGCCTCAACAGTGTGCTCACCATCAAACTCAGGCTTGATGATAACATTGAAGTCCATAGGGCTTGAGATAAGCTGACCGATGATGTTTGTGCGGTAGTTGCGCTGAACTGGCACATTGTAGTATGGACGAGTGTAGTTAGCTTCGCCGTCTGCAAATGTGTAAGTTACATCAACAAGGGTTTTCTCTCTAACAAGCAGATAGTTCATTGAGAGCTGATAGTAGTCAGCGCTGTTTACAGTGAACTTCTCATCCTCGCCAGCAGCAACAGCAGCTGCGTCAAAAATTACGGTCTCATCGCCATAAACCTCTGCAGTCTCATCGTTAAGGCTAAGAACATTAGCTACGCCCTTAACTTCAGCAGCACTTGTAGCGATACCATCAGAGCCGTTAGCTTTAACATAGTCATAGTCAGCCTGGCTGATACCAGCGCGAAGCTGTGCGAATGGACGGCGAAGCTCAAAAACAGTCTCGTCGTGACCAGCCTTGAAGTTCTCCTTTACAAGGAAGAAGGCGTCGCGCTTGTCATCCTGTGAAACAGCATCGTCGTAGTTAACAGTGATAGAACGATCCTTCCAGTTACGACCGTAAACTGCGTAGTCGTTTACCTCGTCAGCGTCGTTGTCAACATAGTGCTGTGCCCAGAAAACAAGGTCATACTCCTTGTCCTTCAAAAGAACAACAGTGATAGTAGCCTTGCCGTTAGTTACAGGGTAACCCTTCTGGTAGTCTACGAGCGGCAGAGGGTCTTTAGAGTCTGGCTCGTAAACACCGAGGTAAACGCGGTTTGCGTTGTTACCCTCGCCGTAAGCACGGGTGCCGAGCTGACCAAGATCTGCGGTAAAGGTTACCTCAACCTCACCGCCACCAATAGAAGATGATACATCCTCCTTGGTACATGATGCTGTGAACAGAATAGCCACAGCCATCAGAATACGAAAAATGTTTTTCATAATCTTTGTTAGAATTTGGTTAATGGTTAATAAATAAAATTAAATAAGTGTGTATGCAAAATAGTTCAGGCGACAAGTTCTCTTGCCGCCTAAAATAATTACAAAGTGGTGTAACTTATTAATTTATAATGACTTAAAATCCCCCCCCCGAAATTTTCGGAAGAATAAATTAAGCCCATAATGGTATTATTCATCATATTTGCCATCATTTCGACTACAAAAGTAGTGAAATATTATTAAAAAGCAAATTATTTCTGTCTAATTTTTATTTTAATTTTATTTTAGAATCTTAAATATCATCTTTTTAATCTTTCCAGTACCGAGCATTGGTGCGTGTGCATCCTCAGGGTAGAGGATTGAGAACTGACCCTCGCGCATAGTATAGAACACCTGAGGCTCGTCGGTAAAGAACTGCACATCCTTCTCGGTATTGAACTCGCCCTTTGCCTTCTTGCAGTCCTTGCGCTCTGACCAGCCGAACTCCTCCTTAGTTGCGCCGCCGATAATAACCTGAATGTCAATATATTTGTCGTGGACCTCAAGAAGAGCCTCATAGCGCGGTTTGAGGTCTATCTCCATAACATTTACAAAGACCTCGTCCTCAATAATATCGTGGCGACCGACAGAGATGGTCTTAGGATTGCACTGTGCAAGAAAATCAAAGGCCGCCTTAAAGCGTGGGTTGAGAGCGTAGTAGAGCTCTGCATTCTTGATTGAATCTAAAATCATAATAGTAGTGTTTTGCTAATTCTTATCTTGTTTATCTATTTTTAACCTTGCAATGACCGGATAGTGGTCTGAGTTTTCTATATTATAATCAGTCTCATAAGTGAGAGCCTGAATATCTTCACTTATCAGAATATAGTCTATTGGCAGCAGTCTAAAAAAGCCATTGAAGGTGTGTCTATATCCCGAGCCGGCGGCTGTATGGGTATCAACGAGGTTGGCTGCGATAGTGTTGTATGAGTATGATAGCGGCACATCGTTAAAATCTCCGCAGACAATCATCTTCATAGGGCGCGACTTCTCTATAAACTGAGCAACCTTGCGGGCTTGTGCACTGCGGTAGACATTATTCTCAACAAGGCGGTCTGTAATGCTTCTAATCTTTGATTTACGAGCACTATCTAAGACATACTGATGCCCCTCAACAAACTCTATATCTTGAGCCGTGATTGTGGTCGACTTAAGGTGAAGGTTTATCACGCGCACAGTGTCCTTATTGTACAAAATATCTGCCCAAATGGCATTAAGGCGTGGTAGCGAGTCAATAAGTCCTTGACGGATAATACGCTGATTAGTAAATATTTCGCATGAATACTTCTCCTGGCCCTGAACTGTAGAGTTAATCTTTCTATCCGCCTTGCGCTTATGATATCTACCCAGCTCGTTCCATACAAAACCAGAGTCTGTCTTATACTCCTGCAGGCAGACAATATGTGGCGCGTGCTGAGCAAGGGTGTCTACAATGGCTCTTGTATTTGTATTGTGGATATTGTAGCTGATAACCTTCAGGTGGTTAGGGTATATGGCCGTAGATTGCTGCTTGAAGTATATCTGGTAGTATTTGCCGACAGAAAAGCTGCCGATAATAACAAACACAATAGTAACAAAGGCAATAGTCCACTTCCAACGCAAAATCCAGTAAAAAAGCGTGCAGACGAGTACTATATATATAATAGGTGCGCCGAGAACAACTGTTGAGAGTATACCCATACGCTGCGGATCGCTATTAGGTGTGACGATGCACACAATAGTGGCAGCAGCGCAGACAAGCATAACCGTTATCATCACTACATCCAGTATAAAGAGCAGAAACGACAGGCCGAAGGAACGCTTTGTCTTGCCAGGCTTCCCCTTGCGATAGTCTCGATATATATGTCCGTTTGTGCGAGCCATTGTTAGAAGTAGATTGTGCGTTTGTTCTTCCAGTAGTAAAGCAGTGCCCAGCCCCAGAGCATACCTCCAACATGAGCAAAGTGCGCAATGCCGTCATTAACCCCCCAACCCTGGAACAGCTCCAGTACAATATATCCAATAACAAACCACTTTGCCTTGATAGGCATAGGAATAGGGAAGACGAAAATCTGGTTGTTTGGGTGCATAACACCGAATGCCATCAGTAGACCCATCGTAGCACCAGAGGCACCGAGCATAGTAAAGCCATACTCAGAGGCTGCCCATGCTACAAGCATCTGGAAAATTGCTGCGCCAATGCCGCAGACAAAGTAGTAGATCAAAAAGCGTTTTGTGCCAAGCTCATACTCCAGCGTGCGACCAAACATCCACAGCGCAAACATATTGAAAAAGAGGTGGCTGAAGCTTCCGTGTAGGAACATATAGCTAATAAACTGGTATGAGTGGAACAGTGGCGAACCAACCCAGAATAGCTGCCCATATCTGCCCAACAGAACATCTACCTGTGGAATAAGGTATGTAGCCAGGAAGATTAAACAGTTTGCAATAATAAGATTCTTTACTGCTGGCGGTGTCTTAAAGTATGGATTCATTGTCTATAGTTTTTTGTCGTTAAGATAATTTCTGTTGTATGTCATCAAGGGTGATAAATGTCATTATTGTCTTGCCCGTAGGCGAGTATGTATGCTCTTTGCACTCGATAAGTTGCTCTGCAATAGCCTCTGCCTCTGCTTGACTATACTGCACACGCCCTGCAGCTCCACTCTGGGCCAGGGTAAGCGCCATCTGCTCGCGACGCATAGTCTCAACCTCGTGTGGTAGGGCGAGGGTCTGCAGTAGCTGATAGATTGTAGTATCTACACTCTCAGCATTAAGCTCTGAAGGTATGCCGCTAACATCAATCACGCCACCTGCGCGCATTGTGATATTAAATCCTAAAGCGGCGAAGTCTACCATCCACTCCTCAAGCAGTGAGTACTCTGCCTCTGAGAGGGTCAAGCTCTGCGGAAAGAGTAGCTGCTGGGACGCGCTCTTACCTCCATCCAAGGTGGCTAAATAGCGGTCGTAAAGGATACGCTCACGCGCTCTGGTAAGGTCTATGGCTGCGAGCACTCCGCCAACCATCAGTGAGGCGTAGCGGCGGCCGATGTAGTGTACAGCACTGATGCTATTGTCTACACTCGACTCAAGCTCCATATATTGCTCCGCCTGCTCAGAGTCAAAGTAGTCAAACTCTGAAGTGTTTGGCAACTCAAAGTCCTGACTTGTTGTTCGGCTGTCAAACTCCTGCGCGACATCATACAGTGTGCTTTTAGAGGGCTTGCCACTTGATGGCGTTACCTCTGTAGCAAAAGGGTTGTAGTTGTCGCATGTTGTAGCCTTTGGCATCTGATAGCTGATATTGGTCGTAGCGACGGGTATATCTATTAAGTCTTCAGCGTCAAAGTCCATCATAGGCACTGAGCCTGTCTTTGCTAATGTCTCGCGCACAGCAGCGTTGATAATCTGCCAAATGGCATCTGTGTCGGCAAAGCGCACCTCAATCTTTTGTGCATGCACATTGACATCTACACGCTCTGGGTCTACGGTAAGGTAGATGAAGAACGAGGGCTGTGAACCATTAGGAATAAGGTGCTCGTATGCCTTTGCAACCGCCTTATTGAGGTATGGAGACTTGAAGTAGCGTCCATTGACAAACATATATTGGTCTGGACGCACCTTGGCAGCCGAAGCTCTGCAAACATATCCCTCAATCTTAGCAATAGAGGTCTCTACGCCCACCTCAAGAAGGTTCTTCTTTGCCGAAGGGCCTACAATGCCGATAATACGCTCAAGCAGAGAGCTACTCTGTAGTGAGTAGATTGGCGAACGGTCTGACAGCAGCTCCATAGCCACCTCGGGGTGACACAATGCCACGCGGCGAAACTCTGTCTTAATCATATTTGGCAGCTGAGTGTGCTTCTCGTCAATAAACTTACGACGACCTGGGGTGTTGTAGAATATGTTTCTGACAACAAACTGAGAGCCTATAGGGGCTGCTACAGGGGTCTGAGAGATAAACTCACCACCCGACATAACCACCTTTGTGCCAATCTCGGCATCTGACTGGCGAGTGGTAAGCTCAACCTGCGCGACGGCAGCAATAGATGCAAGAGCCTCACCACGGAAGCCAAAGGTGTGAAGAGCATAGATGTCGTCAAGCTCCTTGATTTTGCTTGTGGCGTGGCATTCAAAAGCCATACGAGCATCGCTGGGCGACATACCACAGCCGTTGTCAATAATCTGTATAAGGTCACGACCGCCATTGACAAAATTTACGGTCACCTTTGTGGCCCCAGCGTCAATAGCGTTCTCCATCATCTCCTTGATTGCAGAGGAGGGGTATTCAACAACCTCTCCTGCCTTAATCTGATTAGAGATAATCTCTGGAAGTAATCTTATACAATCTGCCATAATCTCTACTCCTCTGTGTAATCGTTTGGAACAATAGTAATAGGTGTGTATGGGTTGAAGGTCTCGCTCTCCAGCTCTGCCTGACGAACCTCTGGGTTTGTCTGCTTACCTGCCATAGTAATAATGTTTACTATGCGAGGCACAAGCATATAGATGACAATTACGGCAATAGCAATACCAAAGACAAGTATTGCGCGAGGTGTGCCATTAGACTGCTTCTGCTGTGACTTACGCTCAGCACGAGCCTCGCGGACTGTGCGGATATACTTGCCAGGGGTGTATGGAGTATCATCACTGCTACTCTCTCCGCGCAACTCACGACGACGCGCCTCCCTACGCTCCTTCTCCGGGTCGTAGTAGCGGGGAATGTAGTTAAATTGGTTTGGTCGCCTCTTTGGTGGTGAGAATAGTCCCATATCTACTATTTTTTGTGTTACCTATTAGTTAAAAAAGTCTTTCATTCGCTCGAAGATGCTCTTCTTGCTTGTCTTCTCAGGGTTGCGGAAGTGTGGTTGCTGGGCAAGCTTAGTGAGCAACTCTTTCTCCTCGCTGTTGAGCGATGACGGAATAGCAATATCTACGACTACCAACAAATCGCCCGTGCCACTGTAATTGCCGTAGCTGTTTATAGATGGCAGACCCTTGCCGCGCAGACGAAGCACCTTGCCCGCCTGAGTTCCTGGGGTGATGTTAATCTTAGCCTTGCTTGAAATAGTTGGCACCTCAACCTCACCACCCATAAGAGCGGTTGTAACTGGAATTACAAGGTTGTGAATAAGGTTAGCTCCGTCACGGATAAAGCGTGGGTCTGCCTGCTCCTCAATAACCACAAGCAAATCTCCATTTACACCACCCTGACGGGCTGCATTGCCCTTGCCAGATACGGTTATCATCATACCCTCGGCAACACCAGCTGGAATGTTGAACTCCACAACCTCGCTTCCCTTGACAACACCCTCGCCAGAGCACTTGCTACACTTATCCTTGATTACCGTACCTTGACCGCCGCAAACAGGACATACTGTCTGAGACTGCATACGACCAAAGATAGTATTCTGTACCTGTGTAACCACGCCCTGACCATTACAGTGTGAGCAGGTTACGCGCGATGAGGCATCTTTGGCACCACTACCGCCGCAGGCATCACAAACAACACTCTTGTTGAGCTTGAGCTTCTTTGTTACACCCTTTGCAATCTCGTCAAGGGTAAGGCTTACGCGGATGCGGATGTCTGAGCCACGATTTGTGCGCTGACGGGCTCTGCCGCCACCTGAACTGCCAAAGCCAAAGCCTCCGCCAAAGATATCGCCAAACTGTGAGAAGATATCCTCCATAGAGAATCCTCCATAGCCGCCAAAGCCTCCGCCCGCAGCACCTCCATCCATACCGGCGTGTCCAAACTGATCATAGCGGGCACGCTTGTCAGGATTTGAGAGTACATCGTACGCCTCAGCAGCCTCCTTAAACTTCTCCTCGGCATCTTTATCGTCTGGGTTGCGGTCTGGGTGGTACTTGATTGCCGCCTTGCGGTATGCCTTCTTTATCTCTTCAGCACTCGCGCTCTTATCAACGCCGAGCACCTCATAGTAATCTCTCTTTGCCATAGTAGAAAATCTTTTTACTCACCAACTACAACCTTTGCAAAACGCAAAACCTTGTCACCGAGCATATATCCGCGCTCAACAACATCTATTACCTTGCCCTTCTTATCCTCTCCAGCAGCAAAACGAGCAACTGCCTCGTGAAGATTCTCATCAAATGGGGCATCAAGAGCCTCAATCTCTACAACGCGTAGCTGGCGCAGTGTGTCGATAAACTTCTGCACGACAAGTCGCTCACCCTCGCGCAGAGCTGCAATATCCTCGCTCTTCTCAGAGGCTGCTGTAGCACGCTGCATATCATCAAGAATAGGCAGAATGGACTTAAGCACATTGCTACCACCGCTCTGAACAAGCTCCATCTTCTCGCGAAGTGTGCGCTTGCGGAAGTTGTCAAACTCTGCCTGTAGGCGGATATATTGGTCGCGCCAATCAATCTGCTCCTCACTGCTTTTCTGCTCTGACATATTGTCAGCCTCGCCACTCTGCTCTGACACATTGTCAGTTGCAGCGGCGTTATCGCTATTTTCGCTCTGTGCCTCTGAAGTCTCAGCCTGATCTTTAATCTCTTGATTTTCAGTGTTTTCTTTTTTCATATTCTGTAATTTATTTTTGTCTTTAACTATATATGGGCAAAAGATGTACCGAACAGCCTTATGTTAGAATAGGTTGTCGTACATGGTCTGACTCTTGTCGTACTTCAAGTCGGCAAGAGATGCGGCCTTAACTCCGATATTAAAGCTCCAACTGCGGTGTGTGCCGAATGGAATCCATACGAACGACATCTGCCAACAGTGTAGGTCTCGGGTAATGGAGATAGATGTGGTTGTCAACTTCTTGTTCTGGATATCAAAACCACTTGTAAATGTTATACCCGTCTTTTCGCCCAAGTTGACACTACCATTAAAGCCGATAGTCTGATTTACATTCTTTCGGTAGCCCGTAGTGCCATTGTTGGTATATTGTGCGCTATAGCTAATAACATAGTTGAAACCGAGGTTCCACGGTATTGAGAAGTCGTAGTATGCCTGTGCCATATATTGCCTTCGTAGTACAGGGTCCATAAGTCCATAAGGGTCGGAGAATGGGTTGAAGTACTCTGGCGGTATGGAGTTAATATCGTTTATTGCCGCCTGCGACTTGTCGTTTCGTGACTTAAAGGTGTAACCAAAGCTCCAACCGGTGCTCATAATTCGACCAGGTAGTCCCTTTGCCCACATCAGCTTGTTTATTCTCACACCCTGAGGCGTAACTTGATAAGGGTCAAGCGTTGCCGAGAGGTTGATACCAAAATTGCCGTAGATAGTGGTACGGAGTGACATACTGATATTTGACAGACCGAGCGAGTCGGCAAGGAAGTTGTACGAACCGCTGAGCGAGAGGTCATCAATAATCTTAATCTTCTTCACTCCAGAGGTATCTCGCTTGCTGAGCACCTTCATCTCAAGGCTCTGCTTGAGTGAGAAGTTGATAGATGCTGCAGCACCCCTGCCCGGAACACCATAAGCGTTGTCTGAATATGGAGAGTAGAGTGTATGTCCACCCAACGAGTCAGACTGCACGATGTTGTAGAATCCATACTTCTGATTACCAAAGTCTGGCATATACGATCCACCGATAGATGGGGTTATTGTGTGGCGCACTGCCTGTACCTTAGCTGTCTTCTTCTTCATCTGCCACATTCCGTAGATTGTGGTGTTCAGAGATACCGATGCGTTGTAGTTGTAGATACGGTAGAAGCCATACTCAGGGTCGAGCTTGTCAATCTGATTTGTCTGAGGGTTCCACTGCTGCATCTGTCGCTTGAAGTACCAACGCTCGGTGTAGTTGAATGAAGGAGTGAGGTTGATATACTTAAACAGTGTAAAGCTTGAAGATACTGGGATAGAGTGCTCTACACCGTTCTTCATATCGCGCAGTGTCTTTGCAGTGAATATCTCGCTCTCCTGCGCTGTTGCGGAGTTAGTTAGCTTACCGGTGTATGTAAACGAAATCTTCTCATACCAACGCTGCTTACCTACAGCCTCCTTGCGCTTGAATGGGTAGACACGCGCCACATTGAACACCATATTAGGGAATGTTACAGAGAGGGCTCTGGTCTGCGAGTTCTGCGAGATAGCCATATTCATTGAGAATGAGAATGGCGTACCTGCCCAGCTCTTAGAGTAGGAGATAGATGAGTTGGTCTGCGTAGCAAGGATGTCGTTGAGGGTATTTGCCGAGTACTTGCTATATCCACTTGTTGCAAGGTTTACCGAAGCGGAGAATGTAGAGCCCGGGTTTGCCTTAGGGTCTTGAGAGTGGGTCCAAGTGAACTTAAAGTTGTTCTGCTTGATATAATCCGGCTCGCCCTTGTCGCCCGTCTTGATGCTTGAGAAGTCAAAGTTTACATTTCCAGTATACTTATACCTTTTCACATAGCGAGAAGATGCGTTTACCTCCCATGAACCGAGGGTGTAGAAACCTCCCGTTACAGCCAAGTCCATATGTGGGCTGATAATAAAGTAGTAACCCAGTCCACGCAGGAAGAAGCCTCGTGCGCCATCCTCGCCATATGTAGGCATCAGCAGACCTGATTTAGCTCCTGAACTTACAGGGAAGAATCCCTCTGGAATACAGAGAGGGTAGATTGGCACATCCTCCATAACAAGGTATGCCGGACCAGTGATAATCTTCTTGCCCGGGATAACCTTTGCCTTTGTCATGGCAAGGTAGAAGTGTGGGTGGTCGGTATGCTCACAAGTGGTATACTTACCCTGCTGAATGTTAATAGAGTTGTCTGGCTGCTTCTTAATGCGTCCACCTACAAGCCATCCATCGCCCTGCTGTGTTGCTACACCGCGAATAAGGGCCTTCTCGGAGTCAAAGTTGTAGGTAATAGTATCCATGGTGTAGTTACCACCACCGTCAGCAAATATAGGCTGTGTCTTTGTTGCCTTGCCATCAACAGTATCTGGCTTACCGTAGGCATAAATCTCCTTGGTGTTCATATCAATACGCATAAAGTCCGCCTTGAGCGACTTGTCTGCATACTTAATATCTCCCTGATTGTATATGTACACCTTGCGGTTTACTACATCGTAGTAGAGCGAGTCGGTATTCTTACCCTCTACAACCTGGTCAAGACCACTGCTACGCTTGCGACGAGTAGTGTCTGCCTTCGGTAGGATAGGGGTCTCCTTTTTAGGAGCCGCAGTGCTGTCGTTGCCTACTACTCTATTTCGGCGAGCATTTCTTGCTTGACGAGCTGTCGGAACAGAGTCTTTCAGTGGTGAAGATGGTATGATAGAGTCTGTCTGGGGAGTGATAGCCCCAGAGAGAACTTCACTACCGATACGCTTGTCTTGCGCAAATCCGAACATGGATTGCACCATAAAGAGCGTAACGAGTGACGCGATGAGATATTTTAGCCTAAATTTTTTCAAAAATCCAATAATTTTTAGTACCTTTGCCGGCGACGCCGGCAAAAACGCAAAATAACGCTGTTGTGTGCGTGTGTACGCGTTTTTTCAGCGCGTAAAGGTAGTGAAAAAAAGTGTAGAAACCAAAGTTATGAATAGACTTTTAACTATTATGCTACTTTTCTGCCTTACTCTGTCTATTGGCAGTGCAAGGGCTGAGGGTAGTCAGGGTGTGAAGGTGATAGTTATAGACGCTGGCCACGGCGGCTACTTCCCAGGTGCTCGTTATGGAGGTTATGCAGAGAAGAATATTAATCTGCAGATGGCTCTTAAGCTGGGGCAGATGATAGAGAAGAATATGCCGCAGATAAAGGTGGTCTATACTCGTACAACCGAGAAGCACTTCTCGGAGAATCTGCGAAGTGACCTTCAGGCTCGTGCTGATATAGCAAATAAGGCTGGTGGAGACCTGTTTATCTCTATCCACGCCAATGCTCATCGTAATACGGGTATCCGTGGCGTTGAGACCCTTATTATGGGAGAGAGTGAGCTTGAGACCAGTGAGAACGAGGCAATACTCTTCGCAAATAATAAGGAGGAGTTTCTGGATATGTCCGACCAGGGCACAGCAGCTATTGTCAGGGCTCATATTCAGAACATGCAGTTTACCTATGGCGAGTATAGCGAGGTTATGGCGCGTCTTGTACAGAAGCACTATAGCAATTTAGGTAGGACAAACCGAGGTATTCGCAAACAGCCTCTGCGCGTGCTATATGCTACCGATATGCCGAGCATCCTTACAGAGATTGGCTTTATGTCCAACTCAGCAGAGCTTAAGTATATCACATCCGAGAAGGGTCAGAATGAACTTGTAACGGCTCTGTATAAGGCAGTTAGGGATTATGTTGAGCATGTTCGTGGTAGTGTTCTGAAAGAGAATGGAGAGCAGGAGACGGTTGAGCAACCAAAGCCAGCCCCAAAGCCAGCCCCAGAGCCAGAGCAGAAAAAAATACAGCCAAAACCACAGCCAAAGCCAGAGGCGGAGAAGAGTAAGTCGGCAGTGCGCTATACGGTGCAGGTTATGGCGAGCAAGACAGCTGTCTCTACAAAAGATGCTCGTTTTGGCTCATACAAGGGCAAGGTGCGTCAGGTAAGGGCAGAGGGGAGCTTCTCATATAAGTATTGTGTTGGCGATTTTGCTGACCGTAAGAGTGCTCAGGCTACTGTAGCTACTGTGCGCAAGACCTTCCCGCAGGCCTTTGTTATTGCCGTCAAGGATGGAAAAGTTGTAACAAATAAGTAGAAAGAGAGATATGAAAAAAGAGGTAAAGATTGGAATTTATGCACTGTTGATTTTCTTAGGTGCTTGGGCGGGAATCCGCTTTCTGAGTGGGGCAGATATATTTGGTCGTAGCGATGTGTACTACGCCTATTATGATAGCACAAACGGACTACAGGCGGCATCATCTGTCGTTATTCGTGGCGTGAAGGTAGGTAATGTCTCATCCGTGAGTATCTCTGCGCAGGACCCAACAAAGGTTGAGGTAGCTCTGGCGGTATCTAAGGATTATAAGATACCAGTAGATTCAAAGGCGAAGATTTTCAGTGCCAGCCTAATGGGTGGTCAGGCAATAGAGATAATCCTTGGTAACCAAACGGCTACACTAAAGCCGGGCGATACGATTACATCGGCTGTTGAGGTTGGTATGTTTGACGCTATTAGCTCTGAGTTTGGGGATATTAAAGAGAAACTTGTTGTGGTTATGGATAATATCAGTACAACTCTTGTTACGCTTAACTCTCTTGTTGATAGCAATAATGCTAATATCTCTGCTGCGATAGCAAACCTCAATGGTATTCTTGCTGATCTTGAGAAGTCGCAGATTGTTGCAAATCTTGACTCATTTACCGGTACGCTGAAGAATAATGGAGAGAAGATTGACAGCATTGTTTCAAGTGTAAATAACCTTGCTGTTTCACTCGATGAGCAGCAGATGGGCGAAAAGCTTGCTGCGGCAGTGGAGAACTTGAGTACATTGCTTGCTAAGTTTAACTCTACAGAGGGTACAGTAGGTAGCCTTGTGAATGATAAGGAGCTCTATGCAAACCTTGCTCAGGCGTCAGAGAACCTCTCTGCACTGCTTGGCGATTTGAAGGAGAATCCAAAGCGATATGTTCACTTCTCGCTCTTTGGTGCTGATGAGGCAAAGGCAGAGCGTAAGGCTGCCAAGGCGGAGAAGAAAGCAGCTAAGGCTATTAAAAAGGCCGAGTAGTCAGAGTTTTATGCCCGACTTCACTGCCGTAGTGTGCTGTGTGGTCGGGTAATTTGTAGATAGTATGGTATACCCAGAGAATTTTGAGAGTAAGATAGGTTTTGATATCATCCGCAATCAGTGTCGCGAGCTGTGTACTATGCACCGCTCAGCTGAGCTGTTGGATTGTGAAAAATTCTCAACTTCGGCTCGCCAAATTGCTACTCGTCAGGCTCTTGCAGCCGAGATGGGAACAATCCTTACGATGAACTGTGGTGTGCTGAAAGATGAATTTTACGATATAGATACACTTGTAGAGACACTGCGTGTTGAGGGTACTTTTCTTGACTGTGAGCAGGTTATGCGCTTAGGTGTTACGCTGAGCGCAGCCGCCGCTGTGGTTGCAATTATTCGCGGTAATGAGCAGTTTGCGGCGCTCAATCGCCTCTCGGCAGATATTGAGCCTCTTGACCATATTGTCAGGGAGATTGACCGTATTATTGACGAGCGCGGAAATATGCGCGATAACGCCTCGCCAGAGCTTGCAGCTGTGCGCCGAGAGATTCGCCAGTCTGAGGGTCAAGTCTCTAAGCGATTGCAGGCAGTGCTTCAGAGTGCCAAGAGCGCGGGTATAGTGGATGCTGATGCGGCAATATCTATCCGCGAGGGTCGTGCAGTTATCCCCGTGGCGGCGGCAAATAAGCGTAAGTTGCAGGGATTTATCCACGATGAGTCAGCAACGGGTAAAACTTTCTATGTAGAGCCTGTAGAGGTCGTAGAGCTTAATAATCGCCTTAAGGAGCTTGAGTATACTGAGCGCCGCGAGGTTGTCAAGGTGCTTACAGCCTTTGCAGATACCCTTCGTACTGATATAGAGGCTGTTGCGCGCGCTGGCGAGTATGTGGCAACTATAGATATGATTCGCGCAAAGGCTCGTTGGGCAGCCGAAAATGATGCTGTACAACCTATAGTAAGCGATGGGGAACTGTGGCTTGTTAAGGCGCGCCACCCACTGCTTGCGCAGACTCTTAAACGCAATGGCCGAGAGCTCGTTCCACTTGATGCGCGACTTGATAGTAAGAATAGAATACTCGTTATTTCGGGACCAAATGCGGGTGGAAAGTCTGTCTGTCTTAAGACCTTCGGAATTATCCAGTATATGTTCCAGTGCGGTTTCCCGGTCACAGTGGCGCAGAGTACCGAGCTGCCGGTGTTTAATAAACTCTTTATAGATATCGGCGACCAACAGTCCATAGAGAATGATCTTTCGACATACTCTTCTCACCTTATAAATATGAAGGCTATGCTTGCGGGCGCAGATAGCCGTTCGTTAGTGCTTATAGATGAGTTTGGTACTGGTACAGAGCCAGTTATTGGTGCTGCTATTGCCGAGGCGGTGCTTGAGAAACTTGTTGATTGTAAGTGCTTTGGAGTGATTACCACTCACTACTCAAATATCAAGTACTACGCATCATCAACCGAGGGAGTTATCAATGGTGCGATGATGTTTGATGTGCAGAATATACGCCCACTCTTCCGCCTTGAGACCGGTAAGCCTGGTAGCTCTTTTGCTATTGAGATAGCCCGTAAGATTGGTCTTCCAGAGGCTATTATCGCCTCGGCGCGTGAGAAGGTCGGCTCCGAGCATATAGATATTGAGAAGCAACTGCGCGAGATTGCTCGCGATAAACGATATTGGGAGCAGAAGCGAGAGAAGATTCGCCAGACAGACCGCAAGGTGGAGGAACTTGAGCAGAGCTATCATGAGCGTCTTGCGGCTATTCGTGAGGAGCGTCGCGCTATACTTCACGAGGCAAAAACTCGCGCTAAGGAGCTTATTGCCGAGGCAAATCGCCAGATTGAGGGCACTATACGCGGTATTCGTGAGGCTCAGGCCGAGAAGGAGCAAACCCGAAGCCTGAGACAATCTTTCAACGAGTTTAAGGATAGCGTTGAGGAGGTTGATTCTGCTGAAAATAGCGAACAGATAGAGCGCGAAATGGAGCGCATTGCTCGTCGTCGCCAGCGTCGTGAGGAGCGCAAGGCCAATAAGAGCGAGCAGACGGTAACAGCAGAAGCTGAGGTGAAAAAGCTGCCTGTAGAGGTTGGCTCAAAGGTGCGCCTTGTAGGTCACGAGGGTGTAGGTGTCGTTCAATCTATGCGTGGCAAGAAGGCGCAAGTGGCTTTTGGCCAGATGCTTACAACTGTAGATGTTGTTCGCCTTGAGGTAATCTCTTCGGCAGAGTATCATCGCGCCACAAGACCTCAAGCCCCCCGTACGGTTATCGGTACGGAGATATCACAGCGCAGGCTTGATTTTAAGGGAACGATTGATGTGCGTGGCGAGAGGGTAGTTGATGCACTTGACCGCGTGCGAGATTTTATAGACGATGCGCTGATGGTTGGCGTTGGGTCGGTAACAATTCTACACGGCAAGGGTACAGGTGCACTGAAAGATGAGATTCGTCGCTACCTGCGTACAGTGCCAGCTGTTCAGAGTGCTGTCGATGATCATCCAGACCACGGTGGCTCGGGAATTACTATTGTTACATTTTCATTGTAGATTATATGCAGTTTCTACTATCACAAATAGCACATATATGCTCTGGACGACACATTGGAGCCGATTGTTGCGTTAGTTCGTTTTTGACAGATAGTCGCAATGCTATCTGTTCAGAAGAGGCTCTGTTTGTGGCTATGCGTGGTGTAAATCACGATGCACATACATATATTAATAATATGGTGGCTCGTGGTGTTAAGTCCTTTATTGTTGAGCGCGAGGTTGAGTTGCCGGAGGAGTGTGGTGCAGTTGTTGTAGATAATGCGCTTAAGGCATTGCAGTCCCTTGCTGCCTTCCGTAGGGCGCATTATGAGGGATATGTGGTGGCTATAGCTGGCTCAAATGGTAAGACGACGGTCAAGGAGTGGATTGCCCAGAGCGTTGGCAGTAGTGTGAAGCTCTACCGCTCGCCACGCAGCTATAATTCACAGCTTGGTGTGGCATTGTCGCTGCTGATGATGCCAGATGATGCGCAGATAGCACTTATTGAGGCGGGTATTTCACAGCCTGGCGAGATGGCGGCTCTTGAGCGTATGATTGCTCCACAGACGGTTGTTTTTACAAATATCGGCGATGCACACCAGTCTAATTTCAGTAGTTTAGAGCAGAAGATTAGCGAGAAAATTTATCTTGCTAAGTCTGCTGAGAGAATTATATATAACTCTGATTATAAACAACTTGCGCAGGCTATTGAGGCTAAGTATTATGATAGGGATTTGATTGACTGCGCAAAGGAGAGTGTACTAAATCTGCCAGATGAAGTTTGGGTGGGCAATGCGCGCATAGTCTCTGCTTTTTGTCGTACCTTTGGCTTTGAAACTCCAGATTTTACGCTACTTCAGCCACTCTCTATGCGCCTTGAGGTTAAGCAGGGTGTGAGAGATAGCGTGATTATTGATGACAGCTATAGCTGCGATATCGACTCACTTACAATCGCCCTTGATTATCTGAGTTCAGTTGCTCAGTCGCGCCGCAAGGTGGTTATTCTCTCTGATATTCTGCAGAGTGAACTCTCTGAGGATGAGCTTTATAAGGTCGTGGCGCAGAAGATGGCTCAGAGCGGTATAGACTTATTTGTGGGTGTGGGTAGTAAGATTTCTGCCTATGCTTCGGCATTTACTCTCCCTGCACGCTTCTATAGCACTACGGAGCAGCTGCTGACAGATATTGATAATGTAGATATCACATCTTCGGCTGTGCTTATTAAGGGTAATAGACTCTCGCGCACCGAGCGTATATCTCACGCCTTAGAGTTGCAGAGCCATACAACAGTTTTGGAGGTCAATCTAAGGGCTATTGAGCGTAATATAAACTACTTCCGAACAAAGATGTCGCCAGAAACAAAACTTGTGGCGATGGTTAAGGCCTCAAGCTATGGCGCGGGAGATACAGAGGTGGCGCAGATGCTTGTAAAGCAGGGAGTGGATTACCTTGCAGTTGCCTTTGCTGATGAGGGAGCAGAGCTTCGTGCGGGTGGTATTACATCGCCTATCGTGGTGCTTAATGCCGACGACTATAGCTTCGATACTATGGTTGCTGCGAATCTTGAGCCTGAGATATATTCACTTAGGTCGTTAGATGCCTTTGCTTATGCTGCAAGAGCTGAGCAGGGCTATCCAGTCCATATTAAGTTAGATACGGGTATGCACCGTTTAGGCTTTGGTGAGGCGGATATTGATGCACTGCTTGAGCGACTTGACCGATATAGTGCTACGCTCCGAGTGGCCTCTATCTTTACGCACCTATGCGTGGCAGATGACCCTTCGCAGGATGAGTTTACAAGGGGGCAAATTGCGCTTTTTGATAGCTTGAGCCGCCGTATTGCAGACCACCTTGACTACCCTGTGCTTCGCCACGCAGCAGCATCTGCGGCTATTGTTCGCTTCCCAGAGGCGCACTACGATATGTGCCGCTTGGGACTTGGTATGTATGGCTATGGTTTTGAGCATAACAATTCTCTTGAGCCTGTGGCTACACTTAGAACGCGAATTGTGCAGATTAGAACCCTTGAGGCTGGGCAGACTGTAGGCTATGGCAGGGCAGGTGTGCTTGAGCGTAAGAGCCGTATTGCTACTATTCCTGTCGGTTATGCCGATGGCCTTGATAGGCACTTGGGCTGTGGCCGTTGGAGTATGATTGTTGGCGGACAGAGCGCACCTACGGTTGGTAGAGTATGTATGGACAGCTGTATGATAGATGTGACTGATATTGCTGATGTTAGCGAGGGGGATAGTGTTACAATCTTCTCTTCCCTAAGTGGTAATAGCGCCGAGGATATGGCAGAGGCGCTTGATACTATCCCATATGAGATACTAACCTCTGTGTCCAAGCGTGTTAAACGAATATATATATATGAGTAGGCTATGAGTGCAACACTATACCTTATTCCTTGTCCTATTTCTGACGATACAGCAGTTGTGGATGTCGCTCCAGCTGCAAATCAGGCAATTATTGATAGCCTTGACTACTTTATCGTTGAGAATACCCGTTCGGCGCGCCGCTTTCTCTCAAAGAGCGGATATGCAAAGGCTATTGACGAGGCTACTTTTGTGGAGCTGAACGAGCATACAACATCCCCTACAGAGATTGCACGAATGATTGAGCCGCTGAAGGCTGGTCGTAATGCGGGTGTTATCTCTGAGGCGGGAGTGCCTGCTGTTGCTGACCCTGGTCAGGCTGTTGTAGAGCTGTGCCATAGGAGTAATATCCGCGTTGTGCCGCTTGTTGGCCCTTCGTCTATACTTATGGCGGTTATGGCGTCTGGGCTGAGTGGACAATCTTTTGCCTTTAATGGATATCTGCCTATTAAGGAGCCTGAGCGTGGTAAAACAATCAAACGCCTTGAGTCTCGTGCTCGAGGGGAACATCAGTCTCAGCTCTTTATCGAGGCCCCATATCGCAATGTGAAGTTGTTAGAACAGATGCTCAAAACCTTAAACCCTGATACCAGGCTCTGCATCGCCTGCGATATTACCTCAAAGAGCGAGTATATCCGCACCCAAACAGTTGCTCAGTGGCGCAAAACTACTATGCCCGACATTCAGAAACGCCCTACTATTTTTATTATCGGCTAAAGAGTCGCTCTTAACTACAATAAAAAACCACCAACAAAAATGTTGGTGGTTATATTTATGCCGTCACCCCCCCCACTGTTGATTAATGTATGTGGTCACCCTCAAACTCCTCGTCAATAACGATTGTAAAGAGGTGTGGGTTTGTCAGCAGGTGACCGATGATGTTTGTGCGATAGTTGCGCTGCAGTGGCACAAAACTGTAATTTAGCGTGTGAAGCTCAATGCCTGTAGAGTCCCAGAAAGTAAGTACTACATTACTTGTACACTTCTCATTTACAAGGGTGTAAGTTGTGGCAAGATACTTATATCGCTCACTCTGATTCTTTAGAATAAGGTAGTCGTCGTTGTAGAGCGGAGTAGTGTTGCGCGCAAACTTAATTGTTGTTGGCATAGGCTCTGACAGCGAACCGTCAAAAAGATTGAACTTAGTGTAGCTGTCAACAGTAATCTCTGTGTCCTCAATTTTGAATGTTGAGCCAAGAGCGCTGTTGAAGTCTGACTCGGTAACACCAAAGTTAAGCTGAGCCAACGGACGAGTAAGTAAGAACTTTCTGTTTATTGGACCGTCCACCTTAAGATTGTTCTCCACATGCCAGAAGCAGTCGCGTTTCTCATCATTTGCAGTTGCACCGTCATACTTCACGCTAACCATCTTGTCGATAAATGATACCTCGTAGTAGAGAGGATTAATCTCGCCATTAATCTCCGTTGTTGAAGATGGATTCTCGGTGTAATATGCGAAGAATACGATGTCGTAAGTTCTACCTGTTGTTAGGCGAAGATTGAGCTCTGCCTGGCGATTTGATAGAGGCATTGTTCCCCACATATCCTTCAGAGGGGTGCTTGAACCATCTACATAGACTGCCCAAGCGACCTGATTTACGGTCGTTCCGTCAGCAATCGCACGCGACTCAATACCGCCAAGGTCGGCAGTAAAAGTCACATCAGAGCGAAAGCCATCCCCCATACATGAAGTAGCAACTAATGTGGCTACAATGAGTATGAAATGGAAAAACTTGGACATAAAAATAGTGGTTTGTAATACGTTCTTTCGTTAAATCGCACAAAGGTAACTAAATTTAGTAATAAAAGCAAGAAAAATTTGCGATTTTTTTTGCTCCCTATAATTCGTCGCTATAAACGGCAGCAGGAAGGTCGTGCTGATTGTATCGTGAAGCCATAGACATACCGTATGCGCCGGCGGACTTTATTGTCAGCAAATCGCCACGCTTTGTCAGAGGTAGAGATACATTCTCGTCAAAGACATCTGTAGACTCGCAGGCCGTTCCAACGATTGTATACTTAAGTCGCTGCTCAGCCTGAGAGGTGATGTTCTCAATGTTGTGATATGAGCCGTATAGTGCAGGACGAATAAGCTCTGTCATACTGCCGTCAACAATCACAAGACGACGACCAGTAGCTGTAGTCTTGTTGTATAACACCTTGGTAATCAGCTCTCCACACTGACCAACTATAGAGCGGCCAAACTCAAAGTGTACCTCGCGATTGCCCACCTTCAGATGCTGCTTGATAATGGCAAATACCGATGCAAAATTTGGGATAGGCTCATTCTCTGGCATATCGTAGTTGATGCCTAATCCGCCACCTACATCCACAAACTCAATCTCAAAACCGAGCTTTGTAAGGTTCTCAACAATCACATTGACCTTGTTGCACATATTCTCAAATACATGAAGCTCACGAATCTGCGAGCCGATGTGTATGTGCATACCGATTACAAGGATGTTCTTTAGTGCGCGAATATCCTCTACTGTTGAGAGAATCTCCTCATATGAGATACCGAACTTACTATCTGCCTGACCTGTGTCAATGCAGTGGTTGGTCTTTGGGTCAATATCGGGGTTTACGCGCAGGGCGATATTTACCACCTTGCCCGCCTCCGCTGCAAGCTCATTGACAAGGTAAATCTCCTCTATAGACTCGCAGTTGATGGCAAGAATGTTCTGCTCAATGGCATAACGAATCTCCTTATCTCGCTTGCCCACACCAGCGTATACGATAGACTTTGGGTCAAAGCCCGCCTCAATAGCGCAGCGCACCTCGTTGCCACTTGCGCAGTCAATGCCAACGCCATACTTGCGGATAATCTGTAACAGACGCGCATCGTAATTTGCCTTTATGGCGTAGTGAATCTTGTAGCCATATTTGTTTGCTATGCTCATCAGACTCTCAAGAGTCTGGTCTAATAGCTCAATGTCATAGAGATAGAATGGGGTTTCGTACTTTGCCAACTTCTCGGCAACTTGCCTACTTAACATAACCTAATCTAATTTTGGGTTTGAAAAATTATTGGCGCAAAGATAGTAAAAAATTCTTAATATTCTCAGCCACCCCCTCAATAAGTATCCTTACTGCCTCATCAGCAGCCCAGGCTGTGTGTGGCGAGGCGAATAGAGCGTCGGGGTCTTTGAGGTTGTATAACGGCGAAACGGGCAGCGGCTCAGATGAGAATACATCGAGCGCAGCTCCGGCGATGATCTCTTTGTTCAGCGCATCTGCTAGTGCCGTCTCGTCAATAATTCCTCCACGGGCAACATTGATAATTATCGCTGTCGGCTTCATCTCCTTAAACTCCAAAGGGCCGATAAGCCCCGCTGTCTTTGCATTGAGTGGCGAGTGGATAGAGACAACATCTGCCCATTGTAACAGCTCGAGCAGCTTCTTGTGTGGATATTGCTCCTCGCGAGCCACCCCAGAAGTGGATGTATATGCAATATTACAGCCAAATGCTGTGGCAAGATGAGCTACTCTGTGACCTATAGTTCCCAGACCGATAATACCCCAATTTTTACCCTTTAATAGCGATATCGGGCGACCAAAATGGAAGATGTCCGATGTGGATGCGTAGCTACCATTCTTAAAGTAGCGGTCGTAGTATACAGAGTTGCGAAGCAGCGCAAGTGCTGAGCCTAAGGTGGCCTCGGCAACTGAGTCGGTAGAGTAGCCAGAGACATTCTTAACCACGATACCAAGCTCTGCGGCAGCCTCAAGGTCAACATTGTTCATACCTGTTGCCGATATGGCAATCATCTTTAACTCGGGCAGTTGTTGCATCGTCTCGCGTGAAATGTAGACCTTGTTTGAGATTACAACAGTCGCCCCTTTGCAGCGTTCAACAACCTGACTTGGTGTTGTGCGGTCGTAACCCATATACTCGCCTAATGAACTTATTGCACTTAGGTCGTAACCACCAAGTGAATACTCGTCTAAAAATACAATCTTTGCCATATTTATTCGTTTTCGTTATTTACTAAGTCTCTGATTACAGCAGACGCGCAGCCGATACCAAATAGCGCGGGTAGGTATGAGATTGTGCCGACATTTGACTTCTTGTTCTGCTCCTCGCAGAGTATCATCGCCCCCTCAACGGGTGGCTCGGCAGAGAATACGGCCTTAAATCCACGGCGAATGCCCATCTTATGCAGTCGCTTGCGTAGCATATGTGCAAGAGGGCAGTGGTGGGTCTTTGAGATGTCGCAAATCTCCATCTTTGTTGGGTCGAGCTTTGCCCCCGCGCCCATAGAGCTTACAAGTGGGATGTTACGGTCAAGCGCCCCTTTGATAAGTGCCAACTTTGGAGATAGGGTGTCTATAGCATCAACGATGTAGTCAAAACGCTCACTGTCTAAAATCTCGTCAGTCTTTTCATCTTTTATATACTCTGGCACTACGCGCAACTGAAGGTCTGGGTTGATATCTAAAAGTCGCTCTGCAAGCACCTCGGTCTTCTGACGGCCGACAGTTGAGTGTAGTGCAATCAGTTGGCGATTTATGTTACTCAGACTTACGGAGTCGCTGTCGGCTATTGTAATCCTGCCTATCCCTGCGCGCGCGAGCATCTCGGCAGCGTATGCCCCTACGCCACCAACGCCCACAACAAGGATATTTGACTCTTTAAGTCGCTTAAGACCCTCTTTGCCAAGTAGTAACTCGCTTCGCTCTAACCACATATACGCTTGAAATTTTCGTGTGTTATATACTCCAAAATTCTTACTGGCACGGCGAGCACCTCTGCCGCCTTGCTGTATATCTCCTCAATATCTATACTACTCTCGTCTGTCTCAAAAAATAGACGGTCTACAGGTGTGACTTTCATCGCCTCTATGCTCTTTGGAGAGCGGAAAGTTCGCTCGCCAAAAGAGAGGTAATAGCCGCGACTTGTGGCTGAAAGAGCCTGCTCAGGCGAGCCAATAAAGCCGTGGAAGATTACAAATTTAAGACGATACTTCTCCAATATCTTCATTGTCGGTTCAAAAGCTCTTACGCAGTGCAGAACAACTCCCTTGCCATACTGCTGAGCCACCTCTAACTGCGCCTTGAAAACTAACTCTTGACTCTCTCTGTTTGCTTTACAGCTGTAGTCTAAGCCAATCTCGCCAATGGCATCAACGCTCTGCGCACCGCGCTCTATGGCAAGCACAGAGTCGGTCGTTGCCCTCTCTGCATCGTAGGGGTGAATGCCTAATGTAGAGAGAGTTAACTCACTCTGTTTAGGACTATGTGTGTGGATATTGATAATCATAACGCAAAAATAGCAAAAAAAGTGTGAGAAACTGCTTCTAACTGGAAAAAAATTAGTATCTTCGCGGGCGAAAATGTCTATTTAATCAATTATATCAACAAACAATTAAAACAGTTTTAACAATGTCAAAAACTATTAAGCTGTGCAAAGGTTTGGATATCAAGTTGCAGGGTGCTGCAGAGAAGAAGACTACCGAGGTAGGTTTGGCTTCTACATATGCAGTTACGCCGCTGGACTTTGAGGGTATCGTTCCTAAGATGCTGGTTAAGGTTGGCGATGCAGTTAAGGCAGGTACGCCGTTGTTCTTCAACAAGAATAACGCGTCGGTTGTTTTCACTTCACCAGTAAGCGGTACTGTTGCTGCTGTGGTTCGTGGTGAGAAGCGCCGTATCCTTGCTGTAGAGATTACTGCTGACAAGACCATCGCATACGAGGAGTTTGAGACCCTTGATGTTGCAAAGGCTACTCGCGACCAGATTGTTGAACTTTTGCTCAAGTCGGGTCTTTGGACACTGCTCATTCAGCGTCCGTATGGCATTATTGCAAATCCTGCAGATATGCCAAAGTCGATTTTTGTTTCTGCATTTGATTCAGCTCCACTCGCTCCAGATTATGGCTACACTCTGGCAGCAGACAAGCAGGCTCTGCAGAAGGGTTTTGAGGTTCTTGCTCGCCTTACTACTGGTAAGGTACACTTGAGCTACAACGCTCAGGCTGAGGCTCCAGCATTTACTGGTGTTGAGCTTCACGCTTTCCAGGGCAAGCACCCTGCAGGTAATGTAGGTGTTCAGATTCATCACATCGACCCAATTAATAAGGGTGAGAAGGTTTGGACCGTTGGTTACTCAGATGTTGCTATCATCGGCCGCCTCTTCCTCACTGGTAAGGTTGATATGACCCGTACTATTGCCGTTACAGGCGCAGAGGTTAAATCTCCTGCATATGTAAAGGTTGTTGCTGGTGCAAAACTCGACTCTATCCTTAAGGGCCAGGTTGCAGTTGATGCAAATGTTCGTTACATCTCTGGTAATGTTCTTACTGGTCGCAATGTTGGCGCAGAGGGCTATCTGGGCTACTATGCAAACCAGATTACCGTTATCCCAGAGGGCGATCACTATGAGCTTCTTGGTTGGGCAATGCCTCGCTTTAGCAAGTTCTCTGTATCTCGCGCATATCTCTCTTGGCTGTTCCCTAACCGTAAGTACAATCTCGATACCAATCTTAACGGTGAGGAGCGTGCTTTCGTCGTTACAGGCCTTTATGAGAAGTATCTGCCTATGGATATCTATCCAATGCACCTGCTCAAGGCTATCCTTGCTGGCGATTTGGATAAGATGGAGGCTCTGGGTATCTATGAGGTTGTTGAGGAGGACTTCGCTCTGTGTGAGTTCGTTGACCCATCTAAGACTGAGATGCAGCAGATTATCCGCAATGGTATTAACTTAATGATTAAGGAGGGTGAGTAATGAAGGCACTTCGTTCAATAGTTGATAAACTCAAGCCTACTTTCTCCAAGGGAGGTAAGTTGGCTTTCCTTGAGTCCACTTTTGATGGATTTGAGACTTTCCTTTTTGTTCCTAACAAGACTACTCAGCATGGTGCTCATGTTCGTGACTGTAACGATATGAAGCGTACTATGATTATGGTTGTCATCGCTCTTATCCCTGCACTGCTCTTCGGTTGCTACAACACTGGTATTCAGGTAGGCCTTGAGGGCTGGACAGCATTCTTCTACGGTCTTGTTCGTATCCTTCCAATGATTGCTACAACTTATATCGTTGGTCTGGGTATTGAGTTTACTGCAGCACAGCTTCGTGGTCACGCCATTAACGAGGGTTTCCTTGTTTCTGGTCTGCTTATTCCACTTGTAATGCCTGTAAGCACTCCACTTTGGATGGTTGCTATTGGTACTGCATTCGCTGTTATCTTTGGTAAGGAGGTATTTGGTGGTACTGGTATGAATGTATTCAACCCTGCAGTTCTTGCTCGTGCATTCGTATTCTTTGCTTACACTCCACAGATGTCAGGTGAGAAGGTTTGGTACTCTGACTGGACAATGATGGGTGCGCAGGTTGATGGTGTAACTGGTGCTACAGCTCTTGAGCAGCTCGCAACAACTGGTTCTATGCAGTGGAGCGCAATGGATGCCTTCCTCGGCTTTATCCCAGGCTCATTTGGTGAGACATCAACACTTGCAATCCTTATCGGTGCTGCAATCCTGCTCTTTACAGGTATCGCATCTTGGAAGACTATGGTCTCTGTATTTGTCGGTGGTGCTGCAACAGCATATCTGTTCAGCGCACTTGGTTGCTTTGACTATCCTGCATACTATCACCTTCTTGTTGGTGGTTTTGCTTTCGGTGCTGTCTTTATGGCAACTGACCCTGTAACCTCTGCACAGACCTCTACTGGTAAGTATATCGTAGGTTTTATGACAGGTGCTATTGCAATCCTCATCCGTCAGGTAAATCCTGCATATCCAGAGGGTATGATGCTCTCAATCCTGTTTATGAATGCTCTTGCTCCACTTGTAGACTACTTCGTTGTTGAGGCAAACATTCGTCGTCGTGCTAATCGTGTTAAATCTGTAAAGTAGGAGGAGGGGTTATGAAAGTAAATACAAATAGTAATACCTATATTATTATCTACTCGGTAATAATGGTAGTTATCGTTGCAGTACTGCTCTCTGTAGCTGCTCTTGGTCTTGCACCACGCCAGCAGGAGAATATGCTCAATGAGAAGAAGACACAGATTGTTAAGGCACTGGGCGAGGACCCTGCAACAGTAGCTTACGACAGCGTAATTACTAAGGCAGTAATCCTTGATCAGACTGGCGCAGTAGTTTCAGAGGATGTTAATGAGGTTTTTGAGGCTCTTAACGACCTTAAGGGTAGCTTTGCGGCTAACCGCTTCCCACTCTTCGTCGCTACTTCAGGCGTTGTTGCACCTCTCTATGGTGCAGGTCTTTGGGGCCCAATCTGGGGCTATATCGCTCTTGATACTGATATGAATACCGTAAAGGGTATCGTTCTTGACCACTCTGGTGAGACTCCAGGTCTTGGTGCAGAGATTACTACTCCAAAGCATCAGGCAATGTATGTTGGCAAGAGCGTTTACGAGAATGACCAGCTCGTAGGTATCACTCTTAAGAAGGGTGGTGCTGAGAAGGGTAACCCACATCAGGTTGACGCAATTACAGGTGGAACAAAGACCTCTGACGGTGTGACAGCAATGATTTCTGACTGCCTCAATTATTACAAGCCTTACTTTGATGCTGCTCGCGCTGCTGCGACTGCTACTGTTGAGGCTGAGTCTAACACATTAAACGAGTAAAACAATGGCAAGTAAGAGTTTGAAAAATTTGACAGCGCCACTCTCTGGCAATAACCCTGTCATCGTACAGATTCTGGGAATCTGTTCAGCTTTGGCGGTTACCGTACAGCTCAAGCCTGCAATTGTTATGGGCTTGTCAGTAATGGTGGTAACAGCATTCTCTAACCTTGTGATGTCACTGCTGCGTAACGGTGTGCCTTCTCGCATCCGTATTATCGTTCAGCTTGTGGTTATCGCAACGTTGGTAATCCTTGTAGACCAGGTGCTCAAGGCATTTGTTTATGATGTCTCTAAGCAGCTCTCTGTCTATGTGGGTCTGATTATTACAAACTGTATCGTTATGGGTCGTGTTGAGGCATTTGCTCTTCAGAACAAGCCTTGGGACTCTTTCCTTGACGGTATTGGTAATGGTCTTGGTTATGCATCTATTCTGGTGATTATCGCATTCTTCCGCGAGCTTCTCGGCTCTGGTTCACTCTTTGGCTTCCGTATTATCCCAGAGAGCTGGTACCTTGCAGAGGGCGGTTTCTACTCAAACTGCGGTCTTATGCTCTTCCCACCAATGGCTCTGATTATCGTAGGTTGCATTATCTGGGCTCATCGTTCATTCAATAAGGATTTACAGGAAAAATAGGAGGATAGACAATGGAGACTTTGAATTTATTTATCAGCTCGATTTTTATCGACAACATGGTGTTTGCATTCTTCTTCGGAATGTGCTCCTATATCGCTGTATCTAAGAGTGTGAAGACAGCTCTTGGCCTCGGTCTTGCTGTTACTTTCGTGCAGACAATGACTGTGCCTCTCAACTACCTTCTCAACCAGTATGTGCTTGCTCCAAATGCACTTGTTGAGGGTGTTGATTTGTCGTTCCTCTCATTTATCATCTTTATTGCCGTTATTGCTGCATTCGTGCAGCTGGTAGAGATGGTTGTTGAGAAGTTCTCGCCTACACTCTATAACCAGCTTGGTATCTTCTTGCCGCTTATCGCTGTAAACTGCGCAATTATGGGTGGTTCTCTCTTTATGCAGCAGATGGTAGGTGCTGGTGAGATTAACAACTTCGGTCAGTCTGTAGTTTACGGTTTGGGTTCAGGTATTGGTTGGTGGATTGCTATCGTTATGATGGCTGCTATCCGCGAGCGTTGCACCTACTCAAACATCCCTGCAGCTCTGAAGGGTCCGGGTATTGCCTTCATTATCACAGGTCTGCTCGGTATCGCGTTTATGATCTTCTCTGGTATTCAGTTGTAAACCTTTATAAAGAGTATAAAAATGGGAAAAGTAATTTTAGTTGCAATTGTTGCCTTTCTTGTAGTGACACTCATTCTGGTGGCTCTACTGCTCTTTGCAAAGGCAAAACTTACCTCATCTGGTAAGGTTACAATTGATATCAACGACGGTAAGAAGGTCGTTGATGTTGAGGCAGGTGGTAACCTGCTCGCTACTCTTGCTACTGCCGACATCTTCCTTCCATCAGCTTGTGGTGGTAAGGGTGCTTGCGGTCAGTGCAAGTGTCAGGTCCTTGAGGGTGGTGGCGAGGTGCTGCCTACCGAGAAGGGCTTCTTTAACCGCGCACAGATTCGCGACCACTGGCGTCTTGGTTGCCAGGTAAAGGTTAAGGAGAATATGCGTATCGCTGTTCCATCTTCAGTGCTTAGCATTAAGAAGTGGGAGTGCGAGGTTGTCTCTAACCACAATGTGGCTACATTTATCAAGGAGTTTGTTGTTAAGCTTCCAGAGGGTGAGCACCTGAACTTCCGTTCTGGTGGTTATATCCAGATTGATGTGCCAGCAATCACTGTGAACTATAAGGATATTGATGTTGATCCACAGTACGAGGAGGATTGGGTTAAGTTCGGCCTTCGTGACCTTGTAATGGTTAACCCAGAACCACAGGTTCGTGCATACTCTTGCGCAACTTACCCTGCTGAGGGCGATATCATCCGCCTTAATGTTCGTATCGCAACCCCTCCATTTGGCCCAGATCGTAAGATGCTCCCTGTAAATCCGGGTGTATGTTCTTCTTACATCTACTCACTCAAGCCAGGAGATAAGATTACAATGTCTGGTCCATTTGGTGAGTTCTTCTTGCCAGATAACCTTCCAGATGATCAGGAGCTTATCTTTATCGGTGGTGGAGCAGGTATGGCGCCTATGCGTAGCCACATTATGCACCTGTTTAAGACCGAGAAAACTAAGCGTCCAGTAACCTTCTGGTACGGTGCTCGTTCACTTAAGGAGGCATTCTATCTTGAGGATTACGCAGAGATTGAGCGCGACTTCCCTAACTTTAAGTTCAACCTTGCTCTTGACCGCCCAGATCCAGAGGCAGACGCAGCAGGTGTGGACTACAAGGTGGGCTTCGTACACAATGTTCTGTTTGAGAACTACCTCAAGAACCACGAGGACCCAGAGGGATGTATCTACCTTATGTGTGGACCTCCAATGATGGTTGCTTCAGTAGAGAAGCTTCTTGATTCACTCGGAGTGCCGCCAGAGAATATTCTGTACGATAACTTCGGCGCATAATTTAGCGTGATAAGGGCGGAACTACTTCCGCTAACAAAAAAATTAGCTATGGCTGTACAGCGATGTACTATCCATAGCTAATTTTTTTGCCGAGCGTGGTATTTCCACCCTTCTGACGCTAAATTAACCATTATCCATTAGCCGTTAGCCGTTATGGGATGGCCTTATGTGAATTATGTTTGCTTGTTAATAAATTACTTATTCTATTGCTGATTGTTGTTGCTTTTGTAAAATTTTAGTTATATTTGTAAAACATATTGACAAACACGGAAAGTGTAGTCTGTTCTTGAACTGTGAACGTAGGAAATTCGCAATCAAATGAGAATGGGCATACATCTTGCCGCGTCGAATCCGTATTTACGGGTCAGGCGTGGGAGCTGTTGCATATTTTATTTTGATGGGTATCCTACGACCTACAGTTCTAAAATAGGCTTTCGGCACCACGCTTTCTTATTGATTTTATGCGATGTAGGTGCCACTCGCACAAATTTTAAGCCTTATGAAAAAACTTCTAATTGCATTGGCACTGCTTATTGGCACATCAGCTACAGCCCAAGAAAAGGATGTGACGAAATTTCTTGGTATTCCTGTTGATGGCTTCAAATCTGAAATGATTGAAAAGTTAAAAGAGAAAGGATTCGTGCCTACTTATTCAGATTATTTGACAGGAGAGTTTAATGGAACAAATGTTGATTTAGTTCCTGTAACGAATAATAACAAAGTGTATAGAATAGCTGTGTTTGATAAAAATTATTTAGAAGAGACTGATATTAAAATTCGTTTTAATAAATTATGTAATCAATTTGAAAACAATCCTCGTTATAAAAAGATATCAGTTGATAATTTTCAAATATCTGAAAGCGAAAAGATATCTTATAATATTACAGTTAATAAAAAGCGTTATGAGGCCTCTTATTACCAAGTGTCTGAAAATGGGACTCCTTGTTTTTACAAGAATGTGTGGTTTATGATTGATGACAAATATGGACAGTACCGCATTATAATGTTTTACGATAATTTACTTAACCAAGCAAACGGAGAGGATTTATAGTATATAACGCAAAACAGACTTATTATGAAGAACTTTTTAATTTTTGTTGCGGGCTTTATCGCAGGTATAATTTCACTATTACTTTTTGCAGCTATTTTATCGGATGATTCGTTAGATATACCAGGACTGACGCTCTTTGAGCAACCTGCAGAGAGTTTGAGTGTCCGCGACTTTGAGGTATTTCAGTCTATTGATAAAGGAGCCGCTTTGGCTCGCGAAATAAACCCAAATAGAGGCTGGTTTGATACGGGCTTGCTTGTATTGCTTATAAGTGACGATGGAGAATATTATTATGATGAACAAATTGTTGGTGTTCCAGAAGGCAAATGTATGCGACAAGTAGGCGTATATACTTACACTACAAAGTCTGAAGATCGCAAGACTATCCCAGCTGTCAAGATAATGGATAGATAACCTCCGCCTTAAAATCAATTTTTATTTTGTCGAGAGGATGGAAATTAAGGAAGTTAGTGAAGTTAGTGAGGTTAGAAGATTGTCGCTAAATTCACTAATTTCCCTAATCTCATTAAATTTTACTGTTGGCTAATAGCTAAAGGCCAACAGCTAATAGCCAAAAAAAAGACCCCGAAGGGTCTTTTTTTACTTATACATAAATCGTTTGATCGAGTTCTTTGGAGTGCGCTCGAAGTCGTCGTCAAGCATCTCTATGTCGTAGACCTGGGCATATGCCGGTAGTTTTTGGTTGAGCATAATGCGGTTTGACTCCATAATGGTCTTGAGCTGTGACTTTGTCAGCGGGTTGCTATCGTCGTTCTCTGTAGCCACGATTGCGATAATGCGGTTTTTGCGGCTGATGATAATAGACTCGCGCACATGAGGCATTGCGTTGAGTAGCTCCTCAATCTCCTCTGGGTAGACATTTTGGCCATTTGCTGTAAGAATCATATTCTTTGAGCGGCCCTTGATGTAGATATTTCCGTACTTATCCATAACGCCGAGGTCACCAGTACGCATATATCCGTCATCGGTAAATGTTGCTGCGGTGATATCTGGTTGTTTGTAATATCCGAGCATCACATTATCTCCGCACACCTGAATCTCGCCAACGACATTCTGTGGGTCTGGCGATGCGATACGAACCTCCATACCATCTACAGGCTTACCGCAAGAGCGGATAGCAAAGTCGTACCAATCCTCATATCCGATAAGTGGTCCGCACTCGGTCATACCATAACCTACGGTATAAGGGAGCTTAATCTGCTTTAGAAGTACCTCAATAGGACCGCTAATAGCTGCGCCACCAACGATAATATGCTTCATGTTGCCACCAAAGGATGCGAGAATCTTCTTGCGTACAGACTTGTAGATGATGTTGCTCAGTCCAGGAATCTTGAGTGCGAGCTTGAGCATAGGTCTCTCAAGTGTTGGGATAACCTTGTTGCGCATAATCTTCTCAAGCACAAGCGGCACTGTGATGAGCATATAAGGTCTAACATCCTTGAATGCCTGCAGAAGCAGGGTAGGGGTTGGCATCTTGCCGAGGAAGTATACTGTTGCTCCAGAGCATACAGGATAGATAAACTCAAAGGCAAGACCGTAGAGGTGCGCCAGTGGCAACATTGATACGATGTTAGAGCCAAGAGGCATCTTAATGCGGTTTACGCCGAAAGTGATGTTAGACGATATGTTGTTGTTTGAGAGCATAATGCCCTTTGGCGATGATGTAGTACCAGATGTGTAGCTGATAGTATTCAGATCATCTGGCTCGCCGACATCATACTTCACAAACTTACGCTTCATACCCTGTGGGTACTTTGCTCTGAAGAGCTGCTGTAGGTTTGGAATAACATCAGCAAGGATATTATCCTTTGACCACAGTTCTGTAAAGTCCTCAATGCAGATAGCACCTCTGAGCTGTGGCATCTGCTCGGCAGACATTGTTGCCCACATCTTTCGCTCTGTGAAGAGTGCTACGCTGTCAGAGTGGTCTACAAGCTTCTGCAGATTATCTGCGGAGAAACCATTCAGAATAGGCACTGCAACTGCGCGGTAGGCGATAATCGCAAGATAAGAGATACCCCAACGAGCTGTGTTGTTAGCGCTGATGGCGATTTTGTCACCAGGTTTTACACCCAACTTCTCAAAAACAATGTGCAGCTTGGCAATGTGTGTTGCTACATCTGCATAGTAGAAAGTCTCACCTCGGTAGTCACATACGGCTGGCTTATGCCAGTTGTTTTGAGCTGCCTCGGCAAATCTTTCAATAAAATGTTTCATACACTTTGGTTGTTTATTGGTTAATAATTATCTGTTAGATAATGTGTGTGTCATCTCATTAGCCATTCGGTAATATTCTGAAGGTATGTTTTTGAAATTGGCACATCAAAAACGCCCTCAATGCCGAACTCAATAAATACCCCCTCCTTGTCTCGGCGTAGGATTTTGACCCTATCCATATTAATCATATAGGAGCGGTGGCAACGCTGTACAGAGCTATCTTTAAGTTGCTCTACAACGCGCTTCATTGTGTTGCGAATCATACTCTTTTTTACTTGACCGTTGTTCATATACCACACGCAGATGTAGTTATCTGCCGACTCAATGAGCAGCAAATCCTCGCGCTTAACGCTCAGTCGCATCTCGGAGTGGTCGTCATAAAAGAGTATATGGCTCTTCTGCGGAGTACTTCCGTCCTTATCTATGCTCTCTCTTAGAGCCTTAATTTGTGATGCCTTATCCAAAATGACGATATAGAGCCAGCAGAAGAGGTATGGTATAAAGAGTATGCAAGTTGTACGACCCAGAACCTTAAAGAATAGGCTCAGTATGCCGATATTCTCTTGGTGAAATAGCGCCGAAGACCAAATGGTAATACCAAATGCTACAATAACAAACTCCAGCCCGCACCAGAGAAGAAAGCCTCTGTATGAGAGCTTGTCACGCACGCTCTTGACAAGTATGATACGCGAGCAGAGCACCATAAGCGAGCCGAGGAGCACAACCGATGTCATTGCAAGGTAGAAGGCATCCTCTGGAGAGTCAATAATGTGAGTAGGTTTCTGTGAAACAAGAAAGTCCAGTGACTCGTATATTCTGAATGGTCTGAAAATAGTGATAAATATGACAGTTGTTACCGCCATAACAAAGACCACAAATGCCTGCTTTGAAATAGTAAATACAGACTTTGGAATATGTTGATCAAATATATCTCTATTCATTATCTTCTGGTCTGAGCGACACTCGTTCCAAAATCCTCTCCACCAACTCACACTCATCGTCGCACGAAATATAATATTTATCCTCGTATATATCTGTAATCTCTACAAAACCACTCCACTTTGATGCGTAAATCTTGACAAAGTCCATATTTCTCAAGTTTAGGAAGCATCCATAGTAGCCAAAGAAGCCTATTGCTGCAAAGATAGGAACAGTGAACTTCATCTGGTTATTATCTACCGCACGCACCGAAGCAATTTCGTTGTATGGAATAAATGTGTAGTCAGATATACAGCATATATCTATACCATCTTGGCTCACTATAACCTTGCGTGGAATAGAGAGAGCCATAAGGGCGATTATAGCCACAACAATAGAGATAAACCACGCGAGAATATAGCCGCCCTCAAAGAGTACAAAAAGACCTACTGCCACACCTATAAAGATGAGGAAGTGTACCAGTGTGCGGTACTTTGTCTTGTTGTCAATAGTATACTTGTACTCAAACATCGCTCTAACTCTTTAACGACTCTGCTATGGCATATGCAATAACCATATCTTCAGGTGTTGTAATCTTTATGTTATTACGCTCACCGGCGCACAAAGTTACGCGGCAAGGTGTTGTCTGCTCAACCACTGACGCATCGTCTGTAAACGACTGCTGATACTCAGTGTCGTAAGCGGCGCGCAGGAGTGACGCCTCAAAAATCTGAGGTGTTTGCACAATGCGCAATTTGCTACGGTCAATAACCTCGCTACCGGTCTGTGTAGTGACTCTAAATGAGTCTACCGCCTCCGTTACGGGTATTGCCGCGCCAGTCTCGGCTGCACACTCTGCTACGCGACGAATCATCTCAACGCTGGCAAATGGACGCACGCCATCGTGCACTGCAATAAGGTCTACAGCATCGGTTAGAGCCTCAATACCGCGCTTTACAGAGTGAAAACGCTGCTCTCCACCCGCCGTTATCGAGTGGCGAGATACTGTAAATCGAGCGGAGTAGTTCTTCCAAAAATCTATCTGCGACTCTGGAAGTACGACAACTATCTTTGCTCCAGCAAAGGCGCGGGCAAAGGTGTTTATTGTCCTTGCAAGTATAGGAAGTCCATCTACCAGAGCAAACTGCTTTGGCATCGAACCGCCCATGCGGCTACCGCTACCTCCAGCAACAATTATAACTCCTACTCGACGCTGTTCCATATAAGTTTCTTTCCAAAACCGAGCGTGTTGTCGGTAAGTTTCATAAATGTTGGCTCCACAACCCAAATATTGAGCGGCGCAAGCGCTGAATACGGGAAACGCTTAATGTAGACGCTCTTGTCTGCTTCATCGCCCCGCCTTACAGTGCCACAAATCTGAATACCCTGCACTTTACCTACAATGCGGGTCTCAAGGTTTATGGCTACGGCAACAGAGCTGTTCGTTGTCATCTGCTGCGCGTGCTGCGTATTATCGTCAGATGTAAAGATAATAAGATTTCTGCGCTTGTCGTATGCGTAAAAGCAGGCTGCGCAGTAGGGCACACCATCAGTAGTCGCTGTTGCCAAAGTGAGCACATGGTGATGCGCCATAAAATCTACTATCCTCTTATCCAACTCCATATCTCTATTTTATTACTACAGAGTCAATTACGGTAATTTTCATTGAGTCTGGCACCTCGCCCTCAAGTTCTGCAATAATGCGAGCCTTGACCCACTCAAACTTCTCGCGGTTTGCCTCCTTGATAGGCTCGGCGGGCTTCTGTGGTACTTTAAGTGGATTTATCGGCTGACCATTCTTCCAGAGGCGGAAGTCAAGGTGCGGACCTGTAGAGCGACCAGTGCTACCGACATATCCGATAACCTGACCCTGTGATACTCGCTTACCTACAGCAATGCCCTTTGCATATCCCTTAAGGTGGAGATAGCCGGACTGAAGCTTACCCGGGTGCTTGATGTAGACGGTATGTCCTCCTGCTCCCTTGTAACCCTTCAGTGTAACTACACCGTCAGCTACGGCGCGCACTGGCGTTCCTGCTGGAGCAGCATAGTCAACGCCTGTATGAGGACGATACTTCTTCAGCACTGGGTGGTAGCGCGAGTAAGAGAACTTAGAGGATATGCGGGTAAACTTAAGCGGAGCCTTGAGCAGCTGCTTGCGCAGTGAACCACCATCTGCCTCCCAATACTGAACTTTGCCGTCCTGCGGGAACGGAATGGCATAGATATCCTTGCCCAGGTGGTTGAACTTAGCACCCCACACTCTGCCAATACCTACAGAGAGGGTATCAACAAACTTCTCGTCGTATACAACCGTAAAGCTATCGCCCTGCTGAATACCAAAGAAGTCAACGGTCCACTGGTAAATATCCTCCATCTCAGCCGCAAGGGCGTAGGGCATATTCTCCTCCATAATTGTACCCCACAGAGAGCTCTCAATAGTGCCACTGCTCTTTGTGCGGCGGAGGGTCACAGGTTTTGAATCTTGACGCACAGCAACAGAGTCCCCCACAAAGGCAAAGACAACATAGTCTACCAAGTTCTGCTCGTAGACAAGATAGTCCAGTACCCGCCTGGTCGTGTCTACAGTGTCGCGCTTTGTGAAGGTTGTATACTTGTGACCTATGCGGATTGTGCGCAGAGGGCAAATATCCTTTGTCAGTTGGTCTAAGCGATTTACCTTCTGAGTTGTTATGCCATGGCTGTCAAGAATACGCCCCCAAGTGTCACCCTTGATAACCTCATAGTTGTCCACTTGATATGGGTCGGCATCAATGCCGTAGATGATATTGCGTGGCTTTTGCTCCTCTGTCTGCTCGCCACTACTCTGTGAGCAAGCAGCAAGTGCTATGCCTACAAACGCTATTGCTATATAGTTAAATAATCTTCTCATAATGTGCAAAGGTAATAAAAATGGCTTAACAATCGATAAAAATACACTGTTTTTTCTGAAAAATTGTATATAATTGCTCGTATAGGGTTGTAGAATGAAAATTTTTGTTTAACTTTGAAGGTTGAAAGATATTGTGTATATGAAGATGTTCTTACAGAAAATAGCAGCTCTATTGTACGGAATGGCAATTCGCGTACGCAATATGTTGTTTGACAAGGAGATTCTAAAGGGTGTAAAGTATGACGATATCCCAATCGTCTGCGTAGGTAATATTACTGCTGGAGGCACTGGAAAAACACCAATGGTAGAGTCAATAATTTCACATTTCTCTAAGACACATACCGTTGCGGTGCTCTCTCGCGGCTATAAGCGTAAGACCAAGGGCTATAAGGTTGTTGATGCCTTTGATAGTTATACTGATGTGGGCGACGAACCGTTGCAGATAAAGCGCAAATTTCCAACTGTGCCTGTTGTTGTCTGCGAGGACCGCGTGGTGGGCATTAACCGTATTCGTGAGCAATTTAAGGATGTCAATCTTATTATTATGGATGACGGCTTCCAGCATCGTTGGGTAAAGCCGTATATCAATATTGTGATGATTGACTACACTCGTCCAGTGGATAAGGATAGTTTTATGCCGTTGGGTCAGCTTAGAGATAGTATGGACTCTCTGCATAGAGCAAATATTTTTGTCTTTACAAAGTGCCCTCAGAATACTCTTCAGCGAGATATGAGCCTAATGATTGCAGGACTGAAGAAAAAACCATCGCAAGTGCCGTACTTTACCCGTCCAAGATGTACCGAAATTCGTTCTCTTGATGGTATTCCTGTGCTGTTACCAGTGCAGAGCAAGGTTATTGCACTGTCTGGTATCGGAAATAACGACTCGTTCTTTGATGGCCTTGCAACACGCTATAGAGTGTTGCATAAGTTGGGTTTTGAGGACCACCATCAGTATCACTCAGCTGATGTAGAGCTGTTTACATCAGCCCTTGAGCAGTATCCTGAGGCTTCGTTTATCATCACTACGGAGAAGGATGCAGTCAAGCTTGCAGGTTTGGACTCTCTGCCCGAGCAGGTTCGCAGTCGTATCTTCTACGAGTGTATAGGTATGGAGTTTATTCCGTATAACACAGATGATAGCGCCTCTGTGGTTGAAAACTCGTTCTATGAGTTGTTGGACAAGGAGATTAAAAGATTTAATGATGGAACACATATTAGAGGCTGTTAGTTTTCTAAACAGCGCAACTTCAGATTTTAAGCCCGCTGTGGGTATTATCTTGGGTACAGGACTTGGTGGCTTTGTAGACAATATAGATGTCAAGTACTCTATCCCTTATGGCGATATACCTAATATGCCAGTCTCTACTGTTGAGGGACACGCTGGTCGCCTTATTTTTGGCACTGTAGGTTCGGTAAATGTAGTGGCTATGCAGGGTCGCTTCCACTACTATGAGGGCTACAATATGAAGCAGGTAACTTTCCCTGTGAGAGTGCTTGCTAAATTGGGTATTGACTATCTGTTTGTCTCAAATGCGAGCGGTGGAATAAACACATCTTTCTGCGTTGGAGACCTTATGGTTATTACTGACCACATTAACCTTCTGCCAAATCCGCTTATCGGGCCAAATATGGCTGAGTTTGGACCTCGCTTCCCCGATATGCACGACTGCTACTGTAAGGCTGTAAGAGATAAGGCAACAAATATCGCAAATGACCTTAATATTAAACTTCAGTATGGTGTATATGTCGGCACTACAGGTCCTACTTTTGAGACCCAGGCAGAGTATCGCTATTTTAAGGCTATTGGTGGCGATGCAGTGGGTATGAGCACCGTTCCGGAGACTATTGTTGCCCGCCATATGGGTGTTCCAGTGTTCGGTATGTCTGTTATTACTAACTGCGGACTGAGCGACCAGAAGGGCGACCACGAGGATGTGCAGCTTCAGGGTAAGCTTGCGGGCGAGCGTATGAGTAGATTGTTTGTAGAGTTAATTAAGCAGTTATATTAATGATAAATAAAGTAATTCTTGTCGGTAATGTTGGTGCCGACCCAGAGGTTAGAAGCCTTGAGAGTGGCGTTAAAACGGCTCGTGTTCGCCTTGCTACAACAGAGCGTTTCTTTAACCGCCAAACAAATGAGACAAGCGAGCAGACGGAGTGGCACACAATTATCTTCTGGCGTGGCCTTGCAGATGTCGTGGATAAGTATGTTCGTAAGGGTAGCCAGATATATGTTGAAGGCTCTATACATTATCGCGATTGGCAGGGTAACGATGGCCAGCGCCATTTTGTAACAGAGATTACTGCCGAGGAGCTTAAACTTCTTGGTCGTCGAGGCGATGGTCAGCAGTCTCAGACTCAACAGTATGGTCAACAGCCACAGCAGTCGCAGTATGCGCGTCAGCCTGAGCCACAGTACACCGCTCCGCAATATCCGCAGCCTACTCCTCAGTCTATACCAGCGCAGCAGTCTGTTGCGCCTGCGCCTGTTGAGGATGATGATTTACCGTTCTAAATTCTGAGATTTGTAATAGGGCAGTGGTCGGTTGGCCACTGCTTTTTTTGTCTATGTATTGAAAGGACAATAACTCACATTAGCAAAATAGGCGGCACTTTTAAGTGCCGCCTTCTTGTTAAAAAGTTAGTTTTATTAAGGTGTTATGGTTGCATAACCTTCTTTATTACTCAGCAGATACAGTCCAAGTATCACCATTCTGTACTGCCTGATAGCCAGCTGCTACCCACTTTGTAGGGTTGAAACCGAATGTACCACCCTTGATGATGATTGTACCAGTGCCAAGAAGACCATCAGTGTAACCAGCACGAACTGAAGCCTTGCCAAAAGTACCACCGTTGATGTAAACGGTTGTGTTTGCACCTGCGTAAACATACGCGCGCTTCTGGTTGTCAGCAGGGTCTCAAGAGAAGTTACCGTCGTTGATTGTCAGCTCTGAACCAGCACCCTCAAGATAGAAGAGGTAGCGGCCAGATGTGCTAGCAGTGTCTACATATACGCTACCGCTCTCAAAGGTAACCTTTGCACCGTTTACAGCAGCTACAGCTCCACCGTTTGCAGTGTAGTTTGCATCGTGGATAGTAACTACAGAGCCATCGCGAGCAATCAAACCGTAGTCAGATGGTGTGCCTGATGTAAGTTTTGTATTGTTCATATAGAGCTCAACCTCACGACCTGCAGGGATGTTGATGTAGTTAGCAGTAATGTCGGTCTCAAAGCCGATGCGTGGCTCAGTGCCAGCAAGAGCATCAAGAAGCTCATCAGCATTCTCAACTGAGAGCATTCTTACTACCTCATAGAAGCCATTCTCATCAGTGATTACAGCGTAACCCTCTGGAACGAAGTTAGTACCAGGGCCCTCTGCAGCGTTGTTCTGAGGGTTGAACGTCTGGAACTTACCACCGCGAACCTCGATAGTAGTTGTAGCACGGTCAGCATCCTTCTTGTTAAGAACGAACTTTGAAGCATTATCGTTAGGGAAAGTACCGCCATTAACGAATACCTTACCCTCGCCACGAGCGTAAACAACTGCATTAGGCTCACCAGCAGCGTCAACACCAGACTTGATAGTACCACCGTTGATAATTACAGTACCCTCTGCGATAACTGCATAACCGTCGTTGCCAGTTACAGCCTCAAGAGTACCATTGCCATTGATAGTAAGTGTAGCACCCTTCTCAACGATGATAAGGTCAGTGTAAACATTATCCTTGTGGTTCTTAAGAGTGTAACCATTAAGGTTGAGAGTAGCATCCTTCTTTACATAGAGAGTGTGACCAACAGTCATATCGCCCTGAAGAGTAACCTCGCCACCATACTCAAATGCGTGGAAAACGATGTTATCAGGCTCGTTGAAAC
>SUZS01000035.1 GCA_015059785.1 Rikenellaceae bacterium
AGGCGCAGGGGGCGTAAGGATATAAGCAGAGTAGTCGGGAATCTGCGGAGCGGCAAGCGCTTCCGCCACATTTTTGTTGTTTTTTCCTACTGCAACAGCCGTTACGCAGAGGAAAATAGTTAGTAGTGTAGTTAGTCTTTGTTTCATAGTACCACAAAGATAGTAAAAAAATCTTGCAATGCAAGATTTTTTTTTGGCTGTCGCAGAGTAGAGAATTTAATGAAATTAAGGAATTTAGGGAAGTTAGCGAAAAACACTAAACTCGTTAATCTCCTTAAACTCCTTAATCTCACTACTATTAGCTCAACTAGAGCCCCGCATTTTGTCGTCAAAAGGTAGTAGTTGCAAGGCACACAAGAAGCCGAGCGCGCAGCATACAGCAGCGTATGTGAGCAGCTCGGCTATCGTAGTGTAACGCAGCAAATGCTGCCTTTTCACGACAAAATTACTTTATATTGTACTTAGCAAGAATCTCCACAACCTTCGGCTGAATAGCATCTGCCCAACGCTTGTAGCCCCAAGAGCATGGGTGTACGCCATCGGCTGAAGTAAGGCCGTCAGTACCAGTCTGGTTAGGGGTGTCGATGAAGTATACATCAGAGTACTCTGCGCAAATCTCCTTCATCAGATTGTCTACATACTCCATACGGTCTGCCTCCTTCTTCTCAGCAGCGGTATCAAAGAGTCGGCCGTCGCGGTAGATGGTGCGCAGGAAGATAACTGGAGCCTTTGGATTGCGCTTACGAATCTCGTTAAGGAATGGACGGATGCGCTCGCCAATCTGCTGAATAGATGGGTTAGAGAATGCGTCGCAGATATATGCGTCAGCCTTTGTACCACCAAGAATCTCGCCCATAACTCTCTGCAACTTACTGTTACCACTCATACCGAAGCTATTGAGGTTAAGACCTGTCTGACGCATAAGGAATGCAGGGTATGTCATACCAGCGCAAGTAGCACCTGAGCCGTGAGTGAATGATGAGCCGAAGATAGCAATCTGATGGCGGAATGGGTTCTTCATAGCCTTAATCTTTGCACCCTCTGGAACACCAACCTCAAGCTTTGTAAGCTCCGCAAACAGAGGCAGATAGAGGATACAGCGGTGAGTAGTACCGTCCATATTTCTAATCACGCGCAGAGGCTTCTCAATCTTTGCATTACCCTTGCTGTCGTGGCCCTCGCCATTAACAACAGATGCAGCCCACTTCCACTCGTTCTGGTGCTCAATAAAGAGGTTAAAACCGCAACCTGCAGTAGCCGGCATAGCGCGGTTGTGGCTACGGTAGCCATAAGATGCGCGCACCCAAATCTCCTTTGCATCGGTCTCAAAAAGGATTGCCTGACCTGCGCAAGTCTTAAGAAGGTTGGCCTCGGTCTTATTAAGCTCTGGGTAGTCGTTTACCTCAACGCGGTTATAAGGATTTGTAGTCTTGCACATCTTACCGATGTGGTTAAGTTTCTGAGCGTCAATCCACTTAAGCTCTACTTTCTGAGCCACTGCTGCGCCAAATGATAGACAGAGCGCTGCAACAAATAAAAACAGTCTTTTCATTTTCTGATATGTTTTAAGGTTTTTTCAACAAATAGAGCCCAAGCACTGCATGCTGGGCTCAAAAATCGCTATCTACAAGAATTATTTCTGCTCATTGAGAATGCGCATAGCTGCGTCAAGGATAGCAGTATCATCCAGCGTAACAACGCCACCGTCCGGACCCTGCTCAAAGTGAACACCTACGCCAGTCTTTGCGTCAAAGTGCTTACCACCGAAGTAGTTACGAACGGACTCTACATCAATACCGAGTTCATCTGCAATACGCTGGGAGCTACCGCTTGGAAGACGATCCTTAATGCGGCGCAATTCATTAAATGTAATAATCATAGCCATTAAATTTTTAGTGTTATTTCTATTAAATGTTATTTTCGCACTACTAATTTACAACATTTTCACGAAATAGCAAAATTTCAAGCCTCTTTTTTCAAATTTTTTATCTTTTTTACAATTATCGCATATCTACAAGCTCATATTGAGCATATTTTGACCTATCAAAACGAGGAACAGACTCACTGCTTGCTGCTATAGATGTAAATGTGATTTTCACGAAGCTCTCACTCTGACTATAGACAATAGACTCTGGCAATCTTCCACTACTGTCCGCCACAACCACAGCACTCTGAGCCCCATCTTTTGACTCAAGGCGAGCCGTAGCCCTGCCATCTACAACGCTCTGGCTGACATTATACTGCTCCTTGAGCCTGGCAAAGGCAGAAGCAGGGTTGCTCAATATATCACCGCCCAAACTCTGAGCACTATCTACAACAACCTCGCGTCTATCTGTCGCAACATCATACTTTACCCCATCAGTAACATAGAGCTCCGTGTCTCCAAGACGGACATAGAAGTCCGCCCCCTCAACCACATACTCGCCCGCAAGTGTATAGCTGTTGTCTAAATTGACCGTAAAGCAGACCTTATATGCACCAAGTGCAGTAAGGCTCTTTTCAAAGCTATCAAGCAGCGACTCTGCTGAGGCACTAAAAGAGCATAGCGATATAAATATGGCAAACACTAATCTTCTCATATCACCCCTAACTCTTGCAATTTTGCCTCCAAAGCATACGGATCGGTAATCTTAACATCGCGCGACTTTGCTCCTGGCACCTGAGGTCCTACAATACCGGCACGCTCAAGCTGAAGCATAATACGACCCGCGCGAACAAAGCCCACCTCATATGTGCGCTGTATGTATGATGTTGAGAAGTTATCTCCACCACTAACTGCATCGCGGGCGATATCGGCAAACAGAGCATCGTACTTTACTGCCGCACCACTCTCGCTGCCATAGTCCACATCTGCGCTACTACCGCCACCCGCTGCCGTAGATGCGCCACCAGCATCCTCATAGTCTGGCAGAGAGTATGGCATACCCGTTGGCGAAGGCTGATATGAGATGTAATCCACAAGGCGTTTAACCTCTGGCGTATCAACAAAGGCGCACTGAAGACGGGTAAGGGCGCAAGGCTCTGAGAAGAGCATATCGCCTCGTCCGATAAGTGCTTGAGCTCCTGGCTGGTCGATAATCGTTCCCGAGTCTACGCGTGACGATACGCGGAAGGCGATACGAGCAGGGAAGTTGGTCTTAATTCGGCCTGTAAGGATATCTACAGATGGTCGCTGCGTAGCAAGGATAAGGTGAATACCCGCCGCACGAGCCTTCTGTGCAAGGCGCATAACTGGCTGCTCAACGAGTTTAGACTGCGTCACAAGGTCGGCATACTCGTCAATAACGACAACGATATATGGCATAATCTCGCGTGACTCAATCTTGCACTTACGCACAAGGTCGTTATACTCCATAATATTACGAGTACCAACAAGGCGACACTTCTTCAGTCGCTCCTCCATCTCGGCACAGAGTGAATAGAGGGTATAGACAGCCTTCTGAGCATCAATTACGATATTCTCATCCTCGCTTGCCATACGGGCAAGGAAGTGATTACCCAACCCCTCATAGAGCGAAAACTCAACTTGCTTAGGGTCTATAAGCACAAGCTTTAGCTGTGAAGGGTCTTTACGATAGAGTAGCGAGGTAAGTATCACATTCAGTCCTACTGACTTACCAGTACCCGTAGCACCCGCCACAAGCAGGTGTGGCATCTTGGCAAGGTCAAAGACAATGCACTCATTCTGAATATTACGACCGATAACCACTGGCAGCTCGCCCTTGAAGTTAAGGAAACGCTCCGTACGCAACGCTGCACGCATAGAGACAATAGCAGGATTGCGATTTGGCACCTCGATACCCACAGTACCGCTCTCTGGTATTGGAGAGATGCGGACACTGCTCGCCTTAAGGGCCTGAGCAATCTCCTTTGACAGATTCTCAACCCTATTAACCTTCACTCCTCGGTCAAGCTCCACCTCGTAGAGTGTCACAGTAGGGCCAGTTGTAGCCTTAACATTAAGAATAGATATCTTAAAGTCGGCAAGCACCTGCTCAATATTGCGTGTATTCTCCTCAATCTCGTCGTTACTAACCTCCGATGTACTCTCGCGCTCTTCAAGGAGCTCCACAGATGGGAAGTTATAGTGCAGAGTCCTATCAGGGTTAAACGGTATATGTTTGTCTGCATCGCTGTCAGAGACCTCCTTATCCCCCTCTGGGTCTACAACCTCTACAACCAGCGGGTCATCCTTCTTTACAGGCTCTGGAGTTGGAGTGGGCTCTGGAGCAGGCGTAGGAGCAGGCGCAGGTGTAGGTGTGGGAGCAACTGGCTCTGGTGTTGGGTCAGGAGCCGGTACTGGGTCTGGCTCCGGTGCAGGGTCGGGTTCTGGTGCAGGGTCGGGTTCTGGTGCAGGGTCGGGTGTTGGCGCAGGGTCAGGCGTTGGTGCAGGGTCAGGCGTAGCATCATCCTGATCTGGGCGATGGGTAATCTTATCTACAAGGCCCTTACCCTTATTTACAATACCGTTACCAAGCGAGCTAAAGAGCTCAATAACGCGCACATTGATATACAGAGCAGTAAGTATCCAGCACAGAATTAGCAGTATAACAATACCCGTTCTACCTATAGCAGGCTCTAAATACTCTTCGTTAATAGAGATACCAAAAGCACCGCCCCAGCCACTGGTAAACACATCGCCATCCGCGCCAAAAATTGCACCCAGCGTAAGTGAGCCGAGGATTGTCACAAGAGCAAAGGAGATTAGTGTATGGTCGTAGATCTTTACCCTGCTCATAAAAATTTTGAAGGCAAAGATAATCAGCATAACGGGCACTAAGAGTCCAAAGAGTCCGAAGCTATTGCTAATAAGCAGTGATGATATCCACGAGCCACTTGTACCAGAGCTTGTCGCATCTTGATTCCAATTTACCACATACTGACACAAGGTTATAAATACATAGATACCAAATGCAAGCAGTATAAAGCCCAGCACCCAGCGTGCTGTGCGAAATCTGCTTACACCCGTATCACTACTCTTTGTTGTCGGTTTACTCGTCTTCTTCGGTCTCCTCTTCACTAAAACATCCATATGCTCTAAAAATCAATCTATCTAAATAATCATCATCGGCAAGGGTCATAAACTCAAACTTCGGCTCGTTATCCTCGTCTGCCCAGAGGTCAAAGTTATCAAGCAGTTGTGCCACCCTGCGACACACCGCACGGCCAGAGTCTATAACCTCAACATCTCTATCTCCTATTACCCGCTCTATTGTCTGTCGCAAGAATGGGTAGTGGGTACATCCAAGCACAATCTTATCTGCCCCTTTTTCAATCAGCGGCTCAATAACTCTTCTAACAGCCTGCTCTGCGGCGGGGCTATTCTCCTCTCCGTGCTCAACAATCTCTACAAACCCCTCGCCTACAGCCGTAAGGATATTTACCCTATCGGCATACTGAGCCGAGGTGTGCAGAAACAGTTCCCCCTCAAGTGAGCGTGCAGTGGCAAGAACGGCAACAGTTCCGCTCTTTGTTGTCAGCGCAGCGGGCTTTACGGCAGGCTCAAGGCCCACAAAAGGCACCTGTGGATAGTGCTCTCGCAGGTACTCGATAGCCACTGCCGTAGCCGTATTACACGCCACAACAATCATCTTACACCCCTCAGCAAGTAGACGCTCTACGGACTCAACGGTAAAACGCAAAATCTCCTCACGGCTACGCTCGCCATAGGGACAGCGCGCTCCATCGCCGAAAAATATCAGCGACTCACAAGGCAGCCCCTCCGCAATCTCTTGCCAGACGCTCAGACCACCCATTCCACTGTCAAAAATTCCTATTGGGGCGTTATTGTTCATTATTAATATGTTTTATCAAGCTCCTCGCGTGGAGTAAGGAGCAGTTTGTTTGTAAGGGCGCACTCCGAGTAGTCAAAGCTCTCGGTAAAGCGTGTCTGCTCATAGACATTGCCATTTGTATCCTTTGCAACGACCTTAATCTGCTTTGCTTCAGGATTTTTAAGTTGCAGACGATAGAGGTGGTTGCACTGTGTAAGATAACCCTTTCGTCCACCGCCATTCCACTTGCTCTTACTGTCTGTAACCTTGCCATAACTTCTACCCACAACGCCAATATGGTAGCCAACAGCGTACCAGTCGCGGCTTGAGTCAGCCTCTGGAACAGAATCGCGAGTTACAGGTATGCGCTCCATTTCGCCCGTCAGCACACCATCCTCATAGAGGTATACCTTCCAGTTAGCATCGGCATTAAAGACATTGGCAAGAACAGTATCGTGAGAGTATGGATACTTAAACTTCTCAAACTCGCCACCAAACTCCGCATCACCGCGATAGAGACGAATCTGGTATGAGATATCATATCCCGTACACTTATACCACCAATTCTTGATATGCGCACCCTCAATATCGTAGATTGAGTATCCATTTGGCACTCCATCGCCATTCAGATTACTCCACCAGTATGCGCCACTTGCTGCTGCGTGAACATGCTCATAAACGCCATACTTATTCACATTATTGTTCATAAAGTGAGTATGTCCAATCATAATATGAGCCTCCTTAAACTGAGCAATCAGCTGACGCACCGCCTCAACATTCTTACGCATACGGTTGTATAGGCCAATATGGAGGCAGAGGATTACCATCTTATCCTTTGGCACTGCAGCAAGGTCCTGACGAAGCCACTCAAGCTGCTCGTCTGTAAAGGCAGGATTGCCATACTCCTTATGATAGCGGAACTTATTCGGATTATCATCGGCGATATAGTCCTTCATTGAGACAATATGCACATCGCCACGATTCCAAGAGTAGTTCACCGGTCCAAAGACCTTCTCAAAGGCGCGCTGATAGGCAAGATTGTATGTGCTTGTACCCTTGTCAAGTTTTACAGGCGGCTCTGTAAAGTCGTGGTTACCAATAGTCTGGAAGAAGAGCAAATGGCTATTCTCATACGCCATAGCCTCCTTCATAGGCTGCAGGAACTTGTTGCACTTGTGCTTTCCCTCTGTATATGCAATATCGCCAAGAGTCACGCCATAGCAAGGCAGTGTCTGCTCATCTACATAAGCGCGGATATCTGGCACTGTCTCGGTCTTGAAACGCTTTACATGGAACTCACACTGCGCCTGCGGGTCAGCAACCATCAGCAGACGGAACGCCTTCTCCTCTGTAGGAAGAGCTGTAAGGGTAAAGTCATACTTCTTAACCTTGCTATCCAAAACCTTGTAGAAGTCTGGGTGTCCATCCTTAACATTTACCTTATATGCCGATGGGATTGAGTAGAATACATGCACAGCGTCTGAAGATGTTGTCATCTTATATCTACCCTTGGCATCTGTAGTAACGCAACTAAAGCCGTCACTAACTGTAACACCCGCAACTGCTCGTCCATCGCTATCGCGAAGCGTACCAGAAATCTTCATCTGTGCCGAAGCTGTAAGAGCTGCAACGGCTGCGGCAACTATAAGCAAAAATCGTTTCATAATCTATCGTTTTAGGTTTATTATCTTCTGCAAAATCGTATCTATAACCTCGTTATCAGCCATTTTGTCACAATCAAGCACCACATCTGCTTGCGAATATATAGGCTCACGCTCTGCCATATGGGCGGTCATAAACTCCAGTAGCTGCTCGTCGTTCATTCCGCGAATCTTCGGTCGCTTGTATCTACCATAGGGGGATAGCCGCGAGATAATATTTTTTGGTGAGCGACGCAGGTAGACCGTAAGGCCCAACCTCTTCATTCGCTCCATATTATCGTCCCACACCGGAAGGCCTCCTCCCGTAGAGATAACGGCACTCTCCATTGCGGCCGTATCATCCAGCACCGCCCTTTCAACAGTTCGGAAGTACTCCTCGCCCTGATAGTTTATAATATCTGCCACTGCTGCACCCTCGCGCTGCTCGACCATAGAGTCGGTATCTACAAACTGCATGTGAGCAAAGCGGGAGAGTTTACGGCCTACGGTACTCTTGCCGCATCCCATATATCCGATTAAGTATACTCGCATCACTTAGCTATGAAAATAGGTCTAACTGCGAAGCGCTATACTCCTCATCCTCGGTCATAGGGGCTGGTGTTACAACCTCCTGAGCCTGCTCCACTGCATCCTCAACCACATCAGCCTCCTCGGCTATCTCCTCCTCTGGCTCTTCTGGTTCCTCTGGCTCTATAAAAGTGAGAGTATCAACATCGTAGGTTGTCAGTCGCTTACCCTTTGCCTTGCGGCTCTTAACGCCCACAAACTCGTCTACAGCAATCTCATCTGCAGGGCGTGTAGCGTTATTGCCCTTATATGTTATGCGCAGTGTAGAGCCGTTGCGAGAGCATATAGCCACAAAGTCGGCATTACCCTCCTCGTCAAGGAACGGTAGCAATCGGTCGGTCATATCAAGCTGGAAGCGCTTCATATAGTAATATCCCTGCTCGCGGTCAAAGTAGCAGAGGTTATATATGCGTGCCGAGTTGTACTTCTCCACCATAATAGTATCCTCTGGGAAGTGCTGCGCAGTGTCAAAGCCAGTAATGTAGTACTGGTGCTTTGCTGTCCAGACAACAATCTTATCCTCGCCCTTGAACATACCCAGCGAGCGACCCCTGCCCTCGCTATTGAGTCGGCGGATATCCTCATCCCAGAATATCTCCTGCGCGCTGAGTGTAGATGTACCCTTCTTCTTGATTGCAATCTTATGGATAGCGTATCTTGAGAAGAGGTTACCCTGACTCTGGCGACCCTTGATAGCTATTGTCGCAAAATCAAGGTCTACGATTACCTTCTTCAGTCGTGGGCGTGGCTTGAAGTATATCTTGAGCACCTCCGCCTCGCCATTAGGGTTTACTGTGAGGTGCAAAATCTCACTCTTTGGTGTTCCCTTTGTAAGGTTGTACTCCTTATCGCGTGTAATACCCTTAATTGCGCATCGCTTCATAAGTATAGGGCCGTTCTTGCCACCATCGCGATAGAGGACATTGTATATCGTGCGCTCATCGTTACGCTTGAAGACACCTATATATATAATATCCTTGTCAAAGAAGCTCTTTTCGTCAACCTTCTTAATAATGTAACGACCATCGCGAAGGATAATAATCACATCGTCAATATCCGAGCAGTCGCAGACATACTCCGCATCCTTCATACCCTTACCAATGCCGAAGAAGCCCTCCTTGCGGTCTACATAGAGTTTAGCATTTGACGCTGCCACCTTTGTAGAGTCGATAATATCAAAACTGCGGATTTCAGACAATCGCTCGCGACCCTTGCCATACTTCTCGCGGATATGCTCAAAGTATGCTATTGTATACTCCACAAGGTGAGCAAGGTCGTGCTTAACGCCCGCAATCTCCTCATCTATGCGCTTAATCTCGTTATCTGCCTTATCAAGGTTAAAGCGCGAGATGCGGATAAATGGCAGACCTACAAGGTGTTCAATATCGCTCTCGTCAATCTCTCGGCGCAGCAACTTTGTAAATGGCTCCAGTGCCTTAGCAACTGCTGCGTGTGCCTGCTCAATAGAGCGCTTACCCTCCAAAACTTGATAAATCTTGTTCTCAATAAAGATTCGCTCAAGGGATACCTTATGCCACTGGTCGTTCAGCTCGCCCAGACGAATCTCAAGCTCCTGACGAAGAAGCTCTTTTGTATGCTCTGTAGAGTGTCGCAAAATATCGCTCACACCCATAAACTCTGGGTGCTTGTCCTTAATAACGCACGAGTTTGGCGAGAGCGAAATCTCGCACAGCGTAAAGGCGTAGAGTGCATCAATAGTCTTGTCGCACGACTCGCCCGATGCTACATGAACAACAATCTCGGCGGTAGAGGCTGTATTGTCATCAAAATTCTTAATCTTAATCTTACCCTTCTCCTGCGCCTTGGTAATTGACTCCTTAAGGGTCTCTGTGGTAATTGAGAATGGTATCTCGGTAATAACTAGTGTGCTCTTATCAACCTTTGAAATCTTCGCCCTTACCTTCACCGCGCCACCACGCAGTCCGTCGTTATATCGCGACACATCTATCATACCACCCGTCGGAAAGTCGGGATAGAGGACAAACGGCTCGCCCTTAAGATGTGCAATAGCAGCAGATATAAGCTCATTGAAGTTGTGCGGAAGAATCTTTGACGCCAGACCCACAGCAATACCCTCCGTACCCTGCGCAAGCAGCAGCGGGAACTTCACTGGAAGAGCCACTGGCTCCTCCTTTCTACCATCATAAGAGAGCATCCACTCCGTAGTCTTACGATTAAAGACCACCTCAAGGGCAAACTTCGAGAGTCGTGCCTCAATATATCGTGGTGCCGCAGCAGGGTCGCCCGTAAGGATATTACCCCAGTTTCCCTGACAGTCTATAAGCAAATCCTTCTGACCCATCTGCACCAGTGCCGCGCCGATACTCTGGTCGCCGTGTGGGTGGTACTGCATAGTCTGACCAACGACATTGGCAACCTTGTTGTACCTGCCATCGTCCACAACCTTCATCGCGTGGAGGATTCGTCGCTGCACAGGCTTGAGTCCATCATCAATATGAGGTACTGCGCGCTCTAAAATTACATAGGAGGCGTAGTCCAAAAACCAATTCTTAAACATTCCCGTCAGACGGCTCACACTCTGCTCGGCCATCAGTCGGTCATACTTTCCCGAGCTACTCTCGTCCGCCACGGGCATATCATCCATCAAATCTATATCTTCAGCCATATAAGGTATATTCTAAAAATTACTCGTCATCCTCGCCTGTGCCAATCTGCAAGTGTGCCTCAACAAGGTCCTCCTCAACGCGCAGGTTGTCCATAATAAAGTGCTGACGGTCAAAGGTATTTGTACCCATATAGAAGGTCAGCAAGTCTGTCACAGGGTCATCCTTTGTAAGTCTTACGCGGTCAAGGCGTATCTGGTCGCCGATAAAACCTGCAAACTCATCTGGCGAAATCTCACCCAAACCCTTAAATCGGGTAATCTCAGCCTTAGCGCCGCACTTCTCAACAGCCTCTAATCGCTCCTGCTCCGAGTAGCAGTAGAATGTCTGCTTCTTGTTTCTCACGCGGAACAGCGGCGTCTGCATAATGTAGAGGTGACCATTGCGGATAAGGTCTGGGAAGTACTGCAAGAAGAAGGTCAGAAGCAACATACGGATGTGCATACCGTCCACATCGGCATCGGTCGCAATTACAACCTTCTCATATCTCAGATTCTCTACATCCTCGTCAATGTTGAGCGCGTTATGCAGATACTTAAACTCGTCGTTGGCGTACGCCTGCGCCTTCTTCTTTCCGAAGGTGTTGAGTGGCTTACCACGCAGTGAGAATACAGCCTGCGTAAGAGCATTACGCGACTTAGTAATAGAGCCCGAAGCGGAGTTTCCCTCGGTAATGAAAATCATTGTCTGGCTGGCCAGCTCACTCTTATCGCCACGGTGGATTTTACAATCTCTAAGGTTCTTATTGTTCAGCAGCAGACGCTTATTAGCCTCGCGGCTACGCTTCTGCACACCCGCCATAGCCTTACGCTCCTTCTCGCTCTCGACAATCTTGCGCTGGATAAGCTGCGCTACATCTGGATTGCGGTGCAGGTAGTTATCAAGCTCTACGGCAAGGAACTCGCCGATAAACTGACGCATAGATATACCCTCAGCGGCATCTTTGCTACCGAGCTTTGACTTTACCTGATTTTCAAACACCGCATTTGACACACGCACAGAGACCGCCGCAACGATAGATGTACGAATATCTGCCGGATCGTAGTCCTTGCGATAGAAATCCTTGAGCGTCTTTACAACCATCTCACGAAATGCCGCCTGATGAGTTCCTCCGTGCCAAGTGTTCTGGCTATTTGCAAAGGTATAGTATGTCTCGCCATAGCCAGTAGAGTGTGTCAGCGCAATCTCTATATTCTTTCCCTTGAGGTGGATTGGAGGGTAGAGCATTGTCTGATTCTCCATGCTGTCATTGACAAGGTCAAGCAGTCCATTCTTTGACGAGTAGCTCTCGCCATTAAAGATAAGCGTCAGACCCACATTAAGATAGGCATAGTTGTGAATCATCTGCTTGATATAGTCAATATTGAACTCGTAGTTAGGGAAAATCTCTGGGTCTGGCACAAAACTTACGAAAGTACCATTCTTCTCCTTCACACCACTCTGGCGGAGATCATTCTGCAACAGTCCCTGACTAAAAGTAACCTCGCGACTCTCGCCATCACGCACCGAGCGGACAATAAACTCCGTAGAGAGGTAGTTTACCGCCTTCACACCCACGCCATTAAGACCCACAGTCTTATCAAAAGCCGAGTCCTCACCCTGCTCATACTTAGCACCAGTGTTAATCTGCGACACTACGCTCTCAAGAGAGTTCAGCGGAATACCACGACCATAGTCGCGCACCGTTATACGCTTATCCTCAAGAGTTATCTCAATACTTTTTCCATAACCCATTATAAACTCGTCAATGCCGTTATCTATAACCTCCTTGACAAGCACATAAAGGGCATCCTCGCGCTCCGAGCCATCGCCTGGAGTGCCGACATACATACCTGTTCGTCGTCTAACATGCTCACGCGGAGTGAGCTGTTGTATGGCCTCATCGCCATAACTATTTACCTTCTGCACCTGAGCCATATACTATTTTCTAATTTTCTCGTACTCTTCACACATCATTGTTCGGGTATGCTCCATAAGCTCCGCTGTCTCCATACTCTGCACTGTCTCAGCACTAATTGGAGGCAGAACACTCACTGTTAGGCTATTACGCCAATTTACCAAGTAGTTTTTCTTCAACACATCGCGTGTTCCGTGTAGTACAATGGGAAGAATCTCCACACCAGCATCCTTAGCCAGTGCAAAGGCTCCCTGCTTAAATCTACCCATCTGCCCACTCTTTGAGCGAGTTCCCTCTGGGAACATAGCGATAGATACTCCACGACCTATCCACATCTTGCCTTGCTCAGTAACTTTACGCATAGAGTCCGCGCCACGACTGCGGTCAATAGCAATATCGCCGTGAATAGAGAGCAGCTGACCGATATACGGAATGCGGAACACCTCACGCTTGCTCACCCAACGGAAGTTGAGCGGCACGAAGTAGAGTGCCAAAATGTCCGCCATAGAGTTATGGTTAATAACTATCACATAGCTCTTACTCTTGTCAATATTCTCCAGACCCATTATCTTGCGCTTCCAAGTAGGTGGCACGCACCAAAAGCACATACATATAGCCCTTGACAGTTCGTGCACCACGCGGCGCGGCTTGTCAAACGGAAAACAGATAATAAGCGCCAGCACTGACAGTATAAAAAAGAGTGTCAGCTCAATAAGAACATAGATGTAAAAAATAATAGATAGCATAATCTCCCAATGTAGTTATATCTGTGCAAAGATAGAATTTTTTAAGGATTTTAAGAAAAATTTGTCAAAAATTTTATCAACAATTATATTTTTCACTACCTTTGCACTATGAAATTCAAAGAAGGATATAAAGTTAGAGAGATGGCAGGCGAATATGTCATCATTAAGCAGGGCCGATATGGCGCCGATATGACTCGTGTAATTGCACTTAACGCTACCTCAAATCTGCTGTGGCAGGAGCTTCAGGGTCGCGATTTTGAGGTTGAAGATGTTGTTAAGGTGCTTACAGACAACTACGATGTAGAGCGTCAGGTTGCCCTTACAGATGCTATTGAGTGGATGGCAAAGCTTGAGGAGGCTGATTTGGTTGAGTAAATTATTGTGCGGGGGGGTATGAAGATTCGCAGAATGATATCACTAATACTGCTTGCTGTATATACTATGGCAAGTTGCGGTGCTATGCTCTCTGTTATTCTCTGCCACTGCACCCGCAGCACCCACTATCAGACTCACCATAGCTGTAGCTGCTGCCACCATACACACACCGATGGCGAGGGCATTAAGCTACCTACAGACTGCGGATGCAACCACGACCACTCTACAGAGATTGATCTGTACAACTACGAAAAGGTATTTATAGCCGACATTAACCCTATTGTCTGCACCATCTTTGGCGATGCGCAGGCTGTAGAGTTCACATCTACTGAGACTCTAAAATTAAAGTATTTAGACAAGCGAAAAATTCCACTTCCCGAGTCTGAATATATGTCGCTCTCGGGTCTAAGAGCGCCACCAGTTATTGCATAAACTCTCTTGCGGATAATTTCCGCTAAAATGTTTATGTTCAATAACTTAGATACTATGAAAAATCTGAAATACATCTTTTTTGTTTTTGCAGTTCTTTGTACTGCAAACATCTCTGCGCAGGATATTACGGGCCGCGTTATGGACGCTGCGGGCAATGCCCTTCCGGGGGCATCGGTCTACTGGGCAGAGACTAATGTCGGCGAGGCTGCCGATATGAACGGCTACTACCGCGTTCACCGCGTCAAGGACTACAACCGCCTTGTAGGCTCTTTCTTGGGATATACAAACGACACTGTCACTGTAGACAAGAACACTACAGAGGTGTTTTTCAACCTCGTTGAGGGTGTTGCCGTAGAGAGCGTTGTTGTTGAGGGTAACCTGCGCGGAAACTACATCAGCCACGAGGGTATTCTGAAAAGTGAGAATATCTCCTTTGCAGGATTGTGTAAGATGGCGTGTTGTAACCTTGCCGAGAGCTTTGAGAACTCCGCATCGGTTACTGTCGGCTACTCTGACGCCATCTCTGGTGCGCGACAGATTAAGATGCTCGGACTTGCGGGTACATACACCCAGATACTGGACGAGAATCGTGCCATTATGCGTGGTCTGAGCGCCCCTTATGGTCTTGGTTACACACCAGGTATGTGGCTCAACTCTATTCAGGTGTCAAAGGGTATCTCATCCGTTACAGCTGGACACGAGGCTGTTACGGGTCAGATTAACCTTGAGCACCGCAAGCCTACAGACGAGGAGCGACTCTTTGTAAACGCATACTTTGATGCCGAGCTAAAGCCAGAGATTAACCTCTCCACAGCCCTGCCCGTAACAAAAGATAAGAGGCTTACAACCATAATCCTTGCCCACGCATCGGCAGACACAAAGAGCTACGACCACAACGGCGACGGATATCGTGACCTGCCACTTGCTCGCCAGATAAATGTTGCTAACCGCTGGCTCTATCAGGGCGACAACGGTATTCAGGTGCGCTGGGGTGCAAAGTATGTAAACGACCACCGCGTTGGAGGTCAGATGGGCTTTAAGGAGTCTATGAAGCAGACTAAAGATGGCAAAGAGTGGTACGACTGGTGGCGCGAGGATAATATCTACGGCTCGGTAGTTGCCAACCAGGAGGCAAATGTATACTTCAAGATGGGTAAGCCAGTGGGTGCAGCCGTATTTGACAAGGACGAGAACGACGAGATGCGTTCAAACTTTGCAATGGTTGTAGACTACGACTTCTTCCAAGAGAACGCCTTCTTTGGTGCCGATAAGGGATATTTTGGTGGCCAGCATATGGCAAATCTAAACCTTATGTACACCCACTATTTCACCTACAACTCACTCCTTGCAACAGGCCTTACAGCATCCTCTCGTTGGGTTGCCGAGGAGCTTACTGACCGCACTTGGGGTCGTGATGGAGTGTGGGGAAACAGCGTCGAGGCTAATGTTATGCGTGATTTTGACCGCAACGAGACCGAGGTGGGCGCATATGCCGAGTATACATACAACATCAAGGAGAAGTTCTCTGTTGTTGCGGGCGTGCGTTACGACTACAACGCTTACTTCCGCAAGCATCTGTTCACTCCGCGTGGACACATCAAGTGGAACATCACCCCAACTACCGTTCTGCGTGGCTCGGCAGGTCTTGGCTATCGCCCTACAGATATCGTAACGGACAATATCGGCATTATGGCAACAGGTCGCCGTATTGTCTTTGACCAGCCATTTGACCGCACCTTTGACCGTATGGAGAGAGCGCTTACTGCGGGTGGCTCTTTTGCCCAGACAATCTCTACTGTAGACTATCAGGATATGACAATCAGCTTTGACTACTTCCGCACACAGCTCTTCCACAGCGTGATTGTAGATCAAGAGTACGATGCAAACAATATCCACATCTACACTACCGACGGCAAGTCTTACACAAACACCTATCAGGTAGACCTTAGTTGGGCCCCTGCCGAGAGATTGGACATCTTCGCCACTTTCCGCTATACCGACAGCAAGTATACTGTAAACCGTCCCGACGGCACTACGGAGCTTGTTGAGCGACCACTTGTAAGCCGCTACAAGACCCTGCTTAACATCCAGTATGCTACCCGTATGCGTAAGTGGACCTTTGATGTTACCGCACAGCTCAATGGCAAGAGCCGCATACCAACTCAGACAGGCAATATTGCTGACAGCGAGTACTCGCCAGTCTACCCTATGTTCTTTGCGCAGGTGACTCGCAAAATCAAGCAGTGGGATATCTATTTAGGCTGCGAGAATATCGCTGGCTACCGTCAGAAGAACCCAATTTTGGGCTACGCAACACCTTACGAGCCTACATTCAACTCCGCTTGCGTTTGGGGACCACTGATGGGCAGAAAAATATATATTGGCGTAAGATTTAACCTTTACTAACCGTTATTAATACAAGTAAACAATAGACAGACTATGAAGAAGATTATTATCCTTGCAGTTGCACTGCTCGCAGTAGCAGGCACTGCAGTAGCGCAGAAGGCTGCAAAGCAGATTGTAACAACCGTATTTATCACTGACCTTGACTGCGAGAACTGCGCAAAGAAGGTCTACGACAACTTCTACGGCAAGGGTGTTCGCAGCGTTAAGTGCGATGTTGCTACAAAGAGCGTAGCGGTAACTTATGACGCTACAAAGAATACTCCAGAGAACCTTGTTAAGTCTTTTGCAGACCTTAAGCTCAAGGTTAGCAAGCATATGACCGAGGCTGAGTTTGCTCACTACAAGGAGCACAACGGCCACAATCACAGCCACAGCCACCACGGTCACAAGCATTAGCAGACAACAAACAATTACGAGCCTACATTTTGCAAGTGTAGGCTTGTTTTTATTTGCTATTGTTTTGATTTTAAGGATTTTTTTGTAATTTTGCCGCGAATTTTGAGATTTATCATATTAAAACATAAAAGTTATGACAATTACTGCTGCTGATATCAAAATCGGTATGTGCATTGAGATGGATGGCAAGACTTTCCTTGTTGTTGATTTCCAGCACTGCAAGCCGGGCAAGGGCCCTGCTTTTGTTCGTTCAAAGCTCAAGAACCTTGAGAATGGTCGCGTTCTTGAGAACACATTCTCATCTGTAGGTCAGAAGATTGAGCAGGTACGCGTTGAGCGTCGCCCTTACCAGTTCACTTATGAGGACGATTTGGGTGCTCACTTTATGCACTGCGAGACTTTCGAGGAGATCAACATTGAGAAGAGCCTTATCAACAACTACGACCTGATGGCTGACGGTCAGATAGTTGAGGTTATGTTCCACACCGAGAAGGAGACAGTTCTCTCAGCAGAGCTTCCTCCAATCGTTGATATGGAGGTTACCTACACAGAGCCAGGCATCAAGGGCGATACAGCCTCTACAAACTCACTTAAGCCTGCTACTGTAAACACAGGTGCAACTATTAAGGTACCGCTCTTTATCAACACTGGTGACCGCATCCGCGTTGATACCCGTACTCGTGAGTACTACGAGCGCATCAAGTAATTTTGGTGTGATAGTACCGCATTTGCGGCACATCCCTTAAATCCCCGAATGAGTAGTACAAAAGTACAACCCATCCGGGGATTTTTCACGATATACCGCAACTACGGCACTCTGACACCAAAATTTGCAATGCCTTTAGAAACCACCTCCACCACCCTGCTGACTTGCGCCCACTTCTCGTCCGAGGTGCAACAAATAAAGGACGGAGCTTTGCTACCCCAAAAAAACAGCAAAGGGTCGTACCGTAAAGTACTACCCTTCGCTGTTTTTATAGGGCGAGCGTTGCATCTACCACACTCTGACAATAAATTATGTGCGCAGTCTAAAAAAACACCATATCCGTTGTTTTTTCACGATATACCGCAACTACGGCACTCTGACGCCAAAATTTGCAGTGCCGTTAGAAACCGCCTCCGCCACCCTGCTGGCTTGCGCCCACCTCCTCGGTGGTGCTGTCAGATTTGCGGTTGGCGCGCTTAACATAGAGACCCTGCTTACCAAAGCGGTAGGAGATTGAGACGCGGATAGAGCGAGAAACATTCGTACCCACAAGTCTCTGCACATATGTAGGGGCTGTCATCAGAAGGTCGTGCTTCATAGTCTTGCTATGAGGATTGCGCACCGATACAGAGAGCTCCAACTTATCCTTAAGGAACTTCTGGCCCAATCGTGCAGAGGTTGTGAGGAACCAATTCTGCGCCACCATAGTCTGCTGTGGCTGCATCTTTGCGCAGTACTCGCTTATTGTCAGTCGCGCGCCCTTCCAAAGTGCTATTGTAGCATTTACACTCTCCGAGAATGCCCAGCCTGCAACAGAGACATCTTCTGACGGTATTCCCTCCTCAAAGTATCCCGCGCGAAAGTCTGCCGCGAGTTGCAACTTGCGCGATGGACGATAAGATAGCGAGGTCTGGAGTGCATAGGCGCGATTTCTTCCGTGGTTGAGATATGTCTGGTTGATTAGTCCATCCTTATCTACAAACTGATATCTTGTCACGCGGTTATTTGAGAACATCGTCATAAACTCTGGCGAGACAGTCCACTTATTACTCATCCACGCATACTTGAGCCTTATGCTATGGTTTACGCCCGTTTTAAGGTCTGGATTTCCGTAGCTACGCGAGAGCGAGGTCTCTGTAACAAATGGCGAGAGTGAATGAATACTTGGTCGTGAGAGTCGCTCGGAGTAGGATAGCGAGAGGTTATGCCCCTCCTTAATCTTATACGAGAGTGAGAGATAGGGCACAACATTTATCAGCGCATTGCTATACTGCTCTGTCTTGTCCATCACGCTCTTGGAGTCATACCACGCACCCTCAAGGCGAGCACCCGCACGGGCGGTAATACTCTTGTGGCTAAAGGCGTAGCCCGCATAAATAGCCGCAATATTCTTCGTCAGCGTTGTTGTAGAGGCGTGTAGGGATGTTGCCCCTGACTGCTCCAGCGAGCTATACTCTACTGTATGCTTTGCGCCAGCCTCAAGCGAGTGCTTGCCCCACTTATTGTTGTAGTCCGCCTGTAGCACATTATCAAAACCACGATCAAGCGAAACGGTAGAGTATAGGAAATGTGTGCCGTCAGGGTAGAGAGTATCCTCATTGTTGATACTCTCCGTTGGTGGTGTTATAGAGAAGTACTCTGACACAGTAAGGTTATGCCCCTCTTTGCCCGCAAATGTATGCTCGTATGCCGCAAGCAAATCAACGCCCTTCCAGCGATTTTCGCTGTACTCTTTAGCCGAAAAGCTGTTAAGCAAACTATCATCCGCCCCGAAGTAGGAGTTGGTATTGTGCGATGTTGAGTTCCAATTTCCAAACCAGCAGCTCGCCTCAATGTTGAGAAGGTTTAGTGAGTCAATCTGATAACCCATACTGAGGTTTGCATAGAGGTTTCTGCCGCCCCAACCCCGCTCTGTCTGCTGATGCAGCTTTGAGTATGGCGCATTGGCGTTAAGATTCTCCATCACAGCATCGTGAAAACTCATTGGATCATTATCGCTATCGCTACCGCCCATATAGAGACCACCAGAGAGCGAGAACTTATCCTTCTGAACAGTAAAGTTGCTTGAAAATTGACCTGAGTAGTTACGGTCAAACGAGTTGCTACCCGCAAGGCTCACATTTCCGTTATAACCATCAAAGCGAGTCTTTGAGGTGATGATATTGAGCACACCACCCGCACCCTCGGCATCGTATTTCATTGACGGATTGGTAATTACCTCTATCTTTTTGATAGACGAGGCGGGCATAGACTTAATAATCTCGTTAAAGTTGCGACCCATAGCACCTGCCGCGCGACCGTTTACCAAAATCTTGTAGTCGCTCTGACCATTCATCAGCACCTTGCCCTCCGAATCTATTGTCAGTTGCGGAATTTTGCGGATAATCTCCTCAAGGGTGCTTGACTGCGCCTCTGGGTCATCTTCTACAGAGTATGATAGCTTCTCCGCATCGGCCGTCACAATCGGCTTTTGAACCGTCACCGCCACAGCATCTACCGCTACACCCTCATTAAGCACCACCTCGCCCAAATCTATCAGTTTGCCCACAGCCGATATTTTGCGCGTTTCGCTCTTGTAACCTACAGCAGATAGCTCAACAGTGTACTGCCCATCCTTGGCAATCGCAATCTCAAAGCGACCATCTGCTCCCGCTGCCACTGCTGTCACTACCTTTCCCTCTTGCTCCGCCGCTACCGTTGCATAGCCAACTGCCCTACTCTGGCTATCCATAACACGACCACGAACAATGCTCTCTGCCGATGCTGTCAGCACCAGCAGAGAACACAACATCATTAAACCTAACTTTTTCATACTTTTGAAGTTTTATTTTCTGTTTCTGATGCAAAGGTAGTAATTTTTTACTACTATGCAACACAAAGTAGTGTTTTTTTTTGATTTGTAGGTGAAAAATATTACCGTGGGCAGTTTTACCTATGTTTAATAAACGCGTAAAAGTGTTGATTATTACTCACCCCACTTATAATGTGGAGCAGAAATGCCAAGAAGAGCGACTATTCGCTCGGTAACGGTAGCGCAGAGAGCCTCAACGGTCTCTGGTCGTGAGTAGAAAGATGGAGAGGCTGGAAGAACGACCGCCCCCGCCTCTGTAAGGGTAGTCATATTACGAAGATGGATAAGCGAGAGTGGTGTTTCGCGCACAACGACAATAAGTCGTCTACGCTCCTTGAGCATAACATCGGCGGCGCGCTCAATAAGGCTCTGCGAAGTTCCCGCAGCAATTCGCGCCACAGTGCCCACGCTTGACGGCACAACCACCATAGCATCCCAATTCTGCGAGCCGCTTGCCACACTTGCAAACATATCGTCGTTGCTATACCTAACAATCTTACTGCTCTCTGGAAGCACAACCCCCTCTGTTGCAAGCACTGCCTCGGCGTTAGTGCTAAATATAAGGGCAATACGCTCAACCTGCTCGCTATCAACAAGTTGACAGAGCAGTTGGCGGGCATATATTCCACCGCTGGCAGCAGTAACAGCAACAACGACTTTCATAGTTTACAGCTCTATAATTTTACACTTCAGCCCCAACTGTTGCACATACTTCAGCGTGCGTGGCAGGGCGTAGCTCATATTCTTAAAGGCCTTCTCCGAGTCGTGGAACACAACAATAGAGCCGGCCGTAATATGGTCCGTAACACTCTTAAGGCACTTTTCAGGCGATAGTGAACGGTTGTAGTCACGCGAGACTATATCCCACATCACAATCTTATACTTCTGCGCCACAGCCCTCATTTGCGAAGGTGTCACACGGGCATAAGGGGGACGAAATAGCTCCGTGTGGATAAAGTCACCCGCAAAGTCCACATCCTCAATATACCTCTCAAGTGACATACCCCACCCCTTCTGATGCGAGTAGGTGTGGTTTCCCACCTTATGCCCCTCGGCAAGAATCTTCTGATATAGGTCGGGGTACATCTCAACATTCTTGCCAAGCACAAAGAATGTCGCCTTGGCATTATACCGCCTAAGTGTAGATAAAATCCACTCTGTAACGCCTGGCGTAGGGCCGTCGTCAAAGGTGAGAAAGACGCCATTTTCATCCTCAATCTCCCAGATAAGGTCGGGCATAAGGCGGCGTATAAACTTGGGCGGTTTGATTTTCATAAGTGCAAATGTAGTCAATAATTTTGAATTTGCACAAATAATGTATATTTTTGTGGTAATATCATAACTATAGACACTATGAAACTTATTACAAAGATTACAACGCTGCTACTATTTATCCTCGCCACTGTCGGTTGCCGAGAGATTAATTCACTTACTGACCAGGGCAAGAAACCTATTCAGGGCGGGGCATACGAGGTGCTTGTCGTGTGCAACAATGCCGAGTGGGAGAGTAGCGTAGGAGCAAAGCTTCGTGAGCTACTTGAGCAGCCCGTAGAGATGCTCAACCAGAATGAGCCACTTTTCAATGTTCTGCGCATTACATCAAACGACTTCCGCCACCTGCTGCTTCAGCACCGCAATATCCTCAAGGTGGTTATCTCCGACAAGGCTACACAGGCGCAGATTGTAGCAGAGTATGATGTAGACGCAGCTCCACAGATAGTTCTTACCTTCCAAGCCCCTACACAGCAAGCTGCTCTTGAGTACCTCAATACCAATGGCGATGCGCTGCTCAAGGTGCTTGAGATTGCCGAGCGCAACCGAACTATTGCCTACGCCGAGAAGCACAATGTAAAGGTGCTTAACGACCTACTCCGTAGTGAGTTTGACATTGAGGTGCGCATACCAAAGGGCTATGAGCTTCGCTCACAGAGCCAGGATTTTCTCTGGGCATCATACGAGTTTCCGACTGCCAGTCAGGGCTTTTTCTGCTACAGCTATCCATATCGTGGCAAGGGCAGCCTTACGGCCGACTACCTCGTGGCTATGCGCAACAACTTTGCCAAGCGCATTCCGGGTCCAAGTGACGGCTCATATATGATTACCGTAGAGCAGATTCCAAATGCTGATGGCGACTACAAGCCTTTTACTCCGCTCTACCGCTCTGTTGTTGTCAATGGCAAGGAGTGGATTGAAATGCGCGGCTTCTGGGATGTTGAGAACGACTATATGGGTGGTCCATTTGTCAGCTACACGACTATCAACGACGCTACAAACGAGGTCTTTACCATCGACTGCTATGTCCACAGTCCAAAGTATGGCAAGCGCAACTTTATCCGTCCATTGGAGCACCTTGTTTACCTAATTTCATTCCCAAAGAGTGTGCAGCAGCCAAAATAGCAAACCCTACGATATCCTTGTCGTTGGCGCAGGGCTCTTCGGCTCTGTGGTGGCTTATCGCGCCATAAAGGCGGGCAAGCGCGTGCTTGTCATTGACCGCCGCAGCCATACGGGTGGCAACCTCTACTGCGAGAATAGCGACGGGATTGCTATTCATCGCTACGGGCCCCACATCTTCCACACCTCGGACGCTAAGGTGTGGCAGTGGGTAAACTCTATCGTGGAGTTTGTACCCTACATCAACGCCCCTGTTGCCAACTACCGAGGCAAACTCTACAATCTGCCCTTCAATATGAACACCTTCTTCCAACTCTGGGGCGTAACCACCCCTGAGCAGGCAGAGGCTAAGATTGCTGAGCAGCGAGCAGAGTATGGCATTGGCACGCCTCAAAACCTTGAGCAGCAGGCCATTTCACTTGTCGGCACAGACATCTACAACACCCTTATCAAGGGCTATACCGAGAAGCAGTGGGGCAGAAAATGCGCCGACCTACCCGCCGATATTATCCGCCGACTGCCCGTAAGGTTTACTTTTGACAACAACTACTTTAACGACACCTATCAGGGTATTCCTCGTGGTGGGTATAACGCCTTTATAGACAAGCTGTTGCAGGGCGCAGATATTGAGCTTAACAGCGACTTTTTCGCCCGCCGAGACCACTACTCCTCACTTGCCAGTAAGATTGTCTACACGGGCGAGATTGACCGATATTTTGACTATTGCTTCGGCCAGTTGCAGTACCGCACAGTAAGTTTTGTCGATGAACGCATAGAGAGGAGCAACTATCAGGGCGTAGCGGTGATGAACTTTACCGACAGCGACACCCCCTACACCCGCATAATTGAACACCGCCACTTTGACCGCAGCTGCACAACCGCACATACCGTTATCACGCGCGAGTATTCTACAGAGTGGAGTGCTGGCAGCGAGCCATACTACCCTATTGCCGATAGTCGCAACAGCGCCATTGCCGAGAAGTACCGAGCTCTTGCCGCGCAGTGCAGCAATATCATTTTCGGCGGTAGGCTTGCCGAGTATCGCTACTACGATATGCACCACATAGTAAAAAGAGCATTAGAAGTTGAGCTATGAACATAGAACTGATAGTCATCGGCAAGACCGACTCTAAAGAGATTACAACCCTTGTAGAGATGTATACCAAGCGCATAAACTTCTACAACCGCTTCACTATCACATACATACCCGACATCCGCAACAACAAATCCCTAACCGAAGCTCAGCAGAAAACCGCCGAGGGCGAGGCTATACTGCGCCTTATTGAGACCTCCGACCGCTTAGTGCTTCTTGACGAAAAAGGGACAGAGTTCCGCTCTATAGAGTATGCCGACTGGCTGCAGAAGCGGATGAATAGCGGCGTAAAACGACTCGTCTTTATCATCGGTGGCCCCTACGGCTTCTCCGAGGCCGTCTACGCCCGCGCAAACGAGAAGATATCACTCTCCAAGATGACCTTCTCCCACCAAATCATCCGCGCCATATTCACCGAACAACTCTACCGCGCATTTACTATCCTGCGCGGCGAACCCTACCACCACGAGTAGATTAGCTACGCAGTACTGCCCGCTTTTTGAAAAAAGCAGGGCGTGCAAAAACTTTATGCGAAACTTTGTTTCGCTTCCGTGCTGATGCGGATTTAGGATAGCCTTGCGGCTATTACGACAAAAAATAGAGCCATTCACTTTCAAGCAAGTGTACTGACCCCAAAAAGTTGGACAGATTATTAAATAGATTTTACTGGTAAAGAGTTCGGTATTGCACCGGACTCTTTCCGTTTAATTTTAGTTTAATACGGTCGTTATTATAGTAGTTAATATAC
>SUZS01000005.1 GCA_015059785.1 Rikenellaceae bacterium
TGCCGTCAGCGATAAGGCGGTCGGAGTATCCGTCGCCCATAAGTACAACATCAATACCACTACCCTCTGTAGCCTTTTGCAGCTGTTTGGTCTGACCATCTTTGGAGTAATCGGTGCTAGTATAGTCAGATGAAGAGATTGCCTTCTCAACAGCATTCTCAATATCTGTGGCAGAGATAGATGTGCTAAAGGCGGTGCTGTAAATCAGCTTTCTATCCTCGCCAAAGATAGTCACAGCAGGCAGATATGCAGTCGGATAGTAGCCGTAATTTGGTCGGATAGTATTACCCTTGCTTGTCAGCTGAGGGTATGTCTTCCATGGGAAGAACTCATATCCACCCTCTAACTCGTAGCTGTTATAGAAGTGTTCGGTAGTCCACGCAACCACCTCAAGGCCTACTTTAGAGTAGGTGTAGTACAGCTCGTATATTGTACCGAATAGGTCGTTTAGACAGTTCTCGTTCCAGCCATAGAAGATAACAACCTTCTTATCCTTCCATATGCTCTCGGAGTCTATCGTGCCACCCGCAGTGTCTGTAATGCTAAACTGAGGGAATGGGATGTCAGAGTAGTTGAACTTAAGGCTGTTGCTACTCAAGATATCGCCCCACAGATACTGCCAATTCTTATGTTTTATAACACTCTGAGGTACATCGCCAGAGAGCTTGTTGAAGCCTAAATTAAGGTATGTACAGCTCTCCATAAGTACAGAGAGTGACTGAGGAAGCGTACCTACAAGGTTGTTTCCTGCAAGCTCAATGCTTGTCACTAATCCCTCGCTGTTGCACTTAATGCCCTGCCAAGTAGATACCGGCTCGGTACTACACCAATTTGTGTTGATAGTCCAATTGTCGCCACCCGTCGCCTTGTAAAGGTCAATAAGGGCGTTGCGCTGAAGGGTAATAACCGGAGAGGTGTAGTCAAGATTTGCCATCGGCAGAATGTGGTTGCGCTGGATGTTAATAGCCTTCAGTGTAGGCTTTACAATCTTCTCTCCATCTGCGCAGTGTAGTGTCACGGTAATACCCTTACTAAACTTCTGCGGTGCAAGGGCAAAGTGGAAGGTCTTTGGTATCTCTGTCAGCTGAACACCATCTTCACAGTCAATGGTAATCTCTGTAGAACCTTGTTTGAAGTCAATACCCAGGCTCTGAAGGTCAACAGTAGCAGCACCAGCTACAACCTCGTTATTGTTTCCCTTGATTGTAATACTCTTGATAATCTTGTCGCCAGAGAGTGAGAGACGCAGAAAGCCAAATATGTTTCTAAACCAAACATTGTACCCCTCAGTCACTCCAACCATAATGTTGTCGCCAACTCCATAGCTATTAGTAGCATAGGTCTGATATGCAGGAATTGTCAGGTTCAGAGCGCTATCTGTGAGTGTGTAGCCCTCATTGTATGGGTAGACGGCAACAATGCGCTTCGTGGTCTCAGTGCTGGCATTACCTTGATTTACAAGGTGTCCAGATGTTGAACCAGTTACTCCTGAATACTTCCAGCATTCATTTATATAAGAGCGGTAAAATACTGATACTTCGTCATCTGCTGTCCAAACAGTTTGACCGTATTCATTAAGCTGTATTCGGGAATCCTCCTCAAAAGATACCTCAATAGAATTTGGAGCAAGTGGAGCAACCTGCTCGGTAAACTCTGCAGTACAAGCGGTAAGCAGAGTTGTGATAATTGAAATAAATAGAACTCTTCTCATAACTACCAATCTTGTTCAGGGTCATACTCAGGATTCTCAAGGCTTAAGGCAAAACCACTCTCTATGGAGACGGCATAGAGTGTGAGTTTAGGAGTTGAATACTCCGATTTTTTAGGATTTTTATAGCTCATAACCGAAAAATTATTATCTTTGTGACAAAGGTACATATTATTTAGTAAATAAAATGAAAAATCTCTGGAAATTATCTCTTTTAGCCCTCGTGACACTCTTTTGCTCTTGTGGCAAGGAGGCTCAAATTATTACAGCCGTTGAGCCTACAGCCGACGGAGAGTGGCAGTGCTTTCGTAAGGAGTTCTGTCTAATTAGTGGTAGTGGCGTTTCGCTCAAGATTGCTGCCGATACAAAGTATTGGCTATATGTCAATGGCGAGCTTGTTGTGCGTGAGGGTGGACTCAAGCGAGGACCTAATCCTACGGATAGCTATTGCGATGTTTTTCAGGATGTGCCAAACCTCAAGTGTGGCCGAAATAGAGTTGCAGTACTTGTTCAATACTATGGTCGTAACTCGTTCAGCCACAAGCCAACGGCTCAGCCAGGACTCTGGTTTGAGATGGACTGCGCACTGGGTAAGGTTGTAAGTGATAAGAGCTGGAAGGCTACCCGCTACGATGCATTTTGGGCACCAGTGGATGAAAATCCAAAGGGTCCAAAGCAGTATCGCCTTGCAGGTGCAAATGTGGGCTACGATGCTCGCAAGGCTGTAGATTTTGCCTCAGCGGACTTTGATGACAGCGTGTGGAGCGATGCTGTAGAGGTCTCAAGAGAGGCTGCAGAGTGGGGCGATTTTGTTGATAGGCCAATACCTCAGTGGCGTTGGAGTGAGCTGCGGGAGTATCAGGGTCAGACAATCAATAGTGAGGGTGCGATTGAGTGTGCACTGCCATATAATGCTCATGTAACGCCTTATATTCGCCTCAAGGCTAATGGTGGCGAGAAGATTGTTTTTTGCACAGACGACTACTGGATTGGCGAGGCTCGTAGCTTTAAGACTGAGTATATCGCTAAATCTGGAGAGCAGGAGTTTGAAACCCCTATATGGGCAAATGGACACTCGGTGTTATACTATGTGCCTCAGGGGGTTGAAGTGCTTGAGTTAAAGTATCGCGAGAGCGGGTATGATAGCGACTTTGTCGGCTCTTTTGAGTGTGACAATGAGTTTTGTAACAAGCTGTGGCAGAAGGCGGCAAGAACGCTCTATGTCACTATGCGAGACAACTATATGGACTGCCCTGACCGTGAGCGTGCACAGTGGTGGGGAGATGCCGTAGTGGAGCTTGGTGAGGTGGGCTATCTCTTTGATGAGCGTGCGCACCTTCTTACCCGCAAGGCTATACTGGAGCTGATGAACTGGCAGCAACCAAATGGAGTTATCGCTTCGCCAGTGCCGGGGTGGTATAAGAGCGAGCTTCCGTGTCAGATGCTTGCAAGTGTAGGTTACTACGGTTTTCAGACCTACTATATGCTTACGGGAGATAGTCAGACCATTGCCGATATCTACCCTCGCGTGCGCAAGTATCTATTTGAGGTGTGGGAGCCTCAGAATAGCGGACTTGTCAAGACTCGCCGTGGCGGTTGGTACTGGGGTGACTGGGGTAAGAATATTGACAAGCCTGCCCTGCAACAGTGTTGGTATGCACTTGCTCTCAAGGGCTTTGCTCAGATGGCACGAACAACAGGTCACAGAAGCGATGCGATGATGGCGGAGCAGATATATGACAAGCTGCGCTATTCGTTCAATAGCTCATACTGGAATGAGGAGCTACAGCACTACAAGTCAGCTGGTTATAAGGATGTGCCAGATGATAGAGTGCAGGCAATGGCTCTTCTTGCAGGTTTAGTGCCTCAAGAGAGATATGAGACTATGCGTCAGTTCTTTGCCACATACTACAACGCAAGCCCATATATGGAGAAGTATGTGCTTGAGGCTCTGTGCATTATGGGTTACTATGAGGATGCACTCAAGCGTATGGAACAGCGTTTTGGCACTATGGTTGCTGCACCTCACACAACCCTTTGGGAGGGCTGGGAGTATACTGGCGGCAAGGGTATGAAATATAAGAGCGGAAATGGCACATATAACCACGCTTGGAGTGGCGGTGGACTTACTATCCTCTCGCAATATATTGCCGGTATAGAGCCTCTAAAGCCTCAATTTGAGCAGTTTAGAGTCTGTCCTAACCTCGCTACACTAAACCGTGTCAAGTGTGTTGTGCCAACGGTATTTGGTAATATCAGTATGGATGCTCAAAAGGTTGATAACTCTCTCAATATAACCTTAACCGTTCCTGCGGGTACTACGGCTCAAGTGGTTGCTCCTCAGGGGTATACTACTCTTACTTGCAGCGGTAATATAGGTTCAGAGCTCACACTATCTCAAGGTCAATATTGTATAACAGCAACAAAATAGACGATGACAAAACGCATACTTTTTGTCTGCCTCGGAAATATATGTCGCTCCCCTGCGGCAAATGGAATACTGGAGCAGATGGTCTCTCAGAGAGGTCTGCAAGAGAAGATTGAGGTTGACTCAGCGGGAACATATCCAGGTCACAGAGGTAATCTGCCCGACCCTCGAATGCGCAGAGCAGCTTTGGAGCGTGGCTATAACCTCACGCACAGGGCAAGGACCATAAGTGAGGAGGACTTCTACGACTTTGATATGATAATTGTGATGGACGACAGTAACTATGAGCGAGTGAGTCGTCTGGCACCAGAACGCAAATATCTCGACAAGCTCTATCGTATGGCGGAGTTTATGACAGATTACCCAGACTACACTTATGTCCCTGACCCATACTATGAGGGTGTAGAGGGTTTCTACTTGGTACTCAATATGTTAGAGAATGGTTGTCGGGTACTGCTTGATAAGTTAGAGTCAGAGATATAGTGCAAAGAGTAATCAATTTGGGGTATCGGCATATCGTTTGATGAAAAATTTATATCTTTGCGCTCAGTAGAGAACTAAAACTATGTTGAAAAAAGTATTTACACTATCAATTTTGGCAGCGCTAACCCTCTCGGTATCAGCAGAGGAGAATGTCGAGCCAGTACAAGCTCAGTTGCCACACAAGGTGTGCAATGTGACAATAAAGACCCTCAAGGGCGAGGTGGCTCAGCTCCCCTACTTTGGAGAGAAGAATCTGTTTATGTTCTACATCGACCCTGACACTGGTCTTACGGGTAACAAGAACTACAAGTACTCAGATATTCTTGAGGAGAAGGGTGTGACAAGTGGCCCTAATATGTATGGCTTTGGTGTGCTGAACCTCAAAGATACCCCTCTGCCAAAGAGTATCGTGCGCAATATGGCTCGTCGTCGAACAGCTAAGAATAACGGCTTTGTGATGGATGACTCAAACCACACTATCCGTGACGCGTGGCAGCTGGGTGACTGCAACGGTAAGTTCTGCTTTATGATTGTCACAAAAGAGGGCGAGCTGGTCTTCTTCCAGAAGGAGGAGATGGACAAGCAGGCTCAAGTAGAGTTTTTAGAGTGGGTTGAGCAGTATAGGTAATGTTACTTAGGCGTATTGCCATATCGCTCATTGCGACACTTGTTATAAGTGTTGCTTATGCTCAAGAGCATAGCATCCTTGCCAATGGCAGGGATACTATTTCTTATAGGTATACACCCATAACCCAACCTCAGGCAAAGCAGAGTGGATGGCGCAAGGTCTACAACTACTTTCAGCAGAGCTCTACAGACAAAACAGCTACAAAAAAGTTTGATATATCAGTAGTGGGAGCACCAACATACTCGTCAACAACGGGGCTTGGTCTTGGTGTTATGGCGGCAGGGCTCTATCGCGTAGATAGAACTAATCTACAAGTGCCACCATCAACAATCTCGCTCTTTGCCAGAGCAACTCTCAAGGGTATCTACAATGTGGGCATTGAGGGTATCAACATATTTAAGGACAATAGTGATAGGATTAACTATCGTGTTGCCTTTGTCAGTCAGCCGACAATGTTCTGGGGACTTGGGTATGATGCGGCAATCAGTAATACCCCCATAAAGTACACCTCAAACAGCGAGCAGGTAGAGTTGTCGTACTATCATCGTATCTATCGTAACCTCTATATAGGTACGAAGTTAAACTTTGACTATATCTACACAAGAAAGCGCGACAGAGAGCTTGTAGCTCCCCTTATCGGTGGTGGTAAGAATGAGTCTCTGACTACGGGACTCTCGCTGCTGCTTGAGTATGATAGCCGCGACTTTATCCCAAATCCATATCGGGGTGTATACATCTCGGTGCAGGGTATGATTCGCCCAAAGGCGTTGTCAAATACTCAGACAAACAGCTGGAGGATTACAGGTACGGCATCGTACTATCAGAAGCTGTGGAGAGGTGGTCTGCTTGCAATGGACCTCTATGTGGAGAGTAACAGCAGTGGCACACCGTGGCAGTTGTATGCCCGTATGGGTAGCAAGTATCGTATGCGTGGCTACTATGAGGGTCGATTTACGGACCGCAATATGGTGACAGCTCAAGCGGAGCTTCGTCAGAGAGTATGGCGGCGCATAGGTGTTGCCGTTTGGGGCGGTGCGGGCAACTGTTTCAGTAGTTGGGATAACTATCAGTGGAGCCATACCCTACCCAATTATGGTATTGGAGTTCGTTGGGAGTTCAAGAAGAGGGTCAATGTGCGCTTTGACTACGGCTTTGGCAGTAGGGTCAATGGTAGGCTTATCAATGGCTTCCAGGTACTGCTCAACGAGGCGTTTTAGCGGATAGACAATAAAGGCTGTCTTCAGTAGAAAACAGCCTTTATCTCTGGATGTCAGACGCCTATTTCTTAGCCTCCTCAACAGAAACCTTGCGGAACTCCTTAAGGAGCTTGCCAAGCTCAAGAGCAGCCTTACGAGCGCGTGTGCCTGCAGCCTTGTTGCCCTTCTCAACCTGAGCAGCAGCGTTTACCTGGAAATCAGCAATCTGTGCATTGATCTTCTCTACTAATTCTTTCATAATTTTAAGTTTTTATTAAATAAAACGGTTTGTTTACACAAATGTAAAAACTGTTTCGCAATTATGCAAATATTTCAGCAACAAATTTAAGTATTTAACTCAAAATAACCTTTTTACAGTATCAATACGGTATATTTTTTGACTCAAGCTGGGTAAATTCTCTAATTATGAGGTCAGTATATATATCTATGGTACTTGCGCTTGTCGCCCTATCCTGCAAGGAGCAGAGCAACAGGGCTTCGGGCGAGCAGATGAGTGTAGAGACAGCTACGGTGGTAAGGGATAGCGTTGTGGCAAAGAGGGTCTTTATCGCTACCCTACAGCCTAACTATGCGGCTGTTATTCAGCCCAGAGTCAGTGGCTATCTATCGGCAAAGATGTTTAGTAACGGTATGCCCGTAAAGCGGGGGCAGGTTATCTTTCGCATTGACGACCGTCAGCAAATAGCCAATATGCTTGCCGCAAAGGCTGACTTTGAGACGGCAAAGGCCAACGCTATTGAGGCTCAGAATAACTACAACAGAGCTGTGCCCCTTGTGGCTATAGATGCGATAAGTCAGGCGCAGTTTGACCAGTATAAGGCTCAATATGAGGCGGCAAAGGCATCTACTGCATCGGCAGAGCAGAGACTCAAAAATAGCGAGCTTGAGGTGGAGTATACCACCATTATTTCGCCCATAAATGGCGTTATTTCGGCATCAGAGGCCTATGTGGGGGATTTTGTAGGCCCAGGGTCAAAGTTCGCTACACTGACTCGTATTGAGAATGTAGATACACTCTGTGTCGATATCGCAATACCTATGGCTCAATATCTTGAGCTGTCAGGGCGTAGGTCGTTTACATACGACAACAAAAATCTACTCTCAGATATAACCCTGCAAATTGCAGACGGCTCGGTATACCCCTACAAGGGTAGCTACAGCTATACCAAGAGCGCAGTGGCAGATAATGAGGGTACGATAGTAATTGTGGTGACATTTCCAAACCCCAACTACCTTCTCAAGTCGGGTCAGTTTGCTCGCGTGACAGCCAATGTAGGAGGCTACATAGAGCATCTGACAGTTCCCTCAAGTGCTGTAAGGCAAATTCAAGGAGTGGCATCAGTGTGGGTGATTACGGCAGACTCGGTGGCTGAGTATCGCCAAGTGGAGACGGTCAGCAACAACGGCAAGAGAGCGGCTGTAAAGGGTCTCAAAGCGGGCGAAAGGGTCGCTTTAGATGGCAACGCTAAATTAACTAACGGTCAAAAGGTTAAGGTGCTATGAAAGAGTTCTTTATCAGGCGACCTATAGCAGCCGTCTCGCTATCAGTGATAGTGCTATTTCTCGGTATTATCTCTATATTCAACCTCTCAATAGAGCAGTATCCAGACATCACACCGCCCGTTGTAGAGGTCAGTGCAACATACAGCGGAGCAGATGCTGTGAGGGTCAGTGAGAGTGTGGCAACGCCTATTGCTCAGAGTATTATGGGTGTGAGCGATATGCTCTATATGGAGGCTATCAGTGGCTCGGACGGAGTGATGAACCTTCAAGCGACCTTTGCCCCTGGTGCAGACCCCGATATGTGTGCTGTGGAGGTTGAAAATAGTGTCTCAACAGCTACGGCACTGCTCCCTCAGCAGGTTGTGGAGCAAGGCGTTGTAACGCGAAAGAGTCAGACGGGATTTCTGATGGTCTACGCTGTCTCAAGCGACGGAAGGTATGACGAGCAGTTTGTCTCAAACTACGCCTACATAAACCTTCAGAATAGGCTGTTAATGGTAGACGGAGTGGGCAAGGTGCAGATTATGGGAGCATCGGAGTACGCTATGCGCATTTGGCTCAAGCCCGATGTGCTTCAGTACTACAATCTCTCGGTGGATGATATCTCTCAAGCTATAGCAGTGCAGGCGGCAGCATATCCCGTAGGTCAGTTTGGTGCTGAGCCAGCCCCTGAGGGTACTCTGTATACCTATACCGTCACCCTGCCAGAGCAGTATAACACCGCAGAGCAGTTTGAGAGTATAGTTGTCAAGAGCAACGCTGACGGAAGTCAAGTGCTACTGGGTCAAGTGGCAGATGTTGCATTGGGAGGCCAGGCATACGGCACCGCCTCGCTATTCAACGGTCGTCCAACAGCCGTTATGGTGGTCTATCAAGAGCCTAAGAGCAACGCTGTGGCTGTGGCTCAGAGAGTTAGAGAGCAGATGAGTAGTGCTGCAGAGCAGTTCCCTGACGGCATTGCCTATACCACTATTGTGGATGCGACAGAGAGTATCAGTGCGGGAATTGAGGAGATTGCCCTGACACTGCTCGCCTCGCTAATGCTTGTGGTGGCGATAATATACCTCTTTATTCAGGAGTGGAGGGCGACAATAATCCCCGTGGTGGCAATCCCAGTCTCAATAGTGGGTACTTTCATCGCCTTCCCGCTCTTTGGGCTGACAATAAATGTGGTCTCGCTGTTGGCACTCGTTCTTGCTATCGGATTGGTGGTAGATGACGCGATAGTGGTCGTAGAGGCTGTGCAGGTGGGTATCGAGAGCGGGCAGAAGCCCTTTGAGGCGACGGTGAGTGCTATGGAGAGGGTCAGTGGAGCGGTTATAGCTACCTCGGTGGTGCTGTTGGCAGTCTTTGTGCCCGTCAGCTTTACGGGTGGCGTGACAGGCAAGCTGTTTCAGCAGTTTGGTGTGACAATATCGGTGGCGGTATTCTTCTCAACTATCTGTGCACTAACGCTTACGCCCGCACTATGTGCAGTGTTACTTAAACCACAGCAAAGGCGTGTAAAGGGCTTTTTCGGGGCGTTTAACCGACTCTTTGAGCGGGTGGTATCTCGCTATGTCTCGCTTACTGAAAGAGTCGTACAGCGCATTGCAATAACTGTAGCAACGCTTGTAGTGACAGCGGTAGGTATCGTGGTACTATGGAGAGTGTTGCCAGAGGGATTTCTGCCCGATGAGGACCAGGGGTATGTTATGGTGACGGTGACAACACCCGCAGCATCATCACTGCAAACAACTCAAAGGGCGATGCAGAGTATCGACAGCCTTGTGGCATCACATAGCCAGGTGGAGAGCTCTGCTGTAGTGGCGGGATTTGATATGCTCTCGGGCTCTGCTGCGACAAATAGCGGTGTGATATTCGTGAGGCTCAAGCCCTACAAAGAGCGCGACCTATCGGCTCAGCAGATAGCTGCTCTGCTGACAGAAGAGCTACAGCAGTTTGCTCCTCAAGTTGTGGCATACGCCTTTATTCAACCCGCAATACCTGGGTTGGGTGTGGTCTCGGGAGTGACTTTTGATGTTACGGACCGCGAGGGCAAGGGTAACGACTACCTTGCTCAAAATCTTGACACTCTGCTCGTTACACTCAACAGCAATCCTCAGATTGAGAGTGCCGTATCGCAGTTTAACAACCGCGTGCCTCAGAAGCGCATTGTCGTAGATAGAGCCAAGGCTCTGATGAAGGGCGTAGAGCTTAGCGAGCTATACAATCAGCTCTCAACACTTCTCGGTGGAGGGTATATAGAGAACTTTACCCGCTTTGGGCGTCTCTATCGCACCTATATCGCTGCTGCGCCAGAGTATCGTCAGAGTGCAGAGTCGCTGAACAGCTACTTTGTAACTTCAGCCTCAGGAGAGAGCATCCCCCTATCGTCGCTCGTAACGGTAGAGGATGACTACGGAGTAGCCTTTGAGCGTCAGTTTAACCTCTATCGTTCGGCTCAGGTGACCGTAACGCCCGCAAAGGGTGTCAGCACTGGTCAAGTGATTGAGAGCATCAAGAGCAGTGCTCAGGATGTTCTGCCAAGTGATATGGGTATAGAGTGGAGCGGGACTACAGCCCTTGAGACGAGTGAGGGCGGAGGTGGTAGTGTTTGGGTATACCTTGTGGCAGTGGTCTTTGTATTTCTCATTCTCTCAATGCTTTATGAGAGCTACTCGCTGCCAATGGCGATAATTACGGCTGTGCCTCTCGCCCTTCTCGGTGCGCTAATTTTCATCGCCCTTGCTCGCACACTGAGCAGCCGCTTTGTGGTCGATATATACACCCAAATCTCAATGGTTATGCTCATAGGCCTTGCAGCCAAGAACTCAATACTTGTCGTAGAGTACGCCTCAAGGTTACAATCAGAGGGCAAAAGCCTACTTACTGCCACAGTAGAGGCGGCAAGAGTGAGACTGCGCCCAATAGTGATGACAGCAGCGGCATTTATCCTCGGCTCACTGCCTTTGGTCGCCGCAAGCGGAGTATACTCAACTGCCCGCAACATTATGGGAACAGCCCTTGTTGGCGGTATGGTGACAGCAACAACAGTAGGCGTGGTGCTCTATCCCGCCCTATATTACCTTGTAAAACGAATAGCAAAGCGATGAAAACACCAGTAGTATATCTTTTAGCATCGGCACTTATGGTGGCTTGTAACCCCCGATTAACAGCCCCAAAGCTCGATATTCCAAGCCACTATCTCTATCAAACGGGTGGCAGCACCGACAGCCTGAAGAGCAATAATCAGTGGTGGACTGAGTTTGGAGATACGACACTCAACCGCCTTATTACCACAGCGTTAGCCTCAAATAATGATATCAAAACGGCAGCCTCAAAGGTCCTTGCTGCGCAGCAGTCCGTGGCCCTTAGTCGCTCAAGCTACCTCCCCTCGTTTGACTTTGGGCGTGAGGTAGGAGTATCGGGCAGTGGCAGCACTGTGACCCAGTACTACGCCATAGAGCCTACGGTAAGCTGGGAAGTGCCCCTCTTTGGCTCGCTCAGCGCAACAACAGCCAAGGCAAAGGCTGAGGTGGAGTATCAGCAGTGGCAGTATCAGGGTGTGAGAATGGCCGTTGCAGCTCAAGTGGCGACGACATACTACACCATAAAGCAGTATCAGCGTGACCTTATCGTGGCGCGTCAGAGTGCGATGCTTAGGCAGCAGACAGCAGGGCTTGTAGACTCGCTCTTTGCTCGCGGAATGGCTACGGGGATGCACCGACAGCAGGCTCTGTCGCTACTCTACACCGCCCAGTCGGATATACCCCTCTATGAGCGTCAAATAAGGCAGAGTATAGCTACCCTTGCGACACTTACGGGTAGCACAGTGATAGATACTGTTGCCTACAAAACACTTGATATAAACGCGCTAAGCGACTCTCTGTCAATAGATATCCCCGTAGGTGTTCCCTCAGACTTGCTCTACCGCAGAAGTGATATTGCAGCGGCATACTCTCAGCTAATCTCAGCAGCAGCAACAGCTCGCCTTAGTCGCATAGCTCGCCTGCCTACCCTATCGCTCACTGCTGAGGGTGGCGTGGTGACAGATGAGCTGAAAAACCTACTCAAGGGTAAATCCTTAAGTTGGAGTGCGCTGCTTGGTTTCGCGCAGCCGATATATCGCTTTGGAGCTCTCAAGGCGGCTGAACGGGCAGCTGTGGAGCAGTACAATCAATCGCTTTTTGCCCTCTATCAGAGCTTTATAGTGGCTCTTACGGAGGTGGAGAGCGCACTGGTAGATATTCAGACACTGCGAGTGCAGACAGAGCGTTACAAGGCTCTTGTTGAGTCAAATCAGAGGATTGCAACCCTCTCAATGGCCCTATATCGCAACGGACTAAGCTCCTACCTCGATGTGATAGATGCCTCGCGAACGCTATATGAGAGTCAGATGCAGTACTCAAACATCGTCGCCAATATGCACATAGCCTACATCAAGCTCTATAAGGCTTTAGGTGGAGCGGTCTAACTATCTGTTCATCAGCGTATAGTCGTAGTCGGCAGTAATCTCGGTTTGTGAGTATGTTCTGCCAAAGCGGTCGGTAGCCTCGACGCGAACAGTGGCGTTCTTGTTCTTCAGAGTGTACTTATAGAGGTGGAAACAGCTCGTAAAGTAGTTGCTGCGGCTGCGGTTTTTAACACCCACAAGGTAGCCGATAGACCACCAATCTTGACTCGATGCGGTGGAAGGCTTTGTAGGATTGTCAATGCCCGTACCCTCAGCTGGGGTCTCCTTCTTGTACGGAATTTTAGCCATAGTGCCACTATAGACCCCATCCTCGTAGACCTTTATGGTCCATCTGTCGTCAGCATTAAAGACATTGGCAAGCAGTACATTATCGCCGTGCTGCTGAGCAAAGTACTCATACTTGCCACCCGACAGATGATTACCTCGGTAGAGGCGTATCTGGTAGTCGCGGTCGTTCATACCCGCATTGACACCCTGGTAGTACCAGTTGGTAATCTTGTTGCCCTCAATATCGTAGACACCATAGCCATTTGGAGTGCCGTCGCCATTGGTATTTGCGTGCCACCAAGCACCGCACACAGCTCCGTGAACATGCTCATAGACGCCACTTGACAGCGTAGGCTCGTTGCGAGTGTAGTGGGTATGGCCCGCCATAATATGGGCCTCATCGTATGCGGCAAGAAGGGCGATAACCTTCTGCACATTTTTCTTCGTTGAGTTCACCAACGGGATATGCACACAGAGGATAACGAGCTTATCCTTAGGCACATAGCTAAGGTCCTGACGCAGCCACTCATACTGCTCGTCGCTAAAACCAAGGGAGTAGTCGCCTCCCTTGCTGTTGCTGTTCCACAGCATATCGCGCATACAGACAATATGTGCATCGCTACGGTTCCACGAGTGGTTTATCGGTCCGAAGGTATCCTCAAAGAGTCGCTGAGCCTTTATATTATAGGTAGAGGAGCTCTCATCCGCCTCAATAGGTGACGAAGGGTTGAAGTAGAGGTAGTCGTGGTTGCCCATAGTCTGATAGATAGGTATGCCCGTCTTTGAGGCTGACATATGGTCGCGCATATATGGCATCTGCGGTGTTGTGTCGCTGCTATCGCCAGAGCTTACAATATCGCCCAGCGTAACGCCATAGCAAGGCCAACTCTTACTCTGTGCGTGAGCCTTGATGTGCGGCACAGACTCCTGCTGAAAACGGGTACGGCCCGAGGAGTTGCTGCACTGAGGGTCGGCAAGGCAGAAGAGCGAGAAGATATCCTCCTTGCGGCTCTTGGTCAGTGTGAAGTCGTAGACAAAGCGATTTGGGTCGTACTTGATGTAGAACTGCGGTTGCCCCTTGTCACCCAGAACAGTGGCGCAATCGGCTGGTAATGAGTAGTATATGTACCACGCATCGGTGTGCGGAGTGAGTGTGTAACAGCCCTTGCTGTCGGTCTGAACAACCGAAAATCCGTCAGAGATGCTCACACCCGCCGCTGGCGTGCCGTCGTGGTACTTGACCGTTCCCTTTGCTATGCTGCCAGGCTCATACTTCTCCTCCTCCTTAGGCATCTCGCTATTGCTCCAGTACTGCCCCACCTTGAGGTTGTCGCGGCTCTCAACCCTCTCAAAATCGGTCTCAGAGAGTGTCAGAGTGTAGACCTCGCCCACCGTAAGGTCCTCAGAAATTGATGTGCAGAAGGTGTACTGCGCCTTGTCGGTATCAACATCCACTGTCAGGCGGTCCGCCGTAGCCTTGAACTCGGTCGGCACAATAGCTACCCAACCATCCCTTGTCGCACCCTTGGCAGGGACAGCGTATGTGAGCTTGACGCTCTTTGATGTAGCGTCTGTAAAGCCCTCAGCAAGGGTATATGTCGCCTTGCCCACAAGTGGGTTTATGGCTGATGTAAGTGTCACAGACTCAATGGTATAGAGCTCAGTGAGGGTAATGTCAAACTTCACCGCTGAGGCTACCCCCTGCATCGTAAAAGTGCCACTGTCAAGCCTCTGACCCACCATAGGTGTTTTGGCACCGATGTTGGCATCTTTTGCTGCTGCAAAGCTCTGCGAGGTAGGTAAATCAAAGGTTAAGGTGCTGCCGCTAATAGTCACACCCTCAGAGGGATATATGGCGTAAATATACTCGCTATCGCTCTTGAGATTTCCGCTAAAGCGTGCATTGCTACTCCCTGCGCCAGAGCTCAGCGTGTAGTCGCTCCGCTGCTCAAGGTCCGTAAGGGTAATCTTATCGCCCTTGCTCCAAAAAATCTGCAAAGTGTTGCTCGCAACGGCTGCCGCACGGCTGTAGTTATTGTCAATCTTGACTTCAACATCCTGCAAATCAGCCTCTTGCTCACTATCGGGAGTTGTTGGCTCAATGGTCTCAGGCTCTGAACAAGCAGACAGAAATAGAAAAACAAAAAATATAAAAAGTTTTGTCATAGGTAGATAGTTAGGTTTATGTGACAAAGTTAGGAAAATTTTGCTAAATTTGCACTCAAATCGTAAATAAAAATAGGTATGAAGGCATTTGTTTTCCCTGGACAAGGGGCTCAAAGAGTGGGAATGGGTAAGGATTTGTACGATACATCCGAGGTAGCAAGAGCGATGTTTGAGCGTGCAAATGAGATTTTGGGATTTAGAATTACCGACATAATGTTCGCGGGGACTGATGAGCAGCTGCGCCAAACGGCAGTCACTCAGCCCGCAGTCTTTCTCCACTCGGTGGTCTTGGCATCGGTGTTAGGCGTTGAGCCTGAGGCTGTTGCGGGTCACTCGCTCGGTGAGTTCTCGGCACTTGTCGTCTCGGGTGCTGTGAGCTTTGATGCGGGACTAAAGTTAGTCGCTGCTCGCGCAAAGGCTATGCAGGCGGCTACAGAGGCTACAGAGGGCACTATGGCAGCCGTTATCGGATTGGATGAGAAGAGAATAGAGAGCATCTGCAACGCTACTGAGGGCGTTGTCGTGGCAGCGAACTATAACTCTGAGGGTCAGACAGTTATCTCAGGTAGTGTGGAGGCTGTGGCAGCTGCAAGTGAGGCTCTGAAATCTGCGGGAGCAAGGCGTTGTCTACCCCTTGCCGTTGGCGGTGCGTTCCACTCGCCACTGATGCAGTCGGCCCGTGAGGCACTGAGCAGAGCAATAGAGCAGACGGAGTTTACTACCCCGCGCTGCTCTATCTATCAAAATGTTGATGCTCAGCCACATACGGAGCCCGAAACTATCAAAAACAACCTCATCAGTCAGATGACCTCGCCCGTTCTGTGGCGTCAGACGGTGGTGGGTATGGTCTCAAATGGCGTGACAGAGTTTACAGAGCTCGGTACGGGAACGGTCCTGCAAGGACTTATCCGCAAGATTGCCCCTCAGGTAGAGGTTACAAGCATCAGCTCTCTTTAGCAGAGTGACCGACCGACCAAAGTATAGGGGTTTCGTCGGTCGGTCACCCCCCCCTGCCGAGGCTATCAGAATGGACACTCATCCTCAGGAGGTATCTGCCAGCTGTGGATACGATTATTTAGGGTCGTGCGAGGTATTCCCAACTGCTTGGCAATCTGACTCTTGCTCACTCCCGCCTCAAGCAATTCTTGAACTTGTAACATCTGAGCCTTAAGGGCCTCATCATCATCGGTCTGCTCTCTGAGGGCGTTAAATGGCACGCGGTTGCCCGTTGGTCGGTAGTTCAAGCAGTCGGTAAAGAGGAGCTCAAAACTGCTATTTTTGAAGGTCGGAGGTAGGTAGTTGCCCTTCACGATGCAGAGGTGGCGAAGGTGTTCGCACCCTGGGCGAGGGTCTCGGCGCAGCTCAATCATCAGTCGCATCTTAGCCTCAAAGCCTTGACTACCAATAGCATTGTGCTTGCTCGGTGTAAGGCTCTCGGTGCGCTTACCCGTGTGGTGGAGGAAGAGAACAAGGCAGTTGTGCTTCTGCGCCAAGGAGTGGTAGAGTTGCAGAAATCCTCGCACCTGATTGTTCTCATTCAGACCGCCCGTGTAGATGTCAGCAAAGGCATCCACGACCACAAGGTCGGCAGGTTTATCAGTAAGCATACGGTCAAGGCGAGAGACGAGATTTTCTGTGTCAAAGACAAAACGAAGTCCCTCATACGCCTCCGTAGGTAGCTGAAGCTCAGTGTTTTGACGCTTCAGTAGTGAGGCGATGCTGTTCTGGTCGTCCTCCGTTGAGACATATATCGCACTGCGGTGCAGAGCTCTGAGTCGGAAGTTCAGATATAGCTCCTGACCCGTCGCCACAGCCATTGCAAGACCCCTCAGAAGGGTACTCTTGCCGCTGTCACTGCTGCCAACGAGCGCAGCCACACCAGTGCGTGGAAAAATAGGGTCAAGGAGGCAGTCAATCTGCTCTGCACCTCGGTTGAGTAACCTTAGTGCCGATACCTCTCCATAGGGCGAAATGCCCTCAAAATTCTCAAGAATAGCAGCCTGCTCAGCTGCAATCTCAGCTTGGATTTCTGATAAAGTTTTCATAGAATTGATTTTTGTTATTTATTGAATAGTAGTGTGTTGTTGTTCAGCCATTGGCTCGCCTTTGGCGACCCTTCACCGCTACGCCTCGGCAAAGCCTGCAAGCAGTCTCTGCTCTCGGCTTAATCGCGGCGTTGGCTATTAGCTATTCTGAGAAGAGTCGAGAGGGTGACCGACCGACCAATCCCTATACTTTCGTCGGTCGGTCACTCCTTGACAGAGAGTATAGGGAGATTAGGGAGATTAATGAATTTAAGGAAAATCACTAACTTCCCTAAATTCCTTAACTTCTCTGTTCTGCGTCAGCAAAAGCCAATAGCTCAATCAGTATATCTGCGATGTCGGCGCCCTGAGCTATCTGCTCGGCACTGAGGTTTTTGGTAAGCCAACCACTCACTGTTATCTGACAACCCACCTCAGAGGCTATCTGCTGAGCCTTACTGCTCCACTCGGTGTAACCCGCTCCCGCATCGGGAAAGAGGACTACACGCCTACCCTTGAGGCTCTCTAAACGCTTAGTTGTCAGTCCATTGAGACTATCAACGCTCATCCAAAAGTACTCCGTAAGAGTCGCTGCAGCAATGTGCGCAGTCTTGTAACTCTCGACTATGGCGATAGGACGATTTTTGAACTTCTCAGAGCTGAGTAGGTGCTCTCCATAGAGACACTGAGTCAGAGTCCAATCACTGGACAATTTACCCTCTCGCTTGAGTATGCTGTGCATCCAGTCACAAGCTCCCTTTTGACCCTTGAGTCGCTTGCCAGTATGCTCGTCATACGCCATAACCTTGGCGGTGCGTATGCGCCCTGAGGCATCAATCTGCCAAAAGAGAGCTCTGTCATCCTCGGTGCTGCCGATGTGGTATAACTGCTTGATAAGCTCAGTTGTACTATCGCCTAAAACTGACTTTAGCCAACGAAGATAGGCGCAGTCAGGGCGAACGATTGAGTCGTAGTAATACTTTACATCAATGGTGCAAAGCTCAGTAGATGATTGTGTTACGACCTTCGGTTTTGATACTTCGCGCTGTGGGTCGCTGCGTATTCTAACCGTTGGATTGTCAGCGAAGTACTGCCGAGGTGGGTAGTGATATCCGCACTTATTGAGTCGGGAGCACATACCCACTGAGTGGTGGATATACTCACCAGTCTCGGTGTTGATGTAGCGAGTGAAACAGCCCTTCACTCCGCACTCGGGACAGCAGTACCTTGACTGCGGACCACGATACTTCTCAAGTTGATATTTCATTGCTGATATTCAAGATTTGTACCGCAAATATAATACACTGAACACCCCTTTGTCAAGTGTTTTGCGAAAAAATTTTTCAATTATTTTACAAAACACTGTCAATCATTGATTTACTGGGACTCTATTTTTGAGACTTTGATAGTAGAGGGGGGGGTGACCGACCGACGAAAACCCTATACTTTGGTCGGTCGGTCACTCCCTGATTTAGGGAGTATTTAGGGAATTTAAGGAGTTTAGGGAGTCCTCCCTATACACTGCACCCTGTCAGTCTTTAAGATTTTTTACAATTTTTCTGAAAAAATTTAATAAAGTATGCTGAGTTATTAATCTTTTTTACTATATTTGTAGCGGTAAAGTAAAACATTTGTCAATGAGCGAGATACAAACATCAGATACTGAGCAGCGTAGCGGTGAGATTGTTCGTTCTACCGAGCAGCAGCACGCCGAGGCTATTGACCTTATGCGTGGCTTTATGGACAACGGAAAGCCGAAGGTGGGTATCTTCTGGTACAACTATGCCGACAACACCCTTTTTGGCGTTGAGAAGGCTGATGCTGAGCTCTACGCCTCTCAGGGCAAGATTGTAACCTATCCCAAGCTGCACAAGACCTACTGGCAGAAGCAGCACCACAGGGCGAGGGTTAAGGGCGATACAACCTCAATATTCTACATTGAGCACAACTACACGATGATACCGCGGGGAAGTATCTTCTTGGAGGGCGAGCAGTTCTATGTCAATGTTGGCTCGTGGATTAATGGCGAGATTGGCGGAAGGCAATGTATTGATAGTGAGAAGCTTAAGGAGTTGATTATTGATGAGTTTAACCTTCCTGAGGATTTTATTTTCCGAATTGACTACCACTGGGATATTGGGCACGGCTGGTCTGAGGAGCGATTTTAGGGGGCTGTAACACTGCAAATTTACAATATAAAATATATACTATGAGTTCTTTAATAGATTTCTTCAACAATCATCAGACCGAGAATAAGGGTCTGCAACAGAAGAACAACATAATCAAGCGCAACATTATTGCCTATATGGCGGTCAATGGCGAGAGTACCCTTGCTGAGCTTACTAAGGAGCTGAGAATCAGCGTGCCGACGATTACAAAGCTCGTGCAGGAGCTCTGCGATGAGGGCATTGTCACGGACCTTGGAAAGGTTGAGACTCCAGGGGGTCGTCGCCCAAATGTCTTTGGACTGACAAATACGGCGATATACTTTGCGGGCATAAATGTGGGTCGTGACCGCCTCACTTGCGTGATTACTGACCTCCAGAACAATATTATAAAGGAGGAGGTGGACGACACCTTTGAGCTTACCGACCGCAGTCAGTGTCTTGACCGCATCTGCGACACGATAGAGAATTTTATCAACACTTGTGGCATTGACAAGAGCCATATTCTTGGCGTGGGAGTCTGCATTGTGGGTCGTGTGAACACCCAGCAGGGCCGTAGTTACAAGTACTTCACAAGCATTGAGACCCCTATTCGTGAGATTATTGAGAACAGAATCGGCATCCGCGTGCTTATTGAGAACGACACCCGTAGTCGCTGCTATGCTGAGTACACTTGTGGCAAGAGCAAGGAGGAGAGTAATGTGCTCTACCTCCACTTAGGATTGGGTGTGGCTATCGGTATTGTTGTGGGTGGCAAGCTCTTCTACGGTAAGAACGGCTTTGCGGGCGAGTTTGGACACATCCCATTCTTTGACAACGAGAAGATATGTTTCTGTGGCAAGAAGGGTTGCCTTGAGACCGAGGTGTCGGGAATTGCTATTGAGGAGAAGATGAGCGAGCTTATTCGCGGTGGTGCAAACTCTATTTTGCGCCCTAAGTATGAGCGTGGCGAGACTATCCACATTAACGACATTATCGCTGCTGCGCGCAATGACGACAACCTCTCCATAGAGCTTATTGAGGAGGCTGGCGAGAAGATTGGCAAGGCGGTTGCAATCCTCATTAACATCTTCAACCCTGAGACGGTTATCGTTGGAGGCAACCTCGCTGCTGCGGGCGACTATGTTATGCTGCCGCTCAAGAGCGCGACCAATAAGTACTCGCTCAACCTTGTCTATAAGGACACTAAGTTCCGCCTCTCGAAGATGACTGAGAACGCTCCTGCGTGGGGTGTGGCGATGCTTATTCGTAACCAAGTTATCGGTCTGTAATGCGCTATTATGGAGAGCGAGTCACCCTGCGCGGTGTTGAGTTTGAGGATATAGAGACTATTCTCCAGTGGGAGAACGACCCTGAGCTTGAGCCATATAGCGACCCTCACGAGCCATATACTGAGTCCCAAATTCTTGAATTTATCATTGAGCAGAAAATTAATTTTGAGGCTCAAGGTCAGCTGCGGCTGATGATTTATGTGGGAAAGAGGGTTGTTGGGGCGATAGATATCTTCAACTTTGACGAGGAGAATGCCGATGTTGGGGTGCTTATCTATGATAAGAGTGACCGCCGTCAAGGATATGCCACCGATGCCGTTAAGACACTGATTAAAAAAGTTCTTTGCGAGTTGGGCATAACAACCCTCTGGGCAATAATTGACCAGAGAAATATAGCCAGCACTGCCCTATTTCGTAAGTGCGGATTTACAAAAGTAGATAAAAATAGATATAAGTATGAAAAGAGTTGTAGCTCCGTCGATTCTCTCAGCCGACTTTGGCAACCTTAACCGCGATACCGAGATGCTCAACCGCTCGGCAGCCCAGTGGGTGCATGTGGATGTTATGGATGGCGTTTTTGTGCCCAATATCTCCTTCGGCTTTCCAGTGCTTAAGGCTGTTAAGGCTGTGAGTACCAAGACGATAGATACCCACTTGATGATTGTAGACCCTATCCGATATGTTGAGCAGTTTGTGGCTGCTGGCTCTGACTATGTCACCTTCCACTACGAGGCTGCTGATAATATCGCTGCCACTATTGAGGCTATCCACGCTGCGGGAGCCAAGGCGGGCATAAGCATCAAGCCAAAGACCGATGTTTCGGTGCTTGAGCCGTGGATTGAGAGCGTTGATATGGTGCTTATTATGAGCGTTGAGCCAGGCTTTGGAGGCCAGTCGTTCATCCCTGCGAGCCTTGATAAGGTGCGCGAGCTTAAGGCGATGATAGCAGCGCATAACACCGAGTGCATCATTGAGATTGACGGTGGTATAAGCGCAACTAATGCTGCTCAGGTCTACGATGCGGGTGTTGATGTTGTTGTTGCAGGGTCGGCAGTCTTTTGTACCCAAGACCCTGAGGCAGAGATAGTTAAAATACTTGACTCAAAGTTATGATTTCAATAGATAACCTCTCGGTCAGCTTTGGAGGCTGGACACTTTTTGACTCAATATCGTTTCTGATAAACCCTAAGGAGCGCGTAGGACTTGTTGGTCGCAATGGCGCGGGCAAGACCACTATTCTCAAGCTCATTGCTGGCCTTGAGCAGCCCACTTCGGGAGCTGTTACGCGCAATGCTGACTGCACGATAGGCTACCTGCCACAGCAGATGGTTGTCCACGACACCACTACCCTTATTGAGGAGACGGCAAAGGCTTTTGATGTTGTTCTCTCGCTTGAGGCTGAGATTGAGCGACTTACGGCAGAGGTTGCCACTCGCACGGACTATGAGAGCGAGGAGTACGAAAAGCTACTGCATAACCTTAACGAGGCTACCGACCGCTACCATATCCTTGGTGGCGATACTCGCGATGCCGATATTGAGAAGACCCTGCTTGGTCTTGGCTTTCGTCGTGATGAGTTCAGTAAGCCCACAAGCACCTTCTCGGGTGGTTGGCGTATGCGTATTGAGCTTGCTAAGCTGCTGCTGCGTCGCCCAAGTATCTTTCTTCTTGACGAGCCGACAAACCACCTTGACATAGAGTCTATACAGTGGCTTGAGCAGTATCTGAAGAACTATAATGGCGCGGTGCTGCTTATCTCACACGATAGAGCCTTCCTTGATAATGTCACGACCCGCACTATTGAGTTGTCGCTTGGCAAGATATACGACTACAAAGTCCCTTACTCTCAGTTTGTTACCCTTCGTGCTGAGCGTCGTGCACAGCAACTGGCTGCCTACCAAAATCAGCAGCGACTCATTGAGAAGAGTGAGGAGTTTATCGAGAAGTTCCGCTATAAGCCGACTAAGAGTAATCAAGTTCAGTCACGCATAAAGCAGCTTGATAAACTTGAGCGCATTGAGGTGGAGGAGGAGGATTTGGCGACGATGAACATCAAGTTCCCGCCAGCGCCACGCTCGGGTCAGATTGTTGCTCAGGTTAAGGGGGTCGGTAAGGCGTTTGGTAGCCACCGAGTCTTTTCGGATGCTGAGTTTACTATCCATAAGGGCGACAAGATTGCCCTTGTAGGTCGCAATGGCGAGGGTAAGACCACCTTTGCCCGCATTCTTATCGGTCAGACAGAGCCTACTGAGGGTAGCGTAACCCTTGGTGCGAATGTTAGCATAGGCTACTATGCTCAAAATCAGGATGATTTGATGGACGGAGAGTTTACCGTCTACGACACCCTTGACCGCGTTGCTGTGGGCGATATCCGTACCCGTCTGCGCGATATTCTGGGCGCATTTTTGTTCCGAGGCGAGGATGTTGATAAGAAGGTTAAGGTGCTCTCGGGTGGCGAACGCTCCCGCCTTGCTATGGCGCGAATGATGCTTGAGCCACACAACCTGCTTGTCCTTGATGAGCCTACAAACCATATGGATATGCGCTCTAAGGATATCCTTAAGGAGGCTATCCGCAAGTTTGACGGCACTGTTGTCGTTGTCTCTCACGACCGAGAGTTCCTTGACGGCATTGTTGATAAGGTCTACGAGTTCCGCGATGGCGGTGTGAGGGAGTACCTCGGTGGCATATACTACTTCCTTGAGAAGCGTAAGATTGAGGATATCCGCGAGATTGAGCGCAAGACAGTCACTCCAAAGCAGAGTTCTGCAACCTCTACCCCAACCCAGTCGCAGGGTAAGCTGAGCTATGAGCAAAAGAAGGAGCAGGAGAAGCTCATCCGTAAGCACCGCAAGGCCGTTGAGACTATCGAGGCACAGACCGCCGAGGTGGAGGCTCAGATAGCCCAGTACGATAGCAAGTTTGCCACAGCTACTGACTATAACGCTGATGATTATAAGGCGTATGATGCTCTGAAACAGCAACTTGACCACCTTATGCACGAGTGGGAGAAGGCCGTCTACGAACTTGAATTAGTAGAGGGAGAGTAGTAGCCGTTGGCTTGCTACGCAGTACAGAGAATTTAGGGAATTTAGGGAATTTAAGGAGTTTAGTGATTTTTCCTTAAATTCATTAATCTCCCTAATCTCCCTAAATCAGAGGGTGACCGACTGACGAAAGTATAGGGATTGGTCGGTCGGTCACCCTCTCAACTCATCTCAGAATGGCTAATAGCCAAAAGTGAATAACCTACTTAAAAAGTAGGTTTTTCTTTGAGGTTGTGACGACAAAGTCCTTGAGGTAGTATGGCTCAAAGTAGGCCACATCTACAAACTCACGGCTGTTGTACTTATTCTCAGCAATGCGGGCCATACCTCTCACTGAGGGGGTTATATCCACGAGCGTAGCGCCGAGAGTCTTATGACACTTTGCTGCGCCACTGCCAAAGATAACGAAGTTCTTAGCACTACTGCGCACAGCTGCAAAGCTCTGCTCTGTTACAACCTCGGCACTGATAGCAGTCAGTGGAGTTCCCTTGCTGTCAAACAGCTGAGTGTATACCTCCATTCTGCGGGCGTCAATCATCGGGCAGAGAACGGCCTCGTCCCAGTTCTCAATATCCAGTATACCAGCCTGATAGTCCTCTATTGCTACTGCTGTCAGTGCTGCCAGTGAACTTACAGCGATAAGGGGCTTGCCCGTTCCGTAGCAGAGCCCTTTGGCAAAGCTCACACCGATACGAAGGCCCGTATATGAGCCTGGTCCCTCGCCTACTGCCACTGCGTCAATCTCTTCGGGCTGAATGTTGTTGAGCTTGAGTATCTCATCGACAAATGTCGCCACCTTTTTGGCGTGGTCTCTTCCTGAGTCGCTCTCGCGTAGCGAAATAAGCTCTCCGTTCTGAACAAGACCCACCGAGCAGATGTCTGTTCCCGTCTCTATGCACAATATTAACGCCATACCTCTCTATTTATAACGCTTGAGGGCTTGGTCCATCTCACGACGAGCATCGTTAGCCTTCAGATACTCGCGCTTGTCATAGCTCTTGCGACCCCTTGCCAGTCCGATAACGATTTTTGCCAGTCCGCGCTCATTGAGGAACAGACGCAGTCCCACGACCGTCAGTCCCTTGTCCTGTAGCGAGCGGGAGAGCTTCGTCAGCTCCTTGGCTGTAAGAAGCAACTTGCGGTCGCGCTTGGGGATGTGGTTGTTGCAAGTTCCCCAGCTGTACTCGGCGATGTTCACACCGCGAATCCACAACTCCCCCTCTGAGAAGTAGCAGTAGCTATCCACCATTGAGACCTTACCCATACGGATAGACTTTATTTCAGTACCCACAAGCACTACGCCTGCCGTATACTGCTCAAGAATTTCGTAATCGAAGGTCGCCCTCTTGTTGCGTATGTTTATGTTTTTGTAATCTGCCATTTTAGTCTCCTATTCTCTGACGCACTACTTCAAAGAGCATAATCGCTGCCGCTGCTGATACATTGAGCGACTCAATAGCTCCAATCATAGGTATTGCAAGCTGCTCATCACAGAGCTTGAGTACCTCCTTTGAGATGCCCTTCTCCTCTGAGCCCATAATAATCACCGTAGGCTTACGAAGGTCAGCGTCGTACATCAATTTACGGCTATGCTCAGTGGCTGCCACAACCTGAAATCCTTCGGTCTGCAACGCCTTGATAGTGTTTCTCACTGACCCTACACGCGCCACTGGTATGCGAGTGAGCGCACCAGCACTTGACTTCATTGCCTCAGCATTTACTGGCGCAGAGCTCTTGAGCGATGTTATAATGCCGTGAGCACCAGCACACTCCGCACTGCGGGCAATACCGCCGAAGTTGCGCACATCTGTCACACCGTCAAACAGCACAATAAGCGGTGTCTCATCCTCAGGCACGCGCTCAAGGATATCCTCTACATCGACATACTCAATCTCGGCAATCTGAGCAATAATACCCTGGTGGCTACCCCTTGTCAGTCGGTTGAGTTTCTCCACAGGTACCTCCTGCACACGCAGACGATGACGGAAGCAGAGGTCACGCACCTCCGACATAAGCTGACCCTCCGCACCCTTGCGGATATAAATCTTTTCAATCTGCTTACCAGACTCTATCGCCTCGACCACTGGGCGAATGCCAAATACGATATTATTGTTTGCCATACCACTATATTTTGGGCAAAGATACTAAATTAAAGCCAAAGCACAAAATCAGAGGGAGGTTCTATAAATTAGTGAAAAAGTTTTTCGTTACTCGACCTAATTTATAGAACCTCCCTAGACCTCTCTACTCCCTTCTGCGCTTACCACGACAGCATAGTGTTGAGTAGTCGCAGTATGTGCAGCTGTTCTCATCCTCCGCCTGACAGAATGGCTCTGCGGGGTTAAACAGCGAGCCTAACGCACTATTGAGTTGCTCTTCAAAAGGCTCTGCTATTGCGCTGTAGCTCACTATCGGCACTGGAGCTCGACCAGGACCCTTACCCTCGCGTAGCAGTGGCGAGTAGTACTTGTCGTTCATCTCTCTGAGGTAGTAGAGCGCAGGCTGAACATCGCAGCCAAACCTCTTGCGCGCAATCATAGCATACATCAGCGTGTTGATAGTATTGCTAACCCTCTGAGCGGCACTGCCACTGAAGAGATTTACAAAGCCTGAGAATGTCAGATGAGCAGCACCAGTCTTGTAGTCGATAATGCGCAGCATATTCTCGCTGAGCCTATCTATGCGGTCAGCCCTTCCCTTGAGTACTACAGTTACACTCTGCCCTGCTGAGTCAAAGGTAAATGGATAGCTAAACTCGTGCTCCAGCTCATCCACCGTAAAGTTGTGGTTGTTAATATCATACGCTAATAGATGATGCTTCAGATAACGGATTATAATCTTCTGAACTATGACCATCTCTCCACTGAGCTGCTTGCCCTTCAGGCTCTCACAGCCGAAATACTCCTTGGCAATAGCATAGTCCACAGCCTTACTGATTTGGCTATCTGTGATGCTGAGCAGTCTATTTTTGGTGTCGCTCTCGTGGGCGAGCTTACCATATAGCACCTCTGCTGACTTGTGGAAGATAATTCCAAAACCCTTGTCGTCCAACCCCTCCTCAAGCGAGTCAGCCACCTTGATATCAGCAATATAGCGGTAGTAGAAGCGCATTGGGCACTGCACAAATGTAGATAGTGCCGTTGGCGAGAGGTATCTCTTGCCCGATGTATACTCTGAGAGCACCTCTAATGCCTTGCTATCCTTTTGCATAGTGATAGCCCCCTGACGCACTACATTTACAGGCGTTACGACCTTTGTAAACTCTATCGGCATACCCGACTCATACTGCAGCTGACGGATATAGCGGCTCGGCTCTCCCGTACCCTTCTCGTCCGAAGTAGAACTGTAGAGCATCCACACACGCTCTGCACGCTCAATAAGGCGATAGAAGTAGTATGCGTAGACACCCTGATGGTGCTCCTGAGTAGGCATATTATATGCGTATCTGAGAGAGTATGGGACATACGAGTTGTCGGTAATCTTCGTGCCAGGGAAGTTACTCTCGCTCATTGAGAGAATAATCACATTCTTGAAGTCGAGGTTTCTGGTCTCCAGAATACCCATAATCTGCAGTCCCTCAAGAGGCTCGCCCTCGAAAGGTATTCTTATTGTCTGCAGATGTCGTCGCACAAGCGATATGCAGAGAGCTACTGAGAGCTCAATTCTGCAATCCTGGACAATGTTGAGTAGCTGGCTTACAGCTGTGCGTATGCGAAGCATATACTCCACCGCCACCTCATCTTGAGCAGTCTGCTGCTTGAGTAGCCTTGAGAATATGGCTATTATATAGCTCAATAGCTCAGTTGCAGAGTGCTGAATAACAAACACATCATCACACAGTGCAAGCTCAGCGAGCATCTGTCGTGGGATGTTGTATATACGCTCCTCAACAACCTTTTTGCGTATCTTGCTGACCCCTTTTGGCTCTGCCTGAGCGATGTATGGATGCGAAATAAGCCCCTCTACATCGGTGTAGTAGAATGTCTCCACCCCATCCTTGACTCTTGCGTGAGCCTGAAGCTCAAGCAGTCGCTCGACAAACGAGTATGCAAATGTCGCCTTGATTGGGTAGCCCATTGTCACATTGACGCCCGACTTTTTCTCTGCCGTAATACCCTTCGCCCACTCTGGCAGAGCATAGAGCAGTGGCACAAGCAGATTTTCATCTGTGAGCACAATGGCCGTATTGCGGTCTAACGGTAGTGGGTTGCCGTCGCTATCCCGAGTAGCAATCTGCTCCAAAATCTGCGATACATAGCTGCACTGCGCCACCGATGTTGTTGTCGAGGCTACAGTAATCTTACTGATGTTACGCCTCAGGTCGCTATGTGAGATGTTGAGCGTAGAGGGGTATCTTGCGACATTCTGACGCATAAAGCGACCAGCCTCCTGAACTTCACTTGTAAAGTAATAGTCGCTGTAATCCCACGCAAAATCGGCATTATAGGCGGTTTTAAGGTGGTCAAAGAGCACCTTTTCACAGTCACTGAGGGCGTTGAAACCTGCTACGACATACTCTGATTGAGGTAGCAACGGCACATCTGAGGCCTTAATCCTCTCGGCAGCATCGCGGTAAATCATACCCGTATATCCGATGCCGAGGCTGCGCAAATGCTCCTTATACTGAGTATATACCATAGGCAGTGAGCGCCAAATCTTGAGGAAGTTCTCCTTCTGTTCGCCCACCTTGCCTGAGTGGTTTACCCTCATCCAGAAGCGATTGATATACTCTTTCTGCTCCTCAGTAAGGTAGCTCAAATCCGACTCAATCTCCTTGATATCTGCAATGTTGGTAAAGAGCTTTACCGCATCGACCATATACTTGTCTACCATATCGAAGTCCGCTATAAGCATCTCTCCCCAGTGGTAGAAGTCGTCAAAATCCTCTTTGTGATACTTTGAGTATATAGTGTATAGCTCCGCCACTAAACGGAGCTTATCTGCCGAGCGCAGTGTTGAGACGCTGCACATCAGAGAGTCTATTGTCGTGAACTTTGGGGACCAACCTACGCCCGAGGGCATATAGTTGAGCAAGGCTTGAGTAAAGTAGAGCCTTGCACGCTGAGAGGGGAAGAGTATGGTAAGCTTTGACACGCCGCCACCATACTTGGTGTATAGCTCCCTTGCCAGCTCAGTAAGAAAACTATCCATACTACTCTACAGCTAAAATCTCACCGCCAAATAGCGAGTTTTTGTTTCTGATAATCGTCGGTCTACCCTTGTAGTAGAGCTTTGCGGCAGTGCTTGTCACCGCCTCCAACCTCTCGCTGACAGCCACACGCACCTCAGCCTCGTGCGAAGCGTCAATATCTGCTGCAACTGTCTGCAGACCGATGCCCTCCATCTTGGCTGTTGAGATATCGAGCTTGAAGTATCGCGCCTGACCTCCAATCTCAAGTCGGCTCTTGCCCGTACACTCAACAAGGGCGTCTAACGCCTTGATATCCATCTTTACTATCGCACCCGCCTTGATGTATATATCGAGAATTTTCTGCTCTACGCACTGCTCAAAGTTTACCGTAGCACGAGATATGCTGATATTGTCCAAACTCTTGTACCACACAGTCACATCTGTTGGCACAACGACCTGCTTACTCTCTACACGCTCGATAATCTGCAGCACGCCATTCTTATCCACTCCTGAGCGAAAACGAGAGTTCGGATTGCCCTTCGTGTCGTAGACAATCTTCAGCCCCTCGTCACTATCTACACGCTTGAAGGTGACATTTATAGCTCCATCGACCACCACCTTTGTAAATGGCGAGAGCCACTCTGTCTTTGGCAGTGGGGTGCTTCTAACGACAGTTGTCAGCGAGTCTGGTCTCTCGACTGTTCTATTCTGAGCTGTTGCCCCCATTGAGACAAGCGCAAGCAGGGCAAAAATCATCTTTTTCATAGCTACACAATTATCTAAATTGATGTAAAGATACAACAATTTATTGTACCGGCAAACAAAACCGATAATATTTATCGTTATTAGATATATTGTACAGCCAAACAGATGCTCTTATGCTATTTACTGAAGACCAATCTACGAATGGTAAGTGGTAGATGTTGAGCCTTTGTCTCGGTCACTGATAGAGGTGTCCCGAATGGCATTTGAGCAATCAGTCGCCATTCTTTGCTGATATTCCACTGATGAGCAACTGCAGTATCAATAAGTGGATTGTAGTGTTGTAGGCTTGCTCCAAGTTCCATATCCTCAAGAGCAGTCCATACTGCAAATTGGTGCATTGCCGATGTATGCTCAGAGTACTCATCAAATTTGTCTGCATAAGTGGTATACTTCTCTTTAAGTTGCTCTATAACAGCCATATCCTCATAGAATAGCACCGTTCCACAGCCTGCTGTAAAACTGCTATCTATCTTCTCTTTGACACCAGTAAACGCCTCTGGGGATACAAACTCTTCTAACGCATTTTTGACGATTTCCCATAGCTGAGTATGATGTCTACCAAATAGTACAACCAACCTTGTTGATTGGCTATTATATGCCGAGGGTGTGGAGAGTATAATGCGGTCAATGGCAGATATAATATCACTCTCCGATACAGGATTTGTTGCGCTAAGGCTGTAACAGCTACGGCGATGCTCTATCGCCTCAAGAAATGTTCTTTTCATACCCCTTTTTTAGCAGGTGTGTGCAAAGATTAAGCCAGTGAGGCAACAAACTTATCTACAACAGCAAATATCTGCTCTAACGACTCGATATCCCTTGTAGCACTCTCAAGAGGACAAGGAGCTGTTTTTGTGCGGTTGATAATGTGCGGCACTGCCTGAGAATAGCTAACCTCCATATCGCTCTTTGAGAGAATGTCGAGTGCCAACTGACTAATAGTGTCGGCGTAGAGCCGCTTAACCCCACCGAGAATTAACAGTGCAGCCGCTGCCCTACCGATAACCTTGTCTGCTACCGATGCCCCATTGAGAAACTTACTATCGACCTTATAGAGCTCATAGAGGTCTTTAACACCCCTCTGATAGAACTCGCGTACAACCTCTCCATTGCGAATTACGCAGGAGCAACCCTTGCTGTGCAGTAGTTCAATTAATGCTTTCATTAATCTGCGTATCTATCTGTTACTACGGCACAAGCAGCATCGCCAGTGATATTAAGCACTGTGCGAATCATATCAAAAATTCTGTCAAGAGCATAGAGCAACGGCAGACCCTGAATCGGGATGCCAGCACTGACAAGTACTGCTACGACCATCAGCGTTGGACCTGGAACACCCGCCTGACCTATTGAGCCGAGCGAGGCTGTTACGGTAATTGCAACATACTGAGCTATAGTGAGTTCAATGCCGTAGAACTGAGCAAAGAATATCGCCACAAGGGTGTAGTAAATCGCATTGCCAGTCATATTAATTGTCGCACCGAGTGGCACTACAAAGCCCGATGTCTGCTTACTTACCCCAAGACTGTCACACGCCGCCATAGTTACGGGCAGTGTAGCCATTGATGAAGCCGTTGAGAAGGCGATAATCTGAGGTCGCACCATAGCCTTGAAAAAGTCCACAACACCCACCCTTGACAGCAGCATAATTGTCAGCGGATAGACCGCAAGACCCATCACAAGGACTGCCAGAAGGTCTACCCAGAGCAGATTTGCCACCTTGAGAAGAATATCAAAGCCGAAGGTTCCTGTCGCCTCTGCCATTAGTCCAAATACGCCTATAGGAGCTACGAGCATAACCTTGCCGATACACCAGATTAGAGCCTCAAGAATATAGTTCAGTCCTGCGGTTATTTTGTTTCGTTTATCCTCACTCAGCGCAGCAATACCAAAGCCGAGAAAGAGTCCAAAGACGATGATTTGCAGTATATTACCCTCAGCAAATGCCTGGATAGGATTTGCAGGTATCATACCGATAACAGTCTGCCAAAATCCTGGTGTTGATGCCGACTCTTGACTTGCTGAGGCAGCTGAGTTTATGAGTCCAACGCTCTCTGCATCCAGACCCGCACCAGGTTGGAAGAGTAATCCAGCGACTATAGCAATTACTATTGAGATAACAGTCGTAAGTAGTATATAGCCTATGCTTATCACACCGATTTTACCCGCTGAGCGACTACCACCGAGCGTTGCTGCACCCGAGATGATAGATACAGCCACAAGAGGCACTACAAGCATCTTGATAAGCTGAATAAAGAGCGTGCCGAGTGGAGAGAAAAGACTTGCATCCTCGCCCATAGCAACACCCGCTATAATACCCGCGACCATTGCCACAAGTATCCAGAAACCGAGATTTTTCACTATTGACCCTTTCATAGCATTTAGAATTTAGCGACAGCAAAGACAATGTTTGTGCGATCCTTACAGTATGAGCTTTGGTCGCCCATTGCTAAGTTCCACGCGCAGTATTGATTTTTGTAGACCTCGTTTCTCTCTGTTGAAGACCAGAAGTAGTCATCCAACTTGCGAGACAATTTTGACTCAAGGCTACTGCGGAGTCCGTAAATCTTTGACCACTCCTCCTTTGCAGGCAGATACCAACCACTGCCCAAGTTCGCACACCAGTAGAATACTGGATATTTGCTCTGCCAACCGCTTATCTGCTTGACAACATCCATATTCTTCTGACCGTCATAGATATCTGTCGCACCGATAAATTTAGACTGCTCGGCACCAGTTGCCCACATCAGCGATTGCGAGCACTCGACACTAATAATCTTGCCGTGACGACCCGTAGCATCCACCTCAAAGACAACACCCTTTTTGCCATTCTCGTTGTATAGGTCTCCTACGCGATAAACCTTGTTTGATGGCGACATATAGGAAGTTGAACCACTACTTGAATTGTTTATCTTAACTTTCGCTACTGCAATAACATAGCTGTGATAGCTTTTTTTGTTTTTAATGTTACTACCATTCTTCATACCCACATCATAGATACACTTTATGTAACCCTCCTCTGTGTAGCTCTCAGTGGATGAGAAGTAGAAGTTGTCACTTAATTTGTCAGTTAAGCGTGGCTCAATTAGAGCCTTATTTCGCTGAATAGTCTCCAATTCGCCCTTTGCAGGCAGATACCATCCCTCACCAAGGCTTGCACACCACGCAAAGGCTGGATAGTTTTTACGCCAATTAGCTATCTTCTTGACAACATTAAAGTTTTCCTCTCCATCAGAGGTGTTTGTAGCACCTATATTCCTCGTAGCCTCATCACCTTCAGCCCATTTAACCATATTTGGCCTCTTACTTAGGCTGACAATTTTGGCAATGCTACCGTTAATCTCGAAAATAACACCTCTCTTTACCCCATCGTCGTAAATGTCGCCAATCTTAAAATTGCCACTTACTGTTGGAGTTGATACGGGCGCAGGGGTGTATGAAGAACTACCGCTACCAAACTTAGCTACTGCGCGAACATAAATTGCACCGTGCTTGTAGTATGTGCCTACATAGCCATCTGATGTGCGAATATGGATAGCACCATAGCTACCGTCATAGAATCTATCTGTCTCTGTAGAAGTCCAATACCAGCCCAAATCTCCCCTATTTACTATCTTCACACCACCTCTTGACTCAAGAGTAGGATTGATAGCGTTTCGTACAGACTCGTTAAGAACAAACTTCTCAACCTCCTCTTTTGCAGGTAGATACCAGTCGTTACCTAAACTTGCACACCAATTAAAAGATGGATATTTTGTCTGCCAACCTGATATAGCTTTGACAATGTTTGTATTCTTCTGTCCATCGTCTGTATACTTTGTGCCAATCATTCGTTTCTGCTCGGCTTTGTCTGATGCCCAGACAACCTTCCCCGGAGCTTGTTGTAGGTTCAAAATCTTGCCACTTCTGCCATCTGCGCTCACCTCAAAGACAACACCCTCCTTTACGCCGTCGTTGTAGTAGTCGCCTACTTTGTATACTCCTGAAGTTGGTGCTGATTGAGCATTAGCACTTCCAAAGCGAGCAATAGCGCGAACATTACGATATGGATAGCTCTTGTAGCCTGCAAACTCCTTAATGCTCTTCATAGCTACATGCCAAGCCTGATACTGTTTGAGGTTACTATCCCACACGCCAGTCTCTGTAGAGGACCAGTACCACGCGCCACCCTTATACTCTCCACCGCGTCTTAAAAGTGGAGTAGCATTACGCTCTTGAAGAGTCTTATTTACTGCGTCATATACGCTCTGGTTGAGTGTAAAGACCTTTAGCTCCTCAATAGCTGGTAGATACCAATCCGCACCTAAAGCAGCACACCACGCAAAGCCCGGGTATAGGTTTTGCCAGTTGGTAATCCTGCGAACAACTGCCATATTGTTACGACCGTCATACTTATCATACGCGCCAATCTTCTTTGTCTGCTCGGCATCGTTCGACCACCTCATATTGTCGTTACCAGACTGTGTCATACTGACAATCTTGCCACTTCTGCCATCTGCACTCACCTCAAAGACAACGCCCTCCTTTACACCATCATTGTAGTAGTCGCCGACCTTGTAGACGCCATTGCCCGTTGTTATCTGCCCGCTTGACACAGGCGTAGAAGATACTGGAGGAGATTGCTTTGTAAGCGAAATATTGACTGTCGTAGTCTTACCCTCTGTAACAGTTATAGCCTGTGTCTGAGAGTTATAGCCCGCTTTTGATACCACAAGCGTATGGTTACCAATAAGAATATTACCAAGCTCAAGCGGTATACGCCCTATCGCATTGCCGTCAAGAGTTACATCTGCCATAATTGGCGTACCAGAGACAAGAAGGGAGCCGTATATAGGCGTTGGAGCAGGCAGTGCATACTTCTGATTCTGCTCTTTTGAGGATATCTGCCTTGTTATTGATGTGGTGCGATACCCCGCCTTGCGAGCCTCAAAGATGTATGTTCCTGCAGCGAGCGTACCTGTCCAACTACCACTACCCTTCATAATGTTGTTTACCCAAATCTCGGCATTTTCAGCAGCTGTAATTGTCACTGTAGCAACATCGGCTGTAAGAGTGATAATTCGCTCTACCTTACTGCCCGCAACGGTAAAACTACCACTCTGTGAGTGATAACCCGATGCAGAGACCGTATAGTTGTATGTTCCATTCTCAAGCACAATCTGCATTGCTCCATCCTGAAGCGTGTAGAGCATTCCATTGATAGTCACAACGGCATTTGTTGGCTCTACAGCAAAGACCACAAATTGCGGCTTTGAGGCCTGCGTATCTACATTCTGACGAAAGGCGATACTTCCACTATTGACCTCAATAGCTTGGCTGTACTCCATCTTGCCATACTTAACCTTCAGCGTATGCGCTCCAATCAGCACATCCTTGACCGTAAGGCTGTTTGTAGCACCCGTCTGACCCTTATATAGGTCGTCAATGTAGATATCAGCATTAGCCACATTGGTATTTACAATAATGCTAAATGTCTGATTTAGTGCCGCTTCAAGCTCATACTCACGATTTGCTTCAAGGTTAAGCGTAACCTCGTTGCTCTCGCCAAACTCTGGGCTAAGGAAGTAGAAACGGGTATTAGGCTTGGCGGTCATCTCAAGGATTAGCACATTGTCGTAGTAGTCTGCCACCTTCTGCTTCGTAAGGTCGGTATTTGAGCGCATTTTTACCACAAGAGCATCTATCTGAGCCCTATTCATACGGTCAAACTTAATCTTCACACGCGCACACGCCTGACGAGAGTGGTCTACACCGATTGGGTCTATATTCACGCCCGTAAGGGCATCTTATTGCACCGCACGCAGTGACGCAATGTCAATAACAATAGAATTTTCTACCTGTGCCGTAGCTGTTGCACAAATCAGTAGTGATAGAAGTATTGTAAATATCTTTTTCATAATCAGTATGTTATCAGCTTACTCTGCTATGATTGTATCGGCGTAAACGCTCCAATGTGTCGCTGTTTTATACCGACTTACTGCTGAAGCAGGGACATAAATTCGGCGGCCATTAGCATTATTCTTAAATACACCATTATCTCCAAGCGATGGTGGCGTGTTAGATTTGCAATATACGCTACTCAAGTCCGGACATGAACTAAAGGCCCACCCTCCAATCTTAGTAACATTTTGGGGAATCGTTATGCTCCTTAAACTATTACAGTAGTTAAATGCGCCCTTACCAATATATGTAACACTATTTGGGATTGTGATATAGGCTAAATCGTAACAATATTGAAATGCGCCATCGCCAATATATGTAACACTATTTGGAATAGAGACTTTATTTAATTTACAATCAGAAAATACGCCATCTCCAATTGTTGTGACGCCATTTGGAATAGTATATTGAGTTAATCCCGCGGGTGCAAAGGCAAGTAAAACCCCGTTTACAATATAACAGCGATTGTCTGCTGAAGCGTAACGACCGTAAAAGGCTTGTAGGTTTTTGCAAGAACAGAATGCCCAAGGCTCAATATTTGTAACACTATCAGGAATTGTAATACTTGTCAGCGAACAGTCATCGAACGCCTGTTCTCCAATAGTTGTAACACCTGTTGGTATGGTATAGTCAGTTAGGCCTGCTGGTGCAAACGAAACAATCCGCCCATCCAAAACTATACAACGGTTATCCACCGAGGCCAACTTGCCATAAAAGTCCTTTAGTTTAGTACAAGAGATAAACGGAGAACGGCCAAACGATGTAACACTACTTGGAATAGTTATACTTGTCAAACTCTCGCAATAACCAAAAGCGAGGTCATCTATGTGAGTAGTGTTGTTACCTAATTTCACATTTACCAAACCTTTACACTGCCAAAACAATGACTCACTGATTGAGGTTACGCTATTTGGCACAGTAACCGTCTGCAGTTTTTCACAGCCTTGAAAAACACTTCTTCCCAAGTGAAAGACACCCTCTGGGATTGTTATGCTAATCAAGCCTTTGCAACGAGAAAATGCGCAATTCTCTATAGTAGTTACACAGTTTGGGATAGTTATAGTTGCCAAAGTCTCACAAGCCTCAAAAGCCCATTCGCCAAACTTTGTTATCGGACCTTCGCAAGTGATTGTGCCCTTACCATTCACATAGACATTTGAGACAATTTTCACACCAAAGGCCTTGCTATCATACGGAGTGACAACCTTGCCGTCTGTAGAGGTGTAAAATATCTTGTTTGAGTTAGATGTAGGTGTTGTTTGCTTATTGAGTGTTATATTTACAGTCGCCGTTTTACCCTCAGTAACTGTTACACTCTGCGAGTATGGAGCATATCCACTCTTTGAGACAGTAACCTTGTGATTTCCAATAAGTATGTTACTAATTTTGAGTGGCGTTGTACCTACACTCTTGCCATCTATAGCAACTTCCGCCATAAGTGGCGTACCATCCACCATTACAGAGCCTACTATTGGCGTTGGCGCTGTAAGAGTATAGCTCTGCTGTGGTTGCGCCGATGTAATATGCTTTGATAGCGTAGTTGTTCTATGCCCCGCTTTACGAGCCTCAAAGATATATGTTCCCGAAGTCAGATTACCACTCCAACTTCCCACACCCCTCTTCTCGCCATTTATCCAAATCTCAGCACCATCTGGCGCAGTAAGTGTAACATTTGCAATATCTGCCTTGAGAGCAATATGCTTCTCTACCTTTGCTCCCGAAACAGTAAATGTGCCACTCTGGGGATGATATCCCGCAGCTGTTACAGTGTAGTTGTATGTGCCACTATCAAGAACTACTCGCATCGCTCCCTCTGTAAGAGTATAGTGCTGATTGTTGATAATAACGACTGCCGAGGCTGGCTCAACGGCAAAGACAACAAACTGTGGCTCATTTGCCGCTGTGTCTACATTCTGACGGAAAGATATACTACCTCCATTGACCTCTATCTTCTGTTCGTGGCTAACTGCTCCGTAAGTAAGTTTGAGTGTATGCGCACCAATAAGCACCTCTCTCACTGTCAAACGCATTGCAGAGTCAGTCTGACCCTTAAAAATGCCGTCAAGATAAACATCTGCCCCCGCGACATTGCTATCTACAATAATGCTGTATGTCTGATTGAGGCTCGCAAGCATCTCATACTCACGATTGCCCTCAAGATTAAGCGTAACCTCGTTACTCTCCCCAAACTCTGGACTGACAAAGTAGAAACGGGTATTAGGCTTGGCGGTCATCTCAAGAATTAGTACATTGTCATAGTAGTCGGCAACCTTCTGCTTCGTCAGGTCAGTATTTGAGCGCATTTTTACCACAAGAGCATCTATCTGCGCCCTATTCATACGGTCAAACTTAATCTTCACACGCGCACACGCCTGACGTGAATGGTCTACGCCGATTGGGTCAATATTCACGCCCGTAAGGGCATCCGTTTGCACAGCGCGGAACGATTTGCTGTCCAAAACAATAGAGTTCTCTACTTGAGCTACGGCTGTCAAGCAGATAAACAGTGTAAGCAGAAAGGCGAGAAATTTTTTCATAGTTACCCATATTACTACACAAAGGTAGTAAAAAAAGAGATAGGAGCAACAATTTTGTCACTCCTATCTACCAAATTAATTACTAACCTATCTATCGAAGCATTTTAAGTTTCTTATCTGCATCTGTTGCCTTGCGGAAAGATACGGCATAACCGCCACCCGCAGCAACATTCTGCTTAAGTACGCTCTTTGAGGTACAACGCACCTCGCGGATTGTATAAGCCTGTGGATTTGTCTTGTAGTGTGCATCAGCAGCATCAGCATAAATCTTTGCTACATATACCTGATTTGGCTCAAGGAAGTCAAGGGCGACTGTTGATGTACGAGCATCGTAACCCGCTACACTACCCAAGAACCACTCGCCACTATACTTTGCCTTGCGGGCAACAGTAATATACTCGCCAACCTCTGCCTCAATATAGCGGCTATCAGACCAATCGACTGCCACATCCTTGATAAACTGGAATGCGTCCATAAAACGCTCGTAGTTCTCTGGTGTATCTGCAGCCATCTGCAGAGGAGAGTAGAGTGTCAGGTAGAGCGCAAGCTGATTACAGATTGTAGCATTTACATGTGAATGGTTGTTTGGATTGAGCTTTGACACCTCCATCTCAAACAGACCAGGAGTGTAGTCCATAGGGCCACCCTGAAGGCGTGTAAATGGAAGAATACATACATGGTGTGGACGAGTACCGCCAAATGACTGATACTCCGTTCCGCGAGCAGACTCATTACCGATAAGGTTTGGATATGTACGGCACAGGCCTGTAGGACGCACTGCCTCGTGAGCATTTACAACAATCTTATGCTCAGCTGCCTTCTTAATTGCATAGAGGTAGTGGTTATTCATCCACTGGCCATAGTGATACTCTCCGCGAGGGATAATATCGCCCACATAACCACTCTTGAGTGATGTGTAGCCATACTTATTCATCAACTTATACGCAGCATCCATATGACGCTCATAGTTGCGAACAGAAGATGAAGTCTCGTGGTGCATCATCAGACGAACGCCCTTGCTGTGTGCATACTCGTTCAGTGCCTTAATGTCAAAGTCTGGATATGGAGTCACAAAGTCAAAGACATAATCCTTGGTCTTGCCAAACCAATCCTCCCAGCCGACATTCCAGCCCTCTACAAGTACCTCATCAAAGCCGTGCTCGGCTGCAAAGTCAATAAGACGACGCACGCGAGTGTTATTTGCCGAGTGCTTAGGACTCTGCTTAACCTTTGTGTAGTCAGTAACACCGAGCTGTACAGCAGGCAAATCCTCTGTATAGGCCCAGTTACCACCTCCAGCAATCATCTCCCACCAAACACCTACATACTTAACTGGCTTAATCCAAGATGTATCCTCGTAAGCACAAGGGTCGTTAAGGTTAAGGATGAGCTTTGAAGCAAGAATATCTCGACAGTCGTCTGATACCATCACTGTACGCCAAGGGGTACGGCAAGGAGCCTGAAGATAGCCTTTCCAACCCTGCGCATCTGGTGTAAGGTGTGAGTGGAAGACCATCTTCTTATCATCAAGGTCAAGGTGCATACAAGAGTAGTCTACAAGCGCTGCCTCGTGCAGGTTGATATAGAGACCATCGTCAGTCTTCATCTGAAGTGATGTCTGAACACCAGTAGCCGAGAATGGAGTCTGTGAAGAGTTAGGAGTAATCGCCTGCTGCATAAGACCGCGAATCTCCGAGAGGCGTGAACGGTGGTACTCATACTCCTGAGTATCGTAGTCGCCCGGAATCCACCATGCAATATGGTCGCCAGTCATTGCAAACTCTGTCTTCTCCTCCTTAATTACAAAGTATGTGAGCTCCGTCTGCGCTGGGAACACATATCTGAAGCCAAGACCCTCGTTATAGAGACGGAATACGATATCCATCTTATACTTACGCTCCTTCTGCTCAAGGCTTACAACCATCTGCTTGTAGTTGTCGCGGATAGTCGCTACCTCGCCCCATACTGGAGTCCAAGTTGTATCTGAATCGCTGCGAGTAACGCCTGTCTGACGGAAGTTGTTGTACAGTGAAACTGACTTGCCGTGCTCTGACTTTGTAATCTCCTCGCCAAAAGAGATTTGACGGTCCTGACCACGAAGCTCAAGGCCCATACCACTTGGAAGAACAACTGCCTTACCCTTATAGTCAAGGCTATATGTTGGAGCACCATCCTTACCAATCTCAAATGTAAGCACAAGGTTGCCATCTGGGGAGGTAAGTGTCTCCTTTGCAGAGATGCTCATTGTTGCAACTGCTGCAAGTAGGGTTAAAAATATCTTTCTCATACTATCTTATCTCTTATATTCTACAATAATTACGCTGTGTGGAGCAACCTTTGTTTCATCATCAACAACAACTGCCTCGCCAGTAAGCACACAGCGACCATCCTTGAGCGAAGAGCCAATCTCAGCGTAGTTATACCAAGGAATAGTTTTTGTCTCGCCAGAGTTGTTGATATAGACAAATACTGCATCTGTATCATCATAACGGAAGTATGCGTATGTGTTGTCGCGAGTCATAAAGTGCATTGTCTCTCCGTTGTGGATAACACTCTTGCTCTTTCTCCAGTTCAGCAGGCGAGAAGAGAAGTCAAACAACTCCTTGTGCTGACCCTTACGACCCTCTGCTGTAAGCAGATTGGTCTTATCGCCAGCCCAGCCACCCGGGAAGTCAATACGAAGACCACCGTGACCCTGACTAAGGTCTACAGAGCAGAGCATCATCTCGTCGCCATAGAAAATCTGCGGAATACCACGCATTGTTGCAAGCATAGCCATCGCAATCTTTGCACGGTTAGGATTCTTGCGGATAACATCGCCAATACGGGTCATATCGTGGTTACCTGCAAAAATCATCATATTACTTAGGTCGTGGTATACAAAGTCGTGTGACAGACAGTCATATACGCGAGTCATACCCTGACCCCAACCCGGAGTGTCACAAGAGAGCGCGTGACCAATAGCCTCCTGAAGTGGGAAGTCCATAACCGAGCGAAGGTTGCTATCAAAACCATCCTTGTTTGCATTACCACCCTGCCAGTAAGCAAGCTGTGGAATAGATGATGTCCAGCACTCGCCTACTATATTAATATTAGGGTACTCTGCCATAACTGACTTACACCACTGGCTCATAGGCTCCTTCTCGTTGTATGGATATGTATCTACGCGGAAACCGTCAAGATTTGCAAACTCAATCCACCATACAGCCCACTGCTTGAAGTAGTTAAGCACAAACTCGTTGTTCAGATTCATATCTGGCATTGATGGTACAAACCAACCACTCTCCTGAAGGTTAAGGTCGTAAGCCGATGCGTTAGGGTCCATATTTGTAGAGAAGCATACATTTGTGCCTGTATACTCTGGGAACACATGTACCCAATCCTTAAATGGAAGGTCCTTCATCCACCAGTGAGCAACACCGCAGTGATTTGTCACAACATCCATAATAACTTTAAGGTCGCGATTGTGTGCCTGAGCGACAAACTCCTTGTAGAGATTATTGTCACCAAAACGCGGGTCAATGTGGTAGTAGTCACCACAAGCATAGCCGTGGTAAGACTCGTGTGGCTCATTATCCAAGAGCAGTGGAGTTGGCCAGATGGTGGTGGCTCCCAGTGAAGCAATATAATCCAAACCGTTTATCATACCCTGTAAGTCACCACCGTGACGACCAAAAAATGCTTTGCGATCAGCCTTCTCCGATGTACAATCAGTAGAGTCGTTCTCAGGATTGCCGTTACCAAAGCGGTCTGGCATAAGCAGATAGATAGCATCTGCTGTAGTAAATCCCTTACGCTCAGCTGAACCATCTCGACGCTCTGCGATTGTATATGGATACTTAAATGTCTCCTCTCCCTTCTTAAATACAAGGTAGTATGTACCTGCCTTTGCATCTGCATCAACAGCCACATCTACAAAGAGGTAATTTGGGCTATCTGCCTTATGAACAGCCGTAACCTCTACCCCATTACCACCCTCTATAGTGAGGTTGTACTGTGAGATATTCTCTCCGTTTACCATAATCTGGAGTGGAGTCTTCATACCAATCCACCAACTCAATGGCTCTACGCGGGCAATCTGAGTAGTAGAGTCGGCAATAGTGCTTGGATCAAATGTTGCACTCTGAGAGCAAGAGCAAAGACCCAAAGCAGCAAAAAATATCAATAACTTCTTCATACTATTTTGTAATTATGTTCCAACCCCAAGCATTAAGGTTGATGTCGTTAAACGAAATAGGCTCCTTTGTAAGGTTAGCATAGACAGTAACAGAGTTACCCTCTACGGCGCGAGTAAATGCGAACACGCCCGCTGGCACTTCCTCGATATACTCAATCTTACCGCCACGCTCGCCTGCAGCAAGTGCAGGGTTATTGTGACGAAGAGTTGTAAGCTCCTTGTAGAACTCAGTATACTCATTTGCCTGCCAAGCAGGAATATTATCCTTCTCAAAGAACTCAAAACGCTTGTTCCAACCCATCTCCTGACCTGTATAAATCAGTGGCTGACCGTTTGGAAGAGTGAATGTGAGAACAGCCATAACCTTAGCTGCATCTCCCATACGCTCAAACTCAGTTCCCGCCCAAGAGTTCTCGTCGTGGTTTGATGTAAACATCAGGCGGAAAGCCTCTGCAGGGGTGTTTGCTGCATCCTTTGCGATATACTCCTTAAGCTCAGCTACACCCTTCTCACCGCGAGCAATAGCGTTGAGCAGGTGGTGAAGCTCCCAAGCATATGAAGCATCAAAAGAGCCATTGTGAAGCTCTGGATGCTCTCCCTCTGCAAGCCAATACATCTGTGGATAGTCTGCACGAATAGCAGGGATAACAGCCTTCCAGAAGTCAAATGGGACCTCGCAAGCCATATCGCAGCGGAAACCGTCAATACCGCGCTCCATCCAGAAACGCATAGCCTTCTCCATCTCGGCGCGCATATCATGGTTGTCGTAGTTCAGCTTTGCAATATCTGTCCAGTCGTACTGAACAATAGTATTACCATTCTCATCGCGAACATACCAATCTGCAGGTCGCTCATTAATCCAGAGTGCATCTGGAGATGTGTGGTTAGCCACCCAGTCAAGCACAACCTTAAGGCCAAGCTCGTGGGCCTTTGCAACAAAGGCGTCAAAATCCTCAAGAGTACCAAACTCTGGGTTTGTTGCGCAGTAGTCTGAAATAGCGTAATATGAGCCAAGACTACCCTTGCGCTCCTTCACGCCGATTGGATAGATAGGCATAAGCCAAACAATATCTGCACCAAGCTCCTTAAGGCGTGGGAGGTGCTCGGCAGCAGCAGTAAATGTACCCTCTGGGGTATACTGACGCACATTCATCTCATATACAACCGCATTGTAGGTCCAATCTGGATGTGCGCCCTGCGGGGTATTGTTGCAACATGAGCTGAAAATCATTGCTGCAAGCAGAGATAACGATAAAAACTTCTTTAACATAGTATATTAGGTTTTATAATTTCCTTTAGGAACCGGAGAGCCGGTCAAAGCTCTCCGGTCAAAAATACTACTGCTCTACAATAGTATATGGGTGTGCAAAGATGTTCAGAGCGTATGTTACAGTACCGCTCTTAACGGTCTTAAGGTTTGCACCGTCCTGAGTAAGGTTAGTAGCATCGCCACCGAGGTTGATACCCCAGTCAGCGTTGAAGCGTACCTTGTACTCATTATCAGCAGGAACATTCTCAATAGTTGCATTCCAAGTCTGAGTAGCCTCGTTATAAGTCATCTCTACATCAGTGCCCCAACCACCAAATGCGTCACCATTACCAATCAGACCTACCTTAGTGATAGCTGTAGTAGTAAGAGTGTTTGCATAGTAGTCAAACTTTATGTGCCAAAGACCTGGCTCAAGAGAGATGTTGCCAGCGCCACCATCAGTGCTGATAACGCCGTTAGCCATACCATAGTTAATACCATCCCAGTTAAGGTCTGTGCAGAACTTGAACTCCTTAGACTCAGCGTTAGGTACATAGAAGTAACCTGTAAGAACGCCATTGTCACCCTTGATTGTAGAGTGAGGAGCACCGTGGTTCCAACCCTGATAGCCACCGATAATGTGGAGTAACTTTGGAGCTGGACCAGCCTCTGTAAGAGTATATGGAGCATCAAAGAGGTTAAGGGTAAATGTTACTGTACCGTTATAACCAGCCTTGAGGTTACCGCCACCCATTACAAGGTTGCCCTTCTCACCACCAAGAGAGATGTTGTAGCCGTTGCCCTCTGCATCAACTACATCCCACATATCGTTGAAACGAATCTTGTACTCGCTCTCAGCAACAACATTCTCAACAGTTGCAACCCATACATTGTTAGCCTCGTCATAAGTGAACTGAGCACCGTCAGTAGCCCAGTCACCAAATGCAGCGCCTGCACCGATAAGACCAATCTTTGTAAGAGGTACATCAACAAGTTTACGGTTGTGGTAATCAAAGAGTAAGAAGTGTAAGCCCTTTGTCAAAACAATATTTGCAGCATCTCCATCAGGACTGATAACACCATTCTTAATACCGAAGTAACCAGCATTCCAACTTGGCTGAGTAGCCAACTTAAGTTCGTTAGCTCCATTAACATCTGAAAGGATGTGAACAAAACCGCGGAACAAACCGTCGCTACCCTGACGCAGGCGAGAAATAGGACCAGCCGGATTCCAACCCTGATAACCACCTACTACATACATAATAGACTCCTTATCAACTGTAACAGCAACAGAAGTGGTATCTTTCATACTCTTAATACCCTCTAATGCAGCAGTAGCTGTTACGATAAAATCAACATTATATTTACCTCCAATAGTAATATTCAACGCCTTAAGCAACTCTGCGTTTGAAATTGTATAATAGAGGTGTGAAGTGGTATCCAAAGCGATAGGTCCTCTGCCATTAACTATAGCAGACACTGCATACTCTACCTCGGTCTGAACACCGAACTTTGCAGCAGACCAAGTAAGGGTAAACTCCTCGGCAGCAGTAATATCGTTTACAACAACTGCGTTGTGGGCAGCGATATCAAGGTTGCGTGTAGGAACTACCATCTCGTCTGCATCGTGGTTACATGCACCCATTGAAAGGAGTGCTGCAGCCGACAAAATATATTTCCAAATTTTCATAATCTTTCTGTTTTATTTAAGAGTGGCAGACTGTCTGCCACTCCATTGTTTGTTACTCAGCTGCTACAGTTGCAAAGATTGGAGATGGATTTGTTGCATCCTCTGCAAGAGCAGGAACATCACCGCGGAAGTTGATAGTAAAGCGAACCTTACCAGAGAGGTCTGTAGTGATGTTGTCACCACCAACAGTCATGTGGTTAATGTCGCCACCCCAGTTCATCTCCCAAGGGTTAGACTCAAAGTCGCCACCAGTAAGACGGAACTTGAACTCACCACCAGCGCAATTGTCGCATACGCCAGACCAAACCTGACCATTAACATCGGTGCAAGTAAGAGCAAGGTCATTAGCAACCTCCCAGCCACCTACAGCGCTACCAATAACATTAACAGCACCAACCTTTCTAAGTTTAACAGAACCAGTAGAGAAGTCCTCTACAGTCTCAACAGTAATCCAGTAAGCACCGCTATTTGCAGCCTCAATTACGATATTATCGCCACCTGGAGTCATTGAATCAACGCTACCACCGAGGTTTACATCCCAGTTTGGACCCTGAGTGAACTTGAACTCTACATTTGCAGTTGCATTCTCAGCATTTACAAGGTAAACAAGACCCTCAAACTTGAAGCTATCCTCGCCAGTCTCCCAAAGAATTGGAGCTGAATCTGGAGCCCAACCCTGGTGGTTACCTGGAACATGGATATAACGACGAACCCAAGGAGCAGTAGTAGCTGCAACAGTGGTAATCTTAAGTGTGATAGCCTCTGACTTCTTTGTATAAGCCTCGCTATTTACATTGTTAGAGATCGCAGATGTTACATAGAGAGAGACCTCTGAAACCTCGCCAACAGGAAGGGCAAGACCCTTCTCGTCGACAAGCATATTGTTCAGAGCCTCCTTTGACATAGTGTAGCTTGTAGTGAAAGACTGACCAAGCTGAACTTCTGCACCACCATATACTACATAGAGGCTATATGTAACCTGTGCAGGATAGCCGTAATCAACCTCACTCCAGGTGAAGGTAACATTGTTTGAAAGAGTAGCCTCCTCCACAACGATATCAGCGTGAGCGTTGAGTACAGGAGCCTGTACCTGGTCAGCTGGTGCAGCATAGGTCTTCTCAACCTCCTGACAAGAGAATGAGAGCAGAGCTGCTGCAACTATCGGTAAATATTTCAAAATTTTCATTGTTTCAAAATTTTATGGATTAATAACCCTTGTTCTGAGTGAGGTTTGGATTTGCGACCAAGTCCTCATCTGGAATTGGGAAGAGCTTCATATGAGCTGCAAGAGCCTGACCAGACTCAGCACCACCCTTGAATGGCCATACATAGCTACCCTCTACAAACTTGTCAAAGCGGATAAGGGTTGTACGACGAAGACCCTCCCAGTAGAGCTCACGAGTAATCTCAGTGAATACATTGTCAAGTGTAATGCTTGTAATTGCTGGGTTAAGACCTGCACGCTTCTGAAGATCTGTAATGCACTTTACAGCCTTAGCATCTGAAGTAGTACCACCATCGTAACGAGTCTTTGCCTCAGCATAGATAAGGTACATCTCAGCTGCTCGGATAAGTGGGAAGTCGATAGAAGCAAACTGCTCAACAACATTTGTGTGCTCGCCATAGAGGTCTGTAGCATCAGAGTGAAGGTTGTTGAACTTGAATACGTGCCAGCCAGAAGTGAAGGCGTCAATAGCCTGCTCCTTCTTGTCAGAGTACTTGAGTGATACAAGCGCACGCTTGTCTGTAGTAGTAAAGTCGTCTACATTCTGACCAACAGCAGCACCGTCAGCAGCAGCACCAAGAAGGTTTGCAACAAACTGTGTTGAAGTATTCAAACCAGCCCAACCTGCAGCAAGACCGAGGTTGTTATTGTTGTTTGTACTTGCAGCGATAAAGTATGTAGTACCACCGTAAGACTGAGTCTTGTTTGCATCATAGCAAGCAGCCAGAACAATCTCACCTAGGGCATCAGGATTCTGACCATTGTCACCCATAAAGAGCTCGCGGTACTCTGGAGCAAGAGTGTACTTGTCAATTACCTGCTCTGCAGCATCCATAGCCTGCTGATAAACCTCCTTATCCTCTGTGCCGAGGTAAGTCTTGTGGTTGATAAGCAGACGAGAGAGAAGACCATAAGCAGCACCCTTGTCAAGGCGTGGGTAAGTCTGAGTGTGAACAGCCTTAAGGTGTGACTCCTCAGAAACGAGCTCCTCAAGCTCTCCCTTCAGCCAAGCGTAAAGCTCTGGAGCAGTAGTCTGCTGTGGCTTTACAGCACCCATAGGGTCAGCCTCAGTAGTAAATGGAGGGTTACCGAAAGTGTCAAGGAGTATCCAGTAAGCCATAGCACGAAGTACGCGAACCTCTGCGCGCTCAGTAGCAATCTCTGGGTCAGAGTCGTCTGTAGAACGGAGATACTGGTTTGCAAGAGTAACCATCATCACGCCACGAACATAAGTAGCGTAGATAGCGTCATTCTTTGTAGTTGTCCAGGTGTTGGTAATAATCTCCTTTACCCAAGGGTCACCCCAAACACACTTTGCCTCATCGGTTGTAAGGGTATTGACAGACCACCATGCACGGATAAACTCCGATGCACCAGCGTCACCAACTTCGATATCTTTACTACCAGCGCCATCGTTACCGGTAAGGTTGAAGCTACCGTAAATCTTTGCGAGCTGGCCAAGACGATATGTAGGATTCGAATATACCTCATCACTACCGACGATATCACTTGACATCGGCTCCTGATCAAGCACGCCTACACACGAGGTGAGGGCGAACGCCGCAGCAGCGGCAAGAATCATTATCTTTTTCATATTTTTCACTCAATTAAAAGTTAATACCCAAGCGTACGCTGTAGATGCGTGGGCGTGGATAGATGTTTCCGTCAATACCACCAGCTACAGAGCTCTCTGGATCAAGACCGCTGTACTTTGTGAGTGTAAAGACATTCTGAACACCTGCTGCAATACGAATCTGAGTCTTGCACTGACCAATATTGCGGAAGGTATAACCAAGGTTGATATCGTCCATACGGAAGAATGAAGCATCCTCAAGGAACATATCAGATAGAGACTGTGCTGTTGTAGGGTTTGCAGTAAAGCCATACTTTGCACCAGCAGCCTGAGTGTTTACAAGGTAGCCCTTGTCGATTACATCACGGTAGTATGCAGTAGCAGAACCGCGAAGTACATCGTTGAACATATAGTTACCAACTGTTCCGTGACCGTTGAAACCAAAGTCCCAATTCTTATAAGCGAGCTTAAGGCTCACACCATAGAAGAAGTCTGGGTTTGGACTCTTATTTGACATGTAACGGTCCTCGTTAGTAATCTGACCATCCTGGTTGCGGTCTACAAGAGCGTTCTGGATTGGATTGCCCTCTGCATCGTAAACCTGCTGCCATACATAGAATGTATATGGAGAGTAGCCAACCTGGTGACGCTGAACTGTGTTACCAGTACCACCACCTGCACCACCGAGGTCGATGTATGCTGAAGGAAGCTCAGTAATCTTAGTCTGCTGCCAAGTACCATTCAAACCAATCTGGAGGTTCCAGTCCTCAGTCTCTACTGGGATAAAGTTGAGAGATACCTCGACACCCTTATTCTCCATAGCACCGATGTTCTGGTATACATAGTTAGAGAAGTTTGCACCAAGAGGTACATTCACATGAGAGATAAGGTCGTCAGTGTAACGGTAATAAGCATCTACGCTACCGCTGATTCTACCGCGGAGGAAGCCGAAGTCCAAACCAACATTGTAAGTAGTAGTCTCCTCCCACTTAAGGCTCTCGTTGTAAGCATTTGGACGAACTGGGAAGAAGAACTGATCAGGACCGAGTGGATACTGAGTTGTAGGGTTCTGTGAAATAGTTGCATACTGAACTGCTGCATAGATGTCACTAAACTCCTGCTGACCAGTGATACCCCAGTCTAAACGAAGCTTGAGGGCAGATACAGCCTCAGAATCCTTAAGCCAGCTCTCCTGAGCAATGTTCCATGCAACAGCTGCTGATGGGAAGTAACCCCAACGGTTCTTACCTACAAAGCGAGAAGAACCATCGGCACGCATTGTAAATGTTGCAAGGTAACGAGAGTCATAAGCGTAGTTTATACGACCATAGAATGATACAAGTGCATTACGAGAAGCAGCAACCGTAGTATCACCAATCTGTGTTACATCAAACAGTGTAAGTGTAGGATCTGCTGGAGCGATACGACCGAAGTTACGGTTTGTAGTCTCAGAGTAGTTCTTTGACCAAGAGTAACCGAGCATAGCGTTGATGCTGTGGTTATTAACCTCCTTGCTGTAGTTAGCGTAGAACTCAAGAAGCTGGTTGCTGTGAATGTTGTTATAAGAGCTATAACGACCACGAGTCTTATACTTACCATCGTCACCACCATCGCGGTTAGCGAAGATAGAGCCTGGCATATTACCCTTATTACCATTTGTAGAGGTGTAATCGAGACCGAGGTTAAGGTTGAAGCTCAAATCCTCAAAGCCGTGTACCTTATAGTCTACCTGGATGTTACCCAGAGCACGGAGAGACTCGTTACCATCCCACTGATCATAGAGCATAGAGAGTGGGTTGCAAGTAGTAAGGTCTGTAGACCAGTTGTTGTAACCGTTGTTAGTAGTATAGTCAATATTACCATCTGCGTCATAAACATATGGAGACTGTGTAGGATCATAGTATACAGCCGAGCCAATAACACCACCATCAATATAGTTTGCGCGGTTGTAGATACCCTTTGCATTGAAGTTTACAGAGAGGTGATCCTTAAGGAACTTAGGAGCCAAGCTAACATCAGCAGTGATACGCTGGTTATCTGACTTCTTAATTGTACCACCATCGTAAACATAACCTACAGAAGCACGATAAGGGAGCTTCTCCTGAGCTGCAGAGCCTGTGATAGATACATTGTGGTCAGTAGCGATACCAAGACGGTAAATCTCCTTCTGCCAATCTGTATCAGCAGTACCAAACAGAGCGTTTGACTTGTCTGCAATGTCTGGAGCAACAGTAAGGATGTGATTCTTGAACTCCTCAGCGTTCATCATATCCATAGTGTTGTAGTTGTGCTTTACAGAAACGCTACCATTATACGATACGCGTGGAGCACCCTTTGCACCCTTCTTTGTAGTGATAAGGATGACACCATTAGATGCGCGAGAACCATAGATAGCAGTTGCAGAAGCACTCTTAAGAACTGTAAACGACTCAATATCGTTAGGGTTTACAGTAGCAAGGCCGTTTGACATACCAACACCTGCCTCCTTAGCAACAGGCACACCATCAATAACGATAAGTGGGTCGTTGTTAGCAGAGAGTGATGCGCCACCACGGATACGAATCTCGGCGCCAGCGCCTGGAGCACCGTTGCCAGAGACGATGTTTACTCCTGGAACCTTACCACGGAGAAGCTCCTGTGGAGAGGTAAGAGCACCACGGTTAAGCTCCTCAGCCTTAACAGCGATAACAGAACCGGTCATGTCGTTCTTCTTTACAGTACCGTAACCGATTACTACTACCTCCTCAAGACCCATAGCGTCCTCATGAAGAGTTACGCGAGACAGCTCTGTAGAGTTTGCTGCAAGATGAACGGTCTTGTAACCAATAAAACTAATCTCAACAACAGAGTTGTCGCCTTTAACAGTCAGTACAAACTGACCCTGAATGTCTGTCATCGTACCATTTAGAGTTCCAACCTCGGCAACAGTTGCTCCAAGAATTGGAAGACCCTCTGCATCGACAACGACACCCTTTACCTCCTTGCCACCCTGAGCGAGGGCAAGTGGCGGGATAATTACGCACAGAAGCGTAATTGCCACACACATTAGAAGTCTTTTCATAAAAATAGTGTTAAATGAATAAATATAATTGGTGTTATTTAGTTTTTTCCTTAATACCAAACACTGCTGCAGCGCCGCAAAGTATTGACACTCCAGCAACAACCAACATCATTGGCTGACTGCTACCAACCAAAGAGAGTATTACACCACCCAGAAGTGCTGCAACAATCTGTGGCAAGCAAATTGTACAGTTAAACAGACCTAAGTATGCACCCATAGAGTTACCAGACAGTGAGTTGGTCAGCATTGCAAATGGCATAGCAAGCATTGCAGCCCAGCCACAACCGATAAGTATGAATGATATAAAGAGTAGATATTGATCGTGAATAAAGTATGTAGAGATAAATCCAACTGCTCCCAGCAGAAGGCTCAGCGAGTAGCCTACCTTAATATTTCGGAACATTGGAAGGACCATTGCCCAGAGCACAGAGCCTATAGCCTGAACGGCAAACAGCACACCTACCCAATTACCAGCAATCTGATAAGCCTCAGAAGCGGTATCAGTTGTACCCCAAACATTGTCAGCTATGGCACCATTTGTGTAGTTCCACATATAGAGGAAGGCAAACCAGCAGAAGAACTGCACAAGACCAATCTGCCAGAATACCTTTGGAGCATCAATAAGCAACTGGAACAGGTTCTTGTCACTCTTTTTCTCACTCTCGGTAATATTATGGAACTTGGCATACTCCTGTGGAGGCATCTCCTTAACCGTGAAGCCTGTGTAGAATACGCAGAGAATCATAATCACAGCACCAGCGTAGAAAGAGTAGGTTACTGAATCTGGAATGACGCCCTCTGGAGCGATGTTGCTGATACCTATCCAAGTGAACAGGTATGGGAAGAGGTAGCCTACAAGCGAGCCAGCATTACAAAGCATACTCTGGACAGAGTAAGCTGTTGCCTTCTGCTCTTCGTTTACCATATCGCCGACCATCATCTTAAATGGCTGCATTGCCATATTGATTGATGTGTCGAGCAACATAAGCATTACAAGACCAAATGCCATCGCTGCCTTGAAGGTAAGGCTAAGACTACCTGAATTAGGTAGCAACACCATCACAAGCACGGCAACAATAGCTCCTAAGTAGAGATATGGCTTACGCCTACCCCACTTACACCAAGTCTTGTCGCTCCAAGTTCCAACCAATGGCTGGACAATCATTCCCATCAGTGGAGGCAGAATCCAGAAGTAGCTCAACGAGTGAGGATCTGCTCCAAGTGTGGCAAAAATACGGCTGATGTTAGCACTCTGAAGCGCATAGGCAATCTGCACTCCAAAGAAGCCGAAACTCAAGTTCCATATCTGCCAAAATGAGAGATTTGGTTTAGTTAACTGCATAATATTAAAATAATTTAATAATTTATAAATCGCCTATTGTCAATAGACAAATTTTGAAAAATATTTTAAACTGAGAAAATATTGCAACGCGAGCGGTAAAATTTATAGTATGAAATGGCGAAAAATCGGTGTGAACGGAAAGGCAATTTCAAACATTTTATAATAGTTAATTAATGAAATATTTACAAATTGTTTGTAGAATTGATAAATTTGTATTAAATTTGAACTGTTTTTGGAACCAAAACTATGAAGAGTCCTACTTGCTCAAGTATAATACACATATTTGCTGTTACACACGCAGTTATAGTACTGCTATGTGGATTGCTTAATATGTCTGATGAGTTGATACTTACAGTAGCAACTGTATCAATGATTGCAATCATTGCCATCCGCAAGGGTCAGGGTCTTGGAATTATTGCCGCAAGTGTTATTGCTGGTAACATTTTGGGATTTATCATCGGTACATATGGAGCGGTATTGCTTGCCAATTTTATACCTACACCAGCCCTGCACGCAGTGACATCTTTTGTCACCACTGAGATTATCGGCTTTGGTATGCTTCTACTCTACAAATCAATCGGAGGCAGAAGTTCTAACACAACAATCTGGATGCCACATATGCTGCCTATAGTGATTATGCTGGTACTACTACTGTTAATCCGAATTGTTTACACCAAGGTCTTTGGCGAAATTCTTTCAGAGGAGGCTGTAAATACATCTATTAAGTTGCTATTAGGCAACTCGTTAGCAATTATTATACTTATCTGCTGCAACATAATTTATCTAATTGCGAACAACAGATATTCATGGTTATCCTCCCCTTTTGGATATGTCGCAGGACTAATAATGGAGACTGTTATAATCGCACTAAGCACAGCACTCATTATCGGATACAATCTTCCATTTGGCACAGATACTCCATTTAGTGAAATAACATTCGTTCAGATATTCTCAGTTGCCATAATTGCAAACTTGATTATCTATGTGGTTATGGTGCTCATATCTTATGTCTACCAGACCCGCAACCGCATTGAGACGGAGCAAGAGAAGCGTCGTTTGGCACAATTTCAGTATAACATACTAAAGCAGCAAGTAGACCCGCACTTCCTCTTTAACTCGCTTAACATCCTTAACGGACTGATAGAGGAGCAGAAGAGTGCCGAGGCTTCTGAATATGTTCGAAAACTCGCTGCGCTTTATCGCTATATGCTACAAAATGAGAATGAGCATTTGGTGGTTCTGCACGAGGAGTTGGACTTTATAGACAAGTACACCGACCTTCTTGAAGTACGCTTTCCTGCCTGCTTTGTTGTTGAGAAGAGTATTGATAGTGCAGCAAAAAATCGATATGTCGTTCAGTGTAGCTTACAGGTGCTAATTGAGAATGCCTTTAAGCACAATATTGTTCGCGCAGAGCAGCCTCTGCATATATCTATTTTTACTGAGGGTGACTATATTGTCGTAAGAAACAATTTACAGCCTAAGACCTCAAGCACAGATAGTACAAAAGTGGGATTAAAGAATATCTCCAAGCAATATGTAGGTGCTATAGGCCAGGATATTATAATAAATAGTACAGATACAATTTTTGAAGTAAAACTACCTTTAATATAAAAACCTATGGATATTTTAATCATTGAAGATGAGCTAGTTGCACAGCAGGCACTTGTGAGATCTTTAACCACAAATTTTGACGACATACGCATCTGCGGAGTTCTTGATAGTGTTGATAAAAGTGTAGGTTGGTTAGATAGTTGCCAGAAGTATCCAGATGTAATATTTATGGATGTTGAACTCTCTGACGGCAAGTGCTTTGATATATTTGAGCGTACAAAAATCAACTGCCCTGTAATTATCGTTACGGCTTATAATAACTACGCGATTAAGGCGTTTGAGGTTAACTCTATTGACTACCTACTTAAGCCTGTAAGTGTAGCTGACCTTGCACGCGCCCTTGACCGTTGTCGCAGCCGTAAGGTTAGAAGTGCAGAAAACATTGATATTGAAGCACTTCGAGGAGCGATATCATCTGAGGCTCGCCGTTATAAGCAGCGCTATCTACTGCGTTATAACGACAAGATTGTTATGGTGGAGACTGCAAATATCGCATATTTCTATTCAGAGGACGGATGTACATATCTGATGACTCTTGCAGGGGATAAATATCTTATGGACATATCGCTTGATACAATAAGCAAGGAGCTAAATCCAGCGAACTTTTTCCGCATCTCGCGCAGTTGTATAGTATCAGACAAGGCTGTCGGAAATGTCGCAAAACGACTCGGCAACCGTATTAAGCTGACACTAAAGCCCGCAAGCGATATTGATTCATTTGTCAGTCGCAGTAAGACTGCCGATTTTCTCACTTGGCTTGAGAGTGGCGAGCAGCAAGGGCTGTAGTAAAAAGAGTAAGAGCGGCAGTTTGCCGCTTTTTTACTATCCGCTCATACCTATTTTTATACATTTCACATAGATTATTAAGCCACTGAGAGGGTAAGATTTTCTCAATACAGCAATTTTAATAAAATTTGCACGGTATAAATGTATATTTACAAACAAATTTAATAATATTTCTATGAAAAAACTTAATCTTCTAATCGTAATGCTACTATCGGCATTTATCATCACATCTTGTGTTGGTAGTGACGATCTGGCAAACAACCGTCCTCCACAGGGAGGTCAGGAGCAGCCTGAACCAGAACCAGAGCCAGACCCAACGCCAAATCCTGGCGAGGAGGAGTATCCATTTATCTCTACTGACCCAACCTTCGTCACTGGAGATATGACAACCGATGTTATCGTTTACATCAACACCGAGAATACAGCTCTTGACGGCTTCACAGGTCAGATTTATGCTCACACAGGTGTGCTTACTGCTTCAAGCACAACTACTGCCGACTGGAAGTATGTCAAGTTTGACTGGGCCGTAAACGACCCATCTTGCCGCCTTACAAAGGTCAAGAACAATGTTCACAAACTCGTTATCAAGGGTGGTCCTCGTGCTTTCTATGGCATCCCTGCTTCAGAGACTATCACTCACCTTGCCTTTGTATTCCGCTCTGCAGATGGCTCAAAGGAGATGAAGGATAACGGTAGTGATATCTTCGTTGAGCTTTCAGAGCCAGGTCTTGCAGTAAAGATTATCTCTCCTGCAAACCGCTCTATCCTTGACCTTAACAACAACTACACCGTATCTGTTGCTGCTAAGGATGCAAACTCTGTAACTCTCTACAAGAACGAGCAGGTTGTTGCTACATCAGAGGGTCAGGACCTTAAGTGGGTATACACTGCAACTACTACTGAGGATGTAGTGTTCAAGGCAGCGGCTTCAAATGGCACAAAGACCGTAGAGGAGACCGTATCTGCAACTGTTCTTGGTGCTACACCTACAGAGGCTCGCCCTGCAGGCATTAAGGATGGTGTAACTGTAAATGGCAGCTCTGCAACAGTTGTTCTCTACGCTCCGGGTAAGGAGCAGGTAGTGCTTCTGGGAGACTTCAACGACTTCGCTCCTTCAAACAAGTATATGATGAAGAAGGATGGCGACTACTTCTGGACAACTATCGAGGGTCTTGCTCCAAATACAGAAGTTGCATATCAGTTCCTTGTAGACAAGACTATCAAGTGTGCTGACCCATACGGAAAGAAGATTCTCGACCCTTGGAACGACAAGTATATCACAGCTACTGTCTATCCAAATCTTCGTCCTTACCCTGCAGATAAGACAAACGATGTTGTATCAGTATTTGCAACTACACCAGCAACTTACAACTGGCAGGTAACAGACTTCCAGCGTCCAAAGCAGAATAGTCTTGCTATCTACGAGCTTCTTTTCCGTGACTTTACTCCAGAGGGAACTGTTAAGGCTGCTCTTGCAAAGCTTGACCACCTACAGACACTTGGTATCAACGCTATTGAGCTTATGCCAATTCAGGAGTTTGATGGCAATAACAGCTGGGGATATAACCCTTGCTTCTACTTCGCCGCTGACAAGGCGTATGGTACTGTGGAGGACTATAAGACCTTTATTGACGAGTGCCACAAGCGCGGTATTGCAGTTATCGTTGATATCGTTATCAACCACGCTACAGGCCTTCACCCTTGGATGAAGATGTGGTGCGACAGCGACGGTCAGGCATCAAATAGCAACCCATTCTTCAATAAGGTTGCTCGCCATCCATTCAATGTATTCCACGACTTCAACCACGAGTACGCAAAGACTCGCGAGTACTTCAAGACTATGCTCCAGTACTGGCTTGCAGAGTACAATATTGACGGTTACCGTTTTGACCTCTCAAAGGGTCTTACTCAGAAGAACTCTGGTAGCAATGTAGGTACTTGGAACCAGTATGACGCATCTCGTATTGCGATTATCAAGGATTATGCAGACGCTATCCGCGAGGTTGAGAGCGACGCATATATCATCCTTGAGCACCTTTCTGACTACCAAGAGGAGGAGGAGATTGCAGCATACAAGGGTATCCTTCTGTGGCGTAAGGCTGTTAGCCCATACTCAGAGACTGTTATGGGTTGGACAGGTAGCGGTAAGAGTGACTTCAGCGGTGCTGTAGCATTTGGTAGAGTTGGTAATATTGAGGACCACGACGAGGAGCGTATCGCTTATAAGGCCGTTGCTTATGGTCAGACATATGTTAAGAGCGACTGGAAGCGTATCTCAAAGCACATTCAGGCAGCATATGCACTCCACTTCCTCTCTCCATATCCAAAGATGATGTGGCAGTTTGGTGAGATGGGTTACGATGTTACTATCGGCAGTGATGACGGTCAGAAGGTTGAGCCAAAGCCATCACACTGGGAGTATATGCAGATTGCCGAGCGCAAGGCTATCTACGATGCAGTGAGCAAGTGTATCACATTCCGAACTACACACCCTGCAATGTACGGCTTTGATGGCAAGCCAGCTATTGATACTTGGAAGGTTGGCGATGCAAATATGGCAGCCAAGACACTTGTATACAGCACAACTGCTGGTAGCGTTATCGTTATGGCGAACTTCACAAATACCCCAAGCAACGCAACTTGCAATGTTCCAGTTCAGGGTACTTGGAAGAACCTTATTACCGACGCTGCTGTAGAGCTTAACGCAGCAACATTCAGCACTACCCTTGCAGCCGGCGACTATATCGTTCTTGTAAAGGAGTAACAGTTGCAATAGATACCAAAACGGCGAGCAGAGACCTGTTCGCCGTTTTTTGTTTGTCAGTAAAGGCTATCTTTTAATAAATTAATGATGAACGCACATTTAAGGTATAGGTTACTTTGAGTGGAAATAGTGAACCATCAGCAAAATTAATCCCATAGGCATCGTATTTATTATATACTGTATAAGACCAATATTGTCCAGAGATAGGAGTTAAATTATTCGCTACCAAAACCGTATTTAGTGTTGTAATCACTCCATAGACCGCTGATAATTCGTCTATTGAAGGAAGCACCCAGCCGCTTGTTCCATATTTTGCACTCCAGTCAATTCCAACACTCCAAGGTCCAGACATCTCATTACAAGAGATAAGTTTAACAACAGAATCACTTTGGTAAACAATACCTTTACCACCATTTACAGTAAGAATGGAACCTACTTTTATGATTGACTCTCCGTTGGTATTTATAATCTTTTTACCACTGTCTATGCTTAGATTAATCTTGCCAAAATCAACATCATTCCACAATATTATATTAATTAACTTAGGATTGTTCGCGCAATTGACACTTTGTAATGACTTATTATAAGCTAAGTTCAAATCGGTAACCTGAGTGCCAGAACAACTAAAATTAATAAGGTCTGTATTTTTGCGTAAATTAAGTGCTGTAATTGAATTTCCTGAGCAATCCAGACTTTTAAGATTGACGAAATACTCTACACCTGTCAAGTCTGATATCTCTCTATTTGCGCAAGATATATTTTCAACACTTTTCGCCTCATCTTCGCTTATCTCATTATCTCCATCAATGTCATAAAGTGCCAACAAATAGTTTTTGAAAGAGTTATCTGGGATATTAACTATCTTAACAGGCTCTGGCTCTGGTTCAGGCTCTGGTTCGGGCTCTGGTTCTTCTTTTATTTCTACAACAAGAGGGATGTAGTCAGATGTTATTATACTTTGATTATCTGTAATTTGTAAGAACACACTAAACTTCATTTTTCCCGTGAAAAATTCTGAAGGAAATTTTGCCAGAGATATAACTACCGTAATTACCCCGCTATCTACATCCACAGAACACATTTTTATAGGCATTGCAATATGGTCTGATGAGTTTACATCACCCCTTACTGCATACATTGACAGAATATTTTTCCAAGATGTAGCTAATGTAACTGCGAAAGAGTGTGGAGTAAGTTGAAACTGAAATTGAGCAACAGCAGAGGATATATTTTCTGTCGCATCTACAATTACCTGTTCTGAATTATTTTGAGGTATAAAATTGACAGATTCTAAATGAGGTTCTGGCTGCTCTTGTTCTGGCAAAGATTCAACGCCATTAGATTTGTTGCACGAAGATACAATCATCGACATTAGCAATGCAACAAGTGGTAAAAACTTTTTCATTGTACAAAATAGATGTAATTATAGCTCGCCAACTCCTAACGAGTATTATAAAAACAGAAAGTGTGGAGTTGACTTTCGTTTATCTAATCGAAGGTTGTGGAAAGACCTGTACAAGAATAAACGCGCAATACCCCACACCTGAATAGTATGAGATATATGCACAACCGTGCATAGCCACATAGCTATACAAGAAATGAGTGCTGTTCGTTTGCCCTCTTGTACTGAAAACTTCCACATTTTCGATTAAGGACTGCGAAAACACTTTCGTATATTTGCTATTTGCACAATAGCAACGCAAAATTAGAAAAAGTTTTGTAAACTAACAACCATTGCCTTTGATATTGGTTAAAATTATTACCATTTATTTTGGCAATTAAAAAAAATGTTATACCTTTGCACCACCAAAAAGCGATTTGGTGCGATGAATTCGTAGCTCAGCAGGTAGAGCACAACACTTTTAATGTTGGGGTCCTGGGTTCGAGCCCCAGCGAGTTCACCAGACGACTGCAAAGATGCAGTCGTCTTTTTTTTTGTTTGTGGCGCAACTACGTTGCTAACGGTAAAATGAGTATTGTGATTGTATGCAAGCATACTCTAAATACTCATTTTATCGTGATATGCTAGCATATCCTCCACAAACAGAACCAAGAAATCGCTGGTAGCTTTTTACTTGGGGTTACCTCAGTCGTGTTTTTCCGCACCAACTCCGTTGACTGCGGCACTCCTTCGGTGATAACGCGCTTGTCGCGCTAAATTCGAGCTCCAGCGAGTTCACCAGACGACTGCAAAGATGCAGTCGTCTTTTTTTTTGTTTGTGGCGCAACTACGTTGCTAACGGTAAAATGAGTATTGTGATTGTATGCAAGCATACTCTAAATACTCATTTTATCGTGATATGCTAGCATATCCTCCACAAACAGAACCAAGAAATCGCTGGTAGCTTTTTACTTGGGGTTACCTCAGTCGTGTTTTTCCGCACCAACTCCGTTGACTGCGGCACTCCTTCGGTGATAACGCGCTTGTCGCGCTAAATTCGAGCTCCAGCGAGTTCACCAGACGACTGCAAAGATGCAGTCGTCTTTTTTTGTTCGTATGCAAAAAATCAGCTAAAAGCAAATGGCTAATAGCTAATAGCAAAAAAATTATTACCTTTGCCAGCAAATAATATATGTATGGCAAGAAAGAGAGGTCAGTTACCCTTTATTGAGGGGCTTGAGATAACAACACTTGCGGCTGAAGGCAAGGCGATGGGACACTATGACGGTATGGTAGTTTTTGTACCGATGACCGTTCCAGGGGATGTTGTAGATGTGCAGATTAAGGCAAAAAAGCGTCGTTTTATGGAGGGAACGGTGGTAAACTTCGTAAAGCGTTCAGAGGTGCGTTGCGAGCCTACATGTGAGCACTTTGGTGTCTGTGGAGGTTGCAAGTGGCAGAATCTGCCATACCAGGAGCAACTTAAGTTTAAGACCGCACAAGTGCGCGACCAACTTGTACGCATCGGCAAGCTCGACATTCCAGAGGTTAAGCCTTGTTTAGGCTCGGCAAAGCAGCTCTACTATCGCAACAAACTTGAGTTTACCTTTGCAGACCGTCGTTGGCTCACTTATGAGGAGATTGCTGCGGGTGGCGATATTGCGGCCGCACCAGCACTCGGTTTCCATGTGCCGAATATGTTTGACAAGGTGTTGGACATAAACAAGTGCCATCTTCAGGCTGAGCCAAGCAATGCTATTCGCGACTTTATCAAGCAGTACTGCATTGACAATGGATACTCATTCCACAATGCTCGCGAACATCAAGGACTTATGCGAGGCATTATCATCCGCACAGCCTCTACGGGCGAGATTATGCTCTCTGTTATTTTCAACTCAAACGACCAACCACGCATCACTGCCCTACTTGATGCTATTAAGGAGCGTTTTCCAGAGATTACCTCACTAATCTACTTTGTAAACGAGAAGTGGAACGACTCGCTCACAGACCAGACCCCTATCTGCTATGCAGGCAAAGACCATATTTTTGAGAGTATGGAGGGATTAAAGTTCAAGGTAGGTCCAAAATCTTTCTACCAGACCAACTCCGAGCAGGCGTATGAGCTATACAAGGTAACACGCGAGGCAGCGGCTCTTGAAGAGGGAGATATCCTCTACGACCTCTATACTGGCACGGGTACTATTGCAAATTTCTGCGCCCGCCAGTGCAAGAAGGTTGTGGGTATTGAGTATGTACCAGAGGCTATTGAGGATGCAAAAGTAAACTCGGCTATCAATGGCATTGACAATACGGTCTTCTACGCTGGTGATATGAAAAAGGTGCTTGACAATGACTTTATCGCTCGCAATGGTCGCCCAGATGTGATTATCCTTGACCCACCGCGCGCTGGAGTAGATGAGCCAGTTATTGATGTTATTCTCAATGCTGCGCCAAAGCGAATTGTCTATGTAAGCTGCAACCCAGCAACTCAGGCGCGAGACCTTGCACTTATGAGCGGTATGTATCGTATAGTATCAGTTCAGCCGGTAGATATGTTCCCGCATACGCATCATGTTGAGAATGTTGTCAAGTTAGAGAAAATATAGGTATAGCAATATTTGCACAATCTTTGTCGTTATATATCAAACAGACTAAACATTGCAGATTATGAAACGACTACTTTTTGCTTTGGTGGCATTGACATTTGCCTTTCCAGTTTTTGCTCAGGAAGAGGAGAACTATATTCAAGTTAACGGCACTTCGGAGATTGAGATTGTACCCAACCAAATTTTCCTCTCTATAACCCTTGATGAGAGCGACACAAAGGGCCGTCAGGCTATAGAGCAGCAGCGCAAGCTGATGATTTCAACGCTCAAATCACTTGGTATTGACACAGAGAAACAGCTTACTATGGCAGATATGTCAAGCAGTTATTTTAAGCGTGGCACATCACTCTCAGCTGCTAAATATCAGCTTGAGCTATCTACATCCGAGCAGGTTGTAAGCGTCTACGACAAACTCTCAGAGATTGGAATTTCCGACATAACAATCGCCCGAGTATCTCACACAGATATGGAGCAGTACAAGAGTAAGTGTCGCCAAGATGCAATAAAAAATGCAAAGGCTATTGCCACTGAGCTTGCCACAGCTATTGAACAGACTATAGGTCGCTGCACATATATATATGATAGCAATCGAGGCATTACCCCATCCTATTACAACAATGGTATTATGCTTATGCGCTCAGTAGCTAAAGCGACAAACGGGATGACAGAGGAGTCAACACCTGTAGAGTTTAAGAAGATTACAATAAACTACTCTGTAACGGCCAAGTTTGAACTTAAATAGCAACAAAAAAGTCTATCTCGCGATAGACTTTTTCTTTTAACCTACAACCGCATCAGCAAGTCGTTCAAGGGCTGGAATATCTGTCGGCTTCATACGCGAGCGGATAGTTACCACAGGTTCAAGCACTTCAATCTCTTTCATAGGCTCAAGTAGTGACATCATAGCCCTTGCTGCACAAGGTGCCCACGAACCGTTCTCAATAATCGCTACGCGGCGAGAACGGAACCCCTTAAGCTGCAGATGGTGCAGGAATTCGTGCATCGGAGGGAATACATCGCCGTCGTAAGATGCTGCAGCGAGTACAAGAGTTCCCATACGGAAGGCATCCTCTACAGCCTCGGCCTTATCATCGCGGCAAAGGTCGGCAAGCGTAATCTTCTGAATACCCCTATCTCTCAACATCTGTGCAAAATGCTCTGCAACGGCCGCAGTGCCTCCATAAATTGATGCGTAGGCGATAAATACTCCTGCTGTCTCAACCTCATACTTGCTCCAGCAGTCATATAGACCAATGTAGTACTCTAAATTCTCTGTGAGCAGTGGCCCGTGGAGAGGATATATTGCCGCAACATCAAGTTTTGCAACCTTCTTAAGCAGAGTCTGCACTGGCACGCCATACTTACCGCAGATGTTAAAATAGTATCTACGCGCCTCACAAGCCCACTCCTCGTTGTGACTCAGAGCGCCGAACTTTCCGAAGGCGTCTGCCGAAAAGAGCACCTTGCTCTTTGACTCATAGCTAACCATAACCTCCGGCCAGTGCACCATAGGTGCCATATAGAATGTAAGAGTGTGTTCGCCGAGTGAGATATTGTCTCCCTCGCCAACGACAATACACTTTTGAGAGAACAACTCTCCATCAAAGAATTGTGACAGCATCTGCTGTGCGCGAGCAGTGCAAACAAGCTTAATATTCGGATATCGCTCAACAACAGCAGCCAGCGAGCCTGCATGGTCGGGCTCCATATGATGCACTACAATATAGTCTGGAGTTCTATCAGCAAGAGCGGTTTTCAAATTAGCAAGCCACTCCGTACATTTACGGATATCTACGGAATCAATAATTGCAACCTTCTCATCTACTATAAGATAAGAGTTATATGAGATGCCATTTGGAATTGTATATAACCCCTCGAAAAGGTCAAGGTCGGTGTCGTCAACACCAATATATGTAATTGCTTTCATAATAATAATTTAACTATTTTGGTGCAAATATAGGGCAATTTTGCTCCTTAAACAAAATAATGGTCTCGCTTTTTTTATCTTTAGAGTTTATTTGTTATCTTTGTGGGATAAAATATTTGTACTATGAATATCGTAAAATTTGTCTTTAACCCTTTAGAGGAGAATACCTTTGTCGTTTGGGACGAAACTTTAGAGGCTATAATTATAGATGCAGGCAACTCAAATACAGAGGAGAATGAGCGCCTTGCTGCTTTTATTGACGAGCAGGGGCTGAAGCCAGTTATGGCAGTAAATACCCACGGACACTTTGACCACATCCTGGGTGTTCAGTTTCTTAAGGAGAGGTATGGCGTAAAGTTCGCAATGTCTTCAAAAGATGAATATCTACTCGGAATGATGTCCGAGAACTTTGCCTATTTCTGCTCTGGCACCACACTTCCAGCGCCAGAGATTGATATAGATATAGAGCATCAGCCAAGCATAGAGTTTGGAAATACAGAGCTAAAGATTATCCGCACACCTGGTCACACCCCTGGTGGTGTGTGTCTCTACCATCAGCCAAGCAAGCAGATGTTTACTGGCGACACACTCTTCCGCGAGAGTATCGGCAGAAGCGACCTTCCGGGTGGCGACTACCACTCTCTTATGCACTCAATACTCAACAAACTCATAAATCTTGGCGACGAGGTTACTATCTACCCAGGTCACGCCGAGAAGAGTAGTATCGGCCACGAGTCGCTCTATAATCCATTTGTTGTAGAGGCTATTAATGGCGAAATAAACTTCTAACTATGCGCATAGACATTATTACTGTTGTTCCCGAGTTGCTTGTATCGCCACTTAACGAGTCAATCCTCAAGCGCGCTCAAGAGGGCGGCTATGCTGAGATTGTTGTTCATAATCTGCGCGACTATACAGACGATAAGCGTCGTACTGTAGACGACTACCCTTTTGGTGGCGAGGCTGGTATGGTTATGAAGATTGAGCCAGTATTTCGATGCATTGAGAAGCTGAAGAGCGAAAGAGACTACGACGAGATTATCTTCACCTCGCCAGATGGTGTGCAGTATAACCAGCATGAGGCAAACCGTCTGTCAATGATGGAGAATATTATAATCCTCTGCGGACACTATAAGGGTATTGACTACCGCATTCGTGAGCACCTTATCACTCGCGAGATATCTGTCGGCGACTATGTGCTCACTGGCGGAGAGCTCGCCGCAGCTATTATTACCGACTCTGTTGTGCGCCTACTCCCAGGTGCTATTGGCGACGAGGCTTCGGCTCTTACAGACTGTTTCCAAGATGATCTGCTCGCTCCACCAGTATATACCCGCCCAGCGGAGTTTAACGGCTGGAAAGTTCCAGAGGTACTTACATCCGGCAACTTCGCCGAGATTGCCAAGTGGCAGGAGGAGCAGGCCATTGCACGCACAAAGGCTCTACGCCCAGATTTGTTAGAGTAATTTCTAACTGTTAGCTATTAGCAAATGGCAGTCAAAACAAGAGCAAACCATATTTGATACGGTTTGCTCTTTTTATATATTTATCCTCAATTCAATATTATTTCTTTCTGTGTTCTCTATCATACAACCATTTAAGGAAGGATATTCTATAAGAAAGCGTTGGATGATTTGAACTTTTATCAGCTTTCATATACATATCGTTATCATCCAAAAGTTGTAACGCCATAATGTATGCATATCCACCTATACCGAGCGCCTCACAGAACCTATAAGCAACCAAATCTGATTCTATTTCTTGTAATCGAGAATACTTAAATTGAAAATAATATGAAGCATCACTAATCACTGTAAATAAGTTAAGTGAATCATTAAAAATGCTGTCATAATTACCCCTACTTCCTCCATATCCCGCAGATACTGCCATAGTTGTTGCATATATACCCGCTGCAATTCCACCAATAATTCTATTTCTACGCTCCTTTTCGTATTGTTTCCATAGATTCACTAAAGAATGTTGGCATAAACAATGTGTCATCTCATGGGCACATATACCTATAAGAAGACTATTATTAAAATGATACTTCAACACTATTCCGCTAGTAAGATATATGTGACCATAAGGAGTCGCGAATGCATTTGAATTATCTGCAGGATAGATTCTAAAATCAGCTAACGCCTTTTTATTGCCACCAACAAGTTGATTAACTAGACTTGTCTCAATCTCACCAACTTGATATGGTCTACATTTCTCTTGAAGAAAGTATTGTATATCTGCTTTGCTTTTAGCTAAAGTATATAGTGCCTTCTGTAACATCTTACGCTTAGGTTCTTGAGTCATTTTATCCTGTAATTGCAAATAAGACTCATTTTCTTTCAAAAGGCAGTTCCAAAAATCTTCTGCCACATTGGCACTAGAATTAGGATCATAATTGTATCTAAAATCGTATATATCAACATATTTAACAAATTGATTGATTACATTGTATTTTATATCTCGCTTTACATCCATCAAAATAGTCGCACATTTATTCAGATGGGAGTAATCTTGACTAGCCCATTTATATCCACATAGTGATGAAAGATACAACAGCTTCATACCTTTAATTTCATCCCCCATAAAGAATGAATTATATGCATAATCATACAGCTTAACACCCATATAGCCATTATTAACCGACATATACACTTCGTCAATTTGGAGGCCTTCTTCGGCTAGTGATTCTCTAAAAAATTGATCAAAAGTTCTATCAGCCTCAATGTATCTATAAAGTTTGTAAAGTGCTGTTGAATATAGTCCTAAATAATATCCACTCAGTTTACAACCATTCTCATTAAGAATCGATTCATATTGTGATAAGTATTTTTCAGCATTATTGTAATCTTTTTGATAAAAATAACACTCCGCCTTTAATGGTGTAAGCATAGACTCATAATTATCCGCTGATAATTTCTTTTCCCATTTAGCACAAAACTCCAAACACTCGTTATATTTTTTGACTTGCATAATGCATTTAGCGCAATTAAACAAAGTTGAGTCCGCCAGACTCTCTCTTTGATCTAATTCTCGAACAAATCTATAGGCCTTTTCGTAATCCCTATTTGACATCGCTAAAAACAGTGAATCTGGTAATGTATCAATAAATACACTATCAACAACAGCTACAGAAAGAGAATCCCGCACATTTGCTCTAACCGGGAAAAGCATTAAACACAAAATGATGAAGGGTAGTAGTTTTTTCATAACTATATAGTGCGCAATTACGATACTTTCTGCGTAATTATGTCTACAATCATCAGACTGCACTACAAATTTAGAAATAATTTTTAATAGTTGAGGAATTTTCGGCGAAAATATTTAATTTTGCACTTAATAGCGAGCTAATGGCTAATAGCCAATGGCGAATAGTAAAGTAGTATGAAATATTTCATCATAGCTGGGGAACCTTCGGGAGATTTGCATGGCAGTAAGCTGATGCAGGGCATTGTGAGTGAAGATAACAATGCCGAGTTCCGTTTTTGCGGGGGCAATAGGATGATAGATGTGGGTGGTAAAGAGGGACTTGTGAAGCACTACAAGGATATGTCCTTCTTTGGCTTTGTGCAGGTGCTGAAAAATCTGAAGACAATATTCTCACAGATAGATGAGTGCAAAAAGTCTATTGAGGAGTTTAATCCAGATGTGATAATACTCATTGACTACCCCTCTTTCAATATGCGCATAGCAAAGTGGGCGCATAAGAAGGGTATTAAGGTCTACTACTACATAGCCCCGAAGGTTTGGGCGTGGAAGGAGTGGCGCGTAAAGAGCATCCGCAAATATGTGGACAAGGTATACACCATATTTCCATTTGAGACAGAGTACTTTAAGGGCAAAGGCATCCAAACTACTTTCTGCGGAAATCCTCTTGTTGATGATATATTTCAGATGCAGAGCAAACTACCTTCACGCGAGGAGTTTATTGCGCAAAATAGTCTTGACAGCCGCCCTATTGTAGCTCTGCTTGCCGGTAGCAGAGTCTCTGAGATTAAGGCGAACCTACCTGATATGGTGGCACTTACAAAGCAATTTCCAGAGTATCAGTTTGTTGTAACTGCAGTGTCGTGGATTGACAAAAGCATATATGACTACTACTTGCAGGGTTCTGTAAGGTATCTCTGCAACCAGACGCAGCAGACCCTTGCACACGCAGAGGCCGCTATCGTCACTTCGGGAACAGCGACACTTGAGACTGCGCTGATGGGCATACCAGAGATGGTTGTCTATCATGTTCCGAAGTTATACGAGTTGCTACGACCTTATGTTCTGAAGATTCCATTTATCTCGCTTGTAAATATCAACCTTGGCAGAGAGGCTGTGCGCGAATTAGTCTGCGCAAAATTGGATATTGATGATGCAGCAGCAGAGCTTCGCTCAATACTCAAGGGTGGAAGTAAACGAGAGAAGATGCTTAGTGACTTTGCAGAGCTCAGCGCGTTAATTGGTGGCGCAGGGGCTTCACAAAGATTTGCCACAGAGATAGTTAAAACACTTAAAAACAGTTAATATGAAAATTGTTGTAATAGACAACAAAACTCAGCATATCTCTATCCGTCCAGATAGCGCTATGCTACGCAATAACGACACATTCTACCTGCCGACATTCTCAAATGACATTGTCTGCAACTATGGATATGTTGCCCGTATTACTCGCCTTGCTAAATGTGTTGCACAGAAGTTCGCCTCTCGTTGCTATGACTCAGTAACTGCGGGTGTTACCTTTATAGCTCGCGACACGATGAATCAAGCTATTGATGCCGGACTACCAACAGACGAGGCATACTGCTTTGACCACTCAACAGCCATTGGCACAGAGTGGCTTACGCCAGAGCAGATAGCAGCAGAGTGCTCGCTGTTTATGCACATTGGGCAGAATGACAATATGACAATTCATAGCGATGTTATCGACCTTATTGATAGATGTGTGTCGGCTGTATCTAACAAGCTCACCCTCAAGACAGGCGATTTGGTCTTTATCGCCTCAGACTGTACCAACGAGGTTAAGGCATCAGATTGCGTAGTTGTAACACTCAATAATACTACTGTACTTGATTTTCAAATAAAGTAACAGAGAGTCTAATAATATGCTACTACACAAAAAGTTAGAGGACTATAATCTTATCCTTGCTTCAGCCTCACCACGCCGCCGCCAACTTCTTGCAGAGTGTGGCATTAGTTTCACTCTGGCAGATAAGTTTGAGTGCGATGAGTCTTTTCCTACTACTATGCCTTGCTGTGAGGTTGCCCAGCACATCTCTGCACTTAAGAGTAACGCCTATCCTAATCCATTGTCAGAAAAGGAGATACTCCTTACGGCAGATACGGTTGTGATTGCAGGAGACAGAATACTCGGCAAGCCTGCTGATAGAGCCGAGGCTATAGAGATGCTCACACTGCTCTCTGGTCGTAAGCATACTGTAATTACAGGCGTAACAATTCGTACAGTCTCTCGCATCTGTAGTTTCTCGGTTGAAAGTAGTGTATATTTTCGCAAACTGACTGCTGAGGAGATTGATTACTACATAGACACATACAAGCCATTTGACAAGGCTGGAGCATACGGTATTCAGGAGTGGATTGGCTATGTAGCCATTGAGGGTATTGAGGGTTCTTTTTTCAATGTTATGGGGCTGCCAGTGCAGCGTCTTTATGTAGAGTTGGAGCACTTTATTGAGGCAGATTTGCTTAATTCCAAATAAATTTATATCTTTGTAAGATAGTAAAACATAACACAAATTTATATGGCACAATTTACACCAACCCAATACAATCTTATCTGCGTTGCTACTGGCGAGCAGTTTGCTGACGCAGGTTGGACGCTTGATTATGAAGGATATGACAAACCTTCGCTTGTTCGTGCACTATATGCAAACAAACAGCTAACAGTATATGATGATCAGCAGGGACTGTACAAGTTCCGCGATTGGCTACCTATGAAGCGTATGCTCAAGTGCGATGCCGCTCCTGTGACATATCGCAGTGAGGGATTAGCAAAGGCTTTGGGGCTTGAGAATCTATATATTACATTCAACGGTTACTTCCCAGAGCGTGGCGCAAAGATGATGACCTGCTCATTTAAGGAGACCGAGGCTTATAGCGTTTGCGCTCGTACAGATGCAGCCTGCGACAAGATTCTTGTTGTAGCTTCTGCAGGCAATACCGCTCGCGCATTTGCAAAGGTTTGTTCTGACAATAATATTCCACTACTTCTCTCAGTTCCAGAGGATAACCTTAATGCAATGTGGTTTACAGAGCCACTGAATGAGTGTGTAAAGCTTATCAGCTGCTGTAAGGGTGGAGATTATTTTGATGCTATCCATTTGAGTAATCTCGCACTCACTTCTCCAATGTTCTATGCAGAGGGTGGTGCTAAGAATATCGCTCGTCGTGACGGTATGGCAACAACAGTTCTCTCTGCAGTAACCACTATCGGTCGCATTCCAGACTACTACTTCCAGGCTGTGGGTAGCGGAACGGGTGCTATTGCTGCTTGGGAGGCAAATATGCGCCTTATTGAGGATGGTCGCTATGGAGATAATCTTATGCGATTGATGGTTTCGCAGAATGCTCCTTTCCTTCCTATGTATGAGGCGTGGAAGGCTGACTCACGCGCACTTCTACCTTATGACGACAATCAGGCCCGCCGTGATGCTGAGACTATAGATGCAAAGGTACTTTCAAACCGTAAGCCACCATATTCACTTGCTGGAGGACTCTTTGACGCCCTAAAAGCGACAAATGGAGATATCCTTATGGCAGACAATTTGCAGGCAGCAAAGGCTGCAGAGTTATTCCAGCAGACCGAGGGTATTGACATCCACCCTGCACCCGCTATTGCACTTGCAACACTCATCGCAGAGGTGGAGAAGGGTAATATTGACAAGAGCGCAACAATTATGCTCAACATCACTGGTGGTGGCGAGAAGCGCGCTACAGAGGGCAAAGAGTTGTGGTATCTCAAGCCAAGTTTAATATTTGACCTTGATCCTAACAAGGAGGATGTAGTAGCAAAGGTTGAAGCACTGTTTAGATAGTATGTATCCGATAAAGTTCAAACCAATACTCAAACAGCACATTTGGGGCGGCGATGCACTTCTTGAGATGAAGAAGGGGCAACGCATTCGCGTGGACAAAAGTAAGGTCTACGGCGAGAGCTGGGATGTGTCGGGCATTGATGGCAATATTTCGGTTATATCAAACGGGTTCTTCAAGGGCAATAACCTTCAGGAGGCTATAGAGGTCTATATGGGAGAGATTGTCGGCGAGAGTGTCTTTGAGCGTTTTGGGCTCAGTTTCCCGCTGCTACTCAAGACTCTGCACTGCAAGGACAAGACCTCAGTTCAGGTACACCCTGACGACGACCTTGCCGCCGAGCGACACAACAGCTGTGGTAAGACAGAGATGTGGTATATTGTCAGTGCCGAGCCCGATGCAACACTCTATATAGGCTTTAAGGACTCAAAAATCACTCGCGAGCAGTACATAGATGCTGTAGCACAGGGTACTGTAGCCGAGATTATTGAGCCAGTGACAGTCAAGGCTGGTGACGCTTTTATTATTCCATCAGGCACCGTGCACTCAATCTCTGGAGGTGTTACACTGATCGAAATTCAGCAGCCAGTAGACTTAACATACCGCATCTTTGACTGGAACAGAGTTGATGAGAAGGGCAACTCTCGCGAGCTCCATACAGCCTATGCCGTAGATGCTATTGACTTTTCGTCAAATGTCGCAGCTTGCAAACGCGAGTACAAGTCTCGCAAAAATGAGGCTGTTGAGATAGTAAAGTGTGACTATTTTACCTGCAACATACTCTCTGTAGAGGGTACAGCAGAGCGTAACCTCAGTTCGTTAGACTCCTTTGTGCTATACTACTGCACCGAGGGAGAGGTGGAGATTGTAACAGACGACGGTACTGAGACAATCCGCAAGGGCGAGGTCGTCCTTATCCCTGCCGATGCCAATGAGATAACAATCGCTGGCACAGCTACCCTACTTGAGTATTATATAGATTAGTAGAGATATTTCTCAACCAGTGGCAGCAAAACGGCAGTACCAAAGCCCGTCAGCGCCATAGCAAGACCAGACATCGCGCCCTCGACTGCTCCAAGTTCGATGGCGCGAGCTGTTCCTATACCATGCGAAGCGGCGCCGAGAGCAAATCCTCGTGCCATAGGGTCTGTAACACGGCACAGCTCAAGAAGTTTAGCTCCACAAATGCTACCAAGCACACCCGTGCAAAATACCACGACAGATGTCACTGCTACACTTCCGCCTAATGGCTCACTAACGGCAATGGCTATAGGTACAGTAACTGACTTTGGTGCTATAGAGGCTATTATATCGCGCTCCATACCAAACATCAGCGCAATACCAACTACCAAACCGATACCTACGACGCAGCCCGCTATTGTAGCACCAATAACAGGCAGTGTAGCACTTTTAAGCCTCTCTACCTGCTCGTACATAAGATATCCTAATGCCACTACTGACAATCCAAGAGCAAAGTCAAGCAGGGCAACAGACTCTTTATAGTGGCTATAATCAATGTCAGCTATCTTTAGAAATAGTATTACCGCAACAGCTGTAAGCAACACTGGATGCAGTAGCATAAGTTTTGTCTTTCGGAAAAGATAGCCACTTATCAAGAATAGCCCTATAGTAAGTGCCAATAGGAACAAATCTGAACGAATTATTGCATCAACCATTGCCCCTACGATTTAATAATTGAAACACCCACCCTACTGCCGCAATAACGCCAAAAGTACTGACAACAGTAGCTACAACAATAGCCGTAATGTTATCCATAATCACGCCGTAAGAGTCAATCAGCCCCACGCCAAATGGCACAAAGAATAGCGCCATAGTACCAAGAAGAAACTTTGCCACGCCCTCTACTGTCTCCTTCTTCACTACCCCACAGCAGAGTAGTGTGAATAGTAGCAGCATACCGATGATATTGCCCGACAAATACCCGTCAATAGCCATTGACAAGCAGTTGCCAACAAGCCAGCAGGCAAGGATAACAAACAACCCCTTCATTACTTAACTGGCATTAAGAAGAATTTGAAACTCTGCTTCTTATATGGTATTCTGTACTGCTCAAGGGCAATAGCACCCCAGCTATCCTCACAGATAATTCCAGACTGAGCCTTGTCCAAATTCACATATGTATTACCGTCTGTCTCGAGCAGTTGTGGATATTTGCGATAGTCGTGTGAGTGAATATCAATCTGGCTCGTAGGGTATGGGATTGCCGTAGCCGAGAATGGAGCCTCAGAGATAACCTTAAGACCGGTTCCAGTGCCATCAGTAATAGTCCAGTATCTTAAATCGCAGTGTGCACCAGACTCTTGTGGTCGCGAGTAGGTCATACAGAACTGCTCGGAAACACTCTGTTTGTAAATACCCACAGGAGTACCACTCTTGCGGTCTGCATAGCTCTCTGTAGCACCAGCGCCATAGAACTCTATGATATTAAAACTCTCTGGCATAGCAAAGTCTACACCAAAACGGAGCATACCCTTTATATCAAACTTTGGCTTGCCAGGATTCATACTCATAGTGGCAGATATATTTCCATTGCCATCAATCTCATACTTCATCTTTACCTGCATACCAATCTCAGCATAGCTATACTGAGCTGTAACCACTACCTTATTATCTTCTTCCTGCATTAAGAACAAATCCATATAAGTCTCGGCATTTCTAAACGCCTTCCAAGAGTGGTAATATATAGCCGTAGAATTACGCTTACGCACACCGTAATCGTTCTCGGTCATCGCGCGGTAGAACTGCGGGAAGATAGGCTTAGAAATCATCTGCTTACCATTGTAGATATAGCTACAGAGGCGACCTCGACCATCAAATGCAACCTTAAAATCAACACCAGTCACTGTTCTGGTCTCTAAATCAAGCGCAGGAGCGACCTTTGGCATTTCAGTTTTTAATTGCTGATTAATATAGGCGGTATAGTCTAACGGTCTAACAATAAACTGATTATATGCCACGCAGTGACCAACTTTAAGTAGTGGCTCATTGCTCTTGAGAGTATAACGAACAGTAAGAATAATCTCTCCCGAGAGTTTGTCAATATCAGCCTGCTCATAGCCGAGCTTAATATTCATACGCATCTGAGCAGGGATATTTATATCATCAACAGCGCCAGAGAGTTTTTTCACTCCATCAGCTGTTATCTCCCACTCAAGTCGATAGTTTTCTGTAGAGCGGAACATATTCTCGTTATAGACCTCAATAGAGCCGTTATTAACATCCTTGTCGAAAGTCCAGATATTCTGATACTGATGCCAAACCTCGCGAGCAGATGGGTGTGGCTTACGGGAGGCGGAGATAAAGCCGTTATTACAGAAGGTCTCATCGCTTGGGTCGTAGTCGTTATAGCAACCACCATAGCGATAGAAAGTAACGCCCGTCTTAGGGTCTTTCCAAGCCAGAGCCTGATCAACGAAGTCCCAGATAAAGCCACCCTGATATGTCGGATACTTGCGAATCAAATCCCAATACTCCTTAAAACTACCCACAGAGTTACCCATTGCGTGTGAGTACTCACACTGTATAAGTGGGCGCGTAGGTTTACCATTAAGATACTGCTCGCACTCCTCATAAGATGCGTACATAGGGCACTCAATATCAGAGTTGTAATTCTTTGGAATATCCTTGTAAGACATATGGCTTGCCTGCTCATACTGCACTGGGCGGGTATTGTCATAACTCTTAATCCAATCATAGCAAGCGTGGAAATTTGCTCCATTGCCTGCCTCATTACCGAGACTCCAGATAATTACTGAAGGGTGGTTGTAATCACGCAGAACAACGCGCTGATTACGAGCAAGGTGTGCCGCCTTATAATCCTCTCTATGTGCAAGACTCTTATCTCCATAGCCCATACCGTGAGACTCAACATTCGCCTCATCAACAACATAAATACCATACTCATCGCATAGGTCGTACCACAGCGGGGAGTCTGGATAGTGACAAGTGCGCACAGCATTAAGGTTATGCTCCTTCATAATCTTAATATCGCGCACCATATCCTCGTAAGTTAGCGCGTATCCACGCTCTGGATTCATTTCGTGACGGTTAGCACCCTTGACAAGTATCGCCTTACCATTTACAAGAAGCTGATTGTCCTTAATCTCAACACTCCTAAATCCAACATTAAACGCAGCCGCCTCTGTAGGTGTCGCTACAGTAAGCTTGTAGAGATAAGGCATCTCGGCACTCCACGCCTTGACATCCTTAATACTCACCACATCGCTTACTTTGCCCGACTTCGGTGTAAGGCGCGTTTTATAGTATGGATTGTCTTTGGCGTCACATAGTACAATCTCTACCCACTTAACTCCCGCAGTAACATCAACATTAATATCCAACTCTCCATCCTGATAGTCATTAGCAAGGGTAGCTGTATATTTAACATCCTTTATATGAGCCTTCTCACGAGCATAGATATAACAATCTCTCGCTATACCCGATAATCTCCAAAAATCCTGATCCTCAAGGTATGAGCCGTCACACCAACGATGAATCTCCATAGCAAATAGGTTACGCTGACCCACCTTGATATATTTTGTAATATCAAACTCAGCCTCAAGTTTACTATCCTCGCTATAGCCAACCATCTTACCATTTACCCACATCTTTAAGTTTGATGTTGCCGAGCCAATATGGACAAAAATCTGCTTACCTCGCCAAGAAGCTGGCACATCAATGTATCGGCGATACAATCCGCGATGATTATTAAACTGCGGCACAGTTGGCGGACAATCCACAAATACATTATCCCACGCATAGCCCTTATTACTATACACAGGGTCTCCATAGCCATTCATCTCCCACAATCCAGGCACTGGCATTGTGCCCCAACTCTTATCATCATAGTCCTGAGTGTAGAAATCAACGGGATAAGCGTCAGTTAAATGCTTGTACCACACAAATTTCCACTCTCCCTCAATAGATTGATAATTAGGAGAGGTGCGATAACAACTTCCTGCAACAGCCTTGTCCACAGTCGGATAAACAATAAAACTTGAACTCATAGGAGCTCTGTTTACCTCTACAACCTCTGGATTCTGATAAGGATAAACAACACCTGTAGCGTGAGCTGTAAAAACGCTCAACAATGCCAATAAAAGAAGACTCTTTTTCATAGGATTAGGAATTTTATACAAAGATAGTAAAATATTTCGTTGCATAAAATTTTGCAAGGTCAAAAAGTTTGATTACCTTTGCCACCGCTTACGAGCACATGTCTGAGCTGTGGTGTAATGGTAACACAGCAGATTTTGGTTCTGTCGTTCTGGGTTCGAGTCCCGGCAGCTCAACACACAAAGGCACCTTTCTCGGGTGCCTTTGTTGTTTATTACAGATTGGCATAGCCGGTGGCTAATCTTAAAATGCAAGTTCTGTACTCTTAAGCAAACTTAAAATAGTTATTCTTGATTGAAAAGTTTGTCATTTACCAAAAAATTACTAATTTTGTAATATGGAGAAGAATAGTTACAAATTTACGATCGCACTTATCTACGATTTTGACGGCACTTTGTCGGCGGGAAATATGCAGGAGTACAACTTTATCCCTGCCGTAGGTAAGAGTAATAAGGAGTTTTGGAGTGAGGCCAATGAGTTGGCCGAGAGGCAGGATGCAGACCAGATTCTTACTTACATGGCGCTGATGATTCGTGCGGCACAGGCAAAGGGTATTTCGCTGCGTCGTGAGGCGTTTCAGGAGTGCGGAAAGGGTGTTGAGCTCTATCCGGGAGTCCTTGAGTGGTTTGACCGCATAAACAATTACGGCGAGCAGCATGGTGTAAAGATACTGCACTACATAAACTCCTCTGGTCTTAAAGAGATTATTGAGGGAACGGCTATTGCCGACAAGTTCCAGAAGATTTATGCCTGCTCGTTCCTCTACAATGTTGACGGCATTGCGTATTGGCCAGCCGTTGCGGTAAACTATACGAACAAGACCCAGTTTATCTTCAAAATCAACAAGGGTGTAGAGTCTGTTTACGACACAAAGCAGGTGAATAGGTATATGGAGGAGAAGAGTCGCCCAGTGCCATTCTCGCGTATGATTTATGTGGGCGATGGAACGACGGACATCCCTTGTATGCGCCTTGTAAAGAACTTTGGCGGCCACTCCATTGCTGTCTACAACCCTAAGGACAAGGCAAAGCGCGGCGAGATGAATACTCTTATTCGTGACAACCGCGTAAACCATGTCTGCCCTGCTGACTATACAGAGGATTCGGAGATTGATGCTGTTGTTAAGGCTGTTATTGACAAGTGTGTGGCTGACTACAATGTAGAGCTACTTGAGATAGCTAAATAGCGTAAACACAGAGGCTTATGCCTCAAAAATACTAACCATATGAAAAGAATTACACTACTAATCTGTGCGCTTTTTGTTACTAGTGTAATAACTGCGCAGTCTCGCACGGTTGAGTATGACGGTCAGCAGAATACTGTTACCGTAACCCGTGTCAAGCCAAAGAGGGTAGATCAGCACGACCTTCGTATTGGCATTGGAAGCCCATCGTTAGGTTTGGGACTCTTTGTAACCACTTATGCAGATAATTACTATTACGGAGGTTTCCGAGAGGAGATTCTTGATGCAAAGACCTATGATGCAGGCACTTACTTTACTGGTATCTACTCACTGAGCTACGCATATCACTCTCGCCGTTGGTTGCAGTGCGGTGCTACGGTCAATTTTGCCCTTTTAACAAATCCTACACGCTACGTAGAGGATAATTCACTTAAGAGCCGCGAAACTGGCTTTATGGTGAGCGTTATGCCCTCTTTCCGCTTTGTCTATCTCTATCGCGAGAAGGTGCAACTATACTCAACGGTCTCTGTGGGTCTTGCTACGGGAAGTAGTGGTATGTTGCTTCCTTGGGCAGATTTTACGCTTATTGGATGTACTTTCGGCCGTAAGCTCTTCGGTTTTGTGGAGCTGGGCTCGCTGACGGGTACTGGAGGTTGTGGTAGAGTAGGTATTGGTTATCGTTTTGATTCAAAAAAGAGGAGGTAAGTTATGAAAAGATATATTGTTGCGCTTGTGGCTCTGTTGTCACTTACAGCTTGTAAGATTGACAGTGGCTTTAGTAGAAATGAGGATGCGGTAGATAGATTGCTCTATAATAGGGCTCTTACAGCTATACGAGAGGCTTCAAACCTATCTTATTATGCAATTTATGCCGACATACTACTTGGTGGGGATGAAACAGAAAAGCGTCTTATAAATGCGGTGCTTTCAAAGAACTACCTTGTCACTATAGAGGAGGACGGAGTAAAGTTCCAGAGAATACTCAGCAATGGTGTCTTAGAGAATAGTTATAAAGTTATAACTGGTGGCAAAAGGCTCTCTGAGGGCGCTGTGTGGGAGCTTACTACAATTAGTCAGTATCAGAAGTTATCTGCCCAGTTTGTGGGTAAGCAGGGTGCTGAAAGGGAGTTTTATATTGAGAAGATAGATGAAAAACCGTTCTTCTATGAATATGATAAACTCTCTTACCACCTTGATTTTAAGTACGATGCATCTATGGATGCTCTGGCCGTTTTGTCTACCATTTCGGGTGTAGGTACTATTGATGGCGAGGGGTATACACTTGACTTTACCATTCTTAAAAGCGCACCAGTGGTTACTATCAACTGCAGTGGTGTAGATAGTGGCGTGATAGATATTAAGTATAAAGACCTTGTTCTAGGCACTGAGGATAAGACCACAGCTGTGATAAATGGTAAGTATGTAAGTTACGAATAGATATGAGAAAATTGATCTTTGCCACAAATAATGCCCATAAACTTGGCGAGGTGCAGGCACTGCTTGGCGATGCTTTTACCCTTGTGACCCTTCGTGAGTGTGGTATTACAGAGGATATCCCAGAGACCGCCGACACCCTTGAGGGAAATGCACTGCAGAAGGCTCGCTATGTATACGAAAAAACAGGGTTAGACTGCTTTGCCGACGATACTGGCCTTGAGGTTGATGCTCTCGGAGGCGACCCCGGGGTACACTCAGCTCGCTATGCCACAGATGGACACGACTTTGCGGCAAATAATCGCCTGCTGCTGAAGAATCTTGAGGGGACAACCGACCGCACAGCCCGCTTTAGAACAGTTATTGCGCTTATTATTGACGGCGTGGAGTATACCTTTGAGGGTCGCGTTGAGGGAACAATAGCCACCTCCGAATCTGGCAGTGAGGGCTTTGGGTACGACCCACTTTTTGTGCCTTCAGGAGAAATTATTACCTTTGCGCAGATGTCGGCCGAGGCGAAGAATGCAATATCACACCGAGGCCGCGCAGTAGCTAAACTTGTTAATTTTTTGAAGAATGGAAAACTATAGAAGAGAGGATATTTTTGACGAGCAGACACTTGAGAAGCTCGCCTACCACTACTCCGAGGTGCTGAAGCTTCTGGGAGAGGACCCAAATCGCGAGGGACTTGTTAAGACCCCTATGCGCGTGGCAAAGGCGTGGTCGTTTCTAACAAAGGGATATAACGAGGACCCTATAGAGATTATCCGCTCGGCGATGTTTAACGAGGAGTATCGCCAGATGGTGCTTGTCAAGGATATTGAGATTTTCTCTGTCTGTGAGCACCATATGCTGCCATTTATTGGCAAGGCGCATGTAGCGTATATTCCAAATGGTAAGATTACTGGCCTGAGCAAGATTGCCCGCGTTGTGGAGTGCTTTGCCCGCAGACTGCAGGTGCAGGAGCGACTGACAGTCCAGATTCGCGACTCAATTCAGGAGGCACTTAACCCTCTGGGCGTGGCTGTGGTTATTGAGGCATCGCACACTTGTATGCAGATGCGCGGCGTAGAGAAGCAGGACTCCGCTACCACAACCTCTGCCTTCACAGGCATTTTCCTCTCCGACCACCGCACCCGCGAGGAGTTTATGTCGCTAATCTCTTCTCGATTGCGTTAATGTAGTTGGCAATCAATGTGGGTGACTAAAAAGTAAAATAGTCACCCACATTTTGTTCAGCCTCATATTTGTGCTATCGTTTACTTAAAAAGCGGTCACGAGAGACGATGTAGCGAATGTGAGTACCGGTGCCGATGAGGGTGTCGCCGTCGTGCGCCTCTACAGAAAAAGTAAGTTTACGGCCATCTACGGCTGTAAGGGTTGCTATGGCAGTGACTGTTGCTCCAAGAAATGAAGGGGCCAGATGGGTTGTTGAAATTTGAGAGCCGACAGTGGTCTGTCCATCCTCAAGGTGTGGAGCTACGGCATTCATAGCAGCATTCTCCATAAGAGCAACCATAGCTGGTGTTGCTAAAACCTCCATATCGCCAGAGCCAAGCGTAAGTGCTGTGTTGGTTTTATCAACAACAGCGGTTGATGTGTATGCAAGTCCGATATTCATAATATTTGTCTATTTTTTCACTACAAAGATACTACAATAATCCTGTTTTCGTTATCTTTGCAGACAAAAGTATGAAAAAATATCGCTACATACTGCTCTGCTTGCTACTTGTGACATCCTTTATCGCAAGCGGCCAGAGGCGTTTTCGTGAGCGTGCCTATTGGCACAGCGAGTGGGTGATTGAAAATGGTGATTCAGTTCCAGTATTTCATCTCACACCTATTCGCAAGTATGCTCGCAAGCCCGATATGCGTCGTTATGCTCGTATGGTTAGGGCAGTAAAGCGCGTCTACCCTATCGCTGAAGAGGCTAAGACGCTTATGGCAAGTATGGAGCAAGAGCTACTTGCTCTACCAAACAAGAAACAGCAAAAACTCTACATCAAGGGTATTGAGAAACGACTGGTGCGTGAGTATACTCCAGTAATAAAGAAGATGACAATTTACGACGGCAAAGTACTTCTTAAACTAATTGACCGTCAAATAGATAACACCGCATTTGAGATTATCAAAGAGTTTCGCGGAGGCTTTGAGGCGGGTATGTGGCAGACTCTTGCCAAAATCTTTGGCAACAACCTCAAAACCGACTACGACCCAGAGAAGGATGATAAGCTACTTGAGTATGTGGTTACTCTATACGAAAAGGGGCTACTGTAGCACTACTTCATCTCAACAATAGCAAGTCCATTAGGCACTGGTCGCTCGCCAGAGCGGTCAGAAGGACGGTTTATCGGCGCATAGTCGCCAGCAGAGACCTCTATGCTGAAGCTGCTGCTACCACCACCATCAAGGTTAATCGCATCATAAGCACCTAAATGCTTGAATATCTCAGCCATAGCAGCGTACGAAAGTCCATTTGAATACTCCTTTCTACGACCATCTGCAACGAGGATAAAGACCCTTCTACCATCGCGAGTAACACCCACTGCAGTACGCGGTTCAAGGCGTGTAGAAGAGCTCTGCGCCACCCCATCATTGAGCAGCATCTGGCGACCCGAGACAGCTTCTGCAATGAGGCTCTTATCAAAATTTTCATACTCACTACTACTCAAGCAGCGCGCAGTACCGTCAGTAAGCAGAGCAAAGACTGTCGTCTGACTATCATAACTATCCTTCAAGCACTTACCCGCGCGATACATAACACCGCAGGGCATTTGATTTGTACGGATATTAAAGAAGTCAGCATTAACGCCTCCCAACACCCTCAGATTCTGGCGTTTAGTCTGCATAGCCTCAAGGTGTTCCGATAGTGGAGCTTTTAGTGTCATCTGCTCCTCAGTCGAACAAATAGAGCTATCAGCATCGTCTACAGTGGTTGCTACAAGGCTGATTTTCTCAGACAGGCGGACATCAAAGAGAAAAATCTTTGTCGGCAAGTTCTTTCCCTTGCTATCAGTAACGATGTAGTCCATAGTCACGACCTCCACACCCCTTGTAATCGTAGTACGAGGTTTAACGACCTGCCTTGAAACCGAGCAAGAGAGAAAAAGTGACGCAAAAAGTAAGATAATAAGTTTCATAACACAAATGTACAAAAATTTTTTGTATCTTCGCGCCGATATGTTGACTTATTGTGACTAATAACAAAAAAGACTAAAATATGTTTGAAAATTTAACCGAGAAACTTGAACGCTCGTTCAAAATCCTCAAAGGCGAGGGTCGCATTACAGAGCTTAATGTAGCCGAGACCCTCAAAGAGATTCGTCGCGCGCTGATTGATGCCGATGTAAACTACAAGGTTGCCAAGACCTTTACAGACCAGGTAAAGAACAAGGCACTGGGTATGAATGTGCTTACAGCTGTAAAGCCTGGTCAGATGCTGACAAAGATTGTGCGCGATGAGCTGGCAGCACTTATGGGCGGTACGGCTACCGACATTAAGCTTGAGGGCAACCCAGCAGTAGTACTTATTGCCGGTCTTCAGGGTTCTGGTAAGACTACATTCTCTGGCAAGCTTGCCTCATTTATCAAGAGTAAGAAGGGTCGTCAGGTGCTTCTCGTTGCGGGCGATGTCTATCGTCCAGCAGCTATTGACCAGCTCAAGATACTCGGACAGCAGATTGGCGTAGAGGTATACACTGAAGATGGCAACAAAAACCCTGTAGAGATTGCTCAGAATGCGATCAGCTATGCTCGTCAGAAGGGTATTAACACAGTTATTGTCGATACAGCAGGTCGATTGGCTGTAGACGAGGCGATGATGGTTGAGATTACTGCTATCAAGGCTGCTGTGAACCCGTCAGAGACACTCTTTGTTGTGGACTCAATGACTGGTCAGGATGCTGTAAATACTGCTCGCGAGTTTAACGACCGCCTTGACTTTGACGGCGTTGTACTTACAAAGCTTGATGGTGATACTCGTGGTGGTGCAGCTATCTCAATTCGTTCTGTTGTCAATAAGCCGCTCAAGTTTATCTCAAGTGGCGAGAAGATGGACACCCTGCAGGTGTTCCACCCAGAGCGTATGGCAGACCGAATCCTCGGTATGGGCGATGTTGTATCTCTTGTTGAGCGTGCGCAGGAGCAGTATGACGAGGAGGAGGCTCGCAAGCTGAAAAAGAAGATTGTTAAGAACCAGTTCAACTTCAACGACTTCCTCGCTCAGATTGCTCAGATCAAGAAGATGGGCAACCTTAAGGACCTTGCCTCTATGATTCCAGGTATGGGCAAATTGTTGAAGGATGTAGAGTTTGGTGACGATGTCTTCAAGCAGACAGAGGCTATTATCGGCTCAATGACCCCAGAGGAGCGCGAGCATCCAGAGATTATCAATGCACGCCGTCGTGAGCGTATTGCAAAGGGCTCGGGAACAACTATGGCAGATGTAAATCGTCTACTGAAGCAGTTTGAGGATATGCGCAAGATGATGAAGATGGCTGCAGGCGGCAAGATGGGTATGCCAAAGGGTATGCCACGCGGTTTCCGCCGATAAATCTTGTCAATAGATTTTAGATTTGTGGAGCAGAACATAAGTAACTGTTCATTGATAAAAATAGCAATGAGTAAGAAAACACCAACGTTATTAACAGCAATCTTTACGATAATTGCGTTATGTCTCACTACGCCCGCAGTGGCTCAAAAGGGGGTAATCAAAATGGATATCATCCCTACTCCCGTTGAGTGCGAGTTATCTGTTGAAGATTACGTGCCATTTGACAAAATCACTATCTCAACAGATGACGAGAGTGCGATAAAATGGGCAGAGAGACATCTCACATTGTGGTATAACAAATTTGCTCCAAAAGTGTATCAAAAGAGGTACGCCGGTAATTTTACACAAAAAAGTGCATACACTGTCAATATTAGCAAAAAGGGGGTGGAGATTTGTGCAAAGGGGATAGATGGTGTCCGATATGCTCTCTTCTCATTAAGGCAGATTGCCATTGCTAATCGCAACACAAAAGAGGTGGAGCAATATATCGTACCCGTTGGCTCAATTAGCGATTTCCCTGCTATGGAGTTTAGAGGTATGCATATCTGCTGGTTCCCTGAGACGCAAGAGTACGAAGTTGAACGAATGATTCGTATGGCGGCATACTACAAGCTTAATTATGTAGTATTAGAGCCTTGGGGTACATATCAGAGCAAGGTAGCTCCGTGGCTCAACTGGGATAATCCTCCAATGACAAAGAGGGCTATTAAGAGATTGGTTGCAGTAGCAAATGATCTTGGTGTTACACTTATACCTCAATTAAACATCTTTGGGCATGCAGCCTATAGCCGAAGTCGCTCAGGTAAGCACTCAACTTTAGATTTACGCCCACAATATCAGCCTCTTTTTGAGCCTATGGACGGGTGGAATTGGTGTCTTACTAATCCAGTTGCAAGAAGAGTAATTGCCGACTACATGGCTGAGTTGCTTAAAGACTTTGGAAATCCTAAATTCTTCCATATTGGCTGTGACGAAGCTCAGCGTCCAAGTTGTCCTCAATGTGTCGCTCAACCATACTCTAAGCTCTTTACGGAGCATCTCAAATTTGCGCATAAAGTGTTAGCAGAACACGGTGCTAGACCTATGATGTGGCACGATATGCTCTTAAAGAAGGGTGATAGTCTCTGGAAAGGTCACAAAGCCAATGGCACAGTTGAAACGGCCAAAGTTGCTGAGACCCTTCCCAAAGATATTGTTATCTGCGATTGGAATTACGGTGCAGGTAAGGAGAGCTACCCATCATATTCATATTTCCAATCGTTAGGTTATGATGTTTTGGCTTGTCCGTGGGAGAACGTTAGTGGCATACATGCAGAGGCTGATGCCATTCAGCAAATTAAAGCATTTGGAATGCTCGGCACATTATGGCATCACTACTATGGAAGCAGTTTGGTGACCATCTATACTAATGTTGCACACGCGACTTGGAATCCAACTATTAAAAAGGCTAAGGGCTCTGGTGCATTTAGGACCCATTTCAGACAAGTATCTTGGGATATGAAGTTAAAGAGATATGATCAGTTCGGTATTCAGAATTACCAAATACTGACAAACACTGCCACATATAAATAAAAAAATTGGATATAATGCACAGAAGTGGTTTCGTAAATATTATTGGCAACCCCAATGTCGGCAAATCAACACTGATGAACGCACTTGTAGGCGAGCGTCTGTCCATTATTACATCTAAGGCACAGACTACCCGCCACAGAATTATGGGTATTGTCAATGGCGAGGATTTTCAGATTGTCTACTCCGACACACCAGGTATTCTAAAGCCTAACTACAAGCTTCAAGAGTCAATGATGAAGTTTGTAAGAGGTGCTGTATCGGATGCAGATGTTATCCTCTATGTCACTGACACCGTTGAGCAGCCAAGTGAGCGCAATAGCGAAATACTTGAGAAGATTGCCCTAAGTGGTATTCCTGTACTGCTGATTATCAATAAGATTGACTTGACAACTCAAGAAAAGCTTGAAGAACTTGTCTCCTACTGGCAGGAAAAGCTTCCGCAGGCAACAGTAATCCCTGCATCTGCTCGCGAGGGATTTAATATCGGTGGTATTTTTGACCGCATACTCTCTCTGCTTCCAGAGGGCGAGCCTTTCTATCCAAAAGATACACTTACAGACAAGACTCTTCGTTTCTTTGCATCGGAGATTATCCGCGAGAAGATACTGCTAACATACGACAAGGAGATACCATACTGCTGCGAAATTGAGATTGACTCCTACAAGGAGGAGGCCGCTATTGACCGCATCAGCGCAACAATATATGTTGCCCGCGACTCCCAAAAGGGCATTGTTATTGGACACAAGGGCGAGAAACTAAAGAAGGTGGGTCAGGCAGCCCGTCAAGACCTTGAGCGTTTTCTCGATAAGAAGGTCTTTTTACAGCTATTTGTAAAGGTCAACGACGACTGGAGAAATTCAGACCGTCAGTTGCGTAGATTTGGTTACGAACTTGAGTAAGATGCAGAGATTGAAGCTCTACATACTTCTACTTGTGGCAGCCACACTGTTTGGCTCGTCAAGGGTCAGTGCGCAGTATAACCGCGAGTACTTCTTCTGGGTAGGTCGTCAGCAGATGATGGAGAATGAGTTTACCGAGGCTATTCGTACGCTCAATGTACTTCTCCGTTTTGACGATGATGCATATGAGGGTTACTTTCTGCGTGGTATTGCAAAGTACAACCTTGATGACCTTATCGGTGCAGAGGCGGACTTTACTATAGCCATTAACAAAAACCCCGTCTTTACAACAGCCTTTACATACAGAGCCATAACTCGCTCTCGTTTAGGCAACTACGACGATGCACTTAAAGATTTTCGTGAGGCCATTGATTTGCGTCCAGACCTTCCAAACCCCTACTTCAGTCGTGGTGTAACAAGGCTTCTTAATCAACAATTTAAGGATGCGATATCCGACTTTGACAACTTCATCAAGTACGAGAAGAAGGTGTCGGATGCCTACCTTAATCGCGGTATGTGCTACCTCTATCTCAAGGATACGGTCAGAGCATACGAGGATTTTAATACGGCAGTAAAGACCAACCGTGAGAATCCAGTGTCTTATAATCGTCGTGGCTCGTTATACCTTGAGCAGCAGCGATTTGAGGAGGCTGAGGCTGACTTTAACAAGGCTATTGAGTGCGACTCTACCCTACCAGTTTCGTTCTTTAATCGCGCATTGGTATACAACTATACAAATCGTCCACAGCTCTCACTTGCAGACCTTGATAAGGTTATTCAGTTAGACTCAACAAGTTCTATTACATACTTCAACCGCGCAATTATCCGAAGTAATATCGGTGACTACAATCGTGCTCTTGAGGATTACGACAAGGTAGCACAGTACTCGCCAAATAATGTGCTTGTCTACTACAACCGAGCAATTCTAAAGACCCAGTTAGGCGAGATTAAGCAGGCTGTGGAGGACTACTCGCGTGCTATTGAGCTCTACCCCGACTTCGCAAATGCCTACCTCGGCAGAAGCCATCTGAGGCACCTACTGCGAGATAATGCAGGGGCTAAGCGCGACCGTCAGACTGCCGAGCGTAAGATTGCTGAGTATCGCTCACGACTCAGCGACAGCACATACTCTATTTATGCCGATACAACGCAGAAATTCAACCAGTTACTATCATTTGAGAGTAAAATTGCTGGCTCCTCATTTGAGCGTATAAAGAGTCGAAATAATGACAATAGTGACAATATGACTCTATTGCCACTCTACCGCTTTACAATGCGAAATCGTGACTCCATTGATGTTGAGCAGTCTACTCGTCGCTTCCATAGTCAGAGAGCCGAAGACTTTATTGCGGCACTTGACAACCCTCTGCTGCAAATTTCCCGTCAGGAGACAAACATTTCGCCAGATTCGCTTGTTCTGCTCAACCACAACTATCGTGAGGCTGTGAAGATAACCGTGGGAGATAACACTTGGAAGGTTCTGTTCCAGACAGCTATAAGCGAGACGCTGATAAAGCAGTATACAAATGCTGTGAACACCTACTCGCAGGCTATAGCTCTCAATCCGTCAAATCCGTTCCTCTACCTTAACCGCGCAGCGACACAGGCAGAGATGATTGACTTTATATCATCTATTGACAACGGATATCACCGTATGTCTATTGAGAGTGACCCTGCACGCAGACTGCACAACTCTCACACTCGCACATACGACTATAGCGAGGCTATCTCTGACCTTAACAAGGCGATAAAGCTCCACCCAGGATTTGCATACGCATACTACAACCGCGCAAACCTATATGCTCTGTCTGGTATGCTTCCAGAGGCGGCAGATGACTACACAAAGGCCATTGAGCTAAATCCTCACTTTGCCGAGGCATACTACAACCGCGGACTGATACAAATATATATGAAAGATACTCGCAAGGGATGCCTTGACATCTCAAAGGCGGGTGAGCTTGGTATTACAGAGGCGTATAAAGTATTAAAGAATTACTCAAATCAATAAATATAAACCATTATGACTCAAACAATTCGTAAAAATCTCAACGACTACAGCTGGGCACGCTGGACGGCGATGGTGCTTATCGCTATGATGATGCTCTTTGCACATATGTTCGTTGATGTAATCTCTCCTATCAAGGAGTTGATTCAGGTTCAGCGCGGCTGGACATCGGATATCTTCGGAACCTATGCAGGCTCTGAGTATCTACTCAATGTATGGGGATTCCTAATCCTTGCAGGTATTATCCTTGATAAGATGGGTATCCGCTTCACTGGTCTTGCATCAGCAATTACTATGATTGTCGGCGCGGCTATTAAGTTCTATGCCGTATCAGAGGCCTTCATCGGCACTGGTCTTGAGAGTTGGCTCAACAGCTGGTGGACTGCTTTCCCAGCATCTGCAAAACTCGCTTCCGCAGGCTTTATGATTTTTGGCTGTGGTTGTGAGATGGCGGGTATTACCGCTTCAAAGGCTATGGCAAAGTGGTTTGAGGGTAAGGAGATGGCTCTTGCTATGGGTCTTGAGATGGCTCTGACTCGCGTAAGTGTGTTCCTTATTTTTACTATCTCGCCTCGTCTTGCAGGTATTGGAGGAGCTGACCCAAGTGTAGTTCGCCCAGTAGCATTCTGCCTTGCACTACTCTGCATTGGACTGTTGTTCTACACAATCTTCTGCCTTATGGACAAGAAGTTGGATGCACAGAGAGGTGCTACTGAGAATGCTGACCCAGAGGAGGAGTTTAAGTTCTCAGACATCGGTAAGATATTCAGCAGCAAGCTCTTCTGGATTGTAGCTATGCTCTGCGTACTCTACTACTCAGCTATCTTCCCATTCCAGAAGTTCGCTGCAAATATGCTTCAGAGCACACTTGGTCTTGATGCGACAACGGCCGCAGATATCTTCCGTTGGTTCCCTATCGGTGCAGCTTGTGTAACTCCATTCTTGGGTTGGTATCTTGACAATAAGGGTAAGGGCGCGACAATGCTTATCCTCGGTGCACTGCTGATGATTGTCTGCCACTCTATCTTCGCTCTTGTTCTACCTGCATTCCCAAGCAAGGTTATCGCATTCTCGGCAATCATTCTGCTTGGCGTATCATTCTCGCTTGTTCCTGCAGCTCTCTGGCCATCAATTCCAAAGATTATGGACAAGCGATTCCTCGGTAGTGCATACTCGCTGATTTTCTGGGTACAGAACTTCGGTTTGAGCTTCACACCAATGCTTATTGGTTATGTTCTTGAGAAGACTAACCCAGGTGTAGCAGAACAGATTGAGGCAGGTGTTACTGGCGTAGCATATAACTACACCTACCCTATGCTTGTTTTTGTAGGTCTGGGCATACTTGCACTACTCTTCGCACTTTACCTCAAGGCTGACGACCGCCGAAATAACTATCACTTGGAGGAGCCAAACATTAAGGATAAAGCTGCTCAATAACCAAGGACTAACAACCGACAGAGGTAGTAGATTTTTGTTTTTCGCAAAAATTTACTACCTTTGTCATTATGAAAAATCAAACTACATATCGTTATCAGGTCTCTACGCAGAATGTAGACTTTACTCTGCGTGCATCTATCGCCTCATTAGGTAACTATATTCTTAATACTGCGGGCATTGACGCACAGGGCAAGGGCTTTGGCGTAGATGCACTCTCGCCGCAAAATCTTACTTGGGTGCTGTCAAAGTTCGTTATCGAGATTGACTCACGCCCAGAGCAGTTTGCACAGTTTGACCTTACTACTTGGGTAAATCAGAATACACGATTGGTCTCTACGCGAAACTTTACTCTGTCCGATTTAGAGGGAAATGTGTTTATCCGTTCCCTCTCACAGTGGTGTATGCTTGACTATGTAAAGCGATTACCTGTAAATCTTCAGACCATTGAGCCGCTCTATACTCCATATATCTGCGAGGCAGAGTCTCCGTGTGAGCCCCCTATGCGACTAAAGGCTATTGAGGCGGAAATAGTTAAGGAGCACCGTGTGGCGTATAGTGATATTGACTTTAACCGTCATATGAATACTATGCGATATATTGGTCTAATGCTCGATATGATTGACATTGAGCACCTTACAGCAAACCGCCCGCTGCGTATAGATGTTCATTTTATTTCTGAGTGTCTTTATGGTCAGACCATCAAAGTTGGCATGCAGACTACCGAAGACGCATCACTGTTTGAGGTTACTAAAGAGGATGGCACAGTAGCTTGTCGCGCTGCTTTTACTTGGAGGTAGATTATGAAGATTGTCATCCTGGGACCCGCGCACCCATATCGCGGAGGTCTTGCTTCAATAATGGAGACTATGGCGCGTGAGTATCAGCGTCGCGGCGATGAGGTTAAGATTTACACCTTCTCGCTTCAGTATCCATCGCTCCTCTTCCCGGGCAAGAGTCAGACCGTAGATACCCCAGCACCAGACGACCTACATATTGAGCGGGTGATGAACACCTGTAATCCTATAAACTGGATTATTCTTGGCAACCGACTGCGCAAGGAGGCTCCAGATATGATTCTGATGAAGTACTGGACTCCATTTATGGCTCCATGCTTTGGCACTATCTGCCGCATTGCACGCCGAAATGGCGTTACAAAAGTCGTCTGCCAGATTGACAATGTAGAGCCACACGAGCATCATATTACCGATAAGCCATTTAACCACTACTACCTCGGCGCAGTGGATGGTTTTGTATATATGTCCGAGCAGGTGGGTGGCGAGCTGAAGGCATACACTTCTGCCCCAGCACTATTCTCCCCACACCCAATGTTCTCCAACTTTGGCAATCGAGTAGAGCGCACTGAGGCTTGCAAAAAGTTGGAACTTGATCCACAGTGCAACTATCTACTCTTTTTCGGACTTATTCGTGAGTACAAAGGTCTTGATATCCTTCTTGAAGCATTTAAGGGTGTTAAGCTTGACAATGTAAAGCTTATTGTTGCAGGCGAGTTTTACGAAAGCAAAGAGAAGTATGAGCAATATTTTGAGGCTCTTGGCGATAGAGTAATTCTGCACGACCGTTTTATTGCCGATGCAGATGTTAAGTATTACTTCTCAGTGACAGATGCACTTGTGCTGCCATATAGAACAGCCACACAGAGCGGTGTTACGCAGATAGCATACAACTTCTTCACACCGATGATTGTTACAGATGTGGGCGGTCTGCCTGAGATTGTTCCTGACGATAGAGTAGGCTATGTTACTCCACCGACTGTTGATGGCGTATTGGAGGCCATTGAGAGTCTATATCAAGGAGATAACCTTGAGCGTTTCCGCAAAAACATTGTGAAGGAGCGCAAACGCTTTAGCTGGAGTACGATGTGCGATAAGATTATTGAGGTGTTTAATGAGTGCCGATAGGCGCGTAGATGTGACGACTTTTTGGTCGTCATTTTTATTATCAGATTGGCTCAATCATCCTATTTGCATATTTTCTAAAAAATTATTACCTTTGCGAACACTATATAATTATATATTTCTGTACAGTATGGCAATAAATATCAAATTGGCAGCGTTAATGGCGAAGAAGCGTATATCGCTTACAGAGTTGGCGGAGAAGATTGGAATTACGCAGGCGAATTTATCAATACTCAAGACGGGCAAGGGTCGCGCGATACGATTCTCCACTCTTGAGGCTATTTGCAAGGTGCTCAAGTGTCAGCCGGGTGACATTCTTGAGTTTGAGAAGTAAATTTTTTGTTAAAAATTTGGAAAATTCGTGGGGGGGGGTAAATTTGCACCCGAATCGCGATTAAAATAGGTTAATGAGCAAACAGTAACCAAAAAAAACAAAATGTTTAACTAATAATTACGACAATGAGAAAGTTTTTCTTGTCAGCACTTGCAACACTTGTTGCATTTGCAGCGGTGGCTCAGTTGAGCACCCAGCCTCAGATTCCTGTTATCCCGCAGGACCCAGAGGTTAGAACAGGCCAGTTGGAGAACGGTATGAAGTACTACATCCGTCACAACGACAAGCAGAAGGGACTTGCAGACTTCTACATCATCCACGATGTAGGTGCTATTCAGGAGGATGACAATCAGCAGGGTCTGGCTCACTTCCTTGAGCATATGGCATTTAACGGCACAAAGAACCTGCCGGGTAAGATGCTTATTGAATATCTTGAGAAGGTGGGTGTAAAGTTTGGAGCTAACCTCAATGCAGGTACCTCTTGGGACTATACACAGTATCTGATTAAGGATGTACCAGTATCTCGTCAGGGTGTTGTTGATACAGCAATGCTCATTATGCACGACTGGTCACACTTTATCACCCTTGACCACAGCGAGATTGACAAGGAGCGCGGTGTAATTCAGGAGGAGCTTCGTACACGCGATGGTGCTTCTTGGCGTTCTACAATCAACCTACTCAAGACCCTTTTCAAGGGTACAAAGTACGAACATCGCAACCTTATCGGTCACCTTGAGGGTCTTCAGAGCTTCAGCTATGATGATATCAAGAGCTTCTACGATAAGTGGTATCGTCCTGACTACCAGGCTGTAGTTGTTGTTGGAGACATTGATGTTGATAAGATTGAGGCTCAGATTAAGACCCTTATGGCAGACATCCCTGCTCCAGCAGCAGATGCAGCACAGAAGGAGGTAATTGTTGTTCCAGACAATCAGGAGCCTATCGTATCAATCTTTGAGGACCCAGAGATGGTTGAGAGCGATATCAGCCTGTTTATTAAGCGTCCTGCAATGCCACGCGAAATGCGCAATACAGTTGTTGCAGAGCAGATTTCACTTATCAACTCTATCGCCGGCACAATGGCAAATGCTCGTCTTGCAGAGATTGCTATGAAGCCAGATGCTCCATTCACTCAGGCATACATCGGCAATGGTGGTGTTGGTATCTGCCCTACTCTTGATGGCCTTACACTGGGTGTAAACACTAAGGATGGCGGTCTTAAGGCTGGTTTTGCTGCGGCACTAACCGAGCTTGAGAGAATCCGTCGTCACGGCTTTACTGAGGCTGAGTTTGAGCGCGCAAAGGCACAGGTACTCCGTCGCGAGGAGCAGGCATACACAAACCGTAACGACAGAATGAACGGTCAGTATGTTCAGCGCTACCTCTCTGCTTTCCGTCGCAATACAGCCTTCCCTCCTGCAGAGCTTGAGTGGAAGATGGATAGCGCAATTATCGCACAGATGCCTCTTGAGGCTGTAAATCAGGTTTACAAGCAGTATATCACAGACCACAACAATGTTGTTATTGCAAACGCACCTAAGAAGGATGGCGTAGTAAACCCTACCGAGGCTGATGTTCTTGAGGTACTCAAGGCTGTAAAGGCTTCTGAGATTGCACCTTACAAGGATAACACTGTTAAGGAGCCACTTATTGCTAACCCAGAGGCTCTCAAGGGCTCAAAGGTTAAGAAGGTAGCTGCAAACGAGACACTTGGTACTACAGAGTGGACACTTAAGAACGGTATTAAGGTTGTTGTTAAGCCTACAACATTCAAGGCTGACGAAGTTAGCATCCGTATGGTTGCACAGAGCGGTGTAAGTAACCTTACAGACGAGGATTACTACACTGGTAAGTATATGCCAATGGCTATGGGTCAGATGGGTGTTGGTAAGTTCTCATCTACAGAGCTTCGCAAGCAGCTCTCTGGTAAGAGCGCATCTACATCTGTATCTCCTGACGACTACACTACAACAATCTCGGGTAGTGGCTCTCCAAAGGACCTTGAGACCATTATGCAGCTTCTCCACCTCCGCTTTACTGCTCCACGCTTCAGCGAGGATGACTTCAAGGCTACTATGAGCCAGTATATCAGCTATGTTGAGAATCTGAAGACTAACCCAGACTTCAAGGCATCTTCAGAGCAGCTCAAGAGCCTCTATAACAACCACTACCGCCGTCAGCAGATCTCTACAGAGGTGCTTAACTCAATTAAGTATGAGCGTCTGGAGCCTATATATCGTGCTCTTACTGCTAACGCTGCAGATTATACAGTCTATATCGTTGGTAATGTAAACCTTGAGACTCTTCAGCCAATGGTTGAGAAGTATATCGGTAGCCTTCCTACAAAGAAGAAGCTGACAAAGCGCCTTGATGACGGTATTCGCTACGCTAAGGGCGAGGTTGTTAATGACTTCAACCACCCTATGCAGCAGCCAAAGGTTAGCGTATGTCGTATCTACACTGGCGAGATTGAGTACAACCTTGAGAACTCTGTAACAATGAACTTCCTACAGGATATCCTGCGTTCACGCTACACAGTATCTATCCGCGAGGAGAAGGGTGGCACTTATGGCGTAGGTGTTGGCGGTTCTGTAGCCGCACTCTATAATCCTAACTACCAGCTTGTTATCCAGTTTGACACAAACGAGAAGATGGCGGACGAGCTGTCAGAAATCGTTGTTGCTGAGCTTAAGGAGATAGCAGCTAATGGTCCAAAGAGCGAGGACCTTGAGAAGGTACGCGAGTATATGGTTAAGGAGTGGAACAACCGCCTTGTTCAGAACGGCGCTTGGATGAACTACATCTACCAGTACTACACTTATGGCGAGGCCGTTAACCGCGTGGCTAACTACGAGAATATCGTCAAGTCTATGACTGCTGAGAAGGTTGCAGCCCTTGCAGCTAAGGTTCTTGCAGATGGCAATATGACATATGTTGTAATGCGCCCTGCAAAGTAGTCAAATGACATACAGTTTCATAGAGCAATCCTTCTGGGTTGCTCTTTTTTTGTGACAGTACCGAGAAATTAAACTGCTTTTGCTAAAAAATCATCACAAATTTGGCAGTTAGAGAAAAAGTCTGTAACTTTGGCAGCTAATGTGCGCGTATACGCACGCACGCGAGATAATTATTTATAAATTAACATATTTTACAAACCATTTAAACACAAAAAAAGCAGTATGAAAAGCATTTTTCGTTCTCTCCTCTACTCAGCAATGGTGCTGGTAGCAGGATTTGCAGCTTCGTGTACCGAGAATGAGGAGGGCACTGGTGGCTACCAGGGCATTCCTACTATCAAGGTTACCCCTGCATCACTTAATGTTGCTCTTGCTGGTGGCACTACCGAGCAGGTTGTTGTTGAGACTCCTGCAGAGTGGACTCTTGACATCGACACCGAGGGTGTTGTTGCAAGTGCTATGTCTGGCAATGGCGATGCTGTAATTACCTTTGAGGTACCTGCAGCAGAGGCTATGCGCACCATTAAGGCTACGTTTACAGCAACTGGCTATGTTAGCGGCTACCCTATCACTAAGAAGGCGAGCGTATCTATCAGCCAGTCTGACTCTGACATTCCATCTGTAGATGGCGAATTTGTTTACTACGAAAATGGTGGTGAGTCAGTATCAAAGGTTGACGGCTACTGGCCATATGTTGATGCTTACACTGGTTGGAACCCACAGGGCGGCGAGGGCTTTGACCAGAGCGGTGTTACCTACACTGGTAAGAACGCATCTGTTCGTAACTCTGGTAAGACTTGGGCTCCAGTGGGCGCTACATACGCAACTGATGCTCCATACGCATACCTTCAGGCAAAGACTGACTCTGAGTTTGTTATCAACAACATAGCAATCAAGAGTGGTGTTAAGAACTACACCTTCTCATTCACTGCACACAACCAGTATGCAAATGAGATTGCTTCTCCTTACACCCCAGCTCCAGTATCTCCACTTAAGTCTGGCGAAAACCTTACAGTAGAGGTCAGCGTTGACGGCACAAACTTCGGTGCTGTTACCTACTCTACAATGGCTGACGGTAACTGGGAGTATGCTATCGCTCCATTTACCCTTCCTGCAGATGCAGACAAGCTCTTTGTTCGCTTCTCTAATTACAAGGCTGACACAACTACTCCACTGCCTTCATCTGCATTCCAGTATCAGGCAGCACTTCGCTTTGACGACTTCCGCCTTGTTGAGGGTGGTAACGGTCCAGTTGTAGACTTCAACAACGCTATTGGCGGTGGTAACACTGGCGGTGGTAATGTTCCTACAGAGGCAGTTAAGGCTACTGTTGCAGAGTTCTTGGCAGCTGCTGAGGATGGCACTACTTACTACGAGCTTACTGGTACTATCACAAATGTTGTAAATACTACCTACGGTAACTTTGACCTTACAGACGAGACTGGCACAGTTTACATCTACGGTCTTAGCAGTCCTACTGGCGAGCAGAAGTACTGGGCAGCATCTGGTGCAAAGAAGGGCGATACAATCACTGTTCGCACTCTTCGTACATCTTACAACAACACTCCACAGGGTAAGGATGCTATCTTTGTAAGCCTTGTTCCTGGCGAGGGTGGCGAGGAGCCTACTCCAGAGCCTGCAGAGGGCGCTTACGCTTCTGATGTACCATTTGTTTGCGCTGCAGACGACTCAGCAAATGCAGCATACTCACTCGCAGCTACTACAATTAGCGGTCAGGCAGCTACTGGCTTCAAGCTCGGTAAGAGCAAGCAGCAGGGTAAGTTCACTTCAAAGGCTATTGGCGTTGCTGGTACAAAGTATATCAACTTCTACGCAGCAGCTTGGAAGGGTACTACAGCTACACTTTACTTCCGCGTTGACGGTGGTGCTGTTCAGTCTGTAGCTCTTGCAGCTAATACTGGTGCAACTGGTAATCCTCCATACCCAATCACATTTGCTGATTCAGACCACTACTCAGTAAAGCTTGAGGGTCTTACTGAGACATCTACTATTGAGTTCGGTACAAATGCAGACTTTGCGCTCACTACCCACTCTGGTTCAGCTCCAGATATCGCTCCACGCGTAATCGTTTGCGGTGTCAAGCTCTCTGACGAGCCTCTTGGCACTGACAACCCTGGTGGTGGCACAACTCCAGAGCCAGACCCAACACCAGGCGAGACAAAGACTATCGCTCAGATTCTTGCTGCTGGTAGCGGTGCATCACTCTCTGGCACTATTGAGGGCGTTGTTATCTCAAATATGGCACTTAACAACCTCACTTCAAAGAAGGGTCTCTATGTCCAAGATGAGACTGGTGCACTTCAGCTCTACCTCGCTGCAAACCACGAGCTTGCTTTCGGTACAAAGGTAAAGATTGACCTTACTGGCACAACTCTTGGCGACTACAACGGCGCAGTACAGATTAGCGGTCTTGCTCTTGACAAGATTACTACCGTATCTACTAACAACACCGTTGAGCCAAAGGTTGTTTCTATCGCAGACTTCCTTGCAAACAAGTATGAGGGTCAGTATGTTGCTATTGAGGGCGTTCAGGTATCATCTTCAGACCTTACAAAGACTTGGGTTATGGGCGGTGCTCACACATCTATCAATGTTGAGGACGCAGCAGGCAACAAGTTCGTTGTATTCTCATCTAAGTACGCTACTTACGGCACTGAGACTGTAGCACAAGGTTCTGGTACTATCAAGGGTATTGCATCTATCAACAAGGGTGCAATGCAGATTATCTTTGCACAGGCTTCTGACTACGCATCGCTTACTGGTGCGCGCTTTGACGGTACAGTAACACCAGAGCCAGATCCAACACCAACACCTGGAGATGCAAAGACACTTCCATACGCAGAGAGCTTTACTACAAGCCAGGGCGACTTTACAATTAACAATGTTACACTTGGCACATTGAGCTATGTTTGGCAGCACTCTACATACAATAGCGACGGTTATATGAAGGCTTCAGCATTTATGAATAACGCAGCTGTCGCTGCAGAGAGCTGGTTGGTTTCTCCTGCAATCTCACTCGCTGGTGCAACTTCTCCAGTTGTTACCTTTACTCACGCACACAAGTTTGCTGGCACTCCATCAGAGGAGCTTACCCTTTGGGTATCTGCTAACGACGGTGCTTGGGAGCAGGTTACCATCCCTACTTACAGCGACAACAGCTCTTGGACATTTGTTGAGTCAGGCGAGATTAGCCTTGCAAAGTATGTAGGTAGCACAGTTAAGGTTGCCTTCAAGTATGTTTCAACAACTTCAAATGCTGGTACTTGGGAGGTTAAGAACTTCTCTGTTGCCGAGGCGAGCGGTGCTGTAACTCCAGATCCAACACCAGATCCAGACCCAACACCAGGTACTGGTACTACTATTAGCGCAGCTCTTAACGCTTCACTTACTTGGACAGAGGAGACTGACGCAACTTATGGCAAGGGCTTCTACACAACTGTTGATGGCGTGAAGATGGGTTACTATCAGGGTACATCTACCTCTACTCCAACAGCTGCAAAGGATGACCATATCCGCGTTTACAAGAGCTCACTATTTGTAGTAGTTCCTGCTGCTGGTCAGAAGGTTAAGAGTGTAAATATCAATGTAACCTATGCAGCTACTTACGCTCTCGATATGACTGTTGAGGGTGCTGATAACGCAGTAGGTAACACGGATAACGGCACAATCACTTGGTCAGGTAGCGTAGATAAGTTCGTTGCGACAGCTTCTGAGGGCCAGGTTCGTATCAAGGATATCTCTGTTGTAGTTGAGTAGTCCTTTGAATGTAATAAAATGCTTTACAACCCTCTCCCGATGGGAGACTGTCGGGAGGGGATTTTTAATACCGATGAAAAAACTTTTCTCATTAGTGCTCCTTGCACTGACAATTACAACATTCTGGGCTTGTAGCGACGAGGACCCTTGGTCTCCATATCAGTCCAAAGCTACACTATCCCACAACACAAAGGGTTGGGATGAGACCACCATTAGCCTCAAGACCTCCGGCGATGTACGCTACACTTGGGAGGCTGTTATCGTAGAGGGCTATGAGTGGGTATCTTTCAGCTCATCTTCAGAGCAGATTGCCGCAACTGGCAAGGTTGGCAACAGCGCCACTATCTACTTTGATAAAAACGACACAACCGCATCGCGTACGGCTACGGTTTATATAAAATTCTCCGACGGTTATAACACTACACTCAGTTTCTCACAGCTTGGTAAGAGCGAGAATACAACATACGACAGAGCGTGGGCAGAGCAGCCTGCACACACCTCTGGAGCAAATTTAGTACACAAGACATACTACACGACACTTTCAAACGGCAAGTTTGTGCGTAACTACTCTATATGCTACGACACTGAAAAGCTTGTCTCTCGTTGGGTAGCATACCCGCTGCATAGCGTATACACTGATGGTCGCGGATACCCGGGTGGTGGAAGAACAGATGCTTGGGCATTTGATGACGCTATTACCGAGTATTACAATGGCGGCTACCAAATTGTCGAGTATGAGTATACCGACCCTGTTATCCCACAAACAAAGCAGCAGAATATCGTTAGCGGCGCTTATGGCACTGGCGATAGCCGTGGACATATGCTCCCTTCAGCATCGCGCTATAGCACATGGATGACCAATGCGCAGACCTTCTATGCGACCAATATGATGCCACAGAATTACGACTTCAATGGTGGCGTGTGGGCATCTATTGAGAATAAAACTCGTAACAATGTACCTGCCGACACCCTATATGTCGTTGTGGGAACTCTCTTTGAGAATGCAAAGACCTTTACCTCTCGCGGTAGAACAATCACCCGCCCTACGCACTGCTACAAACTGCTTCTGCGTACCCGTAGCGGTAATACAAAGAAGAGTATTTCGGAGATTACCGACCCTAACGAGATTAAGGCTATCGGTTTCTTGTTTGCCAACGAGTCAAATGCTGTCCCTTACAAGCAGGCGGTAGTATCAATTAAGGAGGTAGAAGAGCGAAGTGGCTTTACATTCTACCAAAACCTTAACCCAGCCGTTGCCGAGAGCGTTAAGAATCAGAAGAATATTAACGATTGGAATTTTTAATATTATACAACTATGAAAAAACTACTTTTAACCACCCTGCTTGTTGCGGGCGTACTGTTGAGTTGTTTTGCGCAGAAGCCTCATATGGTTGTCTTCTACAACCTTGAGAATCTGTTTGATACAATCAACGACCCTGACAAGTTGGACGAGGAGTTCCTGCCTACGGGCGACAAGAAATGGAACAGCACAAAGTATCAGAGAAAGCAGAGCAATCTTGACAAGGTTTTCTTTGATATGGCAGCAATCAATCGTCAGTTCCCAGCAGTGATTGGCGTTTCAGAGATTGAAAATCGCCTTGTGCTTGAGGACCTTATTTCCCAGCCAAAGATGGCACACGGTAACTACCGTATCGTTCACTACGACTCTCCAGACCGTCGTGGTGTCGATTGCGCGTTTCTCTACCGTCCAGATGTGTTCAAACTTGAGGGCAGCAAGGCTCATAAGTTTGAGATGCCTGGCTATGAGAACTTCTACACCCGTGACCTTGTAACTATGTGGGGAACAATTGAGGATGAGCCATTCTTCTTCCTTGTGTCACACTGGCCATCTCGCCTTGGTGGTAAGGCTGCCTCTGATCCAAAGCGTGAGGCTGCTGCAGCACAGTGTCGCCGCATTGCAGACTCTGTTCGCGCAGCAAGACCAAACACAAAGGTTGTGATTATGGGTGACCTTAACGACGACGCCACAGACAAGAGTATTACCGAGGTTATGGGTGCTCGCGAGAATATCAAGAAGCTTGTAGCAGGAGAGCTATACAACCCATATATTGCCCTACTCAAGGCTGGTTATGGAACTCTCGGTTACCGCGACTCATGGAATCTGTTTGACAACATTATCGTATCGGAGAATCTGGCTACAGGCTCTACTGGCGAGCTTAAGCTCCAGCGTGCTGAGGGTAGCAAGTTCTATGGAAACATCTTCTCTCGCCCATATATGATGCAGCGCGAGGGTCAGTACAAGAACTATCCACTCAGAACCTTTGTTGGAAATAACTTCCAGAACGGTTTCTCTGACCACCTTCCAGTATATATTTATATAGGTAAATAATTTTAACCGTAATATATGAAAAAACTTTTACTCCTTACATTACTGGCCCTCTTTAGCTTTGCCGCCTATGCACAGGGAGGCATCAAGGGTCAAGTTGTCTCGCGTAACGGCAGAACAGCTGTGGGACTTGTCAAGGTTACCATCGATGCTACCGGTCAGACAACTACTACTGATGACAACGGTATGTTTGTTTTCCCAGAGATGGCACAGGGCGACTACCGCCTTACATTCTCTGCTCCAGACTTTGAGACTCTGGAGATGATTGTTCGCGTAGGTCAGAATATGCGCGACCTACACACCGTAATCATCGTTCCTTCATTTCAGGGTGAGGTTATGGATGACTCTGTCTTTGCAGAGTTTGATAACGACTCGTCTGCTTCAGACACACAGGCACTGCCTTCATCACTAAGCTCATCAAAGGACCTTTATAACAACATTGCCTCTTATCGCTTTAGCGAGATGCGATTCAATGTTCGTGGTTACGACTCTATGTATCAGGATGTATATCTCAACGGCATCCGCTTTAACGATGCTATGACAGGCTATGGTCCTTGGTCACTGTGGAGCGGACTTAATGATGCTACCCGAAATCAGGAGAACAGCGCAGGCCTTACTCCAACAAACTTTGGCGTTGGCGGTATCGGTGGCGTAACTAATGTAAATGCCCGCGCGTCACAGATGCGTAAGGGTTTCCGTGTGAGCGTATCAAATGCAAACCAGATGTATCGCTGGCGTGCTATGGTATCGTATGCCTCTGGTGCTCTTGATAACGGTTGGTCATACGGTTTCTCTGTTTCAACTCGTCAGGGTGGAAATGGTTATGTAGACGGTATCTACTACAACTCTTATGGTTACTTTGCATCTGTAGAGAAGCTCTTTGGCACAAAGCACCGCCTTGCTCTGACCCTTCTTGGTACTCCACAGCAGCGTGGCGCACAGCAGGCATCTACACAGGAGGCTTACGACCTATTTGGTAGCAACTACTACAACCCTAATGTCGGTTTCCAGGATGATAAGCTGCGTAACACCCGTGTTCGTCGCACTCACGAGCCAATTGTTATGCTCAACTACATCTTTGACATATCTGATAAGACTCGTCTTACTGCAGCAACCTCTGTTCGCTTTGGTTTCAACGGCTACTCTGCCCTCACTTGGAAGGATGGCGCTGATCCACGACCAGACTACTACCGCTATCTGCCTTCAAACTACCTGAGCCAGATTACTCCAGAGATTCCAGGTATCTTCCAGCAGACCTCTGACGAGCAGGTAGAGAACTATATCAATGCTGCTATGGGTGCTATGGCCGTTTGGAATGGTCGCATTGACTTTGACCGTATGATTAACGCCAACCGTCGCGAGGACCCTACAACAGCAGGCTATGCACAGGGCTTCCGCTCTAACTATATGATTGAGGAGCGTCATACAGACCAGATTGACTATAACTTTGTTGCAAACATCTCACACCAGTTCAACACAAACCACTCTATTATCGGTGGCGTTAAGGCTCGTATTAACCGCACAGAGTACTATAGCACCATTAAGGACCTTCTGGGTGGTACTTACTGGCTTGATATTGACAAGTTTGCAGAGCGAGATAAGGGTAGCGACATTATCGCTTACCAGAACGATGTAGACTACTACCTTGCTAACGGTCACGCTCGCGTAGTTAAGGAGGGCGATAAGTATGGCTATGATTACTACGCAAATATCCGTCAGGCACAGGCTTGGGCGCAGTATGCGATGACATACGGTGGCTTTACGATGAATCTGGGTGGCGAGATTGGCTATAGCTCTATGTGGCGTGAGGGTCTATGGCGCAAGGGTCTGTTCCCTAATGGCAACGACTCATTTGGCGACTCAAAGCACCTTAACTTCCTTACATACAAGGCAAAGGCTGCATTTAACTACCGCTTCTCAGGTGCTCACACACTCTCTCTCAACGCTGCAGCTATTGCTGATGCACCTAAGTTTGCTGCTGCATTTGTCTCTCCTCGTACTCGTAACCAGTCTAATCCAGGTTTGAGCACAGAGAAGATTTACAGCGCAGAGCTTACATACAATCTCAACCTGCCATATATCAAGGCTCGCGTATCTGGATATTTCACAAAGATGAACGATCTGGCAAAGGTTATCTCATTCTATGACGATACCCAGTCTTCATTTACCAACTTCGCAATGTCTGGTATTGACAAGCGTTACTACGGCGTTGAGCTTGCTATCAATGTTCCTATCTGGAACGGTATCGCTATTCAGGGTGCGCTTAACTATGGCGACTACCGCTACACTTCAAACCCTAACTTCGTACAGATTATTGACAATAGTGCAGAGGTTGAGCTTGTAGATAAGGTAAACTGGAAGAACTTCTATGTTGAGAGCACACCACAAGTAGCTGCAAACATCGGTCTTGACTACCGTAGTGGCAACAACTGGTTTGCGTCTATCAACTTCAACTTCTACGATAAGCTCTACCTCTCTATGAACCCTGCATATCGTACTAACAACGCCGTTAAGTCGTATGTAGAGGTGCTTGCAAATGAGGCTGCATCAGATGATGCAAAGGTTTGGGCACTTACAAACATTAACAATGTTCGCCGTCAGGAGTATCTCGGTCACGCATATACACTCAGCGCAAGCGTTGGTAAGAACTGGTATATCCAGCGTAAGTATATGCTCGGCTTCAGCCTTGAGGCAAAGAATATTCTCAACAACCAGGATATTAAGACAGGAGGTTACGAGCAGATGCGTATGCGCCGTACCCGTGGTTGGAATGGTAACACAGCAGGTTCAAACCCAGCAGAGCCATTCTACTCACGCTTTGACTCAAAGTACTTCTATATGCTCGGAACTACTTACTTCCTCAATCTTTACTTCCGTTTCTAAACTTTATAGACTATGAAATTTATCAAAATATTTGTTATCGCACTCTTCAGTCTCGCTCTTACAGGTTGCTATGAGCAGTTTGATATGCCAGCACCACAGCAGGAGATGACCGACGAGGTTATGCAGGCACAGGGTATGCAACACCTTACCATTGCCGAGCTGAAGGATATGTTCTTCCCGCTTAACAACTCGGGATCAACAAACTCACAGGCAGAGACAAAGTACAAGCGTTTTGTCCTCTCAGAGGATGAGTGTACTGAGTACGAGCTTAAGAATAACCGCTACATTGTAGGCGACTACTACATCAAGGGTAAGGTTATCAGCAACGACGAGCAGGGCAATGTCTACAAATCTCTGCACATCTTTGACGGTACTGCAGCAATCGAGCTTAAGCTCACAAACGGCCTATTTGCCGACTTCCCTTGTAATCTTGACACTAAGGAGAGCTGCTGGGTATATGTTCGCCTTGCAGGCCTGTATATGGGTAGTTTCCGTATGATGCTCTCTATCGGTGACATCCCTACCGAGAGCCTAAATGCGTATGGAATTTACAAGTACTACGCAAACTCAAACATCGTTTCGCCTAACAAGGTTGCACAGTATGTCTTTAAGGGTGAGAATTGCACCCTTACAGAGGGTAAGAACGCTACGGACGACATCTATGTGGTAGATAACTACGAGGAGTCTAAAACTGTCTATAACAAGGATTTCCTCGGTCGTCTAATTCGCTTTAACAACCTTACAGTTACCTATCGCGGTGTTAAGAATCAGAATGGTGTGGAGTCTTACCCAGCACTTACAAGTGGTAGCAACACTAATATCTACCCAAGCTGGCTCTGCACAAGTGGTATTGTTGTAGAGGGCACAGTACAGTATGTTGTTAGCAAGCCTTGGTATAAGCTCGCTTACTCAATCAACAACATCTGCCTCTACGGTAGCACTGCTCTTTGCTACCCAGAGGCCCTCTCGACTACTCACGCCTCTACCCCAGGTTTCTATACTGCCCGTACAAGCGGTTACTCTCGCTTTGCAGGCAAGCCAGTTCCTGAGGATGGCGCAACAGGTAGCGTGCTTGCTATCTACGCAATCTACTCTCACAGCTATAACTTCAGCGAGACCTCACGCGACCAGAGTGCAGCCTTCCAGCTCTCTACTTGCCGCTTCCAGGATTTTCTACCTGAGTACTACAATAGCCTTACAGAGGAGGACCTTGCTGCTCGCGAGGCTTGGATTGACGCTAACACTCCAGAGGACTCTCTTGCCCTTCCGCAGACTCTGAAGGACGACGATATGGAGTAATCTGCAATAAATATTTATGAAAAAGATTGCCAAACATTGTATTGGCAATCTTTTTTTTGTATATTTGTGAAAACTAACCCCTTAAACATTACAACTATGAGACGGTTTGTTATCATTATCATCTATTTATGTGCATTTTTTACCCCTATTTATGCGCAGCGTCCTATAACAGAGGAGGACAAAAATGTTACTGCCGAGATTCGCAAGAGATACCCAAAACACTCACTCTCTTACGACGAGGAGTATGGTGTATATCTGTTGAGTGAGACTATCACACCAAAGAGCCCAAAGTACAGTGATTATAACCTGTACAGCCTTTTAGATAGCAAAGGTAACGAACTGTTCCCAAACTGTTCATTTACTAAAATTTACTTCCGCTCGGCAGATGGATTAAACAAAAACTACTATCCATACATTGAGGCGCATCTTGAAAAGACAATGTGGGCGCTATCTTTTGATGGTCAATGGCTTACAATGCCTATAAAGGGCAACATATGGTCAATGAAGACAAAGAATAGTCAGACTCAAAAGAAGAGCATATTCTATTCACTGCCTGAATACCCACTAAAATACTCTCCAGAAAGCGGTTTTTATCTTGGATACTATAGCAATCAAAAAAAGAAGAAGGCTCCTAAAATTAAGAGTGCTTTGTGGATAGATATTAACGGTAATAACACCTACAAATCCCCTATTCCAGAGTCAAAAGATAAGATTATAAAGATGCTTGAAGAGCGATATAAGATAGGCGTTCTCTATGACGCAGCAACGCACACCTACCGCGTGGTAAATGGAGCGTTGTGCGATGAAAATGGCAACGAGTTGGTACCTCCTGCAAAGGATAATGAGTATACTTGGTCAAAGTTCTATCAAGGTTATGCTCTTGTACACAATGCCCAGACCGGAAAATATGGTATCTATAGCCTCAAAGGCGAGCGACTTATCCCCGTAGAGCATTATGGCATTGACATAGAACACGACAGAACTAACACATATAGATACTTTGTCTGTCATACAACTGCAAAAAAGACATATGATGAGAATTACAATGCCACTATTTACGATATGGCGGGAAATATGCTCATACCCCCATATTACGGTAGCATCAGCCACTATCACAATGAATATGGATTCTGTATGAAGTATGAATATACTCCAAACAAGAGTTGTTGGTTCAATATATTTCTTGATGAAAATTCTATTCTTGACCCATCTCGCAGCGAGGAGATTGACTACTCTATTCCAGAGGCATATTTTGCACGAATTAAGGCTAACGAGGAGCGTCGTATAGAGGAGGAGCGACTTGCCGCACAGCGTCGTGCAGCAGCCGAGGCGGCACGAATTCAGCGACAGCAAGCTTGGCAAGAACTCGCTGCTGCAGTCGGTAATTTGGCTACAAATGTTAATAATGCCATCAACCAACACAGTGGTAGCAGAACATACTCCACTACCCCAACATACTCGCGTCCCGCATCAGTCTCAAACAGTACATCTGCTGCTAATGCAACAGATATTCAACACTGCAAGAGCTACTACCGCCAGTGGGAGAGTAAGGCTGGACACTGGATAAACAATTTTACCAGGGAGCAGGCGTGGTTTAAGGCAAACAAAAATACGATAGTGTCACAACTTGAACTTACAGGCCATCAACGCAGTCGTAGCGATGCTCGTGCACAATTAAAGAACATCCAGAGCATGCTACAGAACTATCGTTCTCGCGCAGCAAAGGCGGGAGGCAATATCCCTAAAGGCAATATAGAGTCGCAGATTGACGCACTTCTCAATCAACCAAATTACTAACAAAAAAAATGCCGACTTCTCGTCGGCATTTCTCTATTTCTTTAGGCGTTTGAGAGCATCATTGTATTTTCGAGAATTTGCATTGTGTTCTCGAAGAGTGCGTGCAAAATTGTGCGTTCCATCAAACTCTGGCTTTGCGCAGAAGTAGAGGTAGTTATTCTTGTCGTAATTCAGCACTGCATCTATAGCCGCAATGCTCGGAATACAAATCGGTGCAGGAGGCAGACCTGCGTTGCGATAAGTGTTAAATGGCGAGTCATAACGCAGGTGCTTGTAGAGAATACGGGTAAGCGCAAAGTCGCCCATAGCATACTTTACTGTCGGGCAGGCTTGCAGTTTTATACCCTTACGCAGGCGGTTGATATATACGCCCGCAATCTTTGGCATCTCTCCGCGATTTTTAGTCTCCTCATAGACTATAGAGGCTAGTGTCATCGCCTGATACTTTGTAAGCTTTGTAGTGGCAAGTTTTGCCACTCTATCCTCGTTCCAAAAGGCATTATACTCACGATTCATACGCTCAAGCAGCTGCTCTGGCGTGATTGTCCAGTATACCTGATAGGTATTTGGCACAAACATCGCGATTATTGAGTCCTTTTTGTAACCATACTTTGCTTTCAGCTCGCTGTTACGCAGTGCAGAAAGTAGAGCCGTAGAGTCAGCCATAATCTGATTTGACAACCTACCCGCAAGTTGTGGAAGGGTACGCGCCTGACCTACTACAAGCTTTACAGGGGTCTGCTCGCCCAAGACGAACATACGGATAATGGAGATAACACTCTGACCCTGCTTAAGTGTGTAGTGTCCTGCCTTAAGGCGAGTATCAAGATTAAGGTGCAGAGCATAGTAATCAAAGGCCCTGCATTTGAGTGACGAATTGATATTTTTCTTTACTTCAGCAGTGAAATTAGGATACTGAACATCATTAGCAACAAAAATTGAGTAATCTTTCTCTACAGCACCTCCATAGAACGAATTGTACGCAACTATCAGTATACCAGCTGCTAACACACCAAGAGCTACTCCGTAGCCAAATATTTTTTTGATTTTTTTTCTTTTCATCGCTATTTTTTTTGCAAAGATACAAAAAAAGTTCTACTTTTGCACTCGGGTAAGTCTTATACGACCAGCTCCTGCAGAACTCCCCCAGGCAAGGAATTGAGCAAGGGTATGCGGTTGTAGCGGTGCGATGTAAGTAGCTTACCCTTTTTTATTAGATACAGAAAATGCAGACCTTTTTGGCCTGCATTCTCTATTTTAATAACTCCCCTATCGGATTCTATCAAGTGAGCGGACAAGAAGCTCGTCGCGTAAAATTGCGCGCATAGCAAGTGGTGTAAGCACAAGCGAAACAAGCGGCATAATGATTGGGAAGCGAAAGGCGATATTTGCCCAAGTGATATCAAAGTCCGCAAAGATATTGTTGCATACAGAGTATGTAAATGCTCCAAGAAGCGCTACTGCCCCAACAAGTAGCACGCACTCAACACCACAGAGGCGGATTTGAAGTGGACGATTCTTATAGAGAAAAATAGTCACAAATGGCAGTAGTGTCGCCACAACAAGCACCGCACCAAGCCAAGCAGAAGCATATGAGAGAACACCCTCTGCATCTGAAATTGTAAATGCTGAGAGGGTCACCTGATGACCATCAACTGCAATAAAGACAAGTGGACATACAAGCGTCACAACCATAATCAGTGTAACGACCATTAAGTAGAGAGTTTGTATTCGCTGTATCATAGCTTTTTATCGATTAAATATTTGTTTCTATCACTTGAATTTCTATTAATCAACTCCCCCAAAAAGCCTGCAAGGAAGAGCTGAACACCAAGCACTATTGTAAGTATAGCAAGGTAAAAGAGTGGCTGATCTGTCACAGGGCGCAGTGGCAGGTCCATAATCTGCTTATAAATCTTGCTACCGATAACCCAGCAAGTAGTAAAACCGCCCAAGAGGAACATAAGCGTGCCCAGACCGCCAAAGAAATACATCGGCGAGCGACCAAATCTTGACATAAAGGTAACCGTGATAAGGTCAAGATACCCCTTCACCATTCGCTCCATACCAAATTTAGAGACTCCGTACTTACGCGCCTGATGTTGAACGACCTTCTCGCCTATGCGCTTAAAGCCTGCATTTTTTGCAAGAATGGGGATATATCGATGCATCTCACCGTAAACCTCAATAGACTTTACAACACTCTTTCGATAGCACTTCAATCCACAGTTAAAGTCGTGCAGTTTAATACCCGACACTGTGCGCGCGGTCCAGTTAAAGAACTTACTTGGTAATCGTTTGCCGAGTGGGTCATAACGCTTGCGCTTCCAACCAGAGACAAGGTCGTAACCCTCCTCCAGAACCATTTTGCGCATAGCAGGTATCTCATCGGGCGAGTCCTGAAGGTCTGCATCCATAGTAAAGACAACCTCTCCCTCAGATATCTCAAAGCCACAATACAAAGCCGCACTCTTACCGTAGTTGCGCATAAAGTGAATAGCCTTTATTCTGTCGCCATACTGCTCCTTAAGGCCCTCCACAACCCGCCAAGAGCCATCATTAGAGCCATCGTCAACCATTATTATCTGGTAAGAGAGCTTCTCCTTTTTACAGACACGGTCAATCCACGCCGCAAGCTCTGGAAGCGACTCCTCCTCGTTATATAATGGAACAACTACCGAGATATCTAATGCCATTACTCCTCGCTTTTAGGTGTATCAAAAATATCTGGCTCTCTTTTGACAACAGCTGCAATAATAAGACCCACGATAAGTGCCCAAATAGCATAACTCCAAATAGATGATACTACTGTCTGGAGAATTGTAGGCTCCGGCTGGGCAGACATCTGGGCGAACATCTGATTGTAAGTACCCATCATTGCGGCAGTCTCGGGATTAGATTTCAAAACAGATTGCAATGAAGAGATGACCGCTGAGTTATACTCAGTATGGCCAATAATTAGGCTGTGAAGGATATATCTACCTAAGCCAACAATCACGCCAGCAAGTGCAGAGACAGAGACCGCAAAGCCTAAGCCACTACCAAAACCAAACATCTTGACATCAGCCTGCTGCTCCATAACCTCAAGTGAGTAACTCTTTGTAAAACGGTAGAGCATCCAGATATAAACAACAATAGCGGCAAGATACTCTAAGCCCATAACTGAGTACCAACCCATCGTTCCACCATAAACAATAGCGCACTGCTCAAAGATGTGCGAAGCGAGCATCACAAAGCCTAAAATAGCTCCATAGCTCATCACTCTGTTCAAAAAAAGATTCTGTTTCATAGTACTAAACTTAACAGTGCAAAGATATAAAAAAAAGTTGTGTGTTCCAATATTTATATCTGTGTAGCGTACATTATGCAGTTTTTTCAACAAAAAATATGTGTAATTATCCACAAAAACTATAAATTGTCAGATTTTTTGTTATATTTGCACCCTGAACCATCTATTATTTTTTATGGGAAATGAAAAAAATACTTGCTCTGACAGTAGCTGTACTATGCTACTTTTGTACCTACTCGCAAGAGGCTGAGGCATCAGGCAATGTTCCAACGCTGATAATCTCGCCTCGATTTGAAGTAAACCCTTACATCCGAACAGGCGGTGGGGGCTACTCTGGTGTGGATTTCGGCACTTCTTCCCTTTACACTCTTTTTGAAGGCTCTGTTGGAGAGCATTTCTCCTACTCTATGAGTAATCATTGGCTTAGTACAGACCCTAAGTCATTATATCAAAACGCATTTCGCTCTAACGATGTAGATTTCATTGACTGGCTGACACTCAGTTATAGTGTTGGCAGATTTACATTTACTGTTGGTAAAGATATGCTTGCCATAGGTGGGTATGAGCTTGATCCTATGGATGTTGATCAGCACCCTACACTATGCTCTACATTCTGGCACAATTGCGCAATCTATCAATGGGGCGGCAAGGTTGAGTATACAACCAAAGATGAGGCATCTACAGTAGCCCTCCAGTTTGGCACATCACCTTTTGGAGAACTTCCATTCAAGAGCAAACTATTCAGCTATTCGTTTATCTGGTACGGCGAGTACGGCTGTTTTGCTCCTATTTGGTCGGCAAATCTTATTGAATATGACCGTGGCAACTTTGTCAAGATAGCATCACTTGGCAATGGATTCTACTTTGGAGACTTTGCAGCAGAGGTTGACCTTATGTACAAGCACCTCAATTATGAAGGCTCAAATCACGAGTTTTCTGCCATTGGCAAGTTTGGCTATACACTAAAAGACAAGGTTGAACTATTTGTCAAGGCTGGCTATGAGCATCATTCAGGCCTTGATATTTTCGGATATGAGGATGACTTTGCTTTTATGCCTACAGACCTATCATCAAGGAATTTTGCCTTCTATGGTGGTGGCGTAAACTACTACCCTCTTCGAAGTAGCAAAGACCTTCGCCTACACGCAGTTATTGCGGCAAATACACATTCAAAGAGTCTTGCACTGAGCATTGGTGCGACATATCACTTTAATTTAACTCAAACTATACGCAAACATAAATAAAATGGTTACCAACAGCGATACAATCATCAAAATTGAGCACCTAACTAAGGCCTTTGGCGACAAGGTGGTCCTTGACGATATTAACCTTGATATCCGTCGTGGCGAGTTTATCACACTTCTCGGTCCATCTGGATGTGGTAAGACTACCCTGCTGCGTATGATTGCAGGTTTCCTTAAGCCAGACGCTGGTGTTATTATGATGGAGGGTAACGACATTTCAGAAGTACCCCCTCACCGCCGTCCACTCAATACGGTCTTTCAGCGATATGCACTCTTTCCACACCTTAATGTCTACGATAATATTGCCTTTGGCCTCAAGTTAAACAAGGTGCCATCTGCCGAGATTGAGAGTCGTGTGCGCAAGGCTCTTAAGATGGTAAGTATGACCGACTACGAGGATAGAGATGTAAACTCACTCTCCGGTGGTCAGCAGCAGCGTGTTGCCATTGCTCGTGCTATTGTAAACCGCCCTAAGGTGCTACTTCTTGACGAGCCACTTGCCGCTCTCGACCTTAAGATGCGCAAGGATATGCAGATGGAGCTAAAGCAGATGCACCAGGAGTTAGGTATTACCTTTATTTATGTCACTCACGACCAGGAGGAGGCGCTGACACTCTCGGACACTGTGGTTGTGATGAGCGACGGTAAGATTCAGCAGATTGGTACTCCTATAGATATCTACAACGAGCCAGTAAACTCATTTGTCGCAGACTTTATCGGCGAGAGCAACATTCTCAATGGCACTATGGTTCACGACCGTGAGGTAGAGTTTATCGGACACACCTTTGAGTGCGTTGACGAGGGTTTTGGCAACAATGCTCCTGTAGATGTTGTCGTACGACCTGAGGATATATATATCATTGCCAATGCCGAGAATGCTAAGTTTACAGGTGTCGTTAAGTCTTGTATTTTTAAGGGAGTACACTACGAGATGTTTGTAGAGACTGACAAAGGCTATGAACTTATGCTTCAAGATTATAACGCCTTTGAGGTAGAGAGTACCGTAGGTATGTTTATAAAGCCTTCAGACATTCACGTAATGCACAAGGAACGCACTTGCAATACCTTTGAGGGCAAGATGATTGCTCCAAATAAGGTTGAGATTATGGGTGCTGAGTTTGAGTGTCTGGATTGTGGTCTTAAGGAGGGAGATAATATCTATGCAGCAATCAACTTTGACCGCGTGGAGCTTCTTGACAACAAGGAGGACGGCATTGTTATGGGAGAGATTGTCTTTATTCTCTACAAGGGCAACCACTATCATATCACCGTGCTTACTGACGATGGCGAAAAGATCTATGTAGACACAAACGATATTTGGGATAAGGGTGATATTGTCGGAATTACTATCGCCCCTAATGATTTACACATTACAAAGAGAGTTTAGCCGATGAAAGCAAACATCTTTTCTCGTCGCTCTACTTGGGCGTGGCCATACGCAATTTTCCTCGCTGTCTTTGTGGCGTTGCCGCTGGTGCTGATTGTTGTCTTCGCCTTTACAAACAGTACAGGAGAGTTCTCGTTGGATAACTTCACAAAGTTTGTCGTTCAACCTGAGGCTGTAAATACATTTATCTACTCAATCGGCATTGCACTTGTAACGACATTTCTCTGCATACTATTGGGATACCCTGCAGCATATATATTGAGCAATAAAAATCTCAATCGTTCGCAGACAACAGTTATGCTCTTTATCCTACCGATGTGGATTAATATCCTTGTCCGCACGCTGGCTACTGTCGCTCTGTTTGACTTTGTCCACATTCCACTGGTAGAGGGTGCGCTAATATTTGGTATGGTATACAACTTCTTACCATTTATGATTTACCCTATCTACAACACCCTTCAGAAGATGGATCACTCACTTATTGAGGCTGCTGAGGATTTGGGTGCAAAGCCAAGCACTGTTTTCTGGAAAGTAACAGTTCCACTCTCAATGCCAGGCATCACAAGTGGTATTATGATGGTCTTTATGCCTACAATATCTACTTTTGCTATTGCTGAGCTTCTAACAATGAACAACATAAAACTCTTTGGAACAACTATCCAGGAGAATATCAATAACGGAATGTGGAACTACGGCGCAGCTCTGTCGCTTATTATGTTGGTGATTATCGGTATCACCTCACTATTTTCAGATAGCGACGAGCAGAGTCAAAATGAGGGAGGTATTATCTAATGAAGAAGTTTTTTGCTCAAACATACCTTTGGCTGCTACTTGCACTGCTCTATGCGCCAATTATCATCATTGCCGTATTCTCATTTACCGAGGCAAAGGTGCTTGGCAACTGGACCGGCTTCTCTACAAAGCTCTACACATCCCTCTTCTCAGGCGGTGTGCGCCATAGTCTCTTGGACGCTATAGAGAACACCTTTACCATTGCCCTTATTGCAGCCGCAGTGTCAACTATTCTTGGCAGCATTGCCGCTATCGGCATCCATAATATGCGTGGCAGAAAGCGCCAGGCAATCACTTTCCTCAATAATATCCCGATGCTCAATCCAGATATTATTACAGGTATTTCGTTGTTCCTACTCTTTGTAAGTCTCGGTGTTACACAAGGATATACCACTGTTGTGCTTGCACATATTGCATTCTGTACTCCATATGTTGTGCTGAGCGTTATGCCACGACTCCAGCAGATGAACCCAAATATCTATGAGGCAGCTCTTGACCTTGGCGCAACACCATTTCAGGCACTGCGCAAGGTAATTATTCCAGAGATTCGTCCAGGTATGATTTCTGGCTTTATACTCGCCTTTACACTCTCTATTGACGACTTTGCTGTTACAATATTTACTATTGGCAATCAGGGACTTGAGACACTCTCAACCTATATCTACGCCGATGCGCGCAAGGGTGGACTTACTCCAGAGTTGCGACCACTATCTACCATTATTTTTGTAACAGTACTGCTGCTACTAATCATTATCAATGTCCGCTCACGCCGTGCAGCGCGTAAACAGGAGAATATCTAATGAAAAAGTTATTTGTTTTTGCAATTACGTTACTATTTGCTATCGGTGCAGCTACTGCCGCCGACAGAGAGCATACACTCAAAATTTACAACTGGGCAGACTACATTGATGAGGATGTGTTGACCGAGTTCCAGGAGTGGTATAAGGAGCAGACGGGTGAGGAGGTAGAGATTATCTATCAACTCTTTGACATCAACGAGATTATGCTTGCCAAAATTGAGCGAGGTAAGGAGGATTTCGATGTTGTCTGCCCCTCTGAGTATATCATTGAGCGAATGCTTCGCAATGACCTTCTACTGCCTATAGACAAGGATTTTGGCGATACACCGAACTATATTGACAGCAATATATCGCCATATATCGTTGACCGCTTCAATATGATTG
>SUZS01000036.1 GCA_015059785.1 Rikenellaceae bacterium
TTACCTTTCATTTCCTTGCACTTTTGCATCGGCGAGACTTTCATCATAAGTCCTCATAAGTCATTGAACACCAGTGTTGCCATCATTATTTCCCCTCATTCGTTAGATTTTTCCAGAGATAAAGAGTTTTTTTGACAAATACAACTTTTCACCCCCTTTAGGGATCTCTTTCGACAAAATTCACTACCTTTGCGCAGATATATTTTGGTAGTTATGTTAAATCAAAACTCTTTATTCGGACACTTCGCCTGCTTTACAGCTTACCTTATCTTTGGGCTCAACATTGTTGTTTGCAAAGACCTTACAAGTAGCGGAGCTATCTCTCCTATTGCACTATTTACCTTGCGTTCACTGGGTGCTGGTACACTATTCTGGATTATATCTCTTTTTCAGCCAAAGCAGAGGGTAGAAAAGGGCGACTTTCCCAAAATTTTTGCTGCCTCTATACTCGGCTTCTTCCTCACACAAATGTTCTTCCTATTGGCGATATCTCACATCACGCCAATGGATTGCTCTATAATTACATCCCTCTCGCCAGTATATACGATGTTTATAGCGGCATATGCGCTCAAAGAGCCACTATCAGCACAAAAAATCGGCGGTGTAGTTCTCAGCCTGTGTGGTATTATATACCTAATACTCAACAGCGTTACATCCTCTTCTGTGGCTCAAACCACTCCACTTGGCGTTGTGCTAATGATTGGCAATTCGCTCAGTTTTTCGCTATACCTTGGCATCTTCAAGCCGATAATCTCAAAATACTCTGTGGTAACATTTATGAAGTGGATTTTCCTCTTTGCCACACTCCTTGCATTGCCATTTTCGGCAAAAGAGATTGCTTCGCTCAACTTCGCAGCGCTGCCCGCAGAGTATCTTGCTGAGCTTGCCTTTCTGATTATCTGCGCAACATTTATTACATACTTCCTCATCCCAGTAGGTCAGAAGATTCTCCGTCCAACGCTTGTAAGTATGTACTCATATGTGCAGCCTATTGTCGCAATAGTTGTGAGCATCTATGTAGGCATGGATACACTAAGCTGGCAGAAGGTCGTGGCAGCTGTTACAGTATTTGCAGGCGTGGCTATTGTCTCCTACAGCCGAAGCAAATCAAAAGACAACTCTCAGGCCTAACTGCATACTCCAGCGGGATAGCAAGTCATTCTTAGATATCTCTCCGCCAACAAAGCGGTAGCTTGGGGTTTTATTTCCCTTACCATCATCTGTAAGCGCAGTAACCTCCACTGGAGATAGTTTCCAGTCGTCAAGGAAGTAGACTGCACCCCAATTCTTATTAAGCGCATTTGTCAGATTCATAATATCAAGCGTAATCTGTACTTTGCGAGAATTATGCTTGCTGAAGTAGAAATCCTGCGCAAAGTGGAGGTCTACATGGTGCTCAAACGGTGCTACAAGACAGTTACGCTCTGCATACTTGCCACGATTGTCTCTCAGTGCGCGATGTTGCATAATATATTCATTAAAGGCAACTCGCTGGTCGGCACTCTCAAAGGTCATCGCCGCAAGTTCAACCTCGGTAGGGATATAGATTGTTGTATTTCCGCGATATGTATCGCCATTGACATCTACACCATTCTTATAGTACGTCGGCGTATATCTCATACCCGAATATCCCTGATAGATAAGCGAAACAGTTGTGCCAAACAGTCCCCCATAACGCTTTGAGTAACTCAACTGCACGGTAAGCTTATGAGGCACCTCAAAAACCGAGTGTGTAAGAGACTTGTTATTAGAGACAGTTGCATAGCTCTTGCCCCAGATACTTGGAGCAGATGAGGATACGCCATCGTTTACAGTAAAACTCTGCGAGAAGGTATAAGAGGCAGCGAGTTGCAGGCCAAAGACAAAATTTTTCTCTACCATTGCCGAGAGGTTGTATGAATATCCACGACTCTCATTCTCAAGCAGATAGATTGATGAAAAACTCTTCTTTGCACTTGAGTCATAGTAAGGTGTAGTATTATTTTCATTTGCTAAATTTCCGCCAACAGCATAGAGTTTAGAGCCGTTATCAGCAGCGACGATATTGCGGATAGAGATATCGTTTATACTCTTTGCGTAGATACCCTCAACAGAGACTTTCCAACCCCTTACAGTCGTCTCAAGGGCAAGATTTGCCTTGAAAGTTTGTGGCATACGGAACTTACGGTCAGCAACATAGATAACTGGATTTGCACTTGTTCCAGCCGTTCCACTTGGACTGACACCAAAAGCAGGAATATTATCTCCATAAAGAGTATAGCCCATTTGTGTCTTACCAGTATTTGAGTAGCAGTTTGTAATCCACACAAAAGGTATTCTGCCAGTAAAAATACCTGCACCTCCGCGCAATGTCAATGCTATATTGCTATCTTTCAGGGCATACCACTTAAAGCCCACACGCGGAGAGAGTAGTATATGGCTCTTCGGTTTACTATTTGTCTGAACGCCATATTTCTGTGCAATCTCGTGGCTATTAAAGGCACTATTTTCGCGTGGAGTATTGAAAATCACAGGCATATCAGCGCGCAGACCATATGTCAGATAGAGGGAGTTAATTCTTACCTCATCCTGCGCAAAGAGTCCAAATTGGGCGGTATTTATACGCGTAGAGGCATCGCCAACAGGAATTGTCTGCTGGAACATTGATGGCTTGGAGTTTAGAAAATCATCCATCGTGCTGTATGTATACGAGCCGTTAGCATTAGAGACAAAGAGTACCTTTGCCGTAAAAATCTCGTTGTGTGTGCCGACAGTAATATTATGGCTACCCTTATTAATTGACAGATAGTCAGATAGGGTAATACTATTCTGCGCAAGCGAGTTGCTACACGCCATACCGTCAGTACCAATCTTTACGGCGGTCTTCTCACCCTCGCGGATATGGTCTATAGTAACAAACGGAGTCTTTGTATCAGTATCTCGTCCATCTGTCACGCGAGTATAACCCACACGCAGGGAGTTAAACACAGATGAAGAGACTCTTGAGTCAAGCTCCGCCATTACAGAGTGTGTGGTGCTTACGGATGTATAGCCAGAGCCGTGAAAGAGCAGTGTAGAGGCAGAGTTTACATACTCATCCTTGCCTGCATCAAGGAAATTGTATCTTACAGCAAGATTGTGCTTGTCAGAAATACTCCAATCAATACGCGCCAAAATGGATGTACTGCGACGCTCAATATTACGGCTACCATATCCACCACCATCATAGCCAGTAAGGCTCTTGTAGTGCTCAGCAATAGTTATCGCATCCTTTTCGGCAACATTACAATTCGGGTCACCTATATGGTAAGCCGATGGAGAGAGGTTTGTTGAGTTCTCGGCATTGATAAAGTAGAAGAGTTTATTCTTTACAAACGCTCCACCCATAGATGCGCCATAGGTAAATGTATTCTGCTTTGACAGTGGAGTATTATTTGCACCCTTGCCATAAAAGTTATTGTCAGAATAGTAGGCATAAGCCGTTGCAGTAGATGTATTTGTACCCGACTTTGTTACCGCATTGATACCACCGCCCGTAAAACCACTCTGACGAACATCAAAAGGTGCAGTTACAATCTGCACCTGCTCAAGCGCATCCAGTGGAATTGGGTTTGCACTTGCCAGACCGCCATTTGTTCCGCTTGCAGTAAGGCCATACATATCGTTATTTACAATACCGTCAATATAGAAGCTGTTGTAGCGGCTATTCGCACCACCAATAGCCACACCACCCTCCTGCTGAGTTGCAGCATAAGGTGACAGGCGGGCAATGTCGTATATAGAGCGAGAGACAGTCGGCATTGCCTCAATCTCGTGTGATGAGAAGTTACTGTACGGTTTATAATCTCCCACAACCACCACACTATCTATTGACGGCTGGTCTTTGAGTAGTGTATTAAGCTCTACAGTTTGACCCAAAACTGGGTAAATCTTATCAATCTCACTTGTGATATACCCCACACAGGAGAATGTTACAACATACTCGCCACCCACTTTTAGACCATCCAGATGATACTTTCCATCAACATTGGCACTTGTGCCATAAGTCACGCCCGTAGCTCTATTTACCGCCACCACTGTAGCTCCAACAATGGCGTTGTTATGACTATCTGTTACTGTGCCTGCTATAGAGGCTGTTGTCACCTGCGCCCAGACTGAGAGAGGGAGCAGAGTCAAAAGAAGTGTTACAAATAACTTTCGCATAGCGCAAAAAATAAAAAAATCCGACATCTGTTAAGATATCGGGGCTACATCACACCGCACAGCAAGACGCACTGCGCCCCACTCTGCAACTAGATTTCTACCATCCGGACTATACCGTCGGTATCGGAATTTCACCGATTCAGTCCCTAAAAAAGGGAGTCGCGGACTATAACCGCCGGTGGGGAGTTACACCCCGCCCCGAAATCGACCACAAATATAGGCAATAAAAATGAAAAAATAAAATTTTTCACTATCTTTGTAGTTATGAAAGGTAAAGATGTGAATAATATGACATTTTTTGAGCATCTGGACGCATTGCGCCCAGGGCTTATTCGCACAGTTGTGGTTACTGTTGTAGCTATGATTGTAGCCTTTCTCATTAAGGAGCCCATTATGGAGGCGGTTATGGGGCCAAAGTCTCCAGACTTTGTCACAAACCGAGCAATGTACAACCTTGCCGAGAAGATGGGTAGCGAGGTGCTGAAAATCAACCAAGAGCCAGTATCGCTTATCAACACTACTATGGCGGGTCAGTTCAATATGCATATGATGATGGCCTTCTATGTGGCTCTTATCGTTGCTATACCATATTTACTCTTTGAGCTATGGCTCTTTGTACGACCTGCACTCACAAGCAGTGAGCGTAAAAGTAGTACTCTATTTATCCTATATATAATTATTTGTATGGCTCTGGGAATTGCTTTTGGCTACTATATCCTCTCGCCGCTGTCGGTAAATTTCCTTACGGGATATGTCGTAAGTGCAGATATTACAAATATGATTGATGTAGGCTCGTATATATCTCTTGTAGCCAATATGGTGCTTGTATGCGCGCTAATCTTTGAGCTTCCAGTAGCGGTACACTTCCTTTCAAAGACAGGGCTTGTCACAGCCTCATTTATGAAGAAATATCGCCGCCACGCGGTTGTAGTTCTCGCTATCGGCGCAGCGATAATCACCCCTCCAGATATCGTAAGTATGATTTTGGTGATTATCCCGCTCTACCTACTCTACGAGATGAGTATCTGGATAGCAAAAAAATAATATTACGAATTTAACCTTTATTAGCAAGGAGCCTCTATTTACAAAAATTTGTATATGAAAAGACTCCTATTAATTGTACTATCTATCACCGTCAGCTACACAGCAATGGCTCGTCAAACACTGTGTGATGATAATTGCAAAGTTGAATTTACAGGCTCTGACACTACAGAGCCTCGCTTTGCTGTTGTTTCGCCCGTAGGAATGCCTACCGTTGAGAAAATCACTCAAGCCCCGCGTCTAACGACATTAGAGGGCAAGACCATTGCCATTGTTGGGCAGAGTTTTATGACAGAGATTATTCACCCAGAGATTGCGCGCCTTATTGCTGAGCACTACCCTACGGCCAAAGTCGTTACTACAGAGCAAGTAGGTATGGCGGGCGTATATCCTGCACCCGGAATTAGACGAAGGAGCAAGGAGGAGTTTCAAGCGAAGTTAAAAGAGTATGGCGTTGATGCAGTTATAACGGGCAACTGCGGTTGTGGGCTATGTACTCAGAAGGAGTGCGGGTCAGCCATTGCGGCCGAGTATATAGGCATACCCGCTGTTGCTATCGCAGCACCTACATTTGTAGAGCAAGTTTACTACACTGCAACCAACAACGGCATTGCTGCACCGCGAGTAGCAGAGTACCCCGGGGCTTTTGCACTGCATACTACCGAAGAACTTATTGCCAACACCCGCAACATTCTTTGGGATAGGATTGTATCTGCCCTTACGACACCTATAACAGAAGATGAGCTAAACCGCCACAAAGTAGATACCACAAAAGGCATTACAGACGATGTCTACTACGGCACGACAGAGCAGATTACTGGCCACTTTGAGCAGATGAAGTGGACAGACGGCCTGCCATTCAACCTTCCGACTTATGAGCGTGTTATGCGCTTTATCGAGCATACTGATTATACAGTCGAACAGACCGTTACAGTGCTACCGATAGCGCACCGCAACACAACAGCGTGGCATATAGCTGTAAATGGAGTTATGGCGGATTGCAAGCCAGAGTATATGCCACTGCTTATTGCTATTACCGAGGCTCTTGGCGCGCCTGAGTTCCGCCGGACCCTTGCAAGCACACACGGATGGACACCTTACTGCTGGATAAATGGTCCGATTGTAAAACAGCTCGGTATTGCCACTGGTCAAGGCGGTATAAACAGCACTGCCAATATGGCTATAGCACGCTTTATAAACCTGGCGCTGATAAACCTGGCGGGGTACTATGTTGGCGACAACCGTATGGGTACTTTTGGCTACCCTATGCCTTGGGTGTTGGCAGAAGATGAGGCAAGCTGCGAGAAAATTGGTTGGCAGCCATACCACATCCGCGCAGGCTTTGACAAAAATCAGAGCGTTGTAACACTCTGCTCTGCACTTACTTGGGGAGGCAATATGGCTCCTGCAACAACAGATGCGCAGAGGATTATGGAGCTTATGGCGTGGGATATAACAGAGCGCGGACAGTTTGCACTGGGCAGTGGTAAGCAGTATACACACCGCACAATACTTCTCACCCCCTCTGTAGCCGCAACTCTTGCCACAAAATACTCTACACCAGAGCTGTTGGAGGCTGACCTAATTAAGACCGCCCGCCGTCCAACATCGGAGCGCGTTTTTGCTAACTACTACGCCAACCCTGGCAGCAACCCGGAGCAGCGTCGCACACTAAATCAGTGGCAGTGGCACATAACAAACAGTGAGGATAGCCAACTAACCCCACCACCCGTATGGCACGCAACTTCAGATAGCAAAATTGCGACCATACCTACAATGAAACAAGGTATGACCGCAATTCTAATCACGGGCGACGAATCGCGCAACAAGGTACAGATAATGCCCGGCGGTGGATTTGTAAGTAGAGCTGTCCGATAAAAGAGTCACTAATAATAACCAATTTAATATAGCCTTTCACATTTGTGGAAGGTTTTTTTGTGTTCTAACAAAACAATGTCCCACTGAGTGTTGTTCGTTTGATAAAATATTTCTAATTTTGCAGCGTAATCGGATAGATTACGGACATATAGAAAGTGTTTTCGCACTCCTTACTTGAAAATGTGGAAGTTTTCTGAACTAAGGGAGCAACGAATAGCACTCATTTCTTGTATAGCTATGTGGCTGTACGCATTTTGCGTACATATCCCCATACTATCCAAGTGTGGGGCATTGTATCGTTTGTTTTAGTTCGGGTCATTCCACAACCTTCAAGTAAGCATTCGAAAATCAACTCCACACTTTCTGTTTTATTTAACCCACCATAGAGGAGTGTATGGTTTTGAGCAAACATAATTTACTCAAAACATAACATGCGTATGAAAAAATCTGAACAAAGGGGCTACCTCGCCCCAAAAATAGAGGTAAATGAATTAATTGTCGAACAAGGCTTTGCTATAAGTAGCCCTGGTTCAGACCCAATGCCTGAAATTGGCGGAGAGAAAGAGGAAATCGGATGGTAAAATTCTAAATTAAAGAGTATATGAAAAGATTTACAATTTTGGCGACAATCATCGCATTGGTTGGCTGCTCACATTACGAAGATGTAACAGAGGGTCTTATCAAGCCCTCAAAAAATCAAACCGAATTTTATGCCTCTATGCCAGAGTGCGATACTCGCACCTATGTGGAAGATAACAAATACTTGCGCTGGAACGCAGACGATGAAATCTCTATTTTTGCAGGCAATAGTTACAACAGCCATTGGCAGTTTGCAGGCGAGGACGGAGCAAATAGTGGCAAGTTTAACGAGATTAGCAATGGCGGTTTCGTTACGGGTACACCCCTTGACCTTACTGCAAACTACGCTATCTATCCCTACGATGAGAATATCACAATTACCGAGGCGGGTGTTATTTCGCTCACTTTGCCCCCTGTGCAGGAGTATAACTGTACCTACGCTAACTCGTTTGGCGCAGGTGCAAACACAATGATAGCGGTAACTAAAAACACCTCAGACAACTTTTTGGCGTTCAAGAACTTGTGCGGTTATCTGAAACTCAAATTCTATGGCGATGATGTAATTGTCAAGAGCATTACCATGAAGGGTAACAATGGCGAGAAGATTGCGGGCAAGGCAACCGTTACAATGGCATACGGCAGCGAGCCTACAATTACAATGGCCGACGATGCCACCGATACTATCACCATTGACTGTGGCGAGGGTGTAGCATTGAGCAATGATGCTGCAAACCCCACAACTTTTTGGGTTGTTATCCCCGAAATCACCTTTGAGGGCGGTATCACAATCAAGGTTACTGACATCAACGACCAGACATTTGAGAAAAAGACAACTAATGCAGTTACTATCGAAAATAACTTTATTCAGCCAATGGCGACGCTGGAGGTGGAGTGTGTTCCATTGTGTCCCGCCAACAACGAGATTTGGTATACATCAAGTGATAATAATGTAGTAACACCTTATCGTTCAAGTGTGTTTGGAGCAACTATCGTGTCAAATATCTACGCGGACGGTAAGGGCGTCATTACTTTTGATGGTGATGTAGCATTTATTGGCTCAATGGCTTTCTCTAATCGCACTAAGCTGACGAGTATTACCCTTGGTAATAGCGTTACCGAGATTGGATATCGAGCATTCTCGGGTTGTGACAATCTAACAAGCATAAATATACCCGATGTCGTTGCTTCGATTGGAATTGGAGCATTCGAAGATTGTAGCAATCTAAAAAGTATTACCATTGGTAATGGCGTCACTTCAATAGGAAATTATGCATTTCGATATTGTAGTAATCTAGTAGATGCAACTATCGGCGATAGTGTTAACTCGATTGGAATTGGGGTATTCTCTGGTTGTAATAGTCTGACAATGTTTAATGGTAAATTTGCATCAGACGGAGGTCGTTGCCTTATTAAGGATAATACAATGGTTGCCTATGCTAATGCGTCTGGTACTACATACACTATTCCCGCTTCCGTCGTTTCTATTGGAGATGAGGCATTTTCAAATTGTAATAACTTGATAAATGTAACTATCCCAAATGGTGTTATGTCAATCGGAAATTACACATTCAGCGGTTGTAACAACCTAACAAATGTTTCTATTTCTGGCAGTGTAGCTTCGATTGGAAATTGGGCATTCAGTAATTGTAACAGTCTAACAAGTATCATCATCCCAGATGGTGTTACATCAATTGGGAAATATACATTTAGCAGTTGCCGAAACTTGACAGATGTTAAAATTGGCAATGATGTAACTGTTATTGGCAATTATGCATTCGATAATTGCCAGAAGTTATCTAGTATAACAATCGGCAATAGTGTCGCTTCGATTAATTCGTGTGCATTCTCAAATTGTAGTGGTATTGCGAGTGTGAATATTTCAGACCTATCTGCGTGGTGCAGAATAGAGTTCGGTTCAGGTGGTGCATCATCCAACCCATGCTGGAAAGGTGCAAAGCTATATCTAAATGGCGTGGAATTAACAGATGTCACTATCCCTTCGGATATTACTGAGATTAAAGATTACGCATTCTTTAGCTGCAGCAGCATAATAAATGTAACTATTCCCGAAAATGTTACTTCAATTGGAGATTCTGCATTCTCTTATTGTGTCAACTTGCAAAAAGCCACAATTAATAAAGGTGTAACAACAATATCTGAGTATGTATTCTATCGTTGCTATAGCCTTACAAGTGTTTATTGCAAATCAACCATACCTCCTAAATGTGGTGCTTGTGCATTTGATGAAAACGCTTCGGAACGAAAGATATATGTCCCAGCAAGTGATGATGACAGCATAATCAACTCATATCTAGCGTCTATGAACTGCTATGCTGATAGTATTGTTGAATACGAATTCTAAAAACTAACAAACTAAATTAGTGGCGTATGTGATGAACAACATAGTTCACTCATACGCCACCTTTGTTTATTGAAATATGCCCAAACAGTGCTTTACTTTCTAAAAGTGAAATTAAATCACTGTTGTTCCAAGTGTGCAACTCTACAACTTCTTAATTTCCTGCAACAACAATGATGCTCAAGCCGATGATAAAGAGGGCGAACATCAGTGCAAGGAGGTAGCCCGTCTTGCGGTCGGCGCCCTTGAACTCGTGCCAGATAAATACGCCCCAGAAGGCTGCAATCATCGGCGCGCCCTGACCAAGAGCATAAGAGACTGCTGCGCCAGCCTTTCCTGCAGCGATATAGCTAAATGCTGTACCGAGGCACCAGATAGCACCGCCAAGGACACCTACAAGGTGTGTAGAGAGGCTACCCTTGAAGTACTCCGAGTAGCTTACAGGAGTGCCGACAAATGGGCGCTTCATAACATAGGTATTAAATACCAAATTAGAGACAAGCACGCCAAGTGAGAAGATAAATATTGCTGAATATGGTGTCAGCATACCCGCTGCAGGCTGCTCAAAGTTATTGATATCCATACCCTTAACAACAAAGCGGTAGAATGTAGACATCAGCAGACCCGCAACAATAGCAAGAATAATACCCTTACGGCTATTTGCATTCTTCTCGCCCTGCTTTGATACGCGACCAGCCGCTGCGCCGTTACAAACAATAGCCACAACAACAAACAGCACACCAAGAGCCAGCAGCCATGGATTACCCTTTGCCTGCTCAAGGTAGTTGTTAATAACGCCCAGCACAAGTGCAAGACCACAACCAAGTGGGAATGCTACTGACATACCCGCAAGTGATGTAGAGGCAGAGAGTAGTATATTAGAGGCGTTAAAGATAACACCGCCAAGAATTACCCAGCCAATACTTGCAAGGCTTGCCTGTGAAAGGTCTGCCACAAAACTACGACCCTCTTCGCCAATGCTACCCATGGTAAAGCCGAGCAGGAGTGTAAAGAGCACCATACCGATGACATAGTCCCAGTAGAAGAGCTCATAGCGCCAAGTTTTGCCTGCAAGCTTCTGAGTATTTCCCCAAGAGCCCCAGCAGAGCATTGTAATAAAGCAGAATACAACAGCCAAAGTGTAACTTCCAATAATAAACATAATATAAAGCTTTTAAGGTTAGAAATTATCAACTTCCTCACGCGTAGGCACAGATGGTTGCGCACCTACGCGAGTAACAGATATTGCTGAGGCCTTTGTAGCAAACTTCAGAGCATCCTGTAGGCTCTGACCCTCGGCAAGAGCTGCACACAGCGCACCATTATATACATCGCCCGCAGCAGTAGTATCTACAGCCGAGACTTTGCAGGCAGGAATCATCACTCCCTTACCATCCTCATACAGATATGCACCTTCACTGCCCATAGTAATCACAACACGCTCAACACCGTGAGAAACGAGCACTTGCGCAGCGAGCTGTGCCGTAGCCTCGTCTGTAACATCAACACCAGTAAGGGTCTGCGCCTCGGTCTGGTTTGGAGTTATAAGATAGAGTTTAGACAGCGTATGCTCACTCACTACAGCCGCAGGCGCAGGATTGAGCACCACGCGTGCACCCTTGGCAGCTGCAACAGCCACACATGCATCAACAGTCTCCATAGGTATCTCAAGCTGCAGCAGGACGATATCCCCACTCTCAACAAGCTCAAGGGCAGGCATAACATCATCAACTGTAAGAGTATTATTTGCGCCCAATGCCACAGAGATAGAGTTCTGTCCCGCACCATCGACCATAATCAGTGCAACGCCCGATGGAGTCTCTTTGCGCGCAATATATGTGGTATCTATACCAAAACGCTGGTACGCAGCTACCGCCGCATCACCAAACATATCATTGCCAACAGCCGCAGCAAAGATTACTCTGTGCCCCATACGCGCAACAGCCACTGCCTGATTTGCACCCTTGCCACCACCGGCCATCATAAATCCGCCACCTATAACACTCTCTCCCGGACGAGGGAGACGCTCCGAGCGGACAACCATATCGGTATTTGAACTACCTATTACAACGATTTTGTTCATAATTAAGAGTATTATTTGTCAAATATAGTAAAATTTTCGCTACTTTTGCACCACTTAAACAAAAATTATACAAAACATGTCTACTGAAAGCAAAGTTAGAGCCGTAACAACAACGCGACTCAAGCAGATGAAGGAGAGTGGCGAGAAGATATCTATGCTCACCTCCTACGACTACACTATGGCCTCTATTGCCGATGGTGCGGGCATTGATATTATACTTGTTGGCGACTCGGCTGCCAATGTTATGGCGGGTCACAAGACTACCCTACCAATTACACTTGACCAGATGATTTATCACTCGTCGTCTGTTGTTCGTGGTGTTGAGCGCGCTTTTGTTGTGTGCGATATGCCATTTGGAACATATCAGGGCGACCCACAGACGGCACTTCACTCCGCAGTTCGCATTATGAAGGAGAGCGGTGCTGATGGCGTTAAGCTTGAGGGTGGAGCGGAGATTCTTGACTCTGTACAGCGCATTCTTACTGCAGGTATCCCAGTTATGGCACACCTTGGACTCACTCCACAGTCTATTCACAAGTTTGGTGGCTATGGTCTGCGTGCCAAGGAGGAGGCAGAGGCTGAGAAGCTTATTGCCGATGCAAAACTACTTGAGGAGGCTGGTTGCTTTGCCCTTGTGCTTGAGAAGATTCCTGCAGCACTTGCAAAGCGAGTAACAGAGAGCCTTACTATCCCAACGATAGGCATTGGCGCGGGTGGCGATACTGACGGCCAGGTGCTTGTTATCCACGATATGTTGGGTATGAACAAGGGCTTCTCGCCAAAGTTCCTACGCCGCTATGCCGACCTACATACGGTTATGACAGATGCCATTTCTCACTATGTAGATGATGTAAAGAGCGGAGATTTTCCAAACGAGAACGAGCAGTATTAAACAACAAAACAGCAGAGCCTACCGTTTTTTGGTAGGCTCTGCTATTCTACTTCTCATCCTTCTGGCGGTCGTACTCCTCAACAAGACTACGACCCAAATTGACGGCGGCAGTCTCAACCGCTTTGTAAGCTCCCACTGCTGTATTCTCAACAGTCTTATAGCCACTTACTACTCCATTCTCTATTGCCTGATAACCTCCGACAACAGTTTTTTCAATACCCTTATAGGTCTTCACGATTCTATTTACAGCTCTCTTTGCCATAATAGTACTTATTAATTATTTGTTACCTTTAGCTCTCTCTAATCGTGCATTTGCCTCGGCAAGCTGACGCTCCATACGCTGCTTCTCGGCTGCGCTTCTAACCTTTGGATTAGAGAGACGCTTCTGCTCCTCATAGAAGGCCTTTGTCTCCAACTTTATAGCCTGATAGTTTGCGCGGTCAATCTGTCGCTGGAGCTTTGCACTCTGCTTCATATCGCGAAAAGCCGCCTTAAAGAACCCCTCTTTCTTCTCACTCTGCTCTGCGTGCGCGGTAGATGTAAAACCACAAACAAGAGCCACTACTGCTAAAATTCTAAAAAATCTCTTCATAATTTTCATAATGTTTAATTCCGAGTGCAAAGGTAGAGGCAATATAGAGGTCAAGAAAGGTCTGTTATACCTATTAATTGGAACATTTGGTGTATAGTATTGTAACTTTGTTCCAAAAGTTCTACATTTGTGGAACAAAAGGCGTTTTTATGGACAACATACTATCTTCAACACTCCAAAAATATATAGACCACTTTCCAGAAAGTAGGACCTACAGCATTGATGACAAGCTGATAATTATTGACAACCCTCAGTTTGCCGTTCTACCGAACCATCCCTATCGCTGTCCGCTCTCGGTGGCTATTTACTGCACACAAGGAAAAGGTATTGGCAGAATAAACACAAACACCTTTTCGCTCAACGCAAGCGGTTTTATGATTGTGCTTCCGAATCAGATTACAGAGTTGGTAGATATTAGCGACGATTTTTGCGCCACATATATCATAATGACAGACTCCTTTACAGAACAACTTGGCATTGGCAATACCTTTAGTCTGCACACTACAATCTCCCAGCACCCACATACAAATCTCACGGGGCGAGCCAAAGATGCCCTTGAGGGCTATCTATCAATGTGCAAGAGCATCATTCCAGAGTGGAGCAACCCGAATAGACTTGAGATTGTAACACTTCTAACAAGGGCATTTTTTCTCGGTTTAGGTTACTTTTTACACCTAACAGAGAGCACAGAGAGCAACCGACAAAGTGAGATTACCGCAGAGTTTATTCGCCTTGTGGAGCAGAACTATATCAGTCACCGCGACCTCAAATTCTATGCAGAGCAGCTATCCCTTACCCCAAAGCATATCTCACTTGTTGTCAAGCAGTCAAGTGGCAAGAGCGCGACGGAGTGGATAGAGAAGTATGTCACCCTCGATGCCATTTCACAGCTCACATCAACAGACAAGAGCATTAAAGCGATAGCTTATGACCTTGGATTTCCCTCTCAATCTTTCTTTGGCAAGTACTTCTGTCGCGTTGTGGGCACTTCTCCCGCAGAGTACCGCAAGGCACATAAAAAATAGTGGACTACACCAAAGCATAGTCCACTAACCTATTGAAAGAGATAATCTTACTTGAGACCAGCAATCTCTGACAGCTTTTCAAAAAGCTCACCGTAAGCAGTAGCAATCTCCTGGTGGAGAGCCTTGTAGTGCTTGCGAACAAGTGAAGCGTTGTGAGGCTCTGCAGGGTTGTTAGCCTTTACAAAGAGTGCATTACGAAGCTCTACACCCTGCTGCATAATTGCGAAAATCTCCTTATCCTTAGTAGGCTGATAGTAGATAGCCATATCGCAATCAAACACCAACTCCTCAAGACAGTAGTCAATCTCCTTCTTCAGATTTCTTAAATTTGCCATAGTAAAAAATTATTATTTGTAAAACACATTTACTCAATTATACAGCAAAGATAAGAAAACATTGCGAAACAACAAAGGTTTTAGCGATTTTTTCTTCTATGGTGGCGTTCTTTCTGTGGAACTTCAACGATTATACCAGTCTCATCTGTCTCAACAATCGCCACAGGATATGGTTTTTCTTTGGTTTCAGGCTTAGCCTCTGCAACTGGTTGTGGCGCAGGCTTCGGCTCAGGCTTTGGTGGAGTTACAACATAACTCTTCTCTACAACATCATCCTTACTGTAGGCGACATTGATGGCAGCGTGGCGCATAGGAGGTAGAATGGTATTTTTGAAAATCATCCACACCTGAGGCATCTTCATTAGTTCTGCTTGCTTTTCAGTCTCACTATGGCTCTCGCTCGCCAGAATTGCCAAGACCTCCTCCTTCTCATCCATTGTCATACCCTCCACCACTGGTATACAGTCCGACCAGAGGTATGTATGTGAGGATGTTGTAACCTTGCCATCCTTGCAGTGGCTTGTAACATAGTCAGCCGTAGCTTTTGCTCTTGCCGCTGCAAGAGTGTTGTTCTTTGCCTCTTGTCCATCTGGAGAGGCATACCCCACAACCTCCATTGTTACTATGTGCATTGTCGTGTCGGCAGCCGACTTTGCAAAGCTATTTAATGCTGCAATAGCGTCGGCATTACCAGCAAAGGTGGTCTGTAGAGTAGAGTTGTTAATGGGGAACATCATCTCAAACTCAGTATCTCCGCTCTGCGCATTGCGGACAAGGTAGCGTTCCACGACCCTATCTCCACTCTGAACTTTTGAAAGTAGCAGCGAATCTTTTTTCGCCCCGACGGCTACCAAAGGCACAGCCAAAAGTAGCGTCATAATAGAAATTGTAAACTTTTTCACGATGATAATTATTTTGGTTTTCGCCAATAAACAACCAAAAACCGTGCAATAGATTGCAACTTTTGCAAATCTTAACTATCTTTGTGCCATTATGGAAGAGATTATTGATAATATCCCCGAGCAGCAAGTCTACGATGTTATTGTCATCGGTGCTGGTGCAGCAGGAATGATGGCGGCTGGTACAGCTGCACGCAATGGCGCAAAGGTGCTACTTCTTGAGAAGATGGAGAAGCCTGCGCGTAAGGTCCGTATTACGGGTAAGGGTCGTTGTAACCTTACAAACGAGCGAGGCATTGAGGAGTTTGAGGCCAATGTGCGTACAAACTACGACTTTCTGAAGGTTGCCTACTCAGAGTTTAACAATCGCGCAACAATGCAGTTCTTCAAGCGTATGGGTGTCAAGCTTGTAACCGAGCGTGGCGACCGCGTATTTCCAGAGAGCGGCAAAGCGGCAGATATTGCTAATGCACTTGAGTTCTACTGCAGAGATTACGATGTAGAGATTCGCTGCCACACTCGCGTGTCGGGCATTATCACTCTTGGCAACAAGATTTTGGGTGTCAAGTTCTTTAACAAGCGCGGTTTTGAGCGCAGAGTGGAGGCGCCAAATGTCATTGTGGCTACAGGAGGCATCTCCTACCCTCGCACAGGCTCTACTGGCGATGGATATCTGTTTGCAGACTCCGTAGGTCACACTATTGAGGATGTTCGCCCGTCGCTTACCGCCCTTGTAACATCGCACCCACAGGCGCAGTATATCCGCGATGTGCTACTGCGCAATACCACAGTCCGCCTTGTTATTGACGGAGAGGTTATTGGCGAGGAGTTTGGCGAGGTTAGCTTCTCTGACCGAGGTATTGAGGGTGCAGCAACGCTCCGTCTGAGCCGCGATGCAGTGGATGGTCTTACAGAGGATAAGAGTGTAAAGCTCGAGCTTGACCTTAAGCCCGCACTTGATGAAGAGACGCTCCGCAACCGCATTAAGCGCGAGATTGCCGAGATGGGTCCAGAGGAGTTCTTTGCCGAGCTTGTCCGCCGACTTGTTCCAAAGCCGCTTGTTGTACCAATCTGCAAGGAGATTGATGTCCACTCACGCCTCTATATCAGTAAGGTTACTGACAAGGAGTTTGAGCGACTTATTAAGGTACTTAAGGGTTGGAGTTTCCCAATCTCGGACTACGCATCGTTTGACTACGCTATCGTTACCGCTGGCGGTGTTAAGTGTAGTGAGGTTAACGAGTATACTATGGAGTCTAAACTTATCAAGGGTCTCTACTTTGCGGGCGAGGTGCTTGATTTAGACGCAAATACGGGAGGCTATAACCTTCAGATTGCATTCTCTACTGGCCACCTTGCGGGATTGCTGAAAAAGTAAAACCATGAAACATAGTGGCAGAAATATCAAGCAGCGACTCTACGGTCTAACCCTTATAGGCAATCGTCTGTCGCGCATCCGCCACTTCCGCGGTCACGGAGTCCACTCCCCTTTTGTCTACTCGCTTGTGCGTAAGGTCTTTATGCGTAAAACGCTTATAGACAACAGCGTAGCAGAGCTCTACGACCGCCTATCTGCTCTTGACATACCCGTTAGACGCGCCGTAGAGTTGCAAAACACAATGAACTTTTTGGGCTATACGACATATAGCATTGACAAGATAGAGGCGACAGCTCAGTTTAACATTCTCACGCCCACTCTATCCGTGGCTCAAAGTGTTAAAGCTATTGAAAACGCAGCAAAGTGTGGCACAACAGTTGTAGTTGTCACACCTTATATAAATAAAGAGCGAGATATGATGTGTAGAGACGCTATTGCAGCGCACCGCTCTACGAGCGTAGATAATCGCGGCTACATACTATTTTTTAACAACCATCTTCCAAAACAACACTACCGACTATGAAACTATATACCAAAGGAGGCGACAAGGGCAAAACATCGCTTATTGGCGGTCAGCGCGTTGCCAAGAATGATATCCGCGTAGAGGCATACGGCACCGTAGACGAGCTTACGGCTCATATCGCTCTATTTGCAGATAGACTTACTGCCCGATGCAGTGATATTGCCGAACAGATTATCCCCGACATTAAGCGCATAAACTCTGCACTGATGACTGTCGAGGCTTACCTTGCCGTGGGTCAAGGGGGCGAGGATAAGGTCGCTCCACTGCCAGACGAGATTATAGTGTGGATTGAGAGCCGTATAGATGCTCTGCAAGCAGAGCTGAAGCCAATTACCTGCTTTACTATCCCTGGTGGCTGCGAGATGACCTCACTCTGCCATATCTGCCGAACAGTTTGCCGCCGTGCCGAGCGCCGTGCAGTTGATGTGGCAGAGAGCTACGGTGTGGACACAAATAGTATGCTTCTACTTAACCGACTGTCAGACTACTTCTACGCCCTTGGACGAGTTCTGTGCGATAAACTTGGCGAAAAAGAATTTTTATGGGAAAAATAATTACAAAAATCCTTTGATATATATAATATATTTCCTAAATTTGCAGACAGATACAGTACAGAAAATGAGGAATATATCCATATTTGGCCGAATATCCCTCTCCGCCTCGGGGGGGGGGATTTTTATGTCTATATATTTCCCAAATTTAATTATTTTTCAATCATTAGTAAATCATTTAGGTGGTAAGTTCTCTTACCGCCTTAACTCATTTGTATATTTCCAATCAATTCACTTTTTATCAAACTATCAAACACTATGAAAAACATTTTTCGTTTTTTGATGGCTGTGGCAGTTCTTTTCACAGCTTCGTGTACGAAGGAGGACATTAGTTCTTCTATCGGTGGCGGAGAGGTTGAAGTAACCTTCTCTGCATCTCTTCCAGAGCTTGGTACCCGTGCTTATGCGGACGGTGCTAAGGCTACTACTCTTCGTTACTATGTTTACGAAGGTGACAACTATTTACGAGGTATCTCATCAGAGACTCTTGGCACTACAACACTAACTAACGGCAAAGCAGTTGTAACTCTGCCTTTGCTTAAGGGTATGACCTACAACATCATTTTCTGGGCTGACAATGGTAGCGACATCTACACAATCGACCCAGCGACAAAGGTTCTTTCCGTAGATTACACCGGCGTAATGTCTAACGACGACAGCCGCGACGCATTCTACAAGTATCTGACAAATGTTGACCCTACAGATGCTGTTAAGATTAAGGAGCAGGCAAAGGTTACCCTTACCCGTCCATTTGGTCAGCTCAACGCTGCTACAAGCGACTACGACAATGTAGAGAATAATGGCGTAAAGCTTACTACAAGTTCTTTGAAGGTTACTACTTTCTCAAAGCTCAACCTTGAGACTGGTGTTGCTACAGACCCTGTAGAGGTTACTTTTGATGCAACAGCAATGCCTTGCACTCTTACACCTGACAAAGAGATTCTGAAGAGTGGTTATGAGTACCTCTCTATGAACTATCTGCTCCCAGGTACTGTTGATGCAGAGTACACATTCAAGGGCAAGCGTAGTGACAACTCAGAGGTTGAGTTCACTGGTACAACCTACACCAATGTTCCTGTTAAGGCTAACTACCGCACAAACATCCTTGGTAAGCTGCTTACTGCTTCTACTGAATTTACTGTAACCATTGAGAAGGATTTCTTTGAGCCAGATAAGGATATTGTTCAGACCGCAGCTGAGCTTCAGCAGCAGATTGATAACGCTCCAGTGGGCGAGGAGACTGAGATTGTCCTCGGTGGTGATATTGATTTGAACGACCTTCTTGGCAGCCTCGGTACTTTAAGCACTCGCGCAGCTGCTACACCGTCACTCACAATTGCTGCTGACAAGAATATTGTTCTCGACCTTAATGGCTACACTCTTAGTGCTACTGAAGAGAGTACAGGAAGCTACGGTCTGATTACTAACAAGGGAACACTTACTATCAACGACTCTAAGGGCAGCGGTAAGATTGAGCTTACTGCAACACAGAACAGAGGTTGGAATGCATATTCTTCTGTTATCTCTAACAATCCTGGAGGTGTTCTTATCGTTAACGATGGTACAATTGAGCACCTTGGTGGTACAGATATGGCTTACGGTATTGACAACCTTACAAACGGTAAGGGCACTTCTGCAGTTGCTACTATCAATGGTGGTGCTGTTAAGTCTACATATATCGGTATTCGTCAGTTCCTCAATGGCATTGAGGCAACCAACTCACTGACTGTTAAGGGTGGCGAGATTCACGGTGTAAAACGTTCTATCTGGATGCAGGGCCCAAGCGCAAACAAAAATAGTGGTAATTTGGAGGTTACTGCTGCTGCTAAACTTTATGGTAATGCATACATCTCTACTGCAGAGGGTACTGCTGATTGGGATGTAAGCATGTCTATCGCTGCCGCTGCTCTCCAGGACGGGTTTACAGTTGCACACGGAATTCTTCCTGAGGGATATGCAGTAGTTGAGGAGAACGGAGTTTGGACGGTTAATTTCGTTCCAGTTGCAAAAATCGGTGACAAAGAATATGGTACTTTGGGCGCAGCTGTAGCTGCAGTTCAGGATGGTGAGACTATCACCTTCGTTGCAGATATCGAGCAGGTTGACGGAGTTATTATTACTGACAAGAACCTCACTATTGACCTCAACGGCAAGACATTCACTGTATCTGAGGGTGCAAGTACCAACAACCGTAACTTCAAGATTAACGGTTCATCTGTTGTGACTATCAAGAACGGCACAATGGTAGCTGCAGGTGAATACTCATCAGGTGCATATGGTACACTCCGTACAGAAGATACAGCTAATGTTACTTTGGAAGGTGTAAAGCTATATAACTATCGTGGTAATGGATTGAATGTTAAGGCTCTTTCTGGAACTACAGTGACAATTAACAATACAGATATTTATTCACAGTACGGTGGTGGTGTTGAGGCTGCAGGTGGTAATGTTGTATTGAATAATGTTACTATTGACCAGAAGGGAATGTATACTGCGCCTTATAACTCTATGACAATATCTGTTAATGGAGGTGGTGTAGCAACTGTAAACAGTGGTACATACTCAACAGTATGCATAACAACTGAGGAGGCAAATAATCAGGGAACTTCTCACGGCCCATGGTGTGCAGGTGTACTTAACTCAGGCGGCAAGCTCATCATCAACGGAGGTACATTCGCAAATGACAACTTTGGTGACAATGCACTTGCAACTTATGCACGTGGTCTCCTTCTCGCTGATACTGGTGCGAATATTCAGATTAATGGTGGTACTTTCAATGCACTCAAAGCGATTGTAGATGTAACCAATAATCTTGGTGATGCTTCAAGAAATCCTTCTGTAGCACTTGCCGGTGGCGACTTCTCTGCTGATCCACGAATTTCTGGGCTCTACGCAAGCAATCTTATATCTGTAGCTGAGGGCTGTGAAGTTACAGAGGAGAACGGTCGTTGGATACTAAACTTCATACCTGCTGCTAAGATTGGTGAAACAACATATAACACACTTCAGGAGGCTATTGAGGCTGTTCAGAATGGTGAGACTATCATTGTAAATCGCAATGCTACTTTCAACGAGGATAATCGTACATCTAGCGGTGGTACTTGGTACGAGGGTGTATACTATATTGGTGACAAGAGCTTCACTATCGACCTCAACAACAACACTATCAGTCAAAACGGTGCTGTAAACGACTATATGTTCCTATTCAAGAACGAGGGTGAGAAAGCTAACACTATCACATTCAAGAACGGTACTATCGATGCTGGCACTGCTGCATATTGCGCTTTGTGTACATCAACAACTAGCACTCAGAAAATTACAATTAACCTTGACAATGTAAATCTTATTGGCAACAATAGCAATGGTGCAGTTGCAAAGATTAGAGGTGGTGCAGAGTTGAATGTAAATGCAGGCACAGTAATCACTGGTAAGGATAGCTATGTAGGCATTGAGGCTTTTGGCAACAACACCGTAGTAAACATTAACGAGGGTGCAAAGATCTATCAGAATGGTACATCAAGCTATGTAGGCTCACTTGCTGGTGCATCTGGTGGTGCTACTATCAACGTTTATGGCGGTGAGGGCGTTAGTGCTCTGGGTGGCTTTATTGCTATGACATCTGGTGGTACTGTCAATATTTCTGGTGGTAATTGGACTGCAAACACAGACGGTACTTATGCTAATAGCAATAATTCTGTTCTCATCTCTCAGAGTGCAAATGGTGCTAAATGTACTGTTAATGTTACTGGCGGTACATTCAAGGGTGGATACAACTGCTACGGTGACGCAGTTGGCGATGCTACAATCAACATCTATGGCGGTAACTTCAATGCAAACCCTGATACCTATGTTACAGCGGCAGGTTATGCTACTGTAGAGAACAACGACGGCACTTTCAGCGTAGTTGCTGAGTAATAATCAAGACCCTGGCAGACGGTCTTAGTAGCCTGCTGTGTTTGTTAAACAAAGTTAATGGGGAGAGGTCGCTCACACTGTGGGCGGCCTCTGTTTATAATATTTTCACACTCAACAATATAATTATCTGCAAAAAATATTGGAAGTTCAGTTTTTTTTATATTTTTGCACTCTGAATACTAAAGGTAACACAAGTTCGTTATAGTATAAACCTTAAAATTAGATAGTTATGTATTGGACACTTGAGCTTGCATCAAAATTGGAGGATGCACCATGGCCAGCAACCAAAGAGGAGCTTATCGATTACGCAAACCGCTCTGGCGCACCACTTGAGGTACTTGAGAACCTTGAGGCGATTGAGGACGACGGCGACATCTACGAGAGCATCGAGGAGATCTGGCCCGACTACCCATCAAAAGAGGATTTCTTCTTTGACGAGGAGGAGTATTAGACACCTCATACCTACTATACTGCATAGATAAGATAATTATCCAGTATAGTAGGTTTATTATTTTTTAACCTAACTAACCTAAAAATCAATCGTTATGAGAAAAGTATTACTAACATTTGTGTTATTGTTCTCTCTATCTTATGCATCAGCA
>SUZS01000037.1 GCA_015059785.1 Rikenellaceae bacterium
CCTTTGACCTCGCTACACACCGTGGTTACGATGCAGACCACCCTCGCGTAGTGGGTGATGTTGGTAAGGCTGGTGTATCTATCTGCTCTGTAGAGGATATGAAGGTGCTTTTCAACGGTATTCCACTCGACAAGATGTCTGTATCTATGACAATGAACGGTGCAGTGCTTCCAGTGCTTGCATTCTACATCGTTACAGGTCTTGAGCAGGGTTGTACCCTTGATCAGCTTGCTGGTACTATTCAGAACGATATTTTGAAGGAGTTTATGGTGCGTAACACCTATATCTACCCTCCAAAGTTCTCTATGAAGATTATCGCTGATATCTTTGAGTACACTTCAAAGAATATGCCTAAGTTCAACTCAATCTCTATCTCTGGCTACCATATGCAGGAGGCAGGTGCAACAGCTGACATTGAGCTTGCATACACCCTTGCAGACGGTCTTGAGTATCTGCGTGCAGGTATCAACGCCGGTATGAGCATTGACGCATTTGCTCCACGCCTTTCATTCTTCTGGGCTATCGGTATGAACCACTTTATGGAGATTGCAAAGATGCGTGCAGCTCGTATGCTGTGGGCTAAGATTGTTAAGCAGTTTGAGCCTAAGAACCCTAAGTCACTTGCACTGCGTACTCACTCACAGACCTCTGGTTGGTCACTCACCGAGCAGGATCCATTCAACAATGTTGGCCGTACAGCTATTGAGGCTATGGGCGCAGCTCTGGGTCACACTCAGTCACTGCATACCAATGCGCTAGATGAGGCTATCGCCCTTCCTACTGACTTCTCAGCTCGTATTGCTCGTAACACCCAGATTTACATCCAGGAGGAGACTAATGTTTGCCGCTCTGTAGACCCTTGGGCTGGTTCTTACTATGTTGAGAGCCTTACAAATGAGATTGCTCACAAGGCTTGGGCACTTATTGAGGAGGTTGAGCAGCTCGGTGGTATGGCTAAGGCTATTGAGACTGGTATTCCAAAGATGCGTATCGAGGAGGCTGCAGCGCGTACACAGGCTCGCATTGACTCTGGTGAGCAGAAGATTATCGGTCTTAACGAGTACCGCCTTGAGAAGGAGGCTCCAATTGATATCCTTGCAGTAGATAACACTGCAGTTCGTGAGAGCCAGATTGCTCGTCTTAATGAGCTTAAGGCTAATCGTGATCAGGCAGCTGTTGATGCAGCTCTTGCAGCTATCACTAAGTGCGTTGAGACTGGCGAGGGTAACCTCCTTGAGCTGGCTGTTGAGGCAGCTAAGGTTCGCGCAACACTGGGTGAGATTTCATACGCTTGCGAGGTTGTTGTAGGCCGCTACAATGCAGTAATTCGTTCAATTTCAGGTGTATATAGTTCAGCTATGAAGCAGGATGCAGAGTTTGAGAAGGCAAAGCAGATGTGCGCAGAGTTCGCAAAGCGCGAGGGTCGTCAGCCTCGTATTATGATTGCAAAGCTTGGTCAGGACGGTCACGACCGTGGTGCTAAGGTTGTTGCAACAGGATATGCAGATATCGGCTTTGATGTGGATATGGGTCCACTCTTCCAGACCCCTGCTGAGGCAGCAAAGCAGGCTGTAGAGAACGATGTTCATGTTGTTGGTGTATCTTCACTTGCAGCGGGTCACCTTACACTCGTTCCACAGATTATTGAGGAGCTTGCAAAGCTCGGTCGTGAGGATATCATCGTCGTTGTAGGTGGTGTAATTCCTGCACAGGACTACGACCAGCTCTATCGCGACGGCGCAGCAGCAATCTTCGGCCCAGGTTCAAAGATTTCTGTGGCGGCGATTAAGATTCTCGAAATCCTCTCCGAGTAATTTATCGTGATAAGCCGCAACCTGCGGCACATCCCTAAAAGTAAACCCCTTTGGGCTGTACATTTTAGTACTATCCCAAAGGGGTTTCTTTTGTAATGAACCACATCTTACGCCTTCTGACGAGAAATTGGGGCGGAGCTGATTGGTGGTAGGTTGTTGAGCGTTAACCCTCCTTTGGAGGCTTTTCACCGCTGCGCCTCGGCAGTACAGAGAATTTAATGAAATTAAGGAATTTAGGGAAGTTAGCGAAAAACACTAATCTCGTTAATCTCCTTAATTTCCTTAATCTCTTTAACTTCCTTAAACTCTCTGTTCTGCGTCAGCTGTAGACCACTCAGTGCACCGCCATTGAAGGCTATACCATATATTCAATATAATAGGCAAACTATACCTCCTACAAAATTTTTGTAATTTGTTTGATAGATTGCTATCCTTGTCGTGCTCTATATATGTGAAACTAAATTATTAATCACATTAAAAAAACAGAAAGACTATGAAAAAATTATTTCTTTTAGTTGTGCTTCTTGTGTCGAGTACTACACTTGTATTCGCACAATATTCAAGTAGAGACTATTATGCAAAGGCTCAAAACGCATTAAGACAGGCGCAGTACTATATGAATAAGGCAGAGCATGCTCAGGACATAGCGGAGGGGTATCGATATTCTGCTCGAATAAGTAAGGATTATTCAAATCACTACCAAATTGCGCAGAGGTATGATCGAGATGCAGCACAGTACTTACAGAAAGCAAGAGCATACGAGAGAGATGCTGCTGAATATCAGCGTCAAGGCGATAGATTGAGATCTCAGGGTTATTAAAATTTGTAGATGAGAGCGGTGCTGAGCATCGCTCTCTGTTATTCTATGTATATGGGTATAAATATTTTGCTATTTGAGATAGAGATTCAAAAAAAATATATATCTTTGTATCTTAAACTATTGATATAATGTTTGATAATAGAATAAAGATAGGTATTACGCAGGGCGATACTAATGGCATTGGCTGGGAGGTTATTCTTGGCGCGTTGGCGAACCCTATGATAGTTGAGATATGTACGCCTGTTGTATATGGCAGTCGCAAGGCAGCTGAGTACTACAGTTCAAAGATGGGCGAGGAGTTTGTTTTGCCCCACTTCCACTACTGCTCTTCGGCAGCTGATGCACGATATGGCGCTGTGAACTTTGTTGAGGTGGGTGACAAGCAGCTTACTGTTGAGCCTGGAAAGAGTACTGAGGCATCGGCAAAGGCGGCTATAGCGGCTCTTGAGGCCTCTGTTGAGGATTTAGAGTCGGGTGCGCTCAATGCTGTTGTTACTGCGCCGATATGCAAGGAGGGTATGAGTGCCGCAGGCTTTGGTTATACGGGTCATACTGAGTATTTTGCCGACAAGGCGGAGGGTAGTGCAACGATGATGATGTGCTCAGACATCCTTCGCGTGGCGTTGGCGACGATACACATCCCAGTGCAAAGTGTGCCGCAGTCACTTACTACTGAGGCTCTTGTAAATCAGTTGGTGGCCCTTCGTGCTACGCTGAAGAGTGACTTTGGCATTGTTGAGCCTCGCATTGCTGTCCTCTCGCTCAACCCACACGCTGGCGACGGTGGTCTGCTGGGCAGTGAGGAGAACGATATTATCCGCCCAGCGGTAAATCAGGCTTATGCTGAGGGTGTGCTTGCCTTTGGTCCACTGTCGGCAGATGGACTCTTTGCAAGTGGCGAGTATAAGAACTACGATGCCGTGCTTGCTATGTACCACGACCAGGGGCTTATTCCATTTAAGACCCTTTCGCCAGATGGTGTGAACTTTACAGCAGGCCTTGACATTGTGCGCACATCGCCAGACCACGGCGTGGCCTTTGACATTGCGGGCAAGGGTATTGCCGATGCGCAGTCTATGCGAAACGCCATCTACGCGGCTATAGACATTGTTCGCCGTCGTGAGAATTTCGCCCGTTGGAGTCGCAATCCGTTGGAGCGTTTTGAGCGAGAGAAGGGTCGCGATGTATCTATCTCTCTGAAGGATATTCCTGAGAGTGACGAGTAGTAAGGCACAACTGAGCAGTAATCCGTCTCGTTATTGTGGAGCTGCGAAGGTGCAAAATATAAACAATTAAAAAAGTAAAGAATTATGGTTAAAGTAACCTTTCCCGATGGCTCTGTAAGGGAGTTTGCAGCGGGAACAACAGCCTACCAAGTAGCCGAGAGTATCAGCCCTCGTTTAGCTGCGGACTGTCTGGCCGCTTCGGTAGATGAGACAACAGTAGATTTGTCGTACGCAATTAACAACGACTGTGCCGTGAAGTTCTACAAGTGGGACGATGCAGAGGGCAAGCACGCCTTCTGGCACACCTCTTCACACCTTCTTGCAGAGGCTCTTGAGGCACTCTATCCAGGCATTAAGTTCGGTATCGGACCAGCTATTGAGCAGGGTTTCTACTACGATGTAGACTCTCCAGTGCCAATCCTTGAGGCTGATCTGCCAAAGATTGAGAACAAGATGATGGAGCTCGCTCGTAACAAGGAGACTCTTGTTCGCACAGAGGTAGCAAAGGCAGATGCACTCAAGACCTTCACAGAGAAGGGCGACCAGTATAAGGTTGAGCTTATCACTGCCCTTGAGGATGGAACAATCTCGTTTTACACAAATGGCGCATTTACAGACCTTTGCCGCGGTCCACATATCCCACATACAGGCTTTATTAAGGCTATCAAACTTACATCTGTTGCTGGTGCATACTGGCGTGGCGATGAGAAGAACAAGATGCTGACTCGTATCTACGGTATCTCATTCCCAAAGAAGGCTATGCTTGACGAGTATCTGCAGATGCTTGAGGAGGCAAAGAAGCGTGACCACCGTAAGCTTGGTAAGGAGCTTGAGCTCTTTACTTTCTCACAGCGCGTAGGTCAGGGTCTTCCTTTGTGGCTTCCAAAGGGCGCAGAGCTTCGTGACCGTCTGGAGCGTTTCTTGCGTAAGATTCAGAAGGAGCACGGCTACCAGCAGGTTATCACTCCGCATATCGGCAATAAGGACCTCTATGTAACTTCTGGCCACTATGCAAAGTATGGAAAGGACTCATTCCAGCCTATCCACACCCCATTTGAGGGCGAGGAGTATCTGCTCAAGCCAATGAACTGTCCTCACCACTGCGAGATTTACCGTAGCAAGCCTCGTTCATATAAGGACCTTCCTGTTCGTCTTGCCGAGTTCGGTACTGTATACCGCTATGAGCAGTCTGGCGAGCTTCACGGTCTTACCCGTGTGCGTTCATTTACTCAGGACGATGCTCACCTCTTTGTTCGTCCAGACCAGCTTCTTGAGGAGTTTGAGAAGGTTATTGACATTGTGCTCTATATCTTCCGCACGCTGAAGTTTGACAAGTATACAGCGCAGATTTCACTGCGTGACCCAGAGAATACTTCAAAGTATATCGGCACGGATGAGAACTGGGAGAAGGCTGAGAACGCTATTATTCAGGCTTGTCAGGAGAAGGGTCTCAATACTGTTGTCGAGACTGGCGAGGCTGCATTCTATGGACCAAAGCTCGACTTTATGGTTAAGGATGCACTTGGCAGAAGCTGGCAGCTCGGTACAATCCAGGTAGACTATAACCTTCCAGAGCGCTTTGACCTTACCTATAAGGGTGCAGACGATAAGCTCCACCGCCCAATTATGATTCACCGTGCGCCATTTGGCTCTATGGAGCGTTTTGTGGCTGTGCTTCTTGAGCATACAGCTGGTAAGTTCCCACTCTGGCTCGCTCCAGACCAGTGCGTAGTGCTTCCAATCTCTGAGAAGTTCAACGCTTATGCTGAGGAGGTTGTTGCTTACCTTAACCAGTATGATGTTCGCGCGCAGATTGACGACCGTAACGAGAAGATTGGCCGTAAGATTCGCGATAACGAGCTCAAGCGCATCCCTTACCTGCTTATCGTTGGTGAGAAGGAGGCTGCTGAGCGCACTGTATCAGTTCGCGCACAGGGCGAGGGCGACAAGGGCGCTATGACCCTTGAGCAGTACCGTGACTATATGCTCGGACTTGTTGCAGCGGAGATTGAGGCAAACAAATTGCAGTAAACTTTCGTAGTATATATGGGGCTGTGTGCAGTGCAGCCCCTGCTACAATAACTAATTATTTTATTAACACACTAAACAACTTTAATGGCTGGTTTCAAACCATTTACTCCCCGCCCACAGAACAACGCGCAGGGAAATCAAAATCGCGGTCGTCGTCCTGCAAAGGAGAATCCTAACCGCATCAACAATGAGATTACAGCTCCAACAGTTCGCGTTGTAGGCGACAATGTAGAGCCAAACCTCGTTCTTCCAATCGCCAAGGCTATCGCCCTTGCAGACCAGATGGAGCTTGACCTTGTAGAGATCTCTCCAAATGCCGAGCCACCGGTATGCCGCATTGTGGACTACCAGAAGTTCCTCTATCAGCAGAAGAAGAAGCAGAAGGAGATTAAGGCAAAGCAGACAAAGGTGGTTGTCAAGGAGATTCGCTTCGGCCCACAGACCGACGAGCACGACTTTAACTTCAAGCTACGACACGCCGAGAACTTTATTAAGGAGGGCGCAAAGGTTAAGGCCTATGTATTCTTCCGCGGACGAAGCATCGTCTTTAAGGAGCAGGGTGAGATTCTGCTGCTCCGCTTTGCAACAGCCCTTGAGGAGATTGCAAAGGTAGAGGTTATGCCAACCCTTGAGGGTAAGAAGATGAATATGATTCTTGCTCCAAAGTCAAAGAAAAACTAACTTAACCCACTTCACAACAACTGTACTATGAGAGTATTCACATACCCTCATAGTACTCTTTTTCTGCCAACAGAGAGCCACTCAACGCCTGATATAACAGCGTAGTCTTGTCCTCAAGAATATCCGTGATAACATCTATAGTGGAGATAAAACCATCACCTCTGTGCTTGTGACACAAGTACCTGCGGTAGTGACTCAAAAATGCCGCTGCGCCACTACCCTTGCTCTCTCCTACAGCCAATCCTCGCTCAATATAACCTTTAATATCAGAGAACTGCGCCTTTGTATAGATATCATTGAGAGAACGAACAGCCTTTGTAGCTGAGCGAGAAAGAATTGCAAGCGCAAGAAAATCCTTTGTACGATAGTTCTGCCCACTGCGCTCTAAATCAAAGGCTAACTGGGCAAGTATACTCTCCAAAATCTGCGAAACCTTAACCATAATAATTTCATTAACATCGCCAATTAAACGGATAGTCGGTTAAATTATTGTGATAATTAAGGAGTTTAAGGAGTTTAGAGAATTTAGTGACAAAGACGAATTACACGAAATTTAGTACCGTCCTATTTTGTTGTCAAAATGCAGCGGGGAAGGGTCGCCAAAGGCGAGCCAACGCCGCGATTAAGCCGAGAGCAACAGCAGTCGCACACCGTAGGTGCAAAAGGCGATAATTGAAAACTGGAGCTTGCTCACAGATTTTCAATTTCGCATTTTGAGGCATTTATGCCGCGACTGATACTGCCGAGGCGCAGCGGGGAAAAGCCTCCAGAGGAGGGTTAACGCTCGGCAAAGCGCAATTAGAGTACCGCCCCATTTTGTCGTCAGAGCGTGCCAGATACGGTGCATCGTGCAAAAAAGCAGTGGCGGATAGTACTAAAAGGTACAGCCGCCACTGATTTTTAAGGGATGTGCCGTAGGTGGCACGCTATCACGACAAAATTATAAGTAGCCGAGGGACACTAACAACTCTCTAACTGCCACCCAATCAACAAAGGGACGGGTAGAGGTTGGGGAAGTTTTGAGAGGAATGCCAAGGGCGGCATCGTCGATATATAGGTCGGCATAGACCTTTGGGGATGCTGTCCAAGACTTCTGGTCGGGGTTACAATTTACTCCATAGAGGGGTATATTGTTATCCTTAAACCACTTCACGGCATCCTTCTCAAGGCGACCGCTACGCATAGTGTTAAGAACAAGGTGATATCCGGCATCTGTGAGCTCCCGAAGCACGGGAACTGCACCGATGTCGCTTCCGATATATGGATAGTCGTGTGTCACGCAAGTGCCGTCAAAGTCTACGGCAATAACCACTTGAGGCATAACTATTTCTTTGCTAATTTACGCTTGTTTACCCAAGACCTCAAGCCCAAGCGGCAGAGGAACTTCTCCCACATAGAGTATACAAACTCATCCTCATCTACACTTGCATAGGTATAACCATAGCGGTGGTTACGCTCCGTTGCGCCATTGAGGACTATAGACATATTGCGCAGCTTATTCTGGCGATAGAGGTTGTCAATATCTGGGAGCTGACGACGGTCAAGCAGACCCTCACGCACAACATAGAGGCTCAAGTCAGCCACACGGCTGGCGATAAGAGCATCGGCGATAACAAGGGCAGGCACGCTATCAATAATAATATAGTCGTACATCTTGCGGCACTCAGCAATAAGCTCGTCAAGGCGTGAAGAGAGCAACTGCTCAGCAGGGTTTGGAGGCTGCAGACCAGCGTAGATGCAGTCAAAGTTCTCGTGCAAATCGCTCTTGCTGATAATATCGTTCACAGTAACGCTCTGATCGCTCATATACTTTGAGATGCCGATAGGGTTATTTCTCTGTCCCATATGCTTGCTCAGTGTACGACGACGAAGGTCAAGGTCAATAAGCAGCACCTTATTACCAGAGAAGGCGTATGTCATAGCGAGGTTTGTAGAGACAAAGGTCTTTCCCGCATGCTCATTTGAAGAGGTGATAAGGAAGACCTGCTGACGGCCAGTGGTGTTCATAAAGGCCATATTGGTGCGGATAATGCGGAACGCCTCCGAGATATTGTCACGACCATTTTCGCGCACAGCCACACCACGAGCACTCTTCTTGCCTGTAAATACCGGCACATCGCCAAGGTAAGGGACCTTTGTATACTTCTCAATGTCCTGACGGCTGCGCACTGTAGTATCCAAAATCTCACGCAGATAGAGGATAGCAAAAGGAATTGCGACACCAAGCACAAGCATTATAAGAAGCACAAAGCTCTTTCGAGGTGCAACAGGGCGAAGTGGACCAAAGGCTGAGTCGATAATGCGGGCTGTATTCTCAGTTATAGCCAGTGAGATAGCATTCTCCTCGCGCTTATTGAGCAGATAGAGGTATAGCTCCTCCTTGATTCTCTGCTGACGAGCAATAGTGAGATACTCCTGCTCCTGAAGTGGCACACTGCTGATGCGGGCGTTAGTCTTACCCTGCTCACGACGCAAGTTCTTGAGCTGGATGTCAAGAGTAGCAATATTTGAGTCCAGGGAGGCAAGAATAGCGTTCTTCATAGCCACGCGATTTGCGTTAAGCTGCTGAATTACAGGGTTGTTAGCCGAGCTATTCTGAAGAAGTTTCTCACGACGAAGCACAAGCTCGTTGTAGGCGGCAATCTGAGTTGCTAAAGAGCTTGATGTAGCGCTACTACCAAAGCCAGTAGCTGGGATAAGGCTATTCTCCTTCTGTGGGTCATTAAGGTACTCCTTGATAAACTTAGACATCTCAAGCTGACTCTCTACGCTCAGCACATCGGCCTGCAACTTGGTTGATACGGTAAGATTTTTCTCTGTCTCTGCCTGAATATCGACCATAGAGTTACGAGTCTTGAAGGTCTTAATATCGCTATCTACAGCACCGAGTTCCTTGCTGATAATTGCAAGGCGAACATCAATAAAGTCTGCCGTAGCCTCAGCAATCTGCTGCTTGTCGTTCACAGCATCCTCGTTATAGACATCAATAAGGGTGTTGATAACATCCTCAGCACGCTTAGCCACGATATCATTGAGAGATATGTTGATAATTGACGACATCTTATTTGCCACAGAGGACTTCATGGCTGTGCGATAGCGAGTAGCCACTGCCTCCTTAGTATTCTTAGATACGGAGATAGTCTTGCCGACATACTCCTCCTCCATATAGAGCGACTTGTTGATGATAATCTCGCCCGCAGGAGTCATTATAGATGCTCCATAGGCAGCTGTAGCCTCAAACTCATCGTCCCTATCAGTCTCCTCGCCAGGAAGTTCTGGGCGAGCAAAGTCGTAGATGCAAACCTGATTTTCTCCCAAGTCAACCTTAAATGAGCAACGCTCTGTGCCATTGTCATTGACAAACTGCACATCAATAGGACTACGACGGTAGAGGTCCACAGTACGAAGGCCTGAACGGGTTGTATAGTTTACTGTAAGGCCCAGGCGGTCAACAACCTCGACCATAAGTCTGCGAGCCTGAAGCACAAAAAGCTCGTTATCCACATTTCTGCGGGTAGAGAGGCCTGCCAACTCGCCGAAGATAGCCATCTCATTAGCACCGCTACCCTTTCGGCTATCCTTAACCATAATAGTTGCGTTACGCTGATAGATAGGCGAGCTCTTCATAATGTAGAGCACACCCACACCGAGGAAGAGTGCCACAGAGATAACAAACCAATACCATCTCTTGAGCACCATTTCAACCATATCCTGTAGGCTGAATGTCTGAATATCATTTACACCACTATCCTGAGCTGAAACTACGCCCTGCTCTAACTGATTATTCTGATCCATAATTATTTCTGTGTAAAGTTGATAATTGTCATTACAAGTGAAGCGGCAGAGAGCAGTGTACTTGCTATAGAGATCCAGAAGCTACGGTTCTGGTTAATCTCACCGGTTGCTGCACGCTGTTTCTTAGGTTGTACATATACCACATCGCCCTGCTGAAGGTAGTACGCAGGAGAGGCAAAGCACTGAGCGTCAAGCAAGTTCAAACGGTAGGTCTTTGTCTGACCGCTCTCCTTGCGAACTACTGTAACATTCTCACGATTACCGTAGATTGTCATATCGCCAGCCATAGCCAGTGCCTCAAGGATTGTAATCTGGTCACGAGTGACATCAAACTGACCTGGACGAGCAACCTCGCCCATAACAAATACCTTCATATCAGCAAACTGAATGTTTACTGCCGCATCTGAGATATAACCGCCATCAATAATGCGCTTTGCAATCATATCAGCGAGCTCTGTTCGGGTCTTGCCCACGCACTGAATGTTGCCGATAATTGGCATATAGAGATTACCCTCGGCATCGACAGTTCTAATCTGTAGACTCTGATTACTGCTAACAGTAGTCTGACCCATAGGGCTGTTAGAGAGCGAGTTGTAAGATGTCATAACATTAAATGGAGAGGCAAGCTCAGGGTCCTTACTTGACACCACGACAGTAAGTCGGTCGTAAGGTTTGATACGAATTTGGCTCTCGTGAGCAACATTTACAGCAGTGTTGTCCTGCACATCCTGAATGTAGGCAGTTCGCTGAATAGCCGTACAGCTACTTAAGAGCAATGCCCACATAACCAGATAGATAACCTTTTTAATCTTCATCGTTTATAGTTTTAATTATTATTCAAAACTCCCTACGCGCGCATACATATGCGCAAATCACGACAAAGGTAGTAAAAAACTCTATAAATAAAAAGATATAGAGAGGAAAGTTTCATATTTTTACCATTAATTTGTATCTTTGCCCGAGAATAAAGCAACTACAATATGAGACATCCAGAGTGGAGTTACAGCGCAGTGCTGTACGAGATGAATGTTCGCCAGCTGACAAAAGAGGGTACATTGTTGTCTGCAGTTGAGCAGTTACCACGCCTAAAAGAGCTGGGAATTGATTGTATTTGGCTTATGCCTGTTTACCCTATTGGCGCAGTTTCGCGCAAGGGTACAGAGGGGTCATACTACTCCATTTCTGACTACTGCGCCATAAACCCAACATTTGGAAATTTTGACGACTTTGACGCCTTTGTTTCGGCTGCTCACAAGCTTGGAATGAGGGTTATTCTCGACTGGGTAGCAAATCACACTGCTCGTGATGCTAAATGGTTACAAGACAAACCTTTAGACTGGTACAAGAGAGACCAAAATGGAGAGGCCGCAGTGCCATGGGATTGGAGTGATACGGCACAGCTGAACTACGACAATCGAGATGTTTGGCACGGACAGATTGAGGCAATGAGATTCTGGGTAGAGAGGCATAATGTTGACGGTTTCCGTTGTGATATGGCGATGCTTGTCCCGATAGAGTTTTGGCAGGTTGTTCGCTTCTCACTTAATCAGATTCGGCCAGACATTTTTCTACTTGCCGAGGCGGAGGAGGAGAACCTCTTCCAGAACGCCTTTGATGCCTGCTACTCGTGGCGTCTGCACCACGCAATGTGCGATGTAGCGCAAGGCAAGAGTCGCGTTTGGACTCTGCGCGATACCATACACGCCGACCGTCGCCGCTTTCCGAAGTGGAGTATGCGTATGACATTTACATCTAACCACGACGAGAACTCCTGGTCGGGCAGTGAGTTCACCCGTTTTGGTGCAGCTCTTGAACCTATGGCAGCACTTACTTTTTTGCTTCCAAACTCACTTCCGCTACTCTATACAGGTCAAGAATTTGGCTACGACCACAGCTTCGCCTTCTTTGACCGTGACCCTATGCCTACGCTTGAAAGTAACAGATACACAGAGTTTTACACAAAGCTATGCAACATCTACCACAGCCACAAGGCACTACGCTCAGCAGATGAGGGAGGCAGCTTTATAGAGATTGACAACAACGCGCCAGACTGTCTGATGACCTTTGTGCGCGAGAGGGATGATGACCGCGTAGTTGTTATTGCGAACCTCTCGCCATACACCGTCTTTGGAGACTTCCATACGGGCATCTATGCTGGCGAGTATATAGATGCAATGAATAGCAAACCGACAACTCTCTATGAGCATATGTGGGGCGATATTACCCCATGGAGCTATAAGATACTGATAAAGCCTTAACAAAATTTTGAATTTTGGATTGTTATAATTAACTTTGCGCGTTGATTATAATAAAATAGGTATAAGAGATGAAAATAGCTCTTGCGCAATTAAACTACACCATTGGTGATATTGACGGCAATACAGCCAAAATTATAGATGCAGTGGAGCGTGCAAAGGCTGAGGGTGCAGATGTGGTACTCTTTGCTGAGCAGGCCGTTAGCGGAACCCCTGCATTTGATCTTCTCCGCAAAACAACCTTCCTTGAACTGTGTGAAGATGCACTGGCTACAATAGCTCGCCACTGCGACTCTATTGTAGCCATTGTCGGCTCGCCACTACTCTCTGTAGACGGCACTATGAGTGCTGCCGTAGTTATGCAGGATGGCAGAATTAAGCACTGCGTGACAAAGAAGCATATCACAGCCCGCCGAGAGATGGGATTTCTCACCTCTGGAACAGGCATTGAGACCCTCTTTATTGCGGGAGAGAAGGTGGCTCTTGTCGTGGGCGACGACTTCCGCCGACTGAAGAACTTCCCTCGCACCGCACAGACAATTATCAACATCAACGCCCGTAGATATGGCAAGGGAGTACTCTCTCGTCGCTACTCTACAATCCACCATGTGGCTTATGTGCAGTCTAAGACCGTTGTCTTTATAAATCAGGTTGGAGGCTCTGGCGAGATTATCTACGACGGAACATCTGGCGTTATGGACAACAAGGGTAATCTAACCCTTATGATGAAGGACTTTGCCGAAGACTTTGCTATCTACGACACAGATATTGAGCACGAGCCTTGCGTACTTCCAGAGGCGCTCTATAGCCATGACCGCACACCGTTTAACTATCGTGCGGCAGTGATGGGTCTGCGCGACTACTTCCACAAGAACGGATACACAAAGGCCTGCGTAGGTCTGTCTGGCGGTATTGACTCTGCCGTTGTGGCTTGCATCGCCGCTGAGGCACTTGGCAAGCAGAATGTTCGCGGACTGTTGATGCCATCACCATTCTCTCCAGACCAGTCTGTAGAGGATGCTACCGCCCTTGCCGAGCGACTTGGTATTCAGTATAGCGTACTACCTATTACCGAGGTCTACACCTCTATGATTAACACCCTTAAGCCAGTTATTGGCGGTCGCGACTTTGACCTTACCGAGGAGAATATTCAGGCGCGTATCCGTACCGTAATGCTTATGGCTCTGCAAAACAAGACTGGTTATATCCTTCTCAACTCATCTAACAAGAGTGAGAATGCACTGGGGCTCTGCACCCTCTATGGCGATACAGCAGGTGCTTTTAGCGTTACAGGAGACCTCTATAAGAGCGAGATGTACGACCTTGCACGATATATCAACCGTACACAGAACGATGTAATTCCAACATCAATTATTGAGAAGGAGCCATCATCAGAGCTTCGTCCAGACCAGAAAGATAGCGACATACTGCCTCCATATGAGGTTGTGGATGCAATCCTTACGCGAATGATTGAGCAGGGACAGCACCGCGAGGAGATTATCAACGCCGGCTTTGACTCGGAGGTCGTTGAGAAGATTCACGCAATGATTATGAAGAATGAGAAGAAGCGTTACCAGTTCCCTCCAGTGCTCCGTCTTTCGGCTTGCGCCTTTGGCCACGAGCGACTAATGCCACTGATTAACAAATATGGCGACTAATAACATAACACACCCAGGAACAGTCATCAACATCTTTAGAGATACGGTGACTGTCTCTGTGGAGAGCAGTGAGGCTTGCAGTGGTTGCGCATCACGCAGTGCTTGTTCACTTGGTGTTCAGAGCAATACCCGAAACATCCTTATCACAACGACAGAGACGGCAAAGTACAGCATTGGAGAGCGTGTTATGGTCGCCACACGCACACAGATGGGTCTACTTGCAGTTCTACTATGCTATGCCGTGCCTGCAGTGGTGCTTGTAGCGGTTTTGGCTGTAGCGGTTACTCGGGGGATGGCAGAGGGAGTTGCGGCACTGGTTTCTCTACTCTCGGTAGCTGTGTACTACGGAGTAATTTGGCTCTTTAGAGACAAGTTGGCACAAAAAATAAGTTTTATAATATACAAAGAGTAATGACAACATTGATTTACACTATCCTTACGCTCTGCATTATCGGCGTTGTGGCAGCAGTAGTCCTCTACTTCGTCGCGCAGAAGTTTAAGGTTGAGGAGGACCCGCGCATCGACGAGACCGAAAAGATGCTTCCGGGTGCAAACTGCGGTGGTTGTGGATTTCCTGGCTGTCGCGGTCTTGCTACCGCACTGGTAGAGAGAGACGACATCTCGGCACTCTACTGCTCTGTGGGTGGCGATGAGTGTATGAGCAAGATTGCCCAGTATCTTGGCAAGGCTGCTCCAAAGAAGGAGCCACAGGTAGCTACTGTACGCTGTGGTGGTAGTTGCGAGAAGCGTCCACGCACCAACAGCTACAACGGTAGTGCTTCATGCGCCATTGCTTCTGCTCTCTATGCTGGCGAGACTGGCTGTGCCTATGGCTGCTTAGGCTATGGAGACTGCGTTGAGGCTTGTGCCTTTGATGCTATCCACATCAATCCAGAAACAGGTCTTGCAGAGGTTGATGCCGACAAGTGTACCGCTTGTGGTGCTTGCGTGAAGGCTTGTCCAAAGGGTATTATTGAGCTTCGCAAGCGTTGGCCAAAGAATCGCGCTATCTATGTATCTTGCGTATCTAAGGAGAAGGGTGCTGTGACGATGAAGGCCTGCAAGGCTGGCTGTATCGGTTGCCGCAAGTGCGAGAAGGTGTGCGAGTTTGGTGCTATTACTGTGGAGAATAATCTCGCCTTTATTGACAGCACAAAGTGCCGTCTATGTCGCAAGTGCGTTGGTGAGTGTCCTACTGGCGCAATCCGAATGATTGGTCTTGCACCATTGGTTAAAAAAGAAGAAGTAAAGGAGGAGAAGTAGTATGGCAAAGACATTTCCTATAGGCGGAGTTCATCCGTCAGACAATAAGCAGTGGAGCAAGAGTAGTGCCATAGAGACTATGGAGCTACCAGATGTAGTAAACATCCCACTCTCACAGCATATCGGCGCCCCTGCTACAGCAATAGTAAAGAAGGGCGATAAGGTTGTCGTTGGTCAGAAGATTGCCGAGGCTACAGGCTTTATGTCGGCAAATATTCACGCGCCAATCTCTGGTACAGTGACCGCTGTAGACCTACAGCCAAATGGTCAGGGTATTCGCCAGATGATGATTACTATCAAGCGCGAGGATGATGTTTGGGATGAGACTATAGACCGTTCTGAAACTCTTGTTACAGAGTGCAATCTTGAGCCAAAGGCTATTATTGAAAAGATTAAGGATGCGGGTATCGTAGGTATGGGTGGTGCTACATTCCCAACCCATGTAAAGCTATCTATTCCAGAGGGAAAGAAGGCCGAGATACTGATTATCAACGGCGTGGAGTGTGAGCCTTACCTTACATCAGACTACCGCACAATGCTTGAGCGTGGCGAGCAGTTAATCGTCGGCACGCGAATCCTTATGCGCGCCATCGGTGTTACAAATGCCGTTATCGGCGTAGAGGCAAATAAGCCAGATGCAGTAAAGCACCTTCAGGCTATCGTTGGCGCGGCTACAAATATCAAGGTGCAGATGCTCAAGACCCAGTATCCACAGGGTGGCGAGAAGCAGCTTATTGCAGCCGTAACGGGCCGTCAGGTTCCTGCACCACCAGCACTGCCAATAGATGTTGGCGCCGTTGTGTGCAACGCATCTACTGCCGTAGCCGTTTACGAGGCTGTGCAGAAGAATAAGCCGCTTATTGAGCGCGTAGTGACTGTTACGGGCGCTGCTGTACCGACTCCAAAGAACCTTCTTACCCGCTTCGGCACACCAGTAGAGTCGCTTATTGCTAAGTGCGGAGGTCTTGCAGAGGGCGATGTGAAGGTTATCAACGGCGGACCGATGATGGGCCGTGCGCTCTCTAACATCGCTATGCCAGTGATGAAGGGTTGCTCTGGTATCACTATTATGGTGGGCAGTGAGGCTGTTCGTGGCGTTGAGAGCGCATGTATCAAGTGTGCAAAGTGTGTGGAGGCCTGCCCTATGGGTCTGGAGCCATATCTGCTCTCAAAGCAGGCTCGCAAGAAGGCTTGGGATGCTATGGAGGCAAACGACATTACAAGCTGTATTGAGTGCGGCTGTTGCCAGTTTACCTGCCCTGCAAATATTCCACTGCTGGACTATGTACGCCTTGGTAAGCAGACAGTTATGGGTATTATCCGAGCAAGAAATATGAAGAAATAAAAAGTAAGAGATATGGCTAATAAATTTTTCGTTTCACCCGCTCCGCATGTGCATGGAGACCTCTCCACAACCCGCCTTATGGGCGATGTGGTTATCGCACTGCTGCCAGCGCTGATGGTTTCGGTGAGGGTGTTTGGCTGGAATGTGCTTGCAATTACTGCCGTAAGTATTGCTTGCTGCGTTCTGTTTGAGTTTTTGGTACAGAAGTACCTTGTTAAGGGTCCAACTACGGTAGGCAACCTCTCGGCAGTGGTTACGGGACTGCTGCTTGCGATGAACCTACCTGCAAATATTCCACTCTGGATTGTGGTTATCGGCGCAGTAGTTGCTATCTGTGTTGCTAAGATGCCATTTGGCGGTCTTGGTAAGAATATCTTCAACCCTGCGCTTGCTGCCCGCGTGTTCCTGCTTATTGCATACCCTGTGCAGATGACATCCTTCCCTCAGCCAACCCTTGAGGGCTTTGCAGATGCTTACTCTGGCGCAACTCCTCTCGGTGCTGCCAAGGCGGGACTTGTAGACTTCGCTTCGTTTGATATAGCAGGTATGTTTACCGGTGCTATGGGCGGCTCATTTGGTGAGATTTCGGCTTTGGCACTGCTCCTTGGCTTTGTATACCTTCTTATGCGTCGCGTGATTAGTTGGCACATCCCTGTGGCAGTTATCGGCACAATGGCTATTTTCGCCACTATCTTTGCAGGCGTGAGAATGGAAGAGCCTTCAATGCACCTTCTCTTCCCACTGTTCCACATCCTTTCTGGTGGTGCGCTGCTGGGTGCTATCTTTATGGCTACAGACTATGTAACAAGCCCTATGACTACAAAGGGTATGGTTATCTACGGTATCGGCATTGGAGTAATTACAATGTGTATCCGTCTGTGGGGTGCTTATCCAGAGGGTATGTCTTTCGCAATCCTTATTATGAATAGCACTGTGCCACTCATCAACAAGTATGTTAAACCAAAGCGCTTCGGCGCAGTAAAATAGGGGGGGTATATGGAAAGTTCATTGAAAAATATGGTCTTGGTACTCTTTACCATCACCCTACTCTCATCTGCTGCCGTTGGTGGAGTATACCTTATCACAAAGGAGCCTATCGCACAGGCAAAGGAGGCTGCTGTAAACAACGCCCTCAAGCAGGTACTTCCAGAGTTTGAGGCGACCACAAAGCAGACTATTGAGGTAAACGCATTGCCAATCGTTGCGCATACAGCAACAGTTGCTGACAAGGCTGTAGGTTATGCTATTGAGAGTATCTCTAAAAATGGTTTCGGTGGTGCTGTTCGCCTTATGGTAGGCTTTGACACCGAGGGAAATATCGTAAATATCAATGTCCTTGAGCAGAAGGAGACCCCGGGCCTTGGTACAAAGATGGCCGACGAGGGTAATGCTCTCCACACCTCTCTTGTAGGCAAGAACGCTGGCAAGGTAAACCTTACTGTAAAGAAGGATGGTGGAGATATTGACGCACTTACAGCTGCAACAATCTCGTCCAGAGCATATGCAGAGGCTGTAGCGGTAGCATACGAGGCATTTAAGGTGGCTTGTGGCTGGCAGAGTGCTGCTGGCGATGTAGCAACAGGAGCTTCAAAACAGGAGCAGAAAGGAGGTCAGAATGAGTAACAATCGTCTATCCCTCGTTTGGAAGGGTCTGATAAAGGAGAACCCAACATTTGTTCTGGTTCTCGGTATGTGTCCTACACTTGGAACAACAACAAGCGCCATTAACGGCCTTGGTATGGGCGTGGCAACAATGGCGGTGCTGATTATGTCCAATATCGTTATTGCAATGATTAAAAACCTTATCCCTGATAAGGTGCGCATCCCAGCATTTATCGTTGTCATTGCTTCGTTTGTGACCGTTATTGAGATGCTTATGCAGGCCTATGTGCCGTCACTCTATGCGGCTCTGGGCGTGTTTATCCCTCTTATCGTGGTAAACTGTATTATTCTGGGTCGCGCAGAGGCCTTCGCATCTAAGAATGGCGTTCTTGACTCGGCTCTTGATGGCGTAGGCATCGGCCTTGGCTTTACCCTCTCACTTACAGTTATTGGTGCTGTGCGTGAGATTCTGGGTAGCGGCTCTGTTTTCGGTCTGAGCCTCGGCATTAGCGACTTTATGCCACTTGTCTTTGTCCTTGCACCCGGTGCATTCCTTGTGCTTGGATTCTTAATGGTGTTGTTTAACAAATATCTGAAGAAGTAATGGAGTATTTTGCAATAATCATCGGTGCGATATTTGTCAATAATGTCGTTCTTGCGCAGTTCCTCGGTATCTGCCCATTCCTCGGCGTATCATCAAAGGTCGAGACAAGTATGGGTATGGGCGCTGCCGTAACATTCGTAATGGCTCTCTCTTCAGTGGTTGTGTGGCTTATACAGACCTATATCCTCGCGCCACTGGGCATTGAGTTTATGCAGACCATAGTCTTTATCCTCGTCATCGCAGCCCTTGTGCAGATGGTGGAGATTGTGCTTAAGAAGGTCTCTCCATCACTCTATCAGGCACTGGGTATCTTCCTGCCACTCATTACCACAAACTGCGCCGTGCTTGGCGTGGCACTGCTGATGGTGCAGAAGGAGTACGGACTGCTTGAGGGTCTTGTCTATAGCGTCTCTACAGCCCTTGGCTTCGCCATAGCACTGGTTCTGTTTGCCGGTATGCGCGAGCGACTTGAGTTCGAGGAGGTTCCAAAGGCTTTTGAGGGTGTGCCTATCGCACTTATCACCGCCGCCCTGCTCGCTATGGCATTTATGGGCTTCAGCGGTTTGGTGTAGTGTGGCTACGCATAACTGCCCGCTTTTTGAAAAAAGCAGGGCGTGCAAAAACTTTCGGCAAAACTCTGTTTTGCTCATCTCTGATGCGGATTTAGAATAGCCTTTCGGCTATTACGACAAAAAACAGAGCCTGTTCACCATCAAGCAAGCTTGAGTGTTAGGCTCTGTTTTTCATCGTACCATCTACGATGGATAACCTAAATCCGAATAAACTCAAAAGCGAAAACTAATAACAGAAACCAAACAATACAACTATGATAGAGCAATTCGGAACACAACTGTTCAGCAACTCGTGCCGCGCAATGAGTGACCTGTACGAGTATCACGACTACATCGCCTATGGAGTTATTAAGGATGATAAGATAACGGGCTTTTGCCAAATCGTCTGGGATATAGAGTTTTCGTCTGTATACATACCTCTTTCCCATATCCTTATCGGCATTGCTGATGAGCAGTATAAGCACAACTCGGACCTTGAGGGCGATGTGCCGACGGTAAAATATGGAGTAGATTTGCTCTACCGCAGCAACAAGATAGAGCGGTGCTACATAATGAAGGATAGCGAAGAGCACCTGCTTATCTCGCGCGACAATGATGAGCGCGTAACCTTCGTTGGCCAACACAGCTCTGGCACTCGCCACGGCTTCGGCGTAGAGATTACCTACACCGACACCAAAGACACTCTTCTCTACGGCATCTGGCTGGGCGGCACACTAAAATACCAATACAAAGACAAAAAGTGGGTGGAAGTGAACTAAACCCAACGCCAGTAGAATAAAAATAATATCCGTAGCTTTGGCTACGGATATTATTTATTATTACCGAACAATGCTCCACCGAGTGTTGTTCGTTTCGGAAAATATTCTTAATTTTGTAGTGTAATCATCTGGTTACAGACATATTGAAAGTGTTTTCGCTGTCCTTTGTAGGAAATCTGACAGTTTCAACAAAGCAAAAGGATAATGAACAGCACTCATTTCTTGTATAGCTATGTGGCTGTACGCATTTTGCGTATCTATCCCCATACTATCCAAGTGTGGGGCATTGTATCGTTTATTTTTGCTTGGGTTTTGTCAGAACCTCCTACATAGTAAACGAAAATCAACTCCACACTTTCTGTTTATATAACCCACCGCACAGGAGTTGCTACGGTAGAAAAACAATGTAAAATGAAAAGGTTGTTTACACTTTTTGCCATTGCTTTGGCATTCGTTGCATCTTCGTGCAACAAGTTTGACGATTCTGAGATTTGGGACAAACTAAACGAACACGACAAACGCATCACTGCGTTAGAGGAGCTATGCAAACAGATGAATACAAACATCGTTGCACTTCAAACAGTGGTTAATGCCCTACAGAAGAATGACTACATTACCAATGTATCTCCAGTGCGCAAAGACGGAGAGGTGGTGGGCTATACAATTACATTTGCCCACAGCGACACAATTACTATCTATCACGGTACAAATGGTAAAGACGGTGCAAATGGCAAAGATGGCTATACTCCACAAATTGGCGTTATGAAAGATACCGACGGCATTTACTACTGGACAGTAGATGGCGAGTGGCTATTAGACGGCAAGGGCAATAAGGTTCAAGCAAACGGTGTGAACGGCACTGACGGCACAAATGGTAGCAACGGCACCGATGGCAAAGACGGTAACGATGGTGCGGACGGCATTACTCCACGCTTAAAAATTGAGAATGACTACTGGTATGTATCATACGACAACGGTGCAACTTGGACAGAACTTGGCAAGGCTACTGGCGAAGATGGTAGCGATGGTGCAGACGGCAGTGATGGTGCAGATGGCGAGGACGGAGATAGTATCTTCAAGAGCGTAACCCAAGATGACGAGTATGTATATTTCAATCTCGCAGACGGAACGATGATAACCCTCCCAAAGCACGATAAAGAGAATATCCAGTTTGAGGACTTGCAAGTCAAGGCTATCTGTTGCAAAAACTGGGATACCAACAACGATGGCGAGCTGTCATACGCAGAGGCTGCCGCTGTGACAGATATTGGAACAAAATTCAAAGGCAATACAAATATCATTGCATTTACCGAGTTGAAATACTTTACAGGAATTACGGAGATTCCTTACTCTGCTTTTAATGCTTGTAGTTCTCTGTGGAAAATAATAATACCCGCTAATATCGTAACAATTGCGGAGTCTGCATTTAGGAATTGTACTAGTCTAACGAATATCATAATACCTAATTCTGTAACTACAATTGGCAATAGTGCATTCTATAGTTGTATTTAGAAGCCTCTAACAACCAAGAATAATCAGAAATAACCAAATATAAACCTTTAATTATCAGTAAATTCTAAAATTTAGCATTTTTCGGCTGCTTTTTGATGCTTCCCAAATTTCCACA
>SUZS01000038.1 GCA_015059785.1 Rikenellaceae bacterium
CAGACTTGTTTTTCTGTGGTGCTAATTTAAAGTTTAGAGTTGCCATAGATGCTGAGTTGAGGTTTTATTCTATGTTTATTCTATGTTTTTGCACTCCAAATATACAAATTTCTATCTATCTGAGCAATAGTCTCTTACAACTTTATTTTTGACATAGGGAATAAAATAGAATGCTTAAATAGATGTAAACTAATGATTTATAGAGAAATAGAAATAAAAAATGAGGAACTTGTAAGTTCCTCATTTTGAGCTGTTGACGAGGCTTGAACTCGTGACCTCTTCCTTACCAAGGAAGTGCTCTACCACTGAGCTACAACAGCAATTAGCTTCTAAAGCGGTGCAAAGATAGAGATAAAAATCAACTTTGCAAACTTTTTCTCCAAAAATCATTAAAAATTGATATATGTTGGATTATCTTCAAAAAAAATTGCTACCTTTCGCAAAAATTACGCATATCCTAAACTATTGTTATGAAAAAGATTCTTGTTGTAGGTGCTGGTGGACAGATCGGTTCGGAGTTAGTCCCATACTTGCGCTCTGTATATGGTGCGCACAATGTTGTTGCTACAGATGTCAGAGAGTGCAGAAACCTCTCTGAGGATGGCCCTTTTGAGGTGCTGGATGCCCTCAACCCTACAAATATGGCGTCGGTGGTTGCTCGTTACAACATCGACACTATTTTCAACCTTGTGGCTCTGCTCTCTGCCGTAGGCGAGCGTAATCCACAGATGGCGTGGGGACTGAATATGGGTGCGCTGCTCAACGCCCTTGAGGTGGCGCGTCAGCACAACTGCGCAGTATTTACTCCATCGTCTATTGGTGCTTTTGGACCTACATCTCCAAAGGATGGTACTCCTCAAGATACCATTATGCAGCCAACAACAATCTATGGTATTTGTAAGGTTACTGGCGAGCTACTAAGTAATTACTACACACAGAAGTACGGCATTGATACCCGCTCACTGCGTTTTCCGGGCATTATCTCTAACAAGACCCTGCCAGGTGGTGGAACGACAGACTACGCTGTAGAGATTTTCTATGAGGCTATCCGCAATGGTAAGTATACCTGTGCTGTGCCAAACGATGTATATATGGATATGATATATATGCCAGATGCTCTGCGCGCTATTGTGGAGCTGATGGAAGCGGACCCTGCAAAGCTCGTTCACCGCAACAGCTTCAATGTGGCATCTATGAGCTTTACACCAGAGATTATCGCTGCCGAAATCCGCAAGCATATCCCAGAGTTTACTATGGACTACGATATTGACCCAGTCAAGGAGCAAATCTCTCGTAGCTGGCCAAACTACCTTGACGATAGCTGCGCACGCGAGGAGTGGGGCTGGAAGCCAAAGTGGGACCTTGAGCTTACCGTTACCGATATGCTCGACGCTATACGCTACAAGCTAAGCCACCATTAGCAAAAAAAGAGATGTCAGCCGACATCTCTTTTTTTTGCTACTAGCTATTAACCATTGGCTGCATAATCCCTACCTATCTCAGGCGGATAGTTTGCTCGGCCGTTAGGGGGCGAGAGGGGCGGGTGCGATTGAGGCGGGCGAGGCGAGTAAGGCGGATGCCGTAGCTCTGGCTGATTGTGTGGAGTGTCTCGCCTTTGCGGGTGGTGTGCAGGAGTTGTTCGCCCAGCCAACGCTCTCTCTTACGCTCGATATATACTATTGAACCAGCCTTAAGTGTATCGCGCTTTTTTACATCGTTAAACTTGCGAAGATTACTCTCCGAAATGGCGAAAATTTTGCTCAGTGAGGCGTATGTATCTCCCTCTTTTGCAAGGATATAGCAAGTTCTGTTTATGCGATATATGCTATAACCTTTATGGGCATTGATTGTGATATTAAAAGGGTCCTGCATAACAACCTCCTCGCGTGGAAGATTGCTTTGTGTAGCAAACCACTCGGCATTTTCGCGGGCGTGCTTGCCAGAGGAGTATATCGCAGCACCATCCTGTTGGTCAAGAGTATAGAGTTTATACTTCTCAATTATTGCCACTAATCGTTGTGCATAGTCTGGCGCAGTGGCATATCCTGCGGCCTTAAGGCCTCGCGCCCAACTTTTATAGTCGTTTGACGGATAGCTAAATAGTGAATCGTATCGCGGTGAGGAGTCTAAAAACAGTGCGTGGTCCTCGTATGAAGCCTCTACAGAGGGGTAGGCCCTAAAGCACTCTCCCTTAGCATCGTCGTCGTGATAGACCTTGCGACCCGTCCAGTGCTTCTTGCACTTGATGCCAAAGTGGTTGTTTGACGAGAGCGAGAGTGGACTATTTCCAGCATCAGACTCAAGTATACCCTGCGCCATAGTGATGCTTGCAGGAATGCCGTACTTCTCCATATGAGCAACGGCAATGGCCTTGTATTTCTCTATATACTCCTCGCGAGTTTGCCTTGTTTGTGCCGTGGAGATTGTGGCGCAGAGTGCTAAAAAAGTGTATACTATTGTAAATCTAAATTTTTTCATATATCTTTGCGTAAAATGTAGTCACACAAAGGTATAATATTTTTCATAAACAATCAACAGGTCGATGAAAAACCTGCATATAATTACACCTGTCAAGGACTCTATAGAGTCAACTTTGCAGACCATAGAGGCTCTGGTAGCATCTGTAACGGATATCAACTTTCACTATACAATTTACAACGACTTTAGCACGCCGCAGAGTACGGCACTGCTTGCTGAGTACTCGCGTAAGTATGGCTTTGAGCTTGTAAATTTATCTGATATAACTGACCATCCGTCGCCAAACTATCTGCTTGTGCTTCAGATTGCGCAGAGAAGGGCGATAGAGGAGGATGCTGATTTGCTGATTGTTGAGAGCGATGTTATCGTAGCTCCAGATAGTGTGCAGAGGCTTGTTGACGGAGCTGCAGCGCGTACTGATTGCGGTATTGCTGCCTCTGTCACTGTAGATGACGAGGGGAATATTAACTACCCATACGGCTATGCAAAGGGGCACGAGGGGGAGGTGTATGCTGTTGATAAGCACTGTAGCTTCTGCTGCTCGCTGCTGACAAATGCGCTGTTGCGTAGCTATGATTTTAACCTACTGAACCCTGATAAGCATTGGTTTGATGTCCATATTTCGCGTATTTCGCGCAGTAATGGCTTTACAAACTACCTCTTCTGTGACACTCCTGTTATCCATCGCCCACATAGTAGCCGCCCGTGGAAGCAGCTCAAGTACACAAACCCGCTGAAGTACTACTGGCGCAAGTTTGTCAAGAAGTTTGACAAGATTTAGTGTTGATTATATCAAATAGCAGAAAAAATTTTCTTCTATTTTTAGAACAACGAGACGAAATTGGTACTATATTTGCGCGTTTTTTAGGTTAAATAAGGTATGCAAGTAGTATCAGTTTGGTTATTGGTGCCATTCGTTGTTATGTTGCTCTCTATCGCTTTAGCCCCGCTTTTTGCTGAGAAGTGGTGGGAGAGTAATGTCAATAAATTGTGGTATGTTGTTATTATCTCTGTGCCTACGGCTATAGCTCTTATGGCTTGTGGTTTAGGTGGACAGTTGTGGCACCAGATGGTATACGACTATATCCCATTTATTGTACTTCTGACTGCGCTGTTTGTTGTTACGGGCGGCATCCGCCTACACTGTACCTCTGTTGCTACTCCAGCCGTAAATACCACAATGCTCTTTCTGGGTTATGCTCTTGCATCGTTTGTCGGCACTACAGGTGCGGCGATGTTGCTTATACGACCTCTGTTGGAGATGAATCGCGATAGAGAGCATAAGGTGCATACAGTCTTTGTATTTATTGCCCTTGTGGCAAACTGTGGTGGTATTTTGACCCCACTCGGCGACCCGCCACTCTTCTTGTTATATCTGCGTGGTGCGCCATTTAGCTGGTTTATGGAGATGTATCCGCAATGGGTTGTTGTGGGTGTGTTGTTGCTCACTGGTTACTATATTTATGATAGTTGGAGATTTCACCACTGTGAGGCTATCGGCGTGCGTCCACACCATCACTACGATGATGAGACGGGCTTTACAATCAACATTAGGGGTGCAAAGAACTTTATATTCCTTGCAGGCATTGTCCTGTGTGTAGCACTTATAAATCCATCTACCATACCTGCTATGGGCGAGCATGATGCGCCGGTGTATATCAAGTTTTTGCGTGAGATAGCACTTGTAGTGATTATCCTGCTCTCGTTGCGATTTACTAAGAAGAAGGTGCGCGAGGATAACCACTTCAGCTGGGAGCCAATAGCAGAGGTGGCTATAATTTTTGTGGGAATATTTGTCACTATGACCCCCGCACTGCTATATCTGAACCAGAATGCACAGATGTTTGGACTTACAACGCCAAGAGAGTTTTTCTACTGTTCAGGATTACTCTCATCGTTTCTTGATAATGCGCCAACGGCTGTGGCTTTCCACACTGTAGCAAGTGCTCTTCCCGCTACAGGAACAGTTGTTGCGGGCGTAGATACAGCAATCCTCAGAGCTATATCTATGGGTGCGGTATACTTCGGCTCGATGACCTATATTGGTAATGGCCCTAACTTTATGGTCAAGGCTATTGCCGAGCAGGAGAGTGTTAAAATGCCATCTTTCTTTGGCTATATCGCCCTCTCGGTTACGCTGCTGCTGCCTGTATATGCTGTGGTTGAGTACTTTGTGTGATAACTAACTGTTAGAGTACTTGAATCCAACACCCTTGTAGGTCTCAATAACCTCATCTCCAAGTTTGCGGCGTAGACGGCGGATATGAACATCTAAAGTTCTATCGCCTACAACCACCTCGCAACCCCAGATAGTGCGGAAAATCTCCTCGCGAGTAAAGACTCTGTCTGGCTCAGAGTAGAGCAGTTGTAGAATGTCAAACTCCTTGCGAGGTAGAGCAATCTCGCCCTGCTGAGTGATAACAATGCGCCGAGCTATGTCCAGTGTAAGTTGTGGTTTTTCAGCCGTTTGAGGGGATAGTCGCTTCATAATTGCGCCTACGCGACTACATAGTACGCGCATACTTACGGGCTTTGTGATATAGTCGTCTGCTCCAGCCTCGTAGCTCTCTATCTGACACTGCTCCTCCTGTACTGCCGAGAGAAAGAGTACCATAGTATCTTTTAGCTCTGGATTTTTGCGTACAGCCTCGCAGGTCTGACGGCCATCCATTACTGGCATCATCATATCGAGCAGAATCAGGTGCGGATGTACGCTTTGAGCCACCTCAAGAGCCTGCTCCCCATTGCAGGCGGTGAAGACCTCGTACCCTTCGCGGCGAAGATTGTAGCTGATAAACTCGCGAATATCAGCCTCATCATCAACTATAAGTATTCGTTGAGCCATTAGAGCGTTGCTGTTAGAATTCTACTACTGGTGCAATATCAGCACCCTGCTGTGCTACAAAAAACTCCTTTGTTGAGAAGCCGAACAGCGATGCCAGAAGGTTGTTGGGGAATGTTACAACGCTCTTATTGAACGCCTTCACCACCTCGTTATATCGCTGACGCTCAACAGCAATGCGGTTCTCTGTACCCTCAAGCTGAGACTGAAGCTCAAGGAAGTTCTGATTAGCCTTAAGATCTGGATAGTTCTCGGCAACGGCAATCAGTCGGCCCAAAGCAGATGTAACCTCGCCCTGCGCAGCTGTAAACTCAGCGAACTGCTCGGCGGTCATATTCGCTCCGTCTACGGTTATAGATGTAGCCTTAGCGCGAGCAGCAACAACGCCCTCAAGCGTCTCAGATTCGTGAGTAGCATAACCTTTGACCGTATTTACAAGGTTTGGAATAAGGTCACTACGACGCTGATACTGAGTCTCAACATTTGCCCACGCGCTCTCAACCTCCTGTGATGCTGTCGCAAGGTTGTTGTAGATAACCACACCATAAATTGCCACAACAATGGCAACTACAAAAACAATAGTAACTGTTGACTTTTTCATAATCTATTCTGTTAAACATTAAAATCTACTACCTGCGCCGCCTCCGCCGAAACTACCTCCGCCGAAGCCGCCACCAAAACTACTACTGCCACCGCCAAAGCCGCGGCCACCACCACTATACACGCCACCAGTACTCTTGTATATCTTCTCCTGCTGCTCCTTTGAGTGTCCACAATTACTGCAGCGATATGTGTGCAACATTATATCATACTGGCGCGTTGAGCTAATCTTTACAGATGTTGTTCTAACGAGTGTATGCTTACCACACTTTGGACATTTGCGGCTCATCCATACGGCTATGAGGATAATAGCTATAAGCAACAGTATAAAGCCAATGCAGCCAGCGATGAAGATTATCAAATCGGTCTGAGACATATCCTCCTCGTTAAGAAGCTCTTCGCTACCCGAGACTACGCGAGCCACAGCCGCTACACCCTCGACCATACCAGTGCTATAGTCCCCCGCCGAGAGATGAGAGACCATATACTGCTGCTGTATGCGTTTGCAGAGTGCATCTGTGATTACGCCCTCAAGACCATAGCCCGTAACAAAGCGAATCTCGCGCTTCTCTGTCACAAGGAGTATACCCAATCCGTTGTCACTCTTCTGCCCACCTACGCCCCAAGCAGAGAATAGGTCAAAGGCGAACTGAAAGACTTCGTCACCATCTATATTCTCAATGGCCACCACTGCAATCTGTGCGCGACCAAGCGTATGGAGCGAGTCGCAGGCTCTGTCTATAGCCGCAACAGCTTGCTCTGACAAAATCCCATCGGGATTTGAGGTGTATCGCGATGCGTTTGCTATCTGTACATTTGGCACCTGCTCTACGGTGTAAGTGCGGGCAGAGCAGAGAAAAAAAGAACAGAGAAACGCTGCTAAAAGTGTTAATTTTTGCTTCATAATCTATCAATTACTCTACAAAGGTATATAAAAATTAGTGAAATGTTGAAAAATATAGAAGATTTTTGATTTTTTGATTTTGAATTTTGAATTGGTTTGCCTACCTTTGTGCGATACTATTTTTTATGAAAATAGAATTCACATACAGCAGTTTATTTGACTACTAAATTTTATAAAACATACCTAAAATTTTTACTATGTCTACTATCAAATCTACAGAGACTCCAGAGTTGGAGCAGGTCAGCGTTGCTGAGGATGCGTCTATTGAGATTGTTGAACAAATTTCACAAACTATTACACCAGAGGAGCTCTCAGATGCTGCCGTAGAGCAGGATGAGCAGAGTGAGGTTGTAGTAGAGTACCAGATTGCTGGCAAGAGCAAGGCTGAGCTTGTTGATATGCTGGCTTTCCTTCTTGAGCAGGATTTGGTAGATGACATTCGCCACTATGTAGAGGAGATAAAGACAGCCTTCTACAAAATTCATCGTCAGCAGATTGACGCAGCAAAGGCTGAGCAGGCTGAGGGTGAGACAGTGGAGCAGACAGAGGTTACTCCAGATGTTGATGAGGCTCGCCTTAAGGAGCTACTTAAGGTGTACCGCGAGCGTCGTGACCGTGCTGCCGCTGAGTCAGAGAGGGTTAAGGAGGAGAACTATCGCCTTAAGTTGGAGATTATTGAGGAGCTCAAGGCCCTTGTATCCAGCGAGGAGACTATAAATGTGACATTCACCCGTTTCCGTGAGCTCCAGGCTCGTTGGAAGGAGATTGGTCAGGTGCCACAGAGCGTTGTAAACGACCTGTGGGAGACCTACAACCTCCATGTAGAGCACTTCTATGACTTTGTAAAGATTAACAAGGAGCTTCGCGACCTTGACCTTAAGAAGAACTATGAGGCTAAGGTGTCACTTTGTGAGGCTGCTGAGGCTCTGGCAGAGCAGACAAATGTTGTTGAGGCGTTCCGCAAGTTGCAGAAGCTCCACGACCAGTGGCGTGAGACAGGTCCAGTGGCAGCAGACCAGAAGGATGCTCTGTGGGAGCGTTTTAAGGCTGCATCATCTGTTATCAACCGTCGCCATCAGGAGCACTTTGAGGCACTAAAGCAGGAGCAGATGAATAATCTTGAGGCAAAAACTGCCCTCTGTGAGGCTGCTGAGGCTCTTGTGGCTACTGTTCCAACATCTCATAAGGAGTGGAATAAGGCTAACGAGCGTTTGATTGAACTTCAAGCTCAGTGGCGCACCATTGGCTTTGCCCCAAAGCGCGACAACACGAAGATATACGACCGCTTCCGCACAGCTTGTGACCGCTTCTTTGAGCTCAAGCACGCATTCTATGCAGAGGTTAAGGGTGATATGGAGCAGAATCTTGCTCAAAAGGTTGCCCTGTGCGAGGCTGCTGAGGCTATTCAGGATAGTGAGGATTGGAAGGGTGCAACAGAGCGTCTGCTTGAGCTTCAGGCTCAGTGGAAGAAGATAGGCTCAGTATCTCGTCGTCATGCTGATGCCGTTTGGCAGCGTTTCCGCGCGGCTTGCGACCACTTCTTCGAGCGTAAGAGCGCGCACTTTGCAGGTGTTGAGGATAAGTTTGCACAGAACCTTGCCGCTAAGCAGGCCCTTATCGAGGAGATGAATAGTGCCGAGATTAGCGTCGGTGGCTACGATATGATTAAGGAGTTCCAGCGTCGTTGGTCTGAGATTGGTTTTGTGCCTATCAAGCACAAGGACGAGATACAGAAGCTCTACAAGCAGGCTGTAGATAGATTGTTTGCTGTTGTTCGTGGTGCAGACCGTGAGCAGAGCCTTAACCGCTTCAAGGAGCGTGTAAGCAGCCTTAAGCAGAGTGGCGACCGTCGTCTGCGTTCAGAGCGCGAGAAGCTCTACAACCGTGTGCGTCAGCTTGAGCAGCAGGTATCTACGCTTGAGAACAATATCGGCTTCTTCTCTAAATCTAAGGGTGCTGAGGCACTTATTGCCGAGGTGGAGGAGAAGATTGCCAAGACAAAGCGCGAGATTGCCGACACAATAGCTAAAATTAGACTTATAGACGGAGAATAATCTATCTGACAGATGGCGGAAGCGTCATCTGTCTGGTTTGTTAGGTATAATGGGATAAAACATTTTTTAATTTATTAAAGGTATGAAACTGTCAAAACCAAAGTACATCTTCGTTACCGGAGGTGTAGCGTCATCACTCGGAAAGGGAATTATCTCTTCATCACTTGCAAGACTACTGCAGGCGCGTGGATATGTAACTACCATTCAAAAGTTTGACCCGTATATAAATGTAGATCCAGGTACACTCAACCCATATGAGCATGGTGAGTGTTATGTTACTGACGATGGAACTGAGGCAGACCTTGACCTGGGTCACTACGAGCGATTTACATCTATCGCCACATCAAATAAGAACACTGTTACCACTGGTAAGATTTATAAGACAGTGATTGAGAAGGAGCGTCGTGGAGACTATTTAGGTAAGACTGTGCAGGTTATCCCTCACATCACTGACGAGATTAAGCGTCGCATACAGCTCAATGGTCAAACAAAGCAGTTTGATATTATCATTACAGAGATTGGCGGTACTGTGGGCGATATTGAGTCACTGCCATTTATTGAGTCTGTTCGTCAGCTGAGAAACTCTTTGGGTTATCAGAACACAGCCCTTATCCACCTTGCGTGGGTGCCTTATCTTGCCGCTTCAGGCGAGGTTAAGACAAAGCCTACACAGCACTCTGTAAAGGCTCTTCTTGAGAATGGTCTTCAGCCAGATGTTCTTGTACTTCGTGCCGAGAATCCTCTTGAGACATCCATTAAACGCAAGATTGCTCTGTTCTGCAATGTTATGCCAGAGGCTGTTATTGAGTCTGTAGATATGCCAACAATCTACGAGGTGCCACTGCGACTGTTTGAGCAGAAGATGGACCTTGTAGTTATGCAGCGCCTTGGTCTTCCTACGGAGGGTACAGAGTCTGACCTTACTGCTTGGCGCGCCTTTGTGGACAAGGTTAAGAACCCTACAAAGAGTGTAGAGGTTGCTCTTGTTGGTAAGTATACTGAGCTTCCAGATGCGTACAAGTCTATCAATGAGTCTTTTATCCATGCGGGAGCTATGAACGACTGTAAGGTTAAAGTTCGCTATGTCAAGGCCGAGAAGGTCAATGAGCAGAGCGCAGCTGAGCTTTTTGATGGTGTATCGGGCATCTTCGTTGCCCCAGGAGCTGGTAGCCGTGGCGTAGAGGGTAAGATTGCTGCTGTAAAGTATGCCCGCGAGAATAACATCCCATTCTTTGGAGTCAATCTTGGTATGCACTGCGCTATTGTAGAGTTCGCGCGTAATGTACTTGGATATGCAGATGCGGCCTCTAAGGAGCTTGATGCAAATACAAAGCACCCTGTTGTAGACCTTATGGAGGATAGTAAGAGTGATAAGGGCGATACTCGTCGCATTGGTGGCTATGTCTGCACTCTCAATCCAGAGTCAAAGGCAGCTAAGGCATACGGCATTACATCTGTTATGGAGCGCCACTCAAACCGCTATGAGTTTAATAGTGAGTATCGTGAGGCATTTGAGGCTGCGGGCCTTAAGTGCGTAGGTATCAACCCAGAGACCCAGCTTATAGAGGTTCTTGAGCTTGAGGGTCATCCGTGGTATGTAGCAACTCAGTATCACCCTGAGTATAAGAGTACTGTTGAGCACCCTGCACCACTGTTTGTGGATTTTGTTAGGGCTGCATTAAATTACAAAAAATAAATAATGGAAAGCAACAACACAAACAAACAATCAATCATCGGTTTTATCCTTATTGGACTTCTCTTCTTCGGATATATGTTGTACAACAACTATCAGATGGAGAAGTACAATGAGCAGCTTGCCCTTGAGCAGGCTGCCGAGGTCATTGCAACACAGGCATCTGAGCAGATTGCAGCTCAGGCTGCTGCCGCTCAGAGTCAGGTCGCTCCAGAGCAGGCCGCAACTCCAGTGGTAGACCCATTTATCATCAACGCTGCTGAAGCAGAGGAGGTTACTCTTGAGAACGACTATCTGCGTCTTACTATCTCAACTATCGGTGCGCAGATTACAGACGCTACACTCAAGCAGCACACAAAGTATGCCCCAAAAGAGGAGCGCAATGAGCTTGTCAAGCTCTTTGACCCGCAGAGTGCTGCCTTTGATATGAGCTTCTATGTTAAGGATGGCCTCAAGAATGTCAAGGTTGAGACCTCTGAGCATAACTTTACTCTTCTTACTGTAGCTAAGGAGCAGGATAAGCAGGTGGCTACACTTCGTCTGCCTTTTAGAGGTGGTGCCTCTATAGACTTTATCTACACCCTCTACAATGAGCAGCGTGAGGAGCGCGACTACCTTGTAGATTTTGATGTAAAGCTTAACGACCTTGCTCCGATGATGGCTAATCAGACATCTATCGGTGTTGAGTGGTCAAACCGCAGCTATCAGAACGAGCGCAGCTACAAGAACGAGAATATGTACACTAACCTCTACTATCGCCACCCAGGTGAGGTAGGTATTGAGGATTTGGGTGTCTCGGAGGGTAACAAGTCAGAGAGTATCTCAACCTCTGTAGATTGGGTAGCCTTCAAGCAGCAGTATTTTACTTCGGCAATTATACCACAGAGTGTCAATTTTACTTATGCCGATCTTGCATATAAGACCGCGCCTGAGAAGAGTGGATATATTAAGGAGTACTCTATGGTTGCCGCAGTGCCTTATACTCCGCAGACTGATGGTTATAAGTTTGACTTCTACTTGGGCCCAAATAAGTTCCCAGTGCTTAAGAAGCTTACAGATGCTGACGGAGAGAGCCTCTCTTTGGAGCGCGTCATTCCGCTGGGTTGGATTTTCTCTACATATGTGAGCCGTTGGTTGGTAATTCCGCTCTTTAACTTCTTGAGTCAGTATATCGAGAGCTTCGGACTCATTATCCTTATCCTTACACTTGTTATCAAGCTGCTTATCTCGCCTCTGACATACAAGAGCTACCTCTCAACAGCCAAGATGCGTGCCGTACGCCCTGAGCTTGAGGCTATCAATGCCAAGTACCCTCGTCAGGAGGATGCTATGAAGAAGCAGCAGGCAACTATGGAGCTATACAACAAGGCGGGCATTAGCCCTATGAGTGGCTGTCTGCCAATGCTTATACAGATGCCGATACTTATCGCCATGTTCCGCTTCTTCCCTGCATCAATTGAGCTGCGTGGACAGTCCTTCCTCTGGAGCGACGACCTCTCATCTTACGATAGCATCCTTGATTTGCCATTCAACATCCCATTCTATGGCGATCATATCTCGCTGTTCTGTCTGCTGATGACCGTTGTGATGTTTGCATACTCATATATGAACTATAAGCAGACTGCAACTACCCAGCCACAGATGCCAGGTATGAAGTTTATGACAGTCTATATGATGCCACTGATGCTTCTGTTCTGGTTTAACGACTACGCAAGCGGTCTTTGCTACTACTACCTGCTCTCAAATATCATCACTATGCTCATGATGTTCGGTATTCGTTATATGGTTGACGACGAGAAGGTACGCGCGAAGATTAACACCAAGATGGCTAATACAAAGGGTAAGAAGTCTCGCTTCCAGCAGCGCTATGAGGAGCTTATGCGCCAGCAGGAGGAGCTTCAGAAAAGACAGGGTGGAAAGTAAATGACATTCGCTCAGACAATATCTAACGAGGAGGTTGCAGCGCTTCAAGCTATACAGTTTGATGGGCAGATAGTGGTCGTAGATACCCCGCAGGCCCTTGCTGAGGCGTGCGAACATCTGTCAAAGCAGAGAGTTGTCGGCTTTGATACTGAGACCAGACCCTCGTTTACCGCAGGTGTGACTAATAAGGTGGCACTGCTCCAACTCTATGGCGGGGGCAGGTGCTTCCTTATTCGCCTAAACCGCGTGCAGATGTCTAAACAGCTAACGGCAATACTCCATAATCCTGCAATTCTTAAGATTGGAGCAGCTGTGAAGAACGATATCATCGGGCTTACAAAACTACGCCACTTTACCGCTGGGGGCTTTGTGGACTTGCAGGAGATTGTTGGTAACTACGGCATAGCCGATAAGTCACTGCGTAAAATCTCTGGTATTGTACTCGGCAAAAAGGTCTCTAAGGCTCAGCGCCTCAGTAATTGGGAGGCTAAGACTCTTACCGCTCAACAACAACTCTATGCAGCAACGGATGCGTGGGTGTGTGTGGAGATATATAGTAGATTGTTGGAGCAATAACTACTAGTAACCCTCAAAATGATAATGATGCAAGAAGCAACAGCTTTTTGCATCATTATCATTATAAATAGGCCCTTAATTTACTGCTACTTAATAGCATCATTCTGTGGGCTTACCCACTTCATCTTCTTCTTTACAAACTTAAGTACGGCCTGTGGATAGTCTGTGCAGGCGATATCAGCACCGATGTTTACAGCAAGTTGGAAATCCTCAAGTGAGCCACCCGGCCAGAGGTTTACTATCATACCCCGTTTGTGTGCCTCCTTCATCGCTTTGCGAGATGTTCCGCCGAGGTTGCAGCCGAGTCGCTTCACGCCAAGCTCTTCAGCCTTATCAAGCACAGCCTTCTCTACAGGACGACTTGTGAGATACATACAGTCAGCATCTGAATGTAGGGACTTCATAGTTGTAATGGCGCGTGTATCAAAAGATGAGAAGATATATGCTGCTCCTGCTGGCTTTGATGGCATAACGGCGTTGTAGAGCTTGTCGCAGTACTCTTTTAGCTGCTCTGGAGTGTAGCTGTTTGTCTTCATCTCCCACTCTATGTAGCGGATGTCGCGCGGAGCAAAAAATGCCGCTAATTCATCTACAAAGAGCACCTCATTTCCCTTCAGACTCTTGTAGTTCTTTAGCTCTTTGCGCGTTGTGTTCTCAACAATAACATCTACGCCACACATACGCTTTAGCGATGCGTCGTGCGAGATAACAAGGTCTCCATCGGCCGTAAGACGAATATCGGTCTCAAAGCTGTGTACCCCATTTTTGTAGGCTGTTTGGAAGGCCGTCAATGTGTTTTCATCTACCTCGTAGCGGCCGCCACGATGTCCCAGTACCTCAATAGCGAGGGGTTTCTGTGCCATTGCGCTTAGAGTAACAAATGCAAAGCAGAGCGAGCAAATAATCTTTCTCATAATATTGTAAATTTACCAAGTAAAACCAACATTAACACTTATTCCTGTAGCAAGCAGCGGGATAAAGTACCATGGCATACCTACACCGATATTTACAGACTTGCCGCCTTTGAGTCGAAGCATAGCACCAACCTCAAGGTTGGTGTATGTTGAGCCACCCCACTTGTTGAACTTGCCGACATACTCACCGTTCTTCTCTCTATAGACAGCACCTGCCCAACCCGCCTTTGCAGCCACATAAGGGCTGACTTTGCGGTCCAAAATGTTGTATCGAAAATAGAGGTAGACGGGTAGCATAATGAACTGCTCGGTCTTATCCTTGCTTGGCTGAAAATGAGCTCCTACGCCTAAGCCAAGGTCAAGATACGGGTTGAAGGAGTAGCCATTGATAATATCCACGCCATAGTGAGGCTTATCTATCAGCCACCCTTCGTCATCCAGAAATGCACTAAAGTCAGTAAATGTAAATGAGGCATTGCCGAAGTAGCCTCGCTTGCCAAACTTGTAGTCTCGCATCTTTTGCGCCTTACTACCACTCGCCTTTAAGTTGTCTATATTGCTCTGCTGGGCAGATGATACTCCAACAGTAGCGAGTATCAAAATCATAAAAATTGCACATCTTTTCATAACTATATTCGGTTTTAGAGTTATTACTACTGCAAGATACGAATAATTTTGATAATATGCAATAGAAAATAGGTAATTTTTACCGATTTTTTTGTTGATGTTGGGAATTATGTAAATAATTCCTAACTTTGTGGGATTTTGATGATAAACATAAAACACAATATAGCTATGGTAAAACCAACTCTTTTAGTACTTGCTGCGGGTATGGGCTCGCGCTATGGTTCGCTTAAGCAGATGGACGGTGTAGGTCCTAATGGCGAGGCGATTATTGACTACTCTGTTTACGATGCTATCCGCGCAGGATTTGGCAAGGTCGTTTTTGTTATCCGCCACTCTTTTGCCGAGGATTTTATCTCTGTCTTTAACGCAGAGCGCTTTGGTGGAAAGATTGAGGTTGAGTATGTATATCAGGAGCTTGACTACCTTCCAGAGGGCTTCACAGTGCCAGAGGGCCGTGAGAAGCCTTGGGGTACAAACCACGCAGTGATGATGGCTACAAAGGCAATTACCACCCCTTTTGCGGTTATCAATGCAGACGATTTCTATGGTCAGAATGCCTACGAGGTTATCGGCAACTACCTTGCAACTCTTGCAGGTTCTGTAGGCAAGTACTGTATGGTAGGCTACGAGGTAAACAAGACCCTCTCTGAGAATGGAAAAGTCTCTCGCGGTGTCTGTACTGTAGACGAGGCGGGAAATCTCACCTCTATGGTTGAGCGTACAAAGATTGAGCGCAATGCCGAGGGTACTATTGTCTTCCACGACCTTGGCGAGGATGTAGCCCTTGAGGAGAATACACCAGTGTCTATGAACCTCTTTGGTTTTACCCCAGACTACTTTGCTCACTCAGAGCAGGCATTTTGCGAGTTCCTCGCTGCCGAGAGCACAAAGAGTAATCTGAAGGCTGAGTTCTTCATCCCGCTGATGGTAAACCGACTTATCAGCAATGGTACTGCAACTATGAAGGTCCTCTCAACAACTGCACAGTGGTTTGGCGTAACTTATAAGGAGGATAAGCCACAGCTGATGGCAAAGATTGAGGCCCTTATTGAGGCTGGTGTATATCCACGCAACCTCTGGGAGTAAATGCATTCTGTCGGCGTTTTACTGCGTTACACTCGCCCTCAAAATCCTCACATACGCTAAGTATGCTGCGGTTTTTCAGGCATCGTAAGCCTTGTAAAACACCAACACCTCTGCATTTGAGGTTTTACTTTGTTCTCGGCGAGCGTTGTAAATCCTCGCCTAAAAGCAATTTTAGAGGGAATTAAAAGAGTAATAACAAAATAACAATCTGGCTGTGCGGCCAACGGCCAATGGCCAATAGCTAATAGCAAAATATATGAGAGAAGTTCGTGTTCGTTTTGCGCCGTCGCCAACAGGACCACTGCATATCGGTGGTGTGCGTACTGCGCTGTATAACTACCTTTTTGCCCGTCATCATGGCGGTAAGATGATTCTTCGTATTGAGGATACCGACTCACAGCGTTTTGTGCCTGGGGCGGAGGAGTATATTATTGAGTCACTTAAGTGGTGTGGTATTGAGATTGACGAGGGTGTAGGCTATGGTGGCCCACACGCGCCATATCGTCAGTCTGAGCGCCGTGAGATTTATCTTAAGTATGCAAAGCAGCTTGTTGAGGCTGGCTGGGCATACTACGCCTTTGATACTGCCGAGGAGCTTGATACTCTGCGCAAGCGGTACGAGGAGCGCGGCGAGACCTTCGCTTATAACTACAAGGTGCGTACAACGCTCCCAACATCGCTTAGCCTTAGTGCCGAGGAGGTAGAGGCTCGCATTGCGCGTGGCGATATCTGGGTTATCCGCTTCAAGATGCCAGAGAATGAGACTGTGGCTATGCACGACCTTATTCGTGGCGATGTTGAGGTAAACACATCTACCCTTGACGATAAGGTGCTCTATAAGAGTGTTGATGCACTGCCAACATATCACCTTGCAAATATTGTTGACGACCATTTGATGGAGATTAGCCATGTTATTCGTGGCGAGGAGTGGTTGCCATCGCTGCCACTGCACTACCTGCTCTATCGCGCCTTTGGTTGGACAGATACCCAGCCAGAGTTTGCCCACCTGCCACTGCTTCTTAAGCCTACAGGTGGCGGTAAGCTCTCAAAGCGCGATGGCGATAAGATGGGCTTCCCAGTCTTCCCGCTCTACTGGGTATCTCCTACTGGTGAGACAGCTCACGGCTATCGTGAGGATGGATACTTTGCCGAGGCATTTATCAATATGCTCGCTCTGCTGGGCTGGAACCCAGGTACCGAGCAGGAGATTTTCTCTATGCAGGAGCTTATTGATGCCTTCTCTCTTGAGCGCGTCTCAAAGTCGGGCGCACGCTTCCAGCCAGATAAGGCAAAGTGGTTCAATGCGCAGTATATGCACCACAAGACAGATGAGGAGCTGGCAGAGATTTATCAGCCAATTCTACGCGAGCACGGCATTGAGGTCTCAGACTCTGTTGCGGGCTTTGTTGCGGGCATTATGAAGGAGCGCGCTACATTTGCCTCCGAGTTGTGGGATTTGACCTCTTACTTCTTTGTTGCCCCTGCAGAGTACGACGAGAAGCAGGTTAAGAAGTACTGGAAGGGCGAGAACCCTCGTATCCTTAGTGAGGTCCGCGAGGTGCTTGCCTCTATAGACGACTTTAGCAAGGAGAATACCGAGACTATTGTCCACGGCTGGATAGCTGAGAAGGGCTATGGCGTGGGTCAGGTTATGAACTCACTGCGATTAGCACTCGTTGGTGCTGGCAAGGGCCCGGGTATGTATGATGTTACAGCATTCTTGGGTAAGGAGGAGTGTCTGAAGCGTATTGACGCCCTTATTGCAAATGTAAAACCAATTGACGCATAATGGAGATTCTGCAACATATCTGGGGTGCAACACCCGAGGGGGAGGCTATTGTAATCTATACACTCAAAAATAGCCTCGGCAGTGAAGTTCAGCTGAGTAATATCGGCGCGGGCATCGTAAGCGTTAAGTTTGCTGACCATGAGGGTAATATTGCCGATGTGGTGCTGGGTTATAAAGACCCGATGAGCTACTTTGGAGATGGCCCTTGCGCAGGTAAGACCGTTGGTCGCGTGGCAAACCGCATTGCTGGTGGACAGATGACAGTTGAGGGTAAACAGTACCACCTTGAGGTTAATAATGGTCCAAACCACCTGCACGGAGGCACGAAAAACTTCTCAAACCGCCTCTGGGAGAGCTGCGTGGAGTATAACCGCGTAATTTTTACCCTCGTCTCGGAGGATGGCGACTGCGGCTACCCGGGCGAGGTTACAGCTCAAGTGGTCTACGACTTTGACGATGAGAATAACCTTGAGATTACCCTTATGGCAAAGTCTGATGCCACTACGCCAGTAAACCTCACAAACCACACTTACTGGAACCTTGCGGGCGAGAGTTCGGGTACTATCCTTGACCATACCCTGACCCTTAACTGCTCAAAGGCCCTTGAGATGAACGCAGTGCAGATTCCTACGGGTAAACTTTTAGATGTTGCAGGCACGCCGCAGGACTTTACCTCTGCACGCCGTCTGGGCGACGATATAGCGTCGGATTTTAACCATATCAGCGACTTTAGGGGCTACGACCACTTCTTTGTTGTGGATGGCTGGCAGAAGAATATTTTGGGCGAGGTGGGTACTCTTGCAGACCCACGCTCTGGCCGAGCCGTGGAGATTCTCTCGTCACAACCCGGCTGTATGGTCTATACGGGCAACTGGCTCTCTGGTGGCTGCCCAGTGACAAAGAGTGGCTCTCGCTACTCAGACTATGCTGGCGTGGCTATTGAGTGTCAGGGCTATCCCGATGCGGTTAATCAGCCAGATTTTCCAAGTGTTATTCTGCAGCCAGATGAGCTGTACTGTCAGAAGATAGTCTTCCGTTTACGAAATTTGCCGTTATAGAGGGCATATACTTCCGCTAACAATAAGTGGCAACAATGGCTGTACGCTTTAGTACTATCCATCGTTGCCACTTTTTGCCGAGCGTTGTCTCTGCCTCACTCTAACGGCAAATTGGTGCAAGCAAGAGACTTATTGCCTATATGTGCCGACTATCGTCACTACCACCTGCACGGCAATAAATACCGCTATTGCTTTCCAGCCGCTCACATTGCAACTTACGGCAAAGGCGTTGTAGTTCCAGATGTAGAAGAGGACGAGGCAAATTAGACTCCAGATGCTGTAAATCATCATCGGCATTAGCGATGTAGGCTCTAATATTGCTCCACTTTGCAGTGCGGCTACGCTCTCTAACATATTGTTCATAACAGCTGGCAGCAGCATTGGCGCAATCATCATTAGCATAATAATCTGTGCAAAGGCTGTGGTGCCGAGGATGTCTATAATGCGGATTTTAGACTTTGAGAGTAGCAATCCGCAGAGGTAGAGCAACAGCGCGGGAACAACCCACCAAATAGTCTGCGCTCCAAGTACTTCCAAGAAAGAGGCCTTTGCCATACCTATATGTATATAGCTGTCCTGAATTAGATTGCCACTGTAGAGCATAAGTGCCGAGGCGACGATAAATAGATAGCCCATCACAAGGGCCTTCGCGCCGGCGATGTAACGGAAGGGGTTAAAGAGTGCTTTCATAGTTTTGTAGTTTAGAGATAATATCATCAAGGATGTTGCGCACAGTAGGGTAGCTCAACCCCATATCCGCCGCCATCTGCTTTAGCGAGCCACTGCAACGGATAAAGGCAGTAACAAACTGCTGCTCCTCCGCCGTAAGGCGCAACAGAGGATGCACCTCAAACTCGCCACTTACTGTGGTATCACACTCGGCGCAGTGCAAACTCTTTACACTCAACACCCCGCCACACGACGGACACACGGTCGGAAAAATCTTTTTAGAACTCATAACTCAATAGGAACTGATGAACTGATTATGTAATTTTTTGTCAAGGTCTTTATGTGGTAGAGATTCTCTAACTGCCCGCAATAGAGTCTGTATGTGCCGAACTTGCTGTTGCGGAAAATGCCAAACCAACCGAAAAAGCCGCCACTACCAAAGAGCCTTAACGAGCCACGAATCTCACTCCTCTCTACAGCCCTAATCTCTGTAATATCACTCTTGAGAATTACTGTCTGCCCAATAGGGTGTGTAATTACTATTGACTTGTCGTCAATAAGTAGATGGCGCGGCATAGTCAGTAACACCCAAATCGCCAATAATATAAATATTGTATAGGTAACAATTACGGCACCCATCCCAGCACTCCATACAGCAATCGCACCATACACCAACATCGCCACGAGTAAAATAGATGTCACCGTCCCTAACCTGCCAATAGCAAACTTTTCACAATGTATTTTCATATTATTAAATCTTTTCTTCAACAAAGTTAAAGATAATTTTAATAAAATGCAAATAATTTTGTAAAAAAATGCGCTATATGAGTGTGGAGTGCAGGGAAAAAGTGTAAAGTTAAGGCGAACAGTATTTCCCCTATATTCACTAAATCCCTTAAATTCTCTACACTGAGTACTTAAAAAAGCAGAAGCACCTCACAACTACTTGTGTGGTGCTTGCTGTTTGTTAAGAGCTAAATAGATTACTTGATCATAGCTTTTATTCAGTGTACTCCAAAAGAGTTTTGTATATAATTTATTAGTTGATTGTTACTTGTAATAGCACGCGCTTGACATATATTACTTCGTTTGTGTCCATTTCCGTCTCAATCTCGGATATTACATTGTCAGTTGATACTTTTTTGCCACTAGCAAATTGTTCTAAATACTTACAGACATTCTCGTATTTTATATTTCTATCTTCATATTTGCATAGTTTAGGCGCAAATACTATTTCAATGATAACAGAACCGTATGTAAGCTGTCCTACATGACCGGTTATACCATTTGCTGTATATTTAATCACATTCATAAAAACAAATTTTTTATTCAAAATCGTAAGGTTCTATTTGGGATACATACTTACTCCAATTAGTTTGAGCTGCTTCACCATAAATGCTTGAAGAGTATTGCATGTAATAGCTAAGGCTGTGCCTTGGAACATATATTTTAGCACTTGGTGGAAATGCTCTAACTGTTACATTATATGAGGCTTTATAATAATCATAGTACACTGCAGGAGGAATAGTAGGCTTGCAATAAATACTTTTTAAGTTACTACAATTTTCAAATGCTCCATAATCTATATATATGCAACCAGTTCCGATTGTAGCGTTTTCTAGACTGTTAGAAGAAAAGGCGCATTTACCAATTGAAGTAACACTGTCTGGAATGTTTGCATTTGTGAGCTCATTACAATCATAAAATGCATACTCGCCTATAGATTTTGCGCTATTCGGAATATGTACATTCGTAATTCTTGAATTTCCATAAAATGCCTGATTGCCAATTTTAGAAATGCCGTCAGGGAGAATAATATCACCTTCTAGAAGTATAGGCGTATCATTAATGGTAAAATTAACCTCATTACGATTGATACGATAGTTTAGTCCGTAGTAGTGGTCCATCTCAAACCACTTGGATAGGTCTGATATGTCTACACAAGCAATGTTGCTGCAGCCGCTGAAGGATTGATTTTCTAATGATTCTATTCCTTTTCCAATATGTAAGTATTCCAAATCTGCGAAATTGTTGAATGTGTCCTCTTCAATAGATTTTACTTCATCTCCTATAATGATACGAGAAAAATTAGAATGTTTTAACATCTTTGAAGAAATATCACAATTTATAGTTAAGCTTCCGCTGCAACTATGGAATAAGTAATTACCAGATTCAAAAGAATTTACACTACTAGGTACATATATATTTATATCTCCGCATCCGTAAAATGCATTGTCTCCGATTACTTGTAAATGCAGGGGTAAAACGAATTCTGATACTAGTTTGCAATTGTAAAAAGCAGATTGACCTATTGAATCCAAATTTTCAGAGAGGGTAATATTTAATAATGCTGTACAATTACTGTATTTGCAACCAGTTATTACTCAATATTTTGTGCGTAATAAGTCAGAAATATGTCATAGACCTTTAAGGGTGCATTCTAAAGGGTGAAGATTTAACGATTTTATTGATTTGAGCC
>SUZS01000039.1 GCA_015059785.1 Rikenellaceae bacterium
ATATTAACTACTATAATAACGACCGTATTAAACTAAAATTAAACGGAAAGAGTCCGGTGCAATACCGAACTCTTTACCAGTAAAATCTATTTAATAATCTGTCCAACTTTTTGGGGTCAGTACAAAATTCAGTCGGTCTCATCTTTTGCCGAAAAGAGTGGTCGGGGGTCGGTGTGCAAACAGAAAATAAACAGAAAGATGTGTAAAACATTATCGAAGATAAGAATTAACTCCCCACGACCACCCTCTGCCCACATAGTTGCAACATCTATGCCGAAAAAAGCACAAAAAAGACCATTTGTAACAAAGTATTGTAAAAAATGTTTGTCAATTGAAGAAATTTCACTATCTTTGCGCCGCAGAGAAGAGTGTATGCTCTCTTTATGAGAGATAACCCTCTTCTATAACTTAATTAAAAACACAAACAAGATGAAAAAGGGAATTCATCCAGAGAATTATCGTTTAGTGGCGTTTAAGGATATGTCCAACGACCACGTGTTTTTGTGCAGGTCCGCCGTTTCGACAAAGGAGACCATCGAGGTGAACGGCGAAACCTATCCCGTGTATAAGATGGAAATCTCCAACACATCTCACCCATTCTACACCGGTAAGATTAAGTTGGTAGATACCGCTGGTCGCGTTGATAAGTTTATGAGCCGTTACGCAAAGCGCTACGATAAGAAGAACAAGTAAAAAAATTGTTCTTGGAGAGATAGCAGTCCTAAGAGGCTGCTATTTTTGTTTACCCTTCTCCCACCTAATACCAAAGCTCAAAAGCACAACAAGTGCCAAAATTATATAGCAGGCAATCATCGCTGTGCTGCTAATTCTAAGCTCCGCATAACCAATGCCTGTGGATGCAAGCCACTCAACAATGCCATTCTGCACATCTCCGCACCACGCCGCACTCTGCGCCGTAATGCGAGCGACAGCCTCAGGCAGAACAAGGGCCGTAAGGTTACAAACAATAATTATCTGCGAGAAGAGAAGTGCTAACGGCGTAGTGACAATGCTCAGCAGTGAGACAACACCAAAGCAATTTGAGACAAGTGGAGCGGTAGCCACAACGCAGGCGGTAGATACTGCCACCGTATCAACAACGCTCTTCACAACACCACGACATCCTATAGTTGAAATAATCGGTCTTGCAACAAAGAGTATCGCCATAACAGCCACAAAGGAGAGTTGAAAGCTCAGCTCAAAGAGCATATAGGGGTCAAAGGCGAGCATAATAAATGCCGTAGTACATAGCGAGTTTTCGGGCTGGTGGCGACTCTTGGCAAGATAAGAGAGTTGCAAGACAGAGAACATCACCGCCGCGCGAATAGCACTTGTAGGCCAGCCGCAGAGCGCAACATATACCCACACCATAGCCGTCACAGCCGCTGCGCGGATAATATTGCCTCGCCAACACAATACAAGCGGCAAAAATAGCAAATTGAGCAGCACAAAGACCAGGCCCACATGCAATCCCGATACGGCCAGCAGATGCGACGCCCCACTGAGTGAGTACTTCTTTGCCAGCTCTGTTCCCGATATTGTACGCGCACCAAGAGTTACCGACAGCGCCACATCTCGCCCAGCGCTCTGCACTGTTAGGCTCTTCAATCGCTCAACAGCACGGCTATGTAGGCTCTGAGTTGGCGCAGGGGCATAACGAACTATCGCTCCACGGCGTAACGACACGCGCCCAGAGTATCCCTGACGCGCCATAGAGCGCGCATAGTCACTATCTTCAGGCTTAAAAGGTCTCACACGACCGTAAAACTCAACAATATCTCCCTGCCGCAGAGCAACAAGCGAGTCAGCCGTAAGGCGCACCCGCGCATGACGAGGATGCCCCTGACACCCAATAACCTCAGCGGCGCAAGTGCTAAAACTGCCATAGTCTATACCCTCATCTGTAACCTCTACAACAAGCCTTAACCGCTGATTATATGGCATATAGTCATAACTATTGATAGAGTATATAAACCCGCCAAAGGCCATTAGCGCACAAAGCACAACACCCCTATACCACCGCGCAACAGCAAGGCTCACGCCACACAACACAAGCCACACCGCCCAATGTACACTAAAATGGCCCGCAACGACAATGCCGCAGATAAACGCCACTGTAACAAGTAGCATCGGCACAGAACGCAATCGCTCAACAATATAGGCAAACGAGAAATTGAACATAGACAAAATTAACAATTTTGTAATATTTTAGCGAAAAAATTATTCGGAAAATATCTATTTTTGCACAATATTCGCATACAACAATGCGTTAAGATTTTAGAAAATAACTTAAAACTGTAAACTATGAAAAGATTTATTTTAACTATTGCTGTAATGCTCGGTGTAGCGTACATTGCAAGTGCAGACGAGAGACCAATAGAGGTATCACAGCTACCAAAGGCCGCACAGGAGTTTCTCACCAAGAACTTCAGCGGTCAGCCAGTACTCTATGCCAATGTGGACCGCGAGGTGTTAGATACTGACTACCAGGTACGCCTTGAGGATGGAACAAAGATTGAGTTTAACGGCAAGGGCGAGTGGACAGAGATATCTAATAAGCGCACAGGCATCCCACATAGCATAATCCCAAATAAACTTATTGACTATGTAGGCAAACAGTACCCTGAGGCACACTTCCTCAGCATTGAACGCGACAGCCGCGACTACGAAATTAAACTCTCAAACGGCATCGAGCTGACATTCACCCTTGACGGCAAACTTATCGGCTTTGACGATTAGTACTGATGGCTGTACCGAAGCTTTTTGAAAAAAGCATAGGAGTTGTTTTACCCTCCTTACTTCGTTCTTTGTGGCTGTTTTTAGTTTTTGTCGCACAACCTCTTTGTCAAATAGTCCGCGCTATGTGACTGCAGAGTTTGCGCGACAAATTCCAAAAAACATCTCACAAATAACATCGCAAGAAAGATTAAAACCACTCCTGCCAAAAACTTTCGGCGAAACTTTGTTTCGCTTCCATGCTGATGCGGATTTAGGATAACTCTGCGAGTCATTGAAATAGTAAATATCCACCTTTGGTTTCAAGCGAGCTTGACCTTTGGTGGATATTTTCTCTTTCACTGCCTTACGGCAGCAACCTAAATCCGAATAAACACTTACAGACGAAGTCTTTCCTCTAATAAAGAATTTAAGGAGATTAGGGAAGTTAGGGAATTTAGTGATTTTCTCCCTAAACTCATTAACCTCCTTAATTTCACTACTTTTAGTACCGCCCATTTTGTCGTCAGAGCGGGGTAGGTACAACGCCGCGATTAAGCCGAGAGCAACAGCAGTCGCACACCGAAGGTGCAAAAAGCGACAATTGAAAATGGGAACTTGTTCACGAATTTTCAATTTCGCATTTTGAAGTGCTTGCACTGCGACTGATACTGCCGAGGCGCAGCGGGGAAGGGTCGCCAAAGGCGAGCCAGCGCTCGGCAAAGCGCAATTAGAACAACCGTATTTTGTCGTCAGAGTGGGGCAGATACAACGCTCGGGCTATAAAACAGCGAAGGGTAGTACTAATGCGTACGACCCTTTGCAGTTTTATAGGCTAGCGGAAGTAGATGCCCCGCTATCACGACAAAATTAGAATAGGTAGCCGGTGTTTATATAGAAAGCCCCCTTACCATCCTGCTTGTTATACTTTCCTACAGGCTTGCCATACTCGAAGGCAACGATAAAGTTCTGGTTCATAATAAAGCGCAGACCAGCACCAACGGTGATATGTGGTAGGTCCTTAGGCTGACCCTTTGCCATATACTCATCATACTCAGCGCGGAACTGCTCCTCGCCCTTAAAGGTCATATCAAACTCGCGGGTGACATAAGTTCCATCGCTAAAGAGGTTGAGGCCAAAGGCGATATTCTGCTTCCAGAGTGTGAAATTCACAAATCGCCAGCGGATTTCGGCGTTATATGAGGCCATATCAAGACCGTTCACGCGGTTACGCATAATACCACGAACAGTGCGATATCCGCCCATACCGTCGCGGTCGTACTGAGGACCCATAGTGGTAAGATATGGGGTGATGTAGTACGGAGAGCTATTGCCGATAGTTCCCTCATAGTTAAGGCGGTAGGCGATAGTAAGGATATCGTTCTTAACAACCGGAATATAGTGGCGGAAGGTTACAGAGTAGCGGTAGTAAGGGTTTGTTGTGCCGAGCCACTTTGGTGCAAGGAGAAGGTGAGCCTCTGCCCAGATACCGCGTGACGGTGCTCCCTCCTTATCGCGGGTATCAAAGAGCAGACCTGCGCGGACGGTGCTATTCAGTCCGCCATTAGCCTCCTTATCAGAGATAAGTCCCCACTCACGATACTGCTCATAGAGGGTCTTCTCTGTATCTGGGAACATCTTATAGTCTGCCTTATTTTTGTTAATCTTCTCGCGGTTGATAGCTCCCTGCTTGAAGTAGCTGAAGTGGTAGCCCGCCTCCCAGAAGAGCTTCTTGTTCCAGATATTGCCGACAAAATCGCTCTTAAAGAGCAGCGCAAGGCGGTTGATGCGGTACTTTGGAGTGTAGATATACATATCCTTATTGCCCTTATCCTTACCCGCAGCGACCTTCTCGTGGTCAAAGTAGGACATATAACCATTAAAGCCATAGAAGTCCATAGCCTTATCATTATATATGGTAAGAGACGACGACCAACGCACACCCGGGATAAGGAAGCGGTTGTCATAAGAGACGATATACTGCTGAGAGCCCTTAGTAAAGAAAGAGGCCTCAAGGTACCACTGCTGGCGGGTATTTGGGTATGTGCTACCGTCGCCAAAGTCGTAGATATTGAGCAGAGCTCCGAGCTGGAAGCCCTTATCGGCATCAAAGGCTACGGCTGGCAGTGGGCCGAAGTTGTAGCCAGTCTTGACAATCTCCTTCTTAGACTTTGTAGTTGTGGTCTCACTCTTTTTCTCCTTTGCCTGTGCCACGACGATGCCCAAGCATAGTAGAGTGGCAAGAATAACGATTTTCTTCATATTATTTGGTTAGTATTATTTCTCTAATTTCACGGTATATAGCTCGCAAGCGGCTATTAGCCAACAGCTTGATATCCGACACACCAAGTCGTAGCAGTCGCCAAGTCTCGTGTGCCACAATAGGCGCAGGTAGCAGGGCGAGCGTTACTGGTAGCGCCCACTGCCAAGGTAGAAGGGCGTATGCCACAGCGGAGTAGATAATCATCAGCAGTGGCCAGACGAGCAGGTTTACAAGATAGCGGACAGAGTTACGAAAGGCATAATCGCGCAGCTTTGTAAAGATAAAGCTACAGAGCAGGTTTATCGGCAGTGTCAGCACTGAAACCGGTATGCAGTATGGCAGAGCCACAAGGACAAAGAGGGTCTTGAGAACTCGCGAGAGCACTGGATACTTTACAGAGACTGAGGCGAGGCTTATTCGCTGGCTCTTACGCATAACCGAGACGGCATTTCCAAGTTCTATAAGGTGCGCAGCCCTATCGGGGTCACGCTGCTGAAGTTCTGCGATTTGTCGTACAGTGATATTGTTTGCCTCAAAGTGCAAGTCAAGCGGATGTTGTCGGCGAGCCGACACTGCACCCATACGGCGCACCTGACCCTTAACAACGGCGGCGCAAATCTCGTATGTAGCGTCGTAGTTCTCGTCATTAGGGATGTAGAAAATGGTGTTTTTCATTCGCTCTGTAAGCACATCCTTCATATCAACCATCTGCTCGGCTGTAGTCTGGTCGCTACGCGAGGCTATAAACTCGCCTACATTTATCGGGTCGCCAATCTGCACTCGCACAGTAGAGCGGAAGCGGAAGAAGTTGCCGTAACGAAGACCTACGGGAACGATATAGAGTGGCATATCGGGCATCATCTCCTGCGCCTGGAAGGCGATGCGGAAGATACCCTTAGACAGTGGCAGCGACGAGTATTTAGCCTGATGTGTACCCTCTGGGAAGATGCAGAACGGGATTTTGTCGCGTAAAACATCTACCGCCTTCTCAAAAGTCTCGTTATTCTTCTTAACCTCATCATAGCCGTCGCGAATACGCATAATTGGCATAATCTTTAGCCAAGTGAGAATCTTCGCGAGCTTAGGGTTGCGGAAGATATCTGCGCGGGCAACAAAGACCTTTGGACGGCGATCCATAGCCAGCAGCACAAGGGCGTCCATAAGGGCGTTTGTATGGTTTACGGCGTAGATTACCGCGCCATCCTGCGGAATTTTATCGCGACCGACATACCTCACATTACGATACGAGAGGTGCAGAACGAAGTCTACATAGTATCGCAAAAAGTTGTAGAGGTGGTCGTTATCCTGTATTTTTTTCGCTTTGTGCATAGTCTACTCAGCAATAGGTTTGCGGCGGAAGAGGTACGCCACAGTAAGACCAGAGATAATATGCCAGATACCCCACCAAGCAGTAACAATCAGCATACCGCCATAGTGTCCGTGCCAAATCTCTGGAGGGAATATCTCTGGGTTAAAGAGCAGTATAAGGCCCAAACCAGAGTTCTGGATGCCGACCTCAATAGTGAGCGAGCGGCAATCCTTTATAGGCAACTTATTCAGACGACCACCGAAATATCCTGTAGCAAGGGCGCAGGCATTATGCAGCAGCACGATGAAGAAGATATAGAAGATATTGTCTACAATAATCTGGAAGTTCTGCGAGAAGGAGACAATAACCATTCCGATAAATAACAGCACAGAGACAACCTGTGCAGGCTTTGTAACCCTCTTTGTTGCATTTGGGAAGTACTTTGCAAAGACAAGACCCAGAATGATAGGCACACCGAGCAGCAACAATATCTGCTCAAGCATAGGCCAGAATGGGATAACAAGCACCGGAATATCGTTATGCACAGTGGCAAAATAGCTGTAGAGATTTCCCCAGACGAAGAAGTTTAGCGGGGTGATAATCGGAGCAAAAGCCGTAGAGATAGCCGTCATAGAGACGCTCAGCTCCACATTTCCCTTTGACAGCGACGAGATAAAGTTAGATATGTTACCACCCGGGCAGCAGGCAACAAGTATCATACCCAGTGCAATCATCGGCGTGATAAATGGATTAAGCACCAACGCCACAGCAAAAGTGACAGCCGGAAGAGCAACCCACTGCAAGAGAATACCGACAATTACTGATTTAGGTCTCTTGAAGACATCCCTAAATGTCTCTGTCTTAATACCGAGCGCCACGCCGAACATCACAAAGGCCAAGATGATGTTTACAATCATCATTCCTCCCTGACCGAAGTTGATGGTAAGACTGCTTAAAGACTCTAATTGTTCTCTCATTTTAGATATGTTCTATAAATTAGTATAAAGGTGAATCTTGGCCTGTTGCGATATCTGAGAGCAATATCGGACTGAGTATCAACCACAAATATCACCCTCACACTATCCCAATCAGTCACAAATATAGCATTTTTTTTGTTATTAAACACCTTTTTGCACAGAAATTACAACTTTACAGACCAAAACTCCTCTTACACAAGGCTATTCAACTATAAGACAACCTTATAATATCATAAAAATTTCCAATTTGACATATTAATTTATTTGCATTATCTTTGCAGTAGAAACAGGAAGTTAAACAATTAAAAATTAAACATTATGGCAACCATTAATCTAACCAAAGGAGGTTTTGTAAGACGAGTAGCCGACATAGATGCAATGGCTACCGATTGGAAATTTTTGGGCGACAAACCCGCAATGATAGACTTTTACGCATCGTGGTGCGGTCCGTGCCAGCGACTGCTTCCGATAGTGGAGAGTCTTGCCGACGAGTTTGAGGGCAAGGTAGATATCTACAAGGTCAATGTAGACCAAGAAGAGGAGCTTGCAGCTGCATTCAATGTTCGCACGATACCTACTCTGATTTTCATCCCGCTGTCTGGCAAGCCAGAGCGCGAGGTGGGAGCTAAGAGCGAGAGTGAGCTACGCGAAAGACTTAACAACTTACTGAAATAACAACAACTTAAAAACTATACAACTATGATTAGCACAAAACTTCACGCAGCAATTAACGACCAGATTAACGCTGAGCTATGGTCGGCATACCTCTACCTCTCAATGTCACTTGACGCCGAGGCAAAGGGATTTAAGGGCGTAGCAAATTGGTTCTATGTTCAGTGGCTTGAGGAGCAGGACCACGCTCGCATACTGATGAACTATCTCAACTCTCGCGACGCCAAGGTCAGCCTTAAGGCTATTGAGCCAGTGCGCACAGAGTGGAACTCTGTCCTTGAGATGTTTCAGGAGACACTGCGCCACGAGAAGGTCGTAACAGGGCTTATCAACAACCTTGCAGCTATTGCAGCCGAGGACCGCGACTTCGCATCGTCAAATATGCTTGTATGGTTTGTCAATGAGCAGGTTGAGGAGGAGGAGTCCGCTCGCGAGATGATTTTCGCCGCCGAGAGCGTTGAGGGCGACAAGTATGGAATGTATCAGCTTGACAAGGAACTTGCCGCACGCGTATACAAGCAGGCATCACCACTTGCAACAAGCGCAGAGTAATAATTTCCAAAATAGTATAAACAATATAAAAAAGTATAAGATATGGCAACAAAGTTTTTTAAGTGCCGCCACTGTGGCAATGTAATTGAGAAGGTAGTAGATTCAGGCGTAGCAGTTGTTTGCTGCGGCGAGAAGATGGAGGAGCTTGTTCCAAACACCGTTGAGGCAAGCGGTGAGAAGCACATCCCAGTAGTTACTCGCATAGACGAGTGTACTATAAAGGTTGAGGTGGGCAGCGTACCACACCCAATGCTACCAGAGCACCACATAGCCTTTATCTATGTTGAGACAGAGGATGGCGGCATCCGCATCAACCTCAAGGATAAGCCAGAGGCTATTGTCTGCACATGTAGCAGCAAGCCAGTGGCAGTATACGAGTACTGCAACCTGCACGGACTGTGGAAGACAGAGCTGTAGTAGATAGACAACCCATAATCAGAGAACTGCCAATAATGTGGCAGTTCTTTTTTTATCCAGAAATTTGGATATTTAATCTTTTTTGCTTACTTTTGTCATAGCAAACTCGCCTACCCTCACCCGCAGAATCGGGGGGGGGTAAGTTGTTAATAATCTGAATATTAACCTCTAAATTCTACAACTATGAGACAACTCCTACTACTTTTAGCAGTTTTGACCGTTGGCATATTTAGCACCGAGGCGCAAGAGTACAGATACGCCAAGCGAGGATATTTTGGTACGGCGCGCATAAGTGCCACCAATGTATACTCGATACTCACATCATCTCCTGGCTTTAGCGCGGAGGTGATAAATGGCTACTCGTTTAACAAATGGTTTATGATGGGTGTAGGCGTCGGGGTGGTTTACTCAAACTACAAAAAGGAGTATAATGGCACTGGCAATGTGCGAGTGCCACTCTATTTACACCTGCGAGCCAATGTTCTTGACCGCAAGGTCACTCCATACTTTACACTAAACATCGGCGGTGGATTTTGCAAGGGCTATCAGCCACCTATTACTGATGGCGCAGCAGAGGAGATAAATGGCAGCTTCGGATTCTACTGCTTAGAGCCACAAGTGGGCGTTGCTGTACGACTCAAAGGTGGGAGGATGTTAGACCTCGGTCTGTCGCTATATTCAGATGTTGGCAGGGGCTTTAATGGCTTCCCAAAGTTGGGTATCGGATTTACTTGGTAGCACAGTGCCACAATAAAGAGTGTAACATTGCGTTATACAACAGACAGAAAACAAAAACATTACGATTATGAGACGATTTTTGAGCATTATGGCAGTTGCACTACTTGCAGTAGGCTGTAAGCAGAGCGACCAGACAGACAAGACCGTTGAGGTTAATGCAACAGTAAGCAACTACATCTCAATGATTAGGGGCGGCAACAGCTGGATGATGGGCGATGTAGTAACTATTGAGCCCGCAAGCGGTAAAGGACTAACAATCTTCGTAACGCCATTTAGCTATCCAGAGTGCAGCGCAAGTTCGCTATACGACGGCGTTGCGGCTGACAGATACCGCGAGCTACAGCAAAAGTATGGAGATAACAACCCTACAAAGAGCACTCTGCGCCTCTACAACAAGGGTGGCTGGAAGTTAGAGAGCGGTATATGCGAGTATGACTGCTACAGCGACAAGATTGACAAGATAGCAATCACAAGCGACAAGAGCTGGGGCGAGAACTACCCTGCCGGCACCGACCTTGCACCACTATTTACCGTCAGCTTCTCATCACTATATGAGTATGTCAAGGGCGGATTTACTGGCGAGATTTCAAGAAGTTACACCGAGGTGCTTACAGAGGTAGACCCTGCGCTGTTCAGCCTCCTTGACGCCCGCAAATTCAGCGGACTTATGCTCCAGAGCGCACAAATCCCCGCAGATGCCCACAGCCACACCTATACCGTAACCCTCACACTCGACTCTAGCGAGCAACTCGCATATCACAATTAGAGCTGACGCAGAATAGGGAATTTAAGGAGTTTAGTGAAGTTAGGGAATTTAGTGATTTTCCCTAAACTCATTAACTTCCTTAATTTCACTACTTTTAGTACCGCCCATTTTGTTGTCAGAGTGGTGCATTTACAACGCTCGGCGACAAATGTCTGCGCAGGATAGTACAAAAGGCGTACAGCCAAGCTGACATTTGTCGTTAGCGGCAGGAAATGCGCCACTATCACAACAAAATCTTGATTGAATAAGGTACTCCATTCAGCACGCTGCGGTAGCTACGATAGTAAGTGCCATACTTATTTGTTGCAGTAGTAACGGTAGTCTCGCAACGGACAGAGATATACCAGCGGCCGGACTTAGGGTTGTTGATTGTAAGGCTCTTCTTGCAGCCGCGAGAGACAACCTTTTCTGTAGTATTATCGTGGAAGGCCAACTCACCGCGCTTGGCCAGTAGAGTGAGGTCAAACTTCTTGGCATCCTCATAGCCATCAAGGCTGATTGTAAGGCTCTTGCACCCCTTAGGCACATCTACGGCAAAGTGGTGGTACTGAAGGTCGCCAATGCGCGTATAATCGGGGTCATTATCCTCGGTGCGCTTATTCATCTGGCGAACAACACCACTCTCAAGCACGCCCTTAATCCGTGGCTCAGGGTTGCCGTCCATAGCATAGAGGAGCATTGCCGCAGTGAGCTTAAGTCGCTCGCCCTCCGCAATAGCCTCTGGATGTGAGCCACAGAGCACAGTTCTACCCGTACTCTGCGTAGGCTTATATGCCCAAATGCACAGCTCGCCATCAATTATAACCTTATCTGTATTGTTGAACTTATATCGTGCAAGAGGCTCTGTACCCTCTGGTAGTTCGCAGGCGTAGCAGCCGCCATTGTGGCGCACATCATCTACGGCGTTATCCTTACCGAAGTCAAAGTATCGCAAAAGTGGACAGCCGCGCTCAAGGTTAAGGGTTGTAGATTGCTTTTTCAGACCTGTAGTATACCCATAGCCAGGCCAGAGACCGAAATATTTATCTACATATCTATACCCCTTACTATTTTTACCACCCCTTGAGCCGAGGTATGCGCCCGCGCAAGTGCCGAAGTATGAGCCACCAGCAGCAACAAACTCTCTAACGCGCTCAAGACCTCTTTCGCCAAGGGAGCGGGCGTGCTTAAACGCTGAGCCACCATTGACATATATCATACGAAAGCGTGGTGCACCATCGGGATAGAGGAGCCAACCGTTTGTATCCTCCTCACTACCACAAAAGACCTTCGTCTGCAAAAGGGTATCTTTTTCGGTAAGATTTTTGTTTGACGCCGATGCAAAGTACTCTATATCAAGACCTAAGTATCGCGCCGAAGGGAGATATGAGCGCGAGGTAAGGGCAATGCCGCTATCCATAAAGATATCCTTATAGTACCCGCGACCACGGTCAAGGACTTGCTGTCGCGCCTTGTCGCGCTTATCAGCGAAAGCCTCTGTTGGCGCAACTACGCCAATTAGAAAGAGGGTTAAAGCGGTAAAAATTACTCGTCTCATATAGTTAGGTTTTGTTTAGCGATAAAAGTTACTCTCAAAAGTAGCAATATTCCCCACACGGTCAACTACTCTCAGCCGTGCAGTGTGCACTGTTTTCTTACCCGCTGCCAGTGGAGTGTCAAAGGTGTGGTAGAGAACACCCTGTAGAGGGTTATAGTTGAGCGTTTTCCACTCTCCATCTATCCACAGCTCATAACGACGAATGCCCGCAAAATTATCAGACACATTGAAGGTCAGGCGTTTAGCGTTAGTAAGAGTTGCACCCTCTTTCCAATTTGGACGCACAGCGGGCGCAACGGTATCTGCCACAACGACCATATCTCCCACACTGCGGGTGCGCACATATACCCTACCGCCACCAGCGTAGTAGCCACCTACTGAGCTATAATTTCCGCGACGATTTTTCAGAGCCACAACGCACTTTGTCCGCAGCTCAAGTGGCACACTCGCATCAAGAGCCACAGTGATATAATTCTGTAGTGGCACAGAGTTATCAAGCACCCGACACTCATCAGAGAGCACAACCACGCCATCAATTTTCGGTCTATTATCGGTTCTCTCCACACGGCAAAATGTCGGCGCATAGTAGGTATTACTTCCGATATAGGCACTTACGCCCCTATCTGTTGCCATAACAGCACGACCCAACCCCGCAACAACGGCCACGCAGTCACGAACTGGCGTAAAGAGCTCACTATCAGCCTTTCCCTTAACATCAAAGGTTAGCCGCGAAACATTACCACAGTCATCCTCAACAGCGACCACAACCCGTCGCTCTTCGCCCGCCGCAGCACGAATAGCACCACGACCTACACTCCTACGATAAAGGCGCTCAGGCGCACCCGCGACCCTTGCCAAGCGGACAACCTCGCAACGCGCACCACTCTGCATAGCGTAGTGGCTGACAAGGTTACATAGGCGCGTATCACTAAAGGCGAAACCATCCATACGATACTCAAAAATAGGCTCATTATCCACCGACATCGCTACACGATAAATACCAAAGCGGCTCGTTGCATTTCCCGTTTGGCTATCTCTGCACTCAAGGACAAAATAGCCCACGCGGCCGACAGAAACTCTCCCCACCACCTTATAAGAGCCATCTTTGCCCGAAAGGTTAAAACTCCTCACTGGCGACTCAACAGCCACGCCGTCAAGGGTATCTACCTCAATATAGTGGAGTCGGAGCAGTCGTGGCTTGGCACTATCTTTTGGACGGAACAGACCTCGGCGGACAATGTTATATGTGTGCGTACCCGTAGCATTTCGCAATTCGTAGTGTAGATGAGGTCCAAAGGAGTTGCCCGTATTTCCCGAATAGCCAATAACCTCGCCTCGCTTTACAGGGTGCTCATTAGGCTGAAAACGCAACTCGGCGCTATTTGACTTATGTGCATAGCGATAGTTTCTCACAAGGTTATCAACCCTCTCAGTAAAGCGCGACAAGTGCCCATAGAGAGTCATTGTACCCCTCTGAGGATGAACAACATAGACAGCCAAACCATACCCAAAAGGCGAGTGGCTCACACGCGAGATATATCCATCTTCTGCCGCTACAATAGGTTTTCCAATTCTGCCATCGGTCTTGATATCTACGCCCGAGTGGAAGTGGTCGGGGCGCATCTCAGCAAAGGATGCCGAGTGTAGTCCCTTGACATCCTTTACGGGGTATTGATAGGCCGCAGCAGTGGCTACAGCCAGAGTAAGCATCGCTATTAGTAGTCCCAGTCGTCGCATTGTTCATTTTCGCTCTTTACAAGGCTCTCAACAACCTCTCGGGCAGTTGAGAAGTCATATCCCTGACCTGCCGCATAGCGAAGCAGTTTGGCGCGCAAGTCAGTGCTGTTTTTAGCCTTTACAGTTCTCAATTTTCTATTTAGCAGCTCGGTCAGTCGCTCAGCCATATCTACACCACTACACTGCTCAAGGGCAGATGAGATTATTTCGGCTCCTATCCCCTTCTGGCGCAGTGTTGCCGTAATTTTATACACACCCCAACCGCTGAGGTTTATCTTCTCGCGAACAAAGGCCTCGGCATAACGGCTATCATCTATAAATCGCTCTGCCACAAGCCTTTGAAGCACGCGCTCCGCATCCGCAACACTCACTCCCCAACCCCGCATAAGCCTACGGGCATCGGCAGAACACTTCTCACTCTTAGCGCACAGGTTCATCAGCGAAACGAGCGCCTGCTCGGCGGTCTTTGTCCTTGCTACCTTCTGCTCCATACCATACGCTCCTTTCCGAAAACATCCTTTACAATCTCACACTCTCTATATCCCATATCCTCTAACATCTTAACCACTTGTGCACCGAAATGCTCGTAAATCTCAAAGCAGAGTAATCCACCTTGACAAAGCATTTTTAGTCCATTTTGCGCTATTGAGCGATAGAAACACAGCGGGTCGCTATCCGACACAAATAGTGCCGTATGTGGCTCATATTCAACAACATTCCTATGCATAGCAGAGATATCTGACTGCGGGATATATGGCGGATTGGAGACAATGATGTCAAACACTCCCAGCTGAGACATATCCCCCAGCGCATCGGCCTTTACAAGGGTTACATTGGCATTATGGCGAGCACTATTCTCTGCTGCTACTTGCAGTGCCTCATCCGAGATATCTACGGCAACGACCTCTGCCCCCTCAACTTTTTTTGCAAGGGCAACGGCAATAGCACCACTGCCAGTACCCACATCAAGGATTTTAGCTCCCTTATGAGCCGCAACAGCCACCCTCTCAACAAGCTCCTCGGTCTCTGGACGAGGTATAAGCACACCCTCGCGAACAGAGAACTCAAGGTCGCAGAAAAGAGCACTCCCAAGCACATACTGCACAGGTCTTGCCGCTGCAAGTTGCTCCACAACATACTCTAAATCAGTGATTTGCACCTCATCATCATAGTGTACAACAAGCTGCGAGAAGTTAAATCCGCACCTTGTGCAGACCACACTGCGAGCAATAGCCGTAGCCTCCCGACTATCGTACAGCGCAGAGATTGCCCCCTCAATTTTCTGTATCGTCTCTCGGATAGTCATTGCTACAGACTCAACTTTAACTCCGCCAGTGCGATAGCCATAACCGCCTCAACGACAACCGCCGCGCGAAGCACTATGCAGGCGTCGTGACGGCCACCGATATTTAGTTCCTCCACCCTCTGGCTCTCAAAATTATAGGTTTGCTGACCTCTGCCAATGCTCGGCGTAGGCTTTATCGCCACGCGGACAACAACGGGATTTCCGTTTGTTATTCCACCGTTTATTCCGCCCTCATTATTTGTCGCAGTAGTGCCTAAATCATCAATAATCAGGTCGTTACGCTCACTACCACGCAATCGCACACCCTCAAAGCCACTACCAAACTCTACGCCCTTAACTGCCGGCACTGCAAAGAGAAGGTGCGAGGCAACACTCTCCACAGAGTCAAAGAATGGCTCGCCAAGGTCGCGTCCTGCACCCGTAACAATACACTCAACAACACCACCCACAGAGTCCCCCTCGCGCTGCGCCGCTGCAACAACGCTCTCAAACTGCTCTGCGTCACGACAACCGCCAATCTCAGTAATACTACTGCTGAAAGTTGCGTCACGCAGAATCTTCTTTGCCACAACGCCCGCAGCAACAAAAAGTAGCGTCATACGGCCCGAGAAGATACCCCCTCCGCGAAGGTCAAACTCTTCGCCATACTTATGCCGTGCCGTAAGGTCGGCATGTGAAGGTCGTGGATGCACTCTGAGGCGGTCGTAATCCCCCGAGCGGGTATTTTCGTTATAGAAAACAATCTCCAGCTTGTCTCCCGTAGTCACGCCATCCTCTACTCCGCTAACAATATGGGGCACATCCCCCTCACGGCGCGGTGTAGTACCCTTAGCACCCGCACGACGGCGGTCAATATCTGCCGCGAAGTCCTCCTCGGTAAGCATTAGCCCCTGTGGCACTCCTGAGATGATAACACCCAGTGACTCCGTATGTGAGCCACCGTAGAAGGTTATGTTGAAGCGTTTTCCAAAGTTATTATTCATATCTCAGTCTCTCTATATCCTCAAAAAAGTTCGGATAACTCTTTGCTACGCACTCTGCGCCAGTAATAGTCACTCCGCGCTCACTTATAAGCCCCGCAACGGCAAGTGTCATAGCCATACGGTGGTCACCGTGGCTATCAACCTCAACTCCACCCTCAATCCGTCCACCGCGAATCTTCATCACATTGTCGGTGCTTAAATCTACCTCAATGCCCAGTCTACCAAACTCGCGCGCAATAGCCTCGGCACGATTGCTCTCCTTATGCTCTAAACGGTGTGTGCCGACAATAGTACTCTCCCCCTCGGCTGCTGCAGCAAGGGTCGCCAGGGCTGGAAAGAGGTCGGGGCAGTGTGTGGCATCAAACTCAAAGGCGTGCAGTGGTCTGTGTGCCGCAGTAATAGTATTCTGCTCAGAGGTAAGCTCCGCACCTGCCGCCACAAGAGCACGACAGACTGCCACATCCGCCTGCTTTGATAGCATAGATATATTTCCGACAGCAACCTCGCCCGCAACAGCACCCGCAACAAGTAGCATTGCCGCTGCACTCCAGTCGCCCTCAATAGAGTAAGCGGTTGGCGTATAGCTCTGACCACCAGCAATATAGAACTGCTCGTAGTCGTTATGCTCTATAGCCACACCAAAGTGTGAAGCGATGTCTATAGTCATATCAAGATATGGCTTTGAGACCGCCTTTGTGACATTTATAACCGTATCCTGCTCAGCCAGAGGCAGGGCAAGGAGCAGTCCCGTAATAAACTGCGACGAAACTGACCCATCTACCGTAATCTCACCTCCGCGCATAGGACCACAAACCTCTATAGGCAATCTTCCACCTCCATCACGAACCTCTACGCCAAGCTGACGAAGTGGGGAAATCATCATATCCATAGGGCGATAGAGCAGTGTACCCTCGCCACGGATTGTAAGGTTATTATCGCACAGCGCCGCGATAGGGGTAAATAGTCGCGCCGAGAGTCCCGACTCGCCAACACTGAGGCAATCTGCCACGGGGTTAAGACCGCCACGAACTCTAAGAACGCCCTCCCCCGTACGCGTAACAGTTGCTCCAAGGGTCTGAATACAATTTATAGCAGAGAGAGTGTCGTTGCAAAAGTCTATATTTGCAATCTCACACTCCCCCTTTGTCAGCAAAGAGACAGCCAGTGCTCTCTGCGCATAACTCTTTGAACACGGAGGCAGCACAGACCCCTGTAGCCGCCCCGCAGATATCTTCTTATCCAATTCTTTGATTTTTTTACTCTTCAACAGCCTCCTCCGTATCCTTACGCTTGCGCTTGAGCTCAAAGTTCTTACCAAGGTATACTCGGCGCACCATCTCATCCTCAGCAAGCTCCTCGGCAGTACCAGTCTTTAGAATCTTACCCTCATAGAGCAGATATGTGCGGTCAGTAATCTCAAGGGTCTCGTCCACATTGTGGTCGGTGATAATAACGCCGATATTCTTACCCTTCAGCGTAGCCACAATACTCTGGATATCCTCCACAGCAATAGGGTCTACACCCGCAAATGGCTCATCCAGAAGGATAAAGGCAGGGTTGATAGATATCGCGCGAGCAATCTCCGTTCTACGGCGCTCGCCTCCTGATAGCTGATTACCGTAGCTCTTACGCACCTTCTGCAGTCTGAACTCCTCAATAAGCTCCTCAAGGCGGTGACGCTGGTACTCCTTTGTATAATTTGTCATCTCAAGCACCGCGCGAATGTTATCCTCAACACTCAGATGGCGGAACACAGATGCCTCCTGAGCAAGGTAGCTCACGCCCAGCTGAGCACGCTTATAGACAGGCAGTTGCGTAAGCTCATTGACCTCTCCATCATCCTTCTCAAGGAAGATTCTACCACCGTTGGGCTTAATAAGTCCCACAATCATATAGAACGAGGTTGTCTTTCCTGCGCCATTAGGTCCAAGCAGACCAACAATCTCTCCCTGATTCACATCTATAGAGACATGATCAACTACGGTACGCGACTTGTATCTCTTTATCAAATCGGTTGTATATAGCCTCATACAAACTTTTTTGTTGAATTTTTTACAAAGTTATAGCTTTTTTCCAAAATTATCACTATCTTTGAGTAAGAATTTCGGTTTTTGAAACGATTAGGGACAACAAATTATTATTTAGGATATGGAGCAGCAACTGACCGACAGAGAGTTAATACACGCAAAGCTCAAAGAGTATTTCGGATTTACCTCCTTCAAGGGCAACCAAGAGGCGGTGATTCTAAACCTACTCTCTGGTCGTGATACATTTGTTCTTATGCCGACAGGTGGCGGAAAATCTCTCTGCTACCAGCTTCCGGCACTTATGATGGATGGTGTGGCAATCATCATCTCTCCACTTATCGCCCTGATGAAGAATCAGGTCGACGCTATGCGCACCTTCTCGGACAACCCAGGCATTGCCCACTTTCTCAACTCGTCCCTGTCTAAAAATGCTGTGCAGCAGGTGCGTGAGGATGTGCTGGCGGGCAAAACAAAGCTACTCTACTTCGCCCCAGAGTCACTTACTAAGGAGGATAATATCGCCTTCCTTCACAAAATAAAGATTTCATTCTACGCCATTGACGAGGCACACTGTATCTCTGAGTGGGGTCACGACTTCCGCCCTGAGTATCGCCGTATTCGCCCGATTATCAACGACATCGGCCAGGCACCACTCATAACACTCACTGCAACAGCTACGCCAAAGGTGCAGATGGATATTCAGAAGAACCTCGGCATGACAAATGCCACAGTGTTCAAGAGTTCGTTCAACCGTCCAAACCTCTACTACGAATTGCGACCAAAGAACGACCCTGACCGCGATATCATCCGCTTCATAAAGCAGAATGAGGGCAAGAGCGGTATTATCTACTGTCTGAGCCGTAAGAAGGTGGAGGAGCTTGCCGAGCTACTTGTAGCCAACGGCATAAAGGCACTTCCTTACCACGCAGGTATGGATGCGCAGACGCGTGCCGACAATCAGGATGCCTTCCTTAAGGAGGGAGCAGATGTTATTGTGGCAACAATAGCCTTCGGTATGGGCATTGACAAGCCCGATGTGAGGTTTGTAATCCACTACGACATTCCGAAGTCTTTAGAGGGATACTATCAGGAGACTGGTCGTGCGGGTCGTGACGGTGGTGAGGGATTCTGCCTTACCTTTTATAATTATAAGGACATTCAAAAGTTAGAGAAGTTTATGCAGGGTAAGCCCGTCGCCGAGCAGGAGATTGGCAAGCTGCTGCTTCTTGAGACGCAGTCGTACGCCGAGAGTAGTATGTGCCGTCGCCGTACGCTACTTCACTACTTTGGCGAGGAGTATACTGAGGAGAATTGCGGTAACTGCGACAACTGCTGCAACCCTCGTCCACGCGTAAACGCTACAGAGGAGTTAGCAACCGCCCTGGAGGCTCTGAAGAGCATTGGCGACAAGTTTAAGATAGACCACCTCATAGCCCTGCTGATTGGTAAAACAACAGCCATAATAAAGAGCTATGGACACAACAATAGCGAGTTCTTTGGCATTGGTGCCGAGAAGAGCAGTAACTTCTGGAGTGCCGTAATCCGTCAGGGACTTATCATGGGTCTGATAAGCAAAAACATTGAGAACTACGGACTTATATCCATAACCCCCGCGGGCGAGAAGTTTATTGACAACCCAACAACTGTCCGCATAGCCGAGGACCGTGACTATGATGAAGAGGAGGATACAAAGAGCGCAGCTCCTGCCCACGGTGGCGTGGCAGATGAGGAGCTATATGCTATGCTCAAGGATTTGCGCAAGCAAGTGGCAAAGAAGCACGACCTGCCACCTTATGTTATCTTCCAAGACCCATCTCTTGCCGATATGGCTATTCAGTACCCTATAACTATTGAGGAGATGCAGAACATCTCTGGCGTAGGTGCAGGCAAGGCTAAGAAGTTCGGCGAGGAGTTTATCGCCCTTATCAAAGCCTATGTGGAGGAGAAAGATATCATCCGCCCACAAGATATGGTCGTAAAGGCGGTGGCAAATAAGGCCAGCAACAAGATCTTCATCATCCAGTCTATAGACCGACAGATGGACTTTGATGATATCGCAAGGGCCAAAAACCTTACATTTGACGAGCTGCTGACAGAGATTGAGGCTATCGTAAACTCAGGTACACGCCTAAATATCGGCTATTTCGTAGAGAGCTATATGGACGAGGAGAAGATTGACGACATCTTCCTCTACTTCAAGGAGGATGCCGAGTCCGACTCCCTTGCCGAGGCCTACGAAGAGCTGGGCGAAGAGTATACCGAGGAGGAGATTCGCCTTGTGCGCATCAAGTTCCTCTGCGAGGCTGGCAATTAGCCTACGCAGGGGGGGGGTAGAGAAAGTAGAGAAAGTAGGGAAGGTAGAGAAGTTAAGGAAGTTAGAGAAGTTAGAGAGGTTAGAGAGGTTAAGGAAGGCGGTGTAGTTAAGGAAGTTAGCGACTACTCTCTTTACTCAATGCTTCGCTTCCGTAGTGATGCGGAGTTAGGGAAAACCGCAGCCAAACTGTAAAACTCTTAATTTTTTTCAGAAATATTTTGCAGATACAAAAATTTGCACTATCTTTGCACCTGCAAACGAGAAATTTCGCTTCGGCAAATTACGATACATCGCGGGATGGAGCAGTTGGTAGCTCGTCGGGCTCATAACCCGAAGGTCGTGTGGTTCGAGTCCCACTCCCGCTACTTCAACGGACAACTTCGGTTGTCCGTTTTTTTTTGTTTTTATCTGTTATATACGACTATATACCACGCGACAGAGGCAACTGCGTTGCTTTGTTGCAAGATGTGATGATGTTTGAAAAGAACTTTTCACATCACACATCTTACAACATCGCCTTTGGCGACTCTGTCGCTCGTTGTAAAAATCGGCAGTGGCTCTTTGTTGAGTGGTTACCTCGGTCGTGTATCTCCGCACCGCATTCTGCGACTGCGGCACTCCCTCGGTGATGACGCGCTGTAGCATTTTTGGCGACATTGTCGGGTAGGTCGGAGGCATTACTGCCTCTTTCCCCCCTAAGAACCGTACGTGATACTTTCGCATCATACGGCTCAAGCAACTCAATTTGTTTTATAAATTGACTCATTTTATCTTCCTTTTTT
>SUZS01000040.1 GCA_015059785.1 Rikenellaceae bacterium
ATAGAATAAAACATAGTATAAAAATTAAGATAAAATATATTCAATATATTGTTATATAATATGTTATAAGACTTTCTCAAAAAGTTGGTAAGGAAGAGGTCACGAGTTCAAGCCTCGTCAACAGCTCAAACTTGCAAATGCCATCCATTGGATGGCGTTTGTTGTTTATATAGTGCCTCAAACTTAGTTTGAAAGGCACTGTAGAAACAACAAACATATCGCGAAGCGACATTTGCAAGTTTGAAAGCGCCCCCGCGGAGCGGAGAGGCTCGACAGAGCGAAGCGGCAGTCAAGCCTCGCCCCCTTCCAACAACGGCAGTCAAGCCTTGCAAACCCCTTCCAACAGCGGCAGTCAAGCCTCGTCTGTACACAAAAAACAAAGGTTGAGCATTTCGCCCAACCTTTGTTACTACTATTTTAAGTCACTACTTTGTAGCAGCCTCAAGACGCTTCATCATCACAAACATAAATAGTGCTGAGAGCAGGCAGAGAACGATAAATACAGACCAAACGATAGTCAGTGAGATACCGCCCCAGAGGAAGCCACCTACAGATACGAGCCAGTTACCGATAGCAGTAGCTACGAACCAACCACCCATCATAAGACCCTTATACTTTGGAGGAGCAACCTTAGACACAAATGAGATACCCATAGGCGAAAGGAGAAGCTCTGCAAATGTAAGGACAAGGTATGTAGAGATAAGCCAGTTTGGACTTACAAAGATAGCAGCGTCGCCAGCAACTTCCTGTGCGTCTGGTGTAAGCAGACCATTTGATGCAACGGCCATAACAGCGAAACCAACAGCAGCCACGAGCATACCATAAGCAATCTTACGAGGTGCTGAAGGCTCCTTACCGCGCTTTGCAAGTGCGCCGAAGATAGCGAGGCTCACTGGAGTAAGGGCTACTACATAGAATGGGTTGAACTGCTGGAAGATAGGTGCGCTAATGCTGATGCTACCAGAGACATTAAGACCCTTGTAAACAAGCACCGCAATAACAGCTACAAGAACTGCAAGAGAGGCGAACTTACCCTTCTTATCCTCGCTCTGGAACACAGAGAAGCCAGCGTAAACACCAATAATTACAAGTACAAGGTTCCATACATTGAATAGCATACTCTGAATACCCTCAGAGCTCTTTGCAGTAAACTCATCAGCAAAGTAAGTCAGTGTAAGACCATTCTGGTGGAAAGCCATCCAGAAGAAGATTACAACGGCAAATACAAGGCAGAGAGCAACCACACGCTGCTTAGTCTCAGCAGGGCTGAGTGTATCAACTGCAGCAGCATCCTCGCCCTTCTTTGTCTTACCACCCTCAACATGACGGAAAGTAGGACGGAACAGATAGTAGATTGCAATAGAGAGGATTAGCGAAGCACAAGCAACTGCAAATGAGAAGTGGTACGCATCGTTTGATGAGTAGCCGAGGCTCAGCTCTGCCCACTCCTTAATCTTCACTGCGGCAGTTGGTGCAAACAGAGCGCCAATGTTGATTGCCATGTAGAAGAGAGAGAAGCCAGAGTCACGCTTTGCAGCATACTGTGGGTCGTTGTACAAATCACCAACCATAACCTGCAGATTACCCTTAAACAGACCGGTACCGAGGCTGATAAAGAGCAGCGCAGCAAGCATTGCAAGCATTGCCACTGTATCGCCACCAAGAGGCAATGAGAGGAGTAGATAACCAGCAAACATAATTGTGATACCGATGGTTACCATCTTACCAAAACCATACTTATCGGCAAGCATACCACCAACGAGTGGCATTAGGTATACAAGACCGAGGAAGGTTGAGTAGATAGCACCTGCTACACCTGCATCAAGGCCGAAGTTTTCACGCAAGAAGAGTGCGAAGACAGCAAGCATGGTGTAGTAACCAAATCGCTCGCCAGTGTTAGCTAACGCAAGGGCATATAACCCTTTAGGATGTCCTTTGAACATAAATTTATAGTTTTATAAGTTAAAAATTGCAAAATCGCAGTCAAAGATAACAATAATATTTAGATTTGCAAAATTTGCCATTCTTGCTCAAAAATTGTATCTTTGCCATTGATACTAAATAATTTTGCAAATATGACTCCACTACAGATAGCAATAGTACTTCTTATACCATTCACTGGCACGGTTTTAGGCTCGGCCAGCTCTCTTGTTTTGGGGCGTGAAAGTGCCGCCAAAATGCAGAACATCCTTCTCGGCTTTGCCTCGGGCGTTATGGTGGCAGCATCTGTCTGGTCGCTGCTCATCCCCGCCATAGACCACACAGAGGCCACGGGAGGCATTGCGTGGTTACCCGCACTTGTAGGTCTGCTGTGTGGTATGGGATTTATGCTTATATTAGATATATTTACGCCCCATCTGCACATTGATAGCTCAACACCCGAGGGGGTACCCACATCGTTGGGCAAGTCTACGATGCTAATGCTCGCCGTAACGCTACACAACATCCCCGAGGGTATGGCCGTAGGAGTAGTTCTTGCTGGCGCACTATCGGGCGAAACAGATATGAATATGGCAGCCGCGCTGGCTTTAGCAGCGGGTATAGCACTGCAGAATGTGCCTGAAGGTGCTGTTATCTCACTACCTCTGCGCTCACAGGGTCTATCGCGACTGCGTTCATTCTCTTATGGAGCACTCTCGGGCATTGTAGAGCCTATATCTGCCATTATTACCATTCTACTTGTAGACCAACTGCTCGGCGCATTCCCATATATGCTCGCCTTTGCCGCAGGCGCAATGCTCTATGTCGTTGTCGAGGAGCTTATCCCCGAAGCCCACTCAGGAAAACACTCTAATCTACCGACTATAGGTTTTGCCATAGGTTTTGCCGCCATGATGGTCTTAGACATCGCATTAGGATAAAACCAGCCAATAGCCAATAGCCAATAGCTAATGGCCAATGGCTAACGGCTAACAGCTAAACTATGGCTTGAAAGTTGCTCTAAGCATAGCAAATCACTTAAAATATTTGCTTATGGATAAGAGTAACAATTCTACTTTTAAGTTGTCGGTGGCCACATTAGCCATTATGAATGTGACGGCGGTAGTGAGTCTGCGCGGATTAGCTGCCGAGTCGGTATATGGCTTAGGTTCAGCGTTTTACTATCTTTTTGCCGCCATTGTATTTCTGATTCCTACCGCCCTTGTAGCGGCGGAACTTGCAGCTATGTTTAGCGACAAGGAGGGTGGTGTATTCCGCTGGATAGGCGAGGCTTTTGGTGCTAAGGCTGGTTTTTTGGCTATCTGGCTACAGTGGATTCAGTCCACCATTTGGTACCCTACAGTGCTAACATTTGGAGCCGTATCTATCGCCTTTATAGGTATGAATCAGCAGGCCGATATGGCACTTGCATCAAACAAGATGTTTACCCTTGTGGTGGTGCTGGCTATATACTGGACAGCCACATTTATATCGCTCAAGGGTCTTGACTGGGTAGGTAAAATCAGTAAGTGGGGAGGTATTATCGGCACGATTATCCCCGCCGCACTACTTATCGTGCTGGGCATTATCTACCTTGCAACTGGCGGACACAACAATATGGATATGAGCGCAGGATTTTTCCCTGACCTGAAGAAGTTTGACAACCTTGTTCTTGCAAGTAGTATCTTCCTCTTCTATGCCGGCATGGAGATGATGGGTATACATGTTATGGAGGTAAACAACCCTAAGCGCAACTACCCTAAAGCCATTATTATCGGCTCGCTAATTACCGTAGCGATATTTATCCTGGGCACCTTCTCCCTCGGTTTTATTATCCCTGCCAAGGATGTGTCGCTGACCCAGTCGCTACTTATCGGCTTTGACAAGTACTTCCAGTATCTACATATGTCGTGGGCAGCACCGCTGATAGCTATTGCACTGATGTTCGGCGTACTTGCAGGAGTGCTTACTTGGGTTGCAGGTCCATCAAAGGGTATCTTTACAGTTGGCAAGGCGGGCTATCTACCTCCATTTTTCCAGAAGAGCAACAAGAATGGTGTGCAGCGCAACATTCTGCTTATTCAGGGAGGTATTGTAACACTACTCTCGCTACTGTTTGTAGTAATGCCGAGCGTGCAGTCCTTCTATCAGATACTCTCGCAGATGACCGCCTCACTATATCTGATAATGTATATGATGCTCTTTGCGGCGGCTATAGTGCTACGATACAAGATGAAAAACACAGACCGTCCTTTCCGACTTGGAGGCAATCTGGTTATGTGGATTATCGCAGGACTTGGTTTCTGCGGTTCACTACTCGCCTTTGTATTGAGTTTTATCCCGCCTGCACAGATTCCAACAGGAAGCCCAAAAACATGGGTTACGATACTTATCGTAGGATGTCTTGTAGTGATTATCGTTCCGCTGATTATCTACGCACTGCGCAAACCGCATTGGAAGAGTGATGATACGCAGTTCGCCCCATTCCACTGGGAGAAATAACAATAAAGGGTAGTTTTGCACTACCCTTTATTATTTAGAAAAGTATGAAAAACCTCTTCGCTTAATCCCATCTTTGAGAAGCCACCATCGTGGTAGAGGTTTTGCATTGTTACTTTACGCGTAAGGTCGCTAAAGAGCGTTACGCAGTAGTCAGCGCAGTCATCAGCATCTGCATTTCCCAGAGGCGACATCGCCTCGGCAAAGTCTAACATACCGCCCATACCTGCAATGCCCTTGCCCGCTGTTGTGGCAGTTGGCGACTGAGATACAGTATTGACCCTCACCTTGCGGTCACGACCATAGATAGCACCAAAGCTACGAGCCACAGACTCAAGCAGCGCCTTTGCATCTGCCATATCGCTGTATCCTACGAATGTACGCTGTGCAGCCATATAGGTCAGAGCCACGACAGACCCCCACTCATTGAGTGCATCCTTTGCATAGAGCACCTGTAGCACCTTATGGAACGAAACGGCCGAAATATCCAGCGTACGGTCCAAAAATGTGTAGTTGAGCGACTGATATGGGATATTTTTCCTAACATTAGGAGACATACCCACAGAGTGAAGCACAAAGTCAAACTTACCACCAAAGTGTTCCATAGCACCATCTACCAACGCTTCAAGGTCCTCAACCTTTGTTGCATCGGCAGCAATAACGGGCGCATTGCACTTCTCTGCCAACTTTGAAATCTCACCCATACGAAGTGAGATTTCGGTGTTTGTCAACACAATCTCGGCCCCCTCTTCTCTCGCACGCTCGGCCACCTTCCACGCAATAGACTGCTCGTTTAGTGCACCGAAAATAATTCCCTTCTTGCCTTTTAATAGATTGTATGCCATAAAATTATAATTTGTATATAAGCTCCTTCTACAGAGTGTTCTAAGAAGTTGATTAAAATTTTAATCAACTTCTTAGTCTTCATCATCAAATTCTATTGGCGATGGGCGACGCTCCTCCTCTTCCTCCTCATCATCCTGGATTTGGTCTGCGCCCTTAATCTCATCGTCGTAGTACTCCTTATCGTCGTCGTCCTCAGTTGGGTCGTCAATCTTAACATCAATCTTTACCAGGTAGCTAACCTCGTCTGTCTCAAAAGGTACTGCGAAGAAGAAGTCTCCATTTGGCTTGTTAATGCGCATCATCGCCTCTGAATAACCATAAGGATAGAAGGCCTTTACCGCCTCCTGAATCTCTAACGGAAGATTGTTAAAACTGATTACTGATCTTCTTTTATTAGTTGGTGTTGCCATATTTTGTATAGTTTTGTTTATTGTTTATCATCAATTGTGGGTGCAAGTATAAGCAAAAATTTGTAATCACACCAATTTAACAGATTTTTTTTCTTTTTTTTTTGATTTTGCGCTCAATTTGAAATAAAATATGTACTTTCGTGCGTTGCGATTTATAATATGGTAGAGAAGAACAATATTTTGGTAGAGATTGAGTCTCTGCGCGAGCAACTCAACTACCACAACCACAAATACTATGTCGAGAACTCGCCCGAGATTTCAGACTACGACTTTGACTCTATGATGCGCCGCCTTATGGAGCTTGAGGCTGAGTATCCTCAGTACTACGACCCACTCTCGCCCTCTGTGCGTGTGGGTAGTGACCGCACCTCAGAGTTTGCCTCTGTAGCCCACCGCTACCCTATGCTCTCGCTCTCAAACACCTACTCTATTGAGGAGCTGAGCGCATTTATTGAGCGCATAGAGCAGCAGCAGGGCATGACTGAGTTTGTCTGCGAGTTGAAGTTTGACGGCACTGCCATAAGCCTTACATACGAAGGTGGACGCCTTGTTCGCGCTGTTACTCGTGGTGATGGTACTACGGGCGACGATGTTACGGCCAATGTTAAGACTATCCGCTCTATTCCTCTAACCCTGAGCGGAGAGGATATCCCAGAACTGTTTGAGATTCGTGGCGAGATATTTATGCCCTACGCATCTTTTGACCGCCTCAATAGCGAGCGTGAAGCTGCGGGCGAAGCACTATTTGCCAATCCTCGCAATGCTGCTGCGGGCACGCTCAAGCAGCAGCAGTCGGCAGTAGTTGCCAAGCGTGGTTTAGACTGCACACTCTACCAGATGGCGGGCGACAATCTGCCATTTACAAACCATATAGAGAACCTTGAGGCTGCCCGTCGCTGGGGCTTTAAGGTCTCTGAGCATATGACCCTCTGCCGTGGTGCTAAGGAGGTTATAGAGTATATAAACCATTGGGACGAGGCTCGCAAAACTCTTCCATACCCTACCGATGGCGTTGTGATCAAAGTAAACGACTTTGCCCTGCGCCGTTCGCTTGGTTTTACTGCCAAGTCGCCTCGTTGGGCTGTAGCCTATAAATTTAAGGCCGAGAGTGCACTTACGCGCCTTGTCAGTGTAGATTTTCAGGTCGGCAGAACGGGTGCTATAACCCCTGTGGCAAATCTTGAGCCGGTGTTACTTGCAGGAACAACAGTAAAAAGAGCCTCGCTACACAATGCCGAGCAGATTGCTGCGTTAGATATAAGGATAGGTGACAAAGTCTATGTTGAGAAGGGTGGCGAGATTATCCCGAAGATTACGGGTGTAGAGCTTACGGAGCGTGAGGCTGATAGCACCCCATTTGAGTATATCACCCTCTGCCCTGAGTGTGGAGCTAAGTTAGTGCGCTTTGAGGGCGAGGCAAAGCACTACTGCCCTAACCAGAGCGGTTGCCGACCTCAGATTTTGGGTCGCATTATCCACTTCATCCGTCGCAAGGCGATGAATATTGACGGACTTGGTGCTGAGACCGTTGAGTTGCTCTTTGAGAATGGACTTATTGCAGATATAGCCGACCTCTACACGCTGAAGGCGACAGACCTTGCTGTTCTACCGCGCCTTGGCGAGAAGTCGGCAGACAATATCATAAGCAGCATTGAGGCGTCAAAATCTGTACCTTTTGCCCGCGTACTCTTCGGATTGGGTATTCGCTTTGTGGGTGAGACTACGGCAAAGTATATGGCCTCGCACTTCAAGAGCCTTGACGCCATTATGGCAGCTGATAGCACTACTCTGCAAGATGCTGAAGAGGTGGGAGATAAGATTGCTCAGGCTATTATAGAGTACTTTGCTGACCCTGTAAACCTCGCCATTATTGAGCGTCTGCGAGCAGCAGGACTACAGTTTGAGAGCGAGCAGGCTGTACGAAGTTCAAACATTCTTGAGGGCAAGAATGTTGTCGTATCGGGTAAGTTTTCCGTCTACTCGCGTGACGAATTGAAGGCACTTATTGAGAGTCACGGCGGAAAGAACCAGTCGGGCGTGAGTGGCAATACAGATTTTATTGTTGCGGGCGAGAATATGGGCCCTGCGAAGTTGCAAAAGGCTGAAAAGTTGGGCGTAACAATACTTACCGAGCAGCAGTTTATAGAGCTTATTGAGGAGGGTAGCTCTGCTGTAGAGCCAACCGCACCAGAGACAGAACAACCAAAAGTAGAACAAGTTATACAGACAAGTTTGTTTTAGCGTATGACAATAACAAATAAATTCACAGGCGTAGGTGTTGCGCTGATAACACCTTTTGACAGCAAGGGTAGCATAGACTTTGGGGCCCTTGCAGCCATTATTGACCGAGTAATAGATGGCGGCGTGGACTATCTGCTCGCCCTTGGAACTACATCCGAGACACCAACTCTGACACCTTCAGAGCGCGTGGCTGTAGCAAAGTTTATTGCACAGAGGGTTAGCGGTCGAGTACCACTTATGGTAGGCATTGGTGGCAACTGCACAGCCGATGTTGTAGCTACTCTTCGAAGTTGGGACTTTACGGGCTACGATGCTGTACTAAGCGTAAATCCATACTACAACAAGCCAAATCAGGAGGGGCTTTATCTCCACTTTAAGGCTCTTTCTGAGGCATCCCCGCTGCCGATAATGCTCTACAACATCCCTGGTCGTACGGGCGTGAATATGACACCTCAGACCGTTGCCCGCATAGTGGCTACCTGTCCAAATATCTTCGGCATTAAGGAGGCCTCTGGCAATGCAGACCAAATGGAGGAGGTGGTAAAGGCTGTGGCTAAAGTTCGCGAGGATTTTATCCTTGTCAGTGGCGACGATGGTCTTACTGTAGAGGCTATTCGCCGTGGTGGCAAGGGTGTTCTCTCTGTGCTTGCACATCTCTACCCTGCCGATGTAAAGAGCCTTACAACGCTGGCCCTTGAGGGCAATTTTGACAAGGCGGAGTATATGCTCACTCGTCTGAGTGCTATTACCGACTCGCTTTTTGCCGAGGGCAACCCTGTCGGCATAAAAAATGCACTTGCCACAAAAGCTCTCTGCACGCCAACTGTCCGACTACCACTTGCCAAGGCGAGCGTAGAGCTTGATATTAGACAAAGAATTGAGATTATTAAGTATGAGTCTTAAGCGAATATTTGTTCTGCTCTGCGCAGCAGCCATTTCGTTTGCCGTCAGAGCCGAAGTGCCGGATAATGACAAGATTTTTGCTGCCATAAACGACAGCAACTCTGAGTACTATTATCCCAACCTTATGATGCGCTACAAGGCTGGCGAGCCACTGACTGACGAGCAGTACCACTACCTCTACTACGGATATGCCTATCAGGCGGCATATCGCCCTCTGAACGACAATCCGGGTATGACAAAGGTGCAGAACATTATGGCGCGTATAGCCATAGACACTCCATCTGTTACTGATATCGACCAGCTTATTGCCGCCTGCACAGAGGCTATGGAGTACGACCCCTTCTCGCCAAAGTTGCTTAACATTATGGCGTACGCCTATGGAACGGCAGGCGATAGTGCTCGTGAGAAGGTCTATGCCGACCACCTTGCAGCAATCCTTAGAACTATAGCTACTTCTGGTACGGGAATAAAGGAGAAGGAGCCTATGCACATTATCTTCTTCTCGCACGGCGTAGATTTTATTGCCGCCAAGGGTTGGAATCAGCGCAAGGGTAAGATTATCAGCCGCGAGGTTGAGTTTATACCCTTTGAGGCGCCAAAAAATAAGCTAAAGGGCTACTACTTTGACTACAGCCGCGTATACTGGAACAAGCCAGACGACTACACCTTCAAGCGCGAGCGTACATGGCAGTTCAATAACCTTAAACCAAGAGAATACAAATAGACTATGAAGAGATTTTCACTATACACACTACTACTGACACTGCTTGCCATTGGCTGTAACCCTGTTGAGCCAGTGCCTAATGACTCACTGTCAATCCTTAATGGAGTTACAAACAACATCATTACTCTTGATGGCGCCGCAGGAAGCCAGACGACATTTGCTATCAGCTCAAAGCTCGCTTGGGAGGTTCTTGACACCCCAGGTGTAGAGTATAGTCCCGCAAGCGGCGAGGCGACAACAAAGGCCGTTATCACCGCTACTGCCACCCAGACAAACCGCACACTTGAGACCGTTAAGCTTGGCGATGTTATCATCCGTCTCTCCCGTACCCGCTTTACTGGTATTGAGGCGCACCAGCGACCTCTTGTCGTTGTCGAGGAGCAGTATCGCGAGTCTATCTCACTTGCTCCAGAGCAAAATATAGCTACAGATATCACTTTTGAGTGTGCAAATAGCGACTTTGAGCTTTTCACCGAGGGGGATATTACTGTCAGTGAGCCTACAAAGATAAACACAAACAAATATCGCATATCTGTCAGCGCAACAAAAGATAACCTCTCGTCAGAGGAGCATACGGCAGGTCGTCTCGGCTTTAAGGTTGGCGGAGAGACATTAGAGGGTCGCATTGCCGTTGTGCAGCGTTCGGCAATCCTCTTTGACCGCAGCCGCGTTGTTATCAACGGCACAGCAGGGGCTACGATGAGCCTTACTATTGACACCCCATTTGACTTTACTGTTACCAGCTCCACAGCAGCTCTTACAGCCGTTCGTGGAGAGGGACAGAGAGTACTTCTTACGGTTAAGGAGCGCAACAGCAGTGACAACGAGCGTAAGCTCGGAGTACTTACCGTCTCTTTGAAGGATAAACCCGCTTGTACCGCCACAATAGAGGTTTGGCAGCGCAAAGAGAAGGCCGACCAGGCTCTACTCTTCTACTTCCTCGGCACAAGCCTAAAGGGTTACTATCAGAGTAACCTGGCAATGGTAGAGACTATCGCTGCTGAGGGGACATTAGACAATAGCCGCGTGATAGTATTCCTACAGAATAGCACCAACAGCGGCTCTATGTTTGAGATTCGCTACGACAGCGATACTAAACAAGTTCTTCGCGAGCATATTGCCGACTACGACCTACCAGCGGTATACAACCAGAGTATGCTCTACACAATCTTCAACGACCTATTTGCAGCTGCACCAGCTGAGGAGTATGGACTATATGTAGGTTCACACGGCCGTGGTTGGCTGCCAAAGGTCGAGGGTAGCAGCTCTATGTCAACATATCAGGCAGGCATTGAGGAGCGCATCTGGACTCCTGCACCTGGTGCGGCTATGGTACGACATATAGGCGATACGGCATCCACACAGGTAAACACCACAGAGTTTGCCGCTGCCATTGCCGACACAGGCCATCACCTTGACTATATCATCTTTGATGTCTGCTATATGGCAAATGTTGAGAGCGCATACGATATGAAGAATATTACAGACTACATCCTCGGCTCGCCTTGTGAGGTTATGGCGGCGGGTATGCCTTATACAGATATGATTCCGACAATGGTTAGCTCAGCACCGCTCAAAGAGCGACTTGACAGAGCAGCAAAGGCCTTTGTGGACTACTATAAGGTAAATAAGGAGGGTATATACTCATCTGCCTGCTCTGCCGTTATTGCCTGCTCGGAGCTTGATGCACTTGCAGAGGCTGTCAAGCGAACAAATAGTTCGCTCAAGGATATAGACCCAGATACTATTCAGGTCTACGACGGCATTAGTTCATCGCGGAACCCAACACATATCTTCTTTGATTTGGAGGACTATATCACCCAGAGCTGTACAGATGCTGCGGCAGTGACAGCCTTTAAGGAGCAACTTGCCCGCACGCTATCGGGCCAGCACCACACCGAGACCTTCTACTCGGCATATAACAACCGTGCAAATCCGATTACAACATACTGCGGTCTTACTACCTCAGCGCCGATAATGCTCAACACAGCCTCAGCATACCGCTCCGACTGGCAAGCAACGGCGTGGTATACAGCAACGCATTAAAATAGTCGCTGCATAAAGATATTGCAGTACAACTTCCAGTTACTCCACTGATGTCCCCCAGGGGATATGTAGTAGTCGTGTCTGTACCCTTGCCTATCAAGATAGCCACAATAACAATTCATACGCGGGTAGAAGAAGTCTCGCTTGCCAATCATCACCCAGTAGAGCTTTGGCGGAGTGGCAAATTGAATCTGTTGTCTCTTTTTAAGGTCCCTATATATAGATGAGTAGTGGCTATGCTGAGCAAATGGGTGCACCATAGGCGAGAATAGTCCTATATAGTCAAACATATCGGGATGTGATGCGCTGATATGTATAGCCTGCAACGCGCCGATAGATAGGCCAGCTATTGCGCGACCACTCTTTTGGGGTATAGTCCTATATCTGCTCTCTACATCGGCTACTACATCAGCCACAAATGAGTGTTCTACCGCACCATTGTTCTCAAAAAAGGACTCCAAAGCACCCTTTGTGCGGGAGTTACCAAAGTCCTTGTCATCCTTATACTGGTTTGTATTTGGCAGCACAACAATGCACTTACGCATAAGGCCTCTTTCTGTAAGGCTATCAACAATTCGCAGTAGGTCGCCCTTTACAATCCACGACTGTTCATTACCCCTCGCCCCGTGCAGTAGGTATAGCACCGGATAGTGTTCAGTAGTCTGGTAGTACTCCGCAGGCAGGTATACATTCATCTTTCGGCTACTTGGTCCCTCAACAGAGCAGGTATAGGCGCGCTGCTCTAAAATACCGTTACACTTCAGCTCGCCATTAGACAGATAGCTCTGTTGTGCCGCGTGGCGCACTTGGCTACACGACACTGAAAACGCTACAAGAGCAAAAACAAATATCTGTCGTAGTTTTAGCATTTCTTAATACTATCTTGATACATATCTATCATCTGCGCTATTGCATCGGTGGCGTTGTACTTCTTAATAGAGTGGGCATACTTTATCCCCATCTCCGCTCGCTGCTCGGGATGCTCTATCCACCAGTCAATTTTCGCAGCCAGCTCTTTAGAGTCTCGCTCTGCAAAGGTACTGCGAGAATCAAGAGCAAACTGCGACGAAGCTGTAAACTCGCCCGTGGCAATTATCGGCACAACACCCTCGCGGATAGCCTCCGCGCATGAGAGTCCCTCAACCTCTACCCACGCACAGTGGATATAAAGGTAGGCTGTTCTTATAATCTCCTTGAGGCGGTCGTGGCTGTAAAATCCAAACACAGGTTCATACTTTATCACACCCTCCTTCAACAGCTTTTTTACCTCCCTCTCATACCTCTTTTGACACGGTCCTTTGCCCGCAAAGTGTAGCTGAATACGGTCGGCATACTTTGAGTATCGCATAGCCTCAATAAGTGTGCTCTGCGACTTCTCGTTTGATAGCCTACCTATGCACAGCACAACTATCAGCTCGTTAGTAGATTTGTATGGGACAATTTCCGATTCGGCAATCTCCAACCCATTTGTTATAACCCTCATCTGGGATCTATAACCGCACTTGACAAGATGTTTTTTAACCGTCTCTGTAGGGCAGTGGACAACAGAGCAGAGATTATAGACGCTATTTCGCCACCATCGCGTAACAAAGTAGTTAATTATCCGAGCCTTACCCAGCCCCAAATTCGCCGTAACATTCTCTGAAAAGAGGTGGAAAGTGCCAACACAAGGCTTGCCCATCTCGCGGGCTAAGCGAGCAACTTTTGCCTCCATAGGGAAACCTTCGTGCAGATGGACAACATCGGCCCACGCTATAGCCTGAGTGGCAATGTTGCGGTCAAAAGTAGCGTATCTAAAGCCGTTAGTCTCTATTATCGGCTCAAAAATTGGGAACTTAAAGTGTTTTAGTGGATAATCTGGTTGGTCAGTAGACGAAGGGTCTGGATTGGCTGTAGACATAATCCTGACCTGAACACCCACCAGTTTAAGTCGCCTTGCTAATGATAGCACCGCCGTACAGATACCATTACCACGCATATAGGCATTATTGCAGACAATTAATACTTTCATTGTTCTGTTCTAAATGTACTTTATGCTGGCAAATATAGGCTTATTTAGACGAAATTAGTAGCTTTTTATCTCTTTTTCAACGAATCGCGAATACGCCAAAACGAACAGGTTAATATTATCAACAAAAAGAAGTGGGTGACTAAAAAGTAAAATAGTCACCCATATTTTGTTCGGAGGTTGAATAAAAAGATGTAGTTTTAGGCTTAAGTTCCTTTTCACCGCTCACGCTCGGCATAGTCTGCAAGCAGCCTCTGCTCTCACTTAATCGCGGCGCTGCGAAGCCCGAAAAAGCGGAGTTTACTTGGTGTAAATGAGCATTTTGAGGGCGAGCATAACGACAAAATACACTTTTTATTCAGCCTCTTGAAACATCACTAAGATTTATAAACCAGCAATCCTAAACCCCAAAGCGTCATTACAATGGCTGAAATTACGGTTACGATTGCTGCAACTATCTGGGGTACAATACGCATAACCTCGTCAATATAGTACTCTATATATAGATGGTCAGGGTATATTCTACAGTTGATATAGTACGCCCCACCACTACTCCAGGCATCATCTGTATAGATATAGCACTGCTCGGTACTACTTTTACACCAGAGGCTGCTATCTGTCTGACAGAGCTGCTCCAAACGAGTGATTGTCTGGTCGGTCAGCTGTGTTGAGAAGTAAGCCGTATGGACAAAGCAGTCCCAGCAGGATGTGCCTCTGTCAAGATTATTATCCGACTCCGAGCTACTGATACTCGGCAGAGGAACACCCACAATCTTCTCAATGCTTGCAGGGTTGTTAGCCAAGTTATGGTGTGGCTGTAGTACCCCTAATTGCCTGCTAAAGAGAAGTACTAAGCAAACAACAACCACAACGGCTAACGACCACAGATATACTTTCAACGACTTGCTCATTCTACTCTATAACCTCATAATCTACACCAAACCAATCGTCCAAGATGCTATCAACCTTAGCGTCAATCTCCGCCGTAATCTTACTCTTAATCTTACGATAGACATACATCACCGCAAGGCCGTCATCAAGAATGCCCAAGAATTTATATACCGTACGAGGGATTGCATCTGTAGGCAGAATTGTATAGGCAATAGCTGCATAGATAAGCAATCGGTCTGTGGTAGATGTATTCTCATCCTTAAGCACATAGTAGCTCTGAAGCAGTGGTCTGGCAGTAGCCCTGCCAACCTTTACAGCCCATGGGCGAAACTTCTCCCACAGCTCATCTATACCCGCACGCCAATCAATACTCTTAGCCTTCTCTAAAAGAGGCTTGATATCCTTACCCAAAATCATATAGGCAAGAACCAAAATTGAAATAGTCAGTAACATACTCTTTTCTCCTTTTTGTTCTATCTATATAGAGGGTATAAGCGGTCAAAATATATCATTACGACGGCAAATTGCGACCCTTTGCCGCAAATATTGGCTCTACATCTGCCCGCTCTATAACCCAATCAACAAACTTGTCGATGTTCATATCCTCAACACTGCCATAGTTGTAGTGGCTCTCAAGGCTCTTGCTGCCCAATACCCAACGCCCATTAATAGACTTCTCAAAGGTGTAGTAGACCGCCTCATTTGTTACTCTATTTATAAGCACCGCGCCATACTTAGCCAGTGGTGCCTCCTCTGGCTCTGGGAAGATGTAGACGGCTAAAAGATACTCCTCGTTTAGCTCCACTCCCTCACAGTGCAGATTATCCCAGTCATACTCAAACTCTTGGTCAATATGTTGCCTAATAAACTCGGGCCACAGCTCTATGTGTAGCAGTGCCTCCGCCTCAAGCTCTGCTGTCTGAACACCTTCGACTAACATTGGGATAAAGTAGTACTCAAGATAGTAGCAGTCAGAGTGTCGCTTCTCAATATCGGTATTACTAATTGTCTGCATAATCTTTATAGCCTATTAAATGTTTCACAAAGTTTTTTAGGGCAACAGATACTCCAGGACAGCCTCCCAATCAGGGAAACGCTCCGAGCCGAACTCTATCCACTCGCCCTCAAACTCACTTGTGCCATTCTTACCTCGGTCGTCAATAAGTATGTCGCCACAGCAGAGGTTTTTATGGTGGCTCAAGATGATGCGTTTGTGGAAGATATCGGGCAGGTATCTCTGCACCCACAGTAGTTTATCACTCCACGCTGAAGGGTTTCTCCACGGGGCTGTAGATAGTATATAGCAGTCGTAGTGCTCTGCAAGGCGATGTGTGGCCTCTATTGCCCCCTCAATAGGCTCCATTACTCCGAAGAGTCCCGGGATTTCATCTAATCTACCCTCATACTCTGCAAGAGTCTGCTCGCTCTGCTTTTTGAGCCCAGAGACAAAGTCTACAAGCACGCCGTCCATATCAAAGTAGAGTCTGCGGCGGCGAGTTTCAAACTCATCCTTGCGAATATTGTAGTTATCGCGCAAGTTCATCAGCGTTGTGCAGAACTCCTCCTCTGTAAGAATGGTCTTGTAGGGGTCACTCTGACCTCGGCTATGGTAGAGCGTAAGCCCGCGGGTAGATAGTAACGCAATTCTAAATCGCTCATTCTGAGTAAACATCGCCTGGTATGCTCTGGTGATAAGCTCTCTATACTCTGGGCCTTGACGATTTATCTCTCGCCCCTTCCACCACAATATCTGCTCTGCCTGCCACACTGTTGTAGCCTTGTTTTTCGCCCTGCGACCCTTCATTGCGCATATCTGTCGCTGGCGCACCTCATCTTTGTACTTCAGAGACTGCAAAAAGCCCTCCATACTCTGACAGAAAACCCCTTCAAAAAAGAAGCGGTTACTGCACAAATTTGATAACACATGTGATGGGTAGCCACTGCTTGACCATATATCAAGAGCTACCCCACGCCATGTTTGCCACTTAATTTTTATCTTTCTAAACATCTTTTTCATAACTATTCTGACAACTTTGTCCTAATAACATAATCGCCCATACTATCCTTACAGAGAGATCTCTCGTAGCCATTCTCACACTTAAGTTTATAACAATCTTCCCCATCGGGGATAATCTCCGTAAACCAATCTGGACTCAAAAGCGTGTTAGAGTGAAAGTCAAAAATCTGGAACTTATCCCCACTATATGCCTTGCATAGAGAATTACCCACGCCGACCATCTCAAAGGCAGTGTAGCCCTTGGCTGGAATTATTGCCCCATATCTATCTCTTAGCCCCACGCCGCTATCACTCTTGACGCAGAACACGCCACGACGAGAATAGCCCATATAGAGTCCCAGCATTTTTGCATCAAGCGTTGCGTAAGGGTTAAATCCAATGCTTACAATAGGTACTACTACTGCCGCCACGATATACAGAGCCGCTGCTGCCCAATATCTCTTTGTTGCATAAGCAAAGCAGACTACAGCCACCGCCATTGCAGCAAGTGATAAGATTAGCATCACTATGCGGACAATGTTTGTCGTATACTGCGCAGCCCAGAAGAGCGATGAGCCGATAAAAAACATCAGCAACGCCTTGTACTCCACCTTGCTATCACTGCACCAGCAGCTGAGCCAATATAGCACTACTGGGGTTACAAATAGCGCGAGGGCTGACATTATAGGTACTGTCACTACACCTGCATACCCCACAAAGATAAGCAATAGATAGCAAATTATCAACCCCTTCTCGCCCCTGGTAAGCATAGCACTAAATCCATCCAACTTAAATAGTATCGGGATAAGGAGCACCATAATAGCCATAATTGATATTGGCACAATCTGTAGAGCACTTATCATTGTCAATGCACCGATAAAAAGCGTAGCTACAAGATAGAGCGTAAGGGCAGTAATCTGCTTTTTGCTCAAACGGCTTGCAACACTCTGTCGCTTATATAGACGGAACAGATAGTGAGCTATAGGCAGAAGAGCAAACCATATCAGATTTAACAGCTCCACCCACGGGGAAGAGATACCGACTATCTGGTAATATAGCGACGAGCTTTGCTCTACGCCACACATCAGTAGCGTGTGGTAGAGAAAATCCCACACAGGGACAATCATTGCCGCAAAACGCATAAAATGTCCGTGCGAGCCCACCGCTATTAAGGTCATCAACAGCACAATAATCGCCGTTGGCACTACGGCAAGCGAGCTACGACGATAGTTCAAAAATCCGAACCATAGTCTGAGGGCAATCAGCGCAAAAAAGAGCGGACTAAACACCCCAAAAGTCACTCCCGCACAAATATAGGTCAGCAGAGTGAGTGTTGCAACAACAATATCTACAACAATCATCGCTCTATCAAATCTATTAGTATTCATCTTTTATCCTCCTATTTATAGTAGTAAATTTTACCGACTATACACCCTTTGTTACTCTGCACATCATCTTAACGCCTGCGCAGCATAACGGAAATACTTTGCCGCCTTGGCGTCGGCCTGAGCTGCGTAGTTCATATACGACTTATACTTTGACATCTCCTGCTGCGCATAGTTTGAGTTAGACTTCGCACTGCTCATATCGCCTCGTCTGCCGTAATATGCCGCCTTGTTCTGATAATCTTCTGCTCGGCGAAGATAGTACTCCGCCTTGTGACGATAGTCATTTGCTTGATTGCTGTAGTACTCCGCCTCGCGACGATATTTCTCTGCCTGACGCATCTTGTATGCCTCCTGCGCAGGTGCTACAGAGGTCAAGGTAAGCGAAAAAATCAGTGCCAATAGAATAGTTCTTATCCTCTCCATATCTCAAAAAAATTAAGTAGTTATTTTCTGTTTTCACCTATATAGAGTCCACCGAACCAAAATTCTATCAATGCAACCATACTTTTGTTGTATACGACTCAGAGTCCGCCTTAAAAAACAAGAAGTGGGTGACTAAAAAGAAATAGTCACCCACGTACGGTTAGACCCTCTGTAGAATGTGGACAGTGAAGCATTCTACAAAACTTATTGATTGACAAAGTGTTAAGTTGTTTGGATTGAGGACTGATTGTCCGTACAAAAGTCGTCTAAACATTTATTTTAC
>SUZS01000041.1 GCA_015059785.1 Rikenellaceae bacterium
CTTCGTCAAATGGTTCCTTTTTCTGCAAAGTAATCAGGGTAAAGCAAGCAAAAAATAGGGTGAGAAATACTGCGTTTCTCGCCATTTATTTACTCTCTAAAAAGCGCCACTTTTGGCATCATTACCTGAATAAAAAGATGTAGTTTTAGGCTTGCGAAGCCCGAAAAAGCGGAGTTTACTTGGCGTAAATGAGCATTTTGAGGGCGAGCATAACGACAAAATACACTTTTTATTCAGCCTCTTTTTTATCTCTTTAGAGCAAGAACAATATCATACTTTGGGCGATTACCACTCGCAAAAACATCACAAGTGGATAAACAGTAGCATAACTAATCGCAGGCATATCAGAACCAGCAATGTTGTTTGCATAGGTTAGCGCAATAGGATTTGTCATACTTCCCGCAAGTGTTCCCATAAGAGTATAGTAGTCCATCTTGTAGACCTTGCGGGCAAAAATACCAACAAGAAGCAGTGGCACAATAGCAATAATAAGTGCGTAGAACATCCAAATATATCCGCCAGAAATCAGCGCATCAACAAAACCATCGCCAGAGGCAAGTCCCACCGATGCAAGGAACATAGCAAGGCCTACCTCTCTGAGCATAAGGTTTGCACTTATCGTGGTGTAAGTTATTAAGTGCCAGTGAGTTCCAAAGCGACCAATGAGAATTGCCATAAGCATTGGACCAGCTGCAAGACCGAGCTTTATCTGTGGCGATTCTACAAGTGGAATAGAGCCCACAAAGACACCCAACGCAATGCCGAGGAAGATTGTAAAGATGTGTGGCTGATGTAGTTTCTTGAGCGAATTTCCCAGTAGTTCAGCTACCTTCTCAATAGCGCTCTCAGAGCCTACAACCATAACCTTATCGCCTAATTGAAGCTCCATACCTTGGTAAGGTATAAGGTCTACACCCGCACGGTTTACGCGCGTAATATTTATGCCATACTTTGTTCTCAGGCGCAGGTCTGAGAATTTCTTACCATTAATCTCTGCGCGTGTAACAACAATGCGGCGCGACACAAGCTTACCCTCAAACTCACCCCACTCCTGTTCTAACATATCAACCTCCCTGCCAAGAAAGGCGAGTATCGCCTCTTTATCCTCCATTGCGCTGACAATAAAGAGCTTATCGCCACAGTGGACAACACTCTTAGAGTCGGCAATAAAAGCCTTGTTGCCATCGTGAGATATGCGCGAAATAACAAACTGACGAGCTACTATATTACGAATCTCGCTCACTTTCTTTCCGTCAATCTGCGTATTAAGCACCTCAAGAGAGAACTTTGCTGCAAACTTATTCTCGTTACTGAGTGCCTTAAGAGCCTCGTTCTCAACAGCTGTATTAATCTTCAGCAACGCCTTAAGAATTATAAAGGCGATAATAACAGCCACAACACCAAATGGATATGCAATAGCAAAACTCATCGGTATTGTACTATCCTCCACGCCCGTAATATCCATATATGCCTGCTGCGTAGCACCCATTGCTGGGGTATTTACCGCCGCACCGTCCATAACACCCACCATCGTCTGTAGCGGAGTGCCAGTTATCTGACCGATTATCAGCGTCACAATTACACCCAACGCCATAACAAGTACCGCGAGCCACATCTGCTTCAGTCCACCGGCACGCAACGATGAGAAGAATCCTGGGCCAATCTGTAGACCTATTGAAAATACAAAGAGTGTCAGACCGAAGTCACGCGCAAAATTTAGCATATCGCCGTCCACGCGCATACCGAAATAACTCAACGCAATACCTGCAAAGAGAATCCAAGTAGAGCCGAGCGAAATGCCTCCAATCTTAATCTTACTCAGCGCCGTACCAATAGCAATCGCCACAGCAAATATAAATATCGAGTGCGCAATACCCCCACCAAAGAGCATACTTTCAATAAATTCCATATCCATAATAATTTGCCGACAAAGGTATGAAATATATTTTGAATTGTGCCATTTTCCCAAATTTTGACAACATAACATCAAAAAAAATGGAGAGCAAAGTAAAAATTTCGAAAAAAGTTTATATATTTGCTACACAAAAACACTATTTTGATATTATGAGAGTATTCTACCTCTTTGTACATGCAGTTGCAAACTTCGTCACATGTACAATCAGATGAGTAGGTCAATCGTAGTACTGAATAAACAATATTAACAAATAAAAAAAGGAGAGTAATTATGAAAACAAGGTATCAAAAACCAACTCTCAAAGTGAACGAGGTGGTTTTAGAGTGCGGCTTTGCTGTTAGTGCGCCCAATTGGGTAGAAGGTGGTCCTGGTGGGGACTTTGATGTAAATGATTATGATAATGAACTCTAAAAATGGTGTAACAATGAAGCGTATAGTAATTTCAATGTTAGCTGCTACCTCACTGTTGGCTGGTTGCAGCAAGGAGGAGGAGATAAACAAGATAGACTCCACAATTAAGATTAAGGCTGAGATGGGTTTTGATGATATAACCCGTACTACGATTGCAAAGGACGAGGATGGCAACTATTTGGCGCGTTGGACCGAAGATGACAGATATCTTGTTAGTCTACTTTGTATAGAGAACGATCTAGACGATAATGGTAGCTTAGGGATGGTCGTTGCGACGGGCATCGAGCTTATTAACGAAGGTGAAAAGGCGACTTTCGAGTTTACGATGTACAGTGATTTAGATGCTGATAACTTTATCTTTGTTGGCATGAATAGTTTTCCTGCATATTCATTTAATAGCTCCATGATCAAGTATAAATTGAAAAATGAACAGACTCAAGATTGGCTGGGTTACTATGATGCACAAGCTGACTTATTTGTGTCGAAGCCGATTGAGGCAGAGCGTCCCACAGGCGATGCGAGAATGAATTTTACAATGACGCGCCTAAATGCCCTTTTGGAGCTTTCGTTTAAGAATTTAGTGCTTGATGATGGAGATAAGGTTATATCGGTGACCTTTGCATGCGAGCATCCACTTGCGGGCTTAATCTCCTTCAACTTGAGCGACCTGGATGGTGTGACATATCCTATCCCTTATACGCTGATGGATGATGGTATCAATAGTATTACACTTACTGGAGTATATAAAGCTCCATACTATATCTCCACGCTACCCGCAACGCTTAAGGCTGGCGAGGAGTACACAATTACTGTTGAAACACAAATGGCAACATATACCAAGAGCAGTACGCTCCCATCTGATTTAGAGCTCAAAATGGGTGATATTACTCGCGTAACGGCAAATATGGCAACAGCGACCAAAGTAGTAAAGTAGAGCGAGGCATAGTGTTCTCCTCTAACGAATAAGCCTGCGGCAATGTTGGGCAGTGATAAAAATAGGAACAAAATTGCGTTTTGGGTAGCAAATATACTTTTTTCAGGTACCACTTTGCACAAAGTTTACTATCTTTGAGCAATATTTCAAACACTTTAGACAAAAAACAATAAAATCATACAATTATGAAAAAGCTATTGCTACCCATTTTGTCGTTAGTTTTGCTACTGACAGCTTGCTACGACAAGGACATTCAAGAGATTAACAATCGACTTGACAACATTGAAAACCAAAAGATTGCCACTTTGAACGAACAGATAGAGGCAATAAATAAAACCATTCCTTTGCTGTCCGAGGTTGACGAGCAGCTTAGCGAACACATTTCAAGTGTAGAAGAGACTTCAAACAAGGAGATTGCAGCCTTAAAAGATGTTAATACTTCACTGAAAAATCAGATAGCAGAGCTTGAAAAATATGTAAACGAACAACTATCTAAGACGACTGACTGGGTTAATGGAACATTTGCAACATTAGAACAGTACAAGGCTGTAACTGAGCAGCTTGAGAAGATTAAAACTCAAGTAGACAATATTAAGCCTGAGTTGTTAGACGTTATATCAAAATCTGAGGCGACCTTGAAAACTTGGGTATCAGAGCAGCTAACCGACTACTACAAAATTGCGGAGATTGATGCCAAGCTTGAATCTATTGATAAGAAGATCAAAGAGGGCGACGAAGAGATTGCCAAGGCTCTCAAAGAGTTGAAAGAGCAACTTGAAAAGGACAAAACAGAGATTACCGAGGCATATCAAAAGGCTATCAAGGAGGCAATTGATACCAATAATGGCGAGATTGACAAGAAGATCTCAAAAGAGATAGAGGCAGTCAATAAACGTATTGACGAAGAGGTTAAGGCAATCAACACAAAGATTTCAGACCTCGAAGCTCGCATAAAGGCTATTGAGGATAAACTTGACGAGATACTGGGTAGAAAACTTGATATTACTTTTGATGTAGAGGATGATGTTGCCATAATAGCAGGCAGTACTTGTACAATAAACTACTCTATTGACAGTAGCGATGATAATGTTCACATTGCCACAATCGCGCAAAATGGATGGAATGCTTATGTTACTGCAGAAACAGATAATTCGGGATATATAACAGTATTATCTCCAAACCCCTTAACCAATAGTCCTATCGTTGTATTTGTAAGTAACACTCATACTACAATTATGCGAACAATTTCTTTTGTTGAAGGGTATGTTGTAATTGATAATTCATCATTTGCATTAGACAACGAAGAAACAACACTAACATTCAATATTCAAAGTAATCTAAATTACACAATACAAATTCCTGAGTCGGCAAGCTACTGGATAACATTAAGTAATAATGCAAGTCGCGCAACAATTAGCAAAGATACCATTAAACTACTAATTTCAAAAAATACAGAAGCAACTGCACGCAATGCGATTATAGAGATATTGCACAATAATACAATAGTGGCAAATATCAAAATTTATCAACGAAGTTTAGAAATTGCCAATAATGAAATTATATACACAACTACTGATGGTAAAATTTTAGAACCATATTCTACTAATGCTTTTAATGCAAAAATTATTCATAATAGCTACACGAATGGATATGGTTTAATTGTCTTTGATAACGAGGTTAAAGATATTGGCAGTTTTGCGTTTTACAACTGTAAAAAATTAAATTCAATACATATTCCAAATTCTGTGATAGAAATTGGCAATAGTGCTTTTAGGAACTCTGGGCTCAAAAGTATAGAACTGTCTAAAAATCTAACATCCATAAAAAATGATGCTTTTTACGAGACATTACTTAACGAGATTGATATTCCTGACAAAGTACAAGATATTGGTAGCTATGCGTTTTATAACTGCACATATCTTACGAAAGCAATTCTTCCAGAAAACTTAAATAGGATTGAGAGTGGAACATTTAGCCATTGTAATTGCCTTTCAGATATAACTATCCCAAACAATGTAAAAGAAATCGGCAGTCAAGCATTTGAAGATTGTCATTTAAAATCAATAACCTGGGGCGATAATATTGAAACTATTGGTTGGATGGCGTTTGCGTATAGCAGCTTTTCAAATATATCCATCCCTGATAGTGTAATTACTATTGAGTCTTTCGCATTTGAAAATTGTTCTCAACTAACATCAGCTACTATTAGTGATAGTGTACAAGTAATTGATTCGGCATTTTCTCAATGCCATAAACTAAATTCAATTACTATAGGCAGTAGTGTAATTTCAATGAATAGTTCATTTTATAATTGTCCAAATCTAAACGATATTTATTGCAAACCTACGACACCTCCAAATATAAACAACAGCACCTTTAATGGAATTGCTACGGACAAAACAATTTATGTACCTCACGCATCTGTAGATGCATATAAAAATGCGCAATATTGGAGTGTATACGCCGATTGCATTGTCGGTTACGACTTTTAGTAAATAAAACAACTCAAAATATAGACAGCACCCGCAGTAAAATGTGGGTGTTTTTTGTGTATATTGTTTCAGATATCCATTTTTTCGTTATCTTTGCACAACAAAACTATTAAGACTATGAGTAAGGTTACTATTGAGCGTGCCCACCGTATGGACGGTACGGGCGAATATTACTTCTCGCGTCGTCTGCGTGAGATTGCAGAGATTGAGGCGGCAACAGGTCGTCAGATTATCAAACTCGCAATGGGAAGTCCAGACCTTCCACCTGCACCAGCAGTAATTGAGCGTCTCTATAAGGAGGCACAGCGCCCAGATGTTCACAAGTATATGTCTTTCAAGGGCGAGCCTATTCTTCGCAAGGCTTTTGCAGATTGGTATCAGAAGTGGTATGGCGTAGAGGTTGATTACAACACTGAAGTTCTGCCTCTTATCGGCTCAAAGGAGGGTATTATGCACATCTGCCAGACATTTATCAACCCTGGCGACAAGGTGCTTGTACCAAACCCAGGCTATGCGGCATACAAGGCTGCGGTAAGTATGACCGGCGGTGTGATGATTCCTTATTCACTGAACAAGGCAAACGACTTTATGCCTGACTTTGAGGCTATTGAGGCTGCGGGCGTAGAGGGTGTGAAGATTATGTTTGCTAACTTCCCAGGTATGCCTACAGGAAAGACTCCTACTCGCGAGTTATTTGAGAAAATTATTGCCTTTGGCGCAAAGCACAACATACTGATTATCCACGACAACCCATACAGCTTTATCCGCAACGCCGACAAGCCGATGAGTATTCTCTCCGTTCCAGGCGCAAAGGATGTGGCTATGGAGATGAACTCACTCAGTAAGGGACACTCTATGGCGGGCTGGCGTGTAGGTGTTATTATGGGTAAGAAGGAGTGGATTGACTCTATCCTTACATTCAAGAGCAATATGGACTCTGGTATGTTCTACCCTATTCAGGCGGCTGCCGAGACCGCCCTCTCACTTGGCGAGGAGTGGTTTACAGAGCTTAATGCCATCTACCGCGAGCGCGAGAAGGAGGGTATGGCACTTCTTGATGCACTCGGTTGTCACTATCAGCCAAATCAGGCAGGTCTGTTTATCTGGGCAGAGATTCCAGAGGACTATGAGGGCGACTGCTACGACTTCTCTGACGAGGTTATGGACAAGTGCGATGTATTCCTCACTCCGGGCGGCATCTTCGGCACAGAGGGTAAGCGATATGTACGAATCACTCTTTGCTGCCCAGCAGAGCTACTTCGCCGCGCAACAGAGAATGTAAAAGCCCGCTTTGTTAAATAGATTTAACAAGTTAAATTCACAAAGCACAATCTCGATTTGGTAGATTGTGCTTTTTTTATTATCTTTGAAGGTTTATAATAGATAACACATAACCAAAACCTAAAACGATGAAAGGTATAGTATTGGCAGGAGGCAGCGGAACACGCCTCTACCCTATCACAAAGGGTGTAAGTAAGCAGTTGTTGCCTATTTACGATAAACCGATGATTTACTATCCAATTTCAGTTCTGATGCTGGCGGGCATTAGGGATATTCTTATTATCTCTACACCAAACGACCTTCCGGGTTTCCGTCGTCTTCTTGGCGATGGAACAGACTATGGCGTTCACTTTGAGTATGCCGAGCAGCCATCACCAGATGGTCTTGCGCAAGCATTTATTATTGGAGAGCAGTTTGTGGGCGACGATTGTGCCTGCCTTGTTTTGGGAGATAACATCTTCTACGGCCAGGGCTTTACGGGTATGCTCCGCAAGGCTGTAGAGACAGCTGAGAAGAAGAATAAGGCTACCATTTTTGGCTACCAAGTACCAGACCCAGAGCGTTTTGGCGTAGCTGAGATTGACAGCAAGGGTAATGTTATCAGCATAGAGGAGAAGCCAGCCCATCCAAAGAGCAACTATGCCGTTGTCGGCCTCTACTTCTACCCTAACAAGGTCGTGGAGGTTGCAAAGAGCATCAAACCTTCTGCACGCGGCGAGCTTGAGATTACCTCTGTAAATGACCGTTTCCGCGAGGATGGAGAGCTAAAGTTACAAGTCTTTGGTCGCGGCTTTGCATGGTTAGACACTGGAACTCAAGAGAGTCTTTTTGATGCGTCTCGCTTTGTAGAGGTTGTAGAGAGTCGTCAGGGCGTTCAGATTGCATGCCTTGAGGAGATTGCTTGGCGTAAGGGTTGGATTACAGATGAGGATTTGTTGCGACTTGCCGAGCCTATGAAGCGCAATGCGTATGGACAGTATATGATTAACCTTGTAAAGAACAAGTAGATGGAGGTTATAAAGACAGATATTGAGGGTGTTGTAATTATAGAGCCAAAGATTTTCGGTGACGCTCGCGGCTACTTCTACGAGAGCTTCAACGCCGCCGAGTTTGAGGCTAAGACGGGTGTTAAGACAACCTTTGTGCAGGACAACCAGAGCAAGTCAAGTTATGGTGTTCTGCGCGGTCTACACTTTCAAAAACCTCCCCACGCGCAATCTAAGCTTGTGAGAGTTGTGGAGGGTGCGGTGATAGATGTTGCTGTCGATATCCGCCGAGGCTCGCCAACATTCGGCAAGTATGTTGCCGTGGAGCTTACAGCTGAGAATCATCGTCAGCTCTTCATCCCGCGTGGCTTTGCTCACGGCTTTATCGTCAAGAGCCAGACGGCAATTTTTCAGTACAAGTGCGACAATCTCTATGCTCCGCAGTCTGAGGGTGCTATTGCATGGAACGACCCCACAATTGGCATAGACTGGGGTATTCCAGAGCAGGATATACTCCTTTCAGAGAAAGACAAATGCCACAAGGCCCTTGCCGAGGCGGACTATTTGTTTGACTATAACGAAAATTACTATTAACTATGAATATCTTAGTCACTGGTGCAAATGGGCAACTTGGCAGCGAAATGCGCCGAGTGGGCTCTGTATCACCAAACAACTATATCTTTACAGATATCGCTGAGCTTGATATTACAGACAATAATGCCGTTTTGGCGTTTGTTGCTGACAACAATATCTCGGTTATTGTCAACTGTGCTGCCTACACCAATGTAGACAAGGCTGAGGATGATGAGCAGACAGCCGAGCTAATTAACGCCACAGCAGTCAGAAATCTTGCAGCAGCTGCAAAAGATAACAACGCCACCCTATTTCACATCTCCACTGACTATGTCTTTGGCACAGACAGCAATACTCCTCGCACAGAGGATATGGCCGTAAATCCATTAGGCGCATACGGCAGAACAAAGTTACACGGAGAGCAGGCTATTGCCGAAGTCGGATGCAAAGCTCTTATTTTCCGCACCGCGTGGCTCTATTCAGAGTTTGGAAACAACTTTCTCAAAACAATGCTTCGCCTAACTTCAGAGCGTAGTGAGATTAATGTTGTCTTTGACCAGGTAGGTACACCTACTTACGCTGCTGACCTTGCAGTGCTGATTTTCTCAATTATTGAGTACGGCATTTACGAGGGCAATGAGGGCGTCTACCACTTCTCAAATGAGGGTGTTTGTAGTTGGTATGACTTTGCACGCGAGATAGCCGTAGCTGCAGGAAATACCAAGTGTCAGATAAACCCTTGTCACTCGTCCGAGTTTGCGTCAAAGGTCAGTAGACCTCCTTATTCTGTTCTTGACAAGAGCAAGGTTAAGCGCGTTTTTGGCGTAGATATTCCACACTGGCGAGACTCTATGCTCCATTGTTTAACAAGACTAAAGAAGTAATATGAAAAGCATTATCATAACTGGCGGTGCTGGTTTTATTGGTAGCCATGTAGTTCGCCTCTTTGTAAACAAATACCCCGACTATAGAATTATCAACCTTGACAAGCTCACTTATGCAGGCAATCTTGCAAACCTCAAGGATATAGAGGATAAGCCAAACTACACCTTTGTCAAGGCTGACATCTGCGATTTTGACACCGTACTATCGCTTATGCAGCAGTATGAGGTTGACGGCATTATCCACCTTGCCGCCGAGAGCCATGTAGATCGTAGCATTAAGGACCCATTTACATTTGCTAAGACAAATGTTATCGGTACACTATCACTTCTTCAGGCAGCTTGCCTATACTGGGAGTCACGACCAGAGAGGTACGAGGGTAAGCTATTCTACCACATATCTACAGATGAAGTTTACGGAGCTCTTGAGATGACCCATCCAGAGGGTATTGAGCCACCATTCTCAACATCTGCATCATCAGAGCACCATTTCGCATACGGTACAGACTTTTTCTATGAGACAAATAAGTACAATCCACACTCGCCATACTCTGCATCAAAGGCCTCGTCAGACCATTTTGTGCGTGCCTTCCACGACACATACGGTATGCCAACGATTGTTACAAATTGCTCAAACAACTACGGACCATATCAGTTCCCCGAGAAGCTCATTCCACTATTTATCAACAACATTCGTCACCGCAAGCCACTGCCAGTCTATGGCAAAGGTGAGAATGTGCGCGACTGGCTCTATGTAGAGGACCACGCAAGAGCTATTGACACTATCTTCCACAACGGAAAGGTTAGTGAGACATACAACATTGGCGGCTTTAACGAGTGGAAGAATATAGACCTTATCCGCGTACTTATCCGCACTGTAGACCGCGCACTTGGTAATCCAGAGGGGGCGAGCGAGGAGCTTATTACCTTTGTTACTGACCGAGCAGGTCACGATTTGAGATATGCTATCGACTCAACAAAACTTCAGAGGGAGCTTGGCTGGGAGCCATCACTCCAATTTGAGGAGGGTATTGAGAAGACCGTTGCCTGGTATCTTGATAACCAACAGTGGATGGACAACATCACCTCTGGTGAGTATGAGAACTACTATAACGAGATGTACGCAAACAGATAAATTTCTGCACCTAACCGCAACCTACTAATGAAGATAATTTCCACTCTTATCTCCAAAATTAAGGATAGCCAGATAGCAAAAGACTCTACTTGGGCAGTTATCGGTAGCGCAGTAAGCAAGTGCGCGGCTATGATTGTCGGCATTATAATCGCACGACTACTTGGTGTAGATGCCTTTGGCGAGTATGGCATGGTAAAGAGTACTCTCTTTTACATTGCTGTTTTCTCAACATTTGGTCTTGGTAGCACTGCAAACAGATATATGGCTCTTTGCAACACTGACGACTACCATACCACCGTAAGCATTGTTCGTAACTCTATATCTATAACTCTCATTACCAGTGTTGTAATGGCTATATTGCTATTTACCTGCGCAGGAGTAATCAGTGACGAGCCACACCTTGTAGCAATTCTTCGCTACACTGCCTTAATAGTAATCTTTAATGCCATAAATACGACACAGTTAGGTTTACTATCAGGGCTTAAGCAGTTTAAGACCATTGCCGTAATAAATACCATTTCAGGTTTTGCGACATTGATATTGGGCATTGGGCTTACCTACTATTTCAAACTTATTGGAGCCGTAGGTGCGCTGTTTGCCACTACATTAATACAGTGCATCCTCAATCAGATTGCTATTAAAAGACACCTAAGTAGAGCTCGGAAAAATTGCACGACAGAGTCTGATCAGAGAGGCATTACAATAAGTCAGCTCTTTAAGTTCTCACTACCAATCGCTATGCAGGAGTGTGTCTATGCAAGCGCAAGTTGGATTAGAGTGATGATGATTACCTCTCTTGCAGGCTACGATGAGCTTGGACTCTACACTGCCACAAACCAGTGCCATCTAATTATCATCTTTATACCTGGCGTGCTTCGAAATGTCATCCTCTCACACCTCTCAAGTTCTCTTAATGACCATAACCGCCATAAGCAGACCTTCTCTACGATGATAAAGATAAACCTTGTCTGTACACTACTGCCCGCAGTAGTCATCGCACTTGGTTCGCCAATTATTGAGCAGATTTATGGAGACTCTTTTGTCGGTCTTGCGCCGATTATTGTCGTTACGGCAGTGTTGAGCATCTTTGAGAGCATTTGCGATATATATGTGCAGGAGTTTATATCAAGAGGATATAACTGGATTACCCTTGCAGGGTATATATTTAGAAACTACGGCTCGCTGATTGTTGCTCTGCCACTACTACTAAAGTATGGCAACAACCACGGCGCATTCTGGGCCTATAGCAGTATTATGGTCGTGCAGATTCTCTACTGCCTAATGCTACACATTTTATACAAACGAAAGATTCAAACTGAGTAACAATGGGTGGCATCTTCTTCTGTATACTGACGCTGATATATATGCTGTTCGGAGTAATGTTCTACGAGCTGCGTGTATTCACATATATAGATGAGGTTGCAGCAATTCTTATTGCAGCTTACGCTTGCTTTAATATGTTCGTGCGACAAATACCATTCAGCAAACCATTTATGGTCTGGATGGGCATTTCGCTCTTCTATCTCATATACTCACTCGTCATTGAATCCAATGTACCGGTAGCTATTGTCAACGACTTTGTAATGCAGTCCAAGCCATACCTCGTATTTTTCGGTCTAATGTGTATAAAGCCGCGACTTGACCGAGAACACTTCACAATTATGCAGGGTATATGCTGGCTAAGTCTATTTTTGCTTATAGCTATCTACATTTACCACCCCGATGATAGAAAAATTGCCACTCACGGCGTTATGCTTACAGGAGAGGCTCTATCTGCCGTAGCGATACTTATCGGTGCACTATACTATCTGAGCTGCGATAGAGAGTCTTTTTCTGCAAAGATTACAACAATACTTATTATGAGTGCGGGAATTCTCTCGCCAACATCAAAGTATGGAGCAATTTTTGTCTGTGTAATTATAATCTTATTCTTTGTCAACAAACCACTCAAGATAAATCTAAAATATCTACTTCTTGGCCTGGCAGCACTTGTAGTGGTGTTCTATGTAGTCAAGGATGAGTTCTTCTACTACTTTGTAGAGGACTATGAGTACAATGTCCGCCCTATGCTATATATTAAGATGTGGGAGGTGTTGGGCGACTACTTTCCTTTTGGTAGTGGTTTTGCGACATACGCCAATCCTGCATCTATGACTTGGTACTCGCCAATATATACAAAGTACAATCTTGACACTATCTGGGGGCTTGATCAGGGCAACGAGTTCCACTTTGCATCTGACGCCTACTACCCTATCTTTGCGCAGTTTGGATATGTAGGCATGGCACTTTTTGTCTATTTTATCTACTACATCTTTAAGAAGATGAATAGCCTATATGAGGCAACACACGACATTAAGCGATATAAGGTGGCACTTATTATTGTCGCCTACATTCTTATACAGGCAACATCAAATGCGCTTGCCAACGAGCGAAGTGTTATTGCAATGGGCATTCTTGTGCTTGCACTGTATAAGTACAAGCCACGACCTCGATATACGGCCATCAACAGCTTCGGTCTTGACTTCGCAAGGGGAGAGAATAACACTAAAAACAATATGACCAATGAAGATTCTGCTAATAAATAACTTCCACTATATCAAAGGTGGTTCGGAGGCCGTATATTTCAATATGGCAGATATGTTTGTAAAGGCTGGTCATAGTGTTGTCTTTTTCAGCACAACAGATTCTCGCAACCGCGACTACGGCAGCAACAAATATTTCGTTGAGCAAAATAACAGTGTCAACCCTATTCTTGGAGCAATGCGTTATGTCTATAATGGCAGCGCAAAGAGGGCTCTTGAGAGGCTTATTGCTACAGAAAAACCAGATATAGCACACATCCACCTATTTTGGGGTGGACTCTCCTCGTCAATTCTCGGAGTGCTTAAAAGGCATTATATCCCCATTGTCCATACCGCGCACGACTATCGTATGGTCTGCCCTGCTTATACCTTCCGCAGAGTAGATGGTACGGTGTGCGACAAGTGTCTTGGTGGCAATTACATTCACTGCCTTACAAATCGCTGCTCAAAGGGTAAGGTTGCTCACAGCGCACTGATGACCTTTGAGGCATACTTCCGCAAGTGGTTTATCCGCCCAATAGATGCTATCGATGGCTTTGTGTTTGTTAGTAGCTTCAGCTATGAGCAGCACCTCAAGGCTATGCCCGCACTTAAAGATAAGCTGTGCATTGTGGCACATAACGCTATTGAGCCGCTACCAGAGAGCGCGATTAGTACTGCGATGGGCAACTATTACCTCTACTTTGGTCGTCTGAGTCACGAGAAGGGTCTTGAGACACTTATTCGCGCCTTTACAGCTCTGCCACAACTCAAGCTGAAGATTGTCGGCGAGGGGGATATGGAGAGTAGGCTTAAGCAGATGGTTACAACAGATAATATTGATTTCTGTGGCTATCAGAGTGGCGATACTCTCCGCCAGACGATTAAAAACTGCAAGGCTATTGTCGTGCCGTCGGAGTGGTACGAGAATAACCCGATGACAATTATTGAGGCGCAGAGCGCAGGCATACCCGCTATCGGCGCACGCATAGGGGGCATTCCAGAGATTGTTGAGCCCAACAAGACCGGCTATCTCTTTACACCGAAGTGTGTTGATGAGCTAATATCAGCATTGCAAAGTATGGAGAGTCTAAGAGCTGAGCAGTACGCCGAGATGAGCCAAATATGCAAAGAGACTGCCGCAGCGATGTTCTCTGCCGATGCACTCTATCCAAAGATTATTAACCTTTATAACACTCTATTATGTCACTCAAGCAACAAGGCATAAATCTCGATTTTTCACATATCCGCGCAGTGATTTTTCTTGCTCTGGCGCGCATACCTATGCCTCGTACCTGGCGTAAAGTCTTTGTTCGTGCAGCGGGTGTAAAACTTACGGGCAGAAAGTACTTTATCGCTCGCGATGTGCAGTTTGACTCTATACACCCAGGCAATATTACTATCCACAACGATGCTCATATTGCGGCTGGCGTGCGACTGCTCACCCATCGCCTTGACACAAGCAATCCCGACCGCGAGGATATCCACTTTATTGAGGGACATATAACTATTGGTGAGCACGCATTTATCGGTAGCGGAACTATTATTACTGGCAATGTGACTATCGGTCGTAGTGCAATTATCGGTGCGGGCAGCGTGGTTACAAAGTCCGTGGGCGACTACGAAATCTGGGCAGGCAATCCTGCAAAGTTTATCAAAATGAGGGCTTAACAATGGCTAAAATAGGTTCATTAACAAGACAACGACTCTTTGCTCTTCTGCGTCTTGCGCTTACCGACAGCGACTACTCGCGCACACTATTTGATCGTATGGATGACAACCACTGGCAAGATATCTACAACGCTGCCCTTGAGCAGGGAGTGCTTGCCTTTGCATACGACGGCATACGCGCCCTTGATGTGGAGCAGCAACCGAGCTTGGAGATAAAGATTCAGTGGGCATATAATGTGAGCTATATTGAAAAGCTCTGCGCAAAACAGCTCTCTACAGCGCAGAAGGTCGTAGACACCTTTGCAAAGGAGGGTATAAAAACTCTTATACTGAAGGGTCTCTCTCTTGCAACTCTCTATCCACAGCCAAATCACCGACAGTCGGGCGATATAGATGTATATCTTATGGGCGACTTTGAGCGCGGCAATGAGATTATGGCAAGTCGCGGCACAGAAGTTAAGTACGACTACTTTGTCCACTCAGAGTTTGCGGTTGATGGTGTTAATGTTGAGAACCACAAGTTTTTTGTCAACCCAACAGTAAACCGTACGGGCGAGTATATTGAGCGAGTGCTTGAGCAGATGGTTGCTCAGAGTAAGAGCCACCCCGCTGTTAAGGGTGCTCTTATTCCGTCAGCGGAGTTTGCCGCACTTTTCCTTGCTCGCCACTCAAGTTGGCACTATGCCCGCGAGGGTATTAAGCTACGCGATATATGTGACTGGGGAGTGTTCCTATACCACTATAGAGATAGCATAGAGTGCAACATTGTTATGGAGCATCTTGACAATAGCGGTCTAGCTCGCTACGCATCTATTCTTACTACCGTTGCGGAGCAGATACTGGGCATTAAGCTACCACTTGAGTTCGCGGATAGATATATTGAGCTCTCGGAGCGCGTGTTGGATGATATCCTAAGTTTTGAGAATGAAGAAAAGCATAGCAAGATGAACTTCCTGCGCGCCTTTATGCTCAAGACCCGCAACCGATATGCTCGCAAGTGGTGCTACGATAAAGTAGTACCAGATAGCTACTGGGGCAATATCTGGTACTCAATCAAGGGCTATCTCACAAACCCGCGCGCCATTAAAAAGGCGAAACTATAATAAGGTATGTTCTATAAATTAGGGCAAAAGTAATTCTGTTTTTGTGTAAATTCTGTTTCGGTCGCTTTTTGGGGTAATGATGCCAAAAGCGGCGCTTGAGTAAAAATGTAATTGCCTATAAATTTGGAAATTACAGCGATATTTTAGAGATTAGTAGAAAACGGTTTCTACTAATCTCTATTTTTTATGGTAAAA
>SUZS01000042.1 GCA_015059785.1 Rikenellaceae bacterium
CGTCAAATGGTTCCTTTTTCTGCAAAGTAATCAGGGTAAAGCAAGCAAAAAATAGGGTGAGAAATACTGCGTTTCTCGCCATTTATTTACTCTCTAAAAAGCGCCACTTTTGGCATCATTACCCAAAAAAATGGCGCGAAAAAACCTATCGCGCCATTTTGTAACGCATTGTAAATCAATTATTTACAATGCTACCACAAATTAAAATCTATCACAAATATAACGCATTGAGTATCAATGCGTTAGCAGTATACTGCTGAAAATCAACAATTTACTACAAATATTTCAAAAAAAGCTCCTTATTTTCAGATGTTGAGTCCTTGATTTTCTTTCTCAAACGCGAAATTCTATTGTACACCGCACTTGAGTTACAGTTTAAGAACAGACATATTGCTTGAGTTGTAAAGCCAGCGCATAAATAGCAAGAGAGCATATACTCATTTTCCGAGAGCATCGGAAAATCACTCTTTAGTTTCTCAAGAATGTTGTCATAACATCCATTTATCTGCTCCTCTAATTGGACAAGATAGGACTTGCTGCTAATATTACCAATCAGACCCTTTACATGGTTAAGTATAGCACTCTGCTGCTTTGGATTGTCAGAGTACTCAAAATATGTGCAACAGAGTTCATCAATCGCCTTAAACGCCTCGCCAAATATTTCAGAAGAGACCTCTTTCAACTTTTCATCACGCTCTGCTAACTCGCTATGCAGACTCTGCACAGAGAGTAGATACTGATTAATTTGATTATCCTTCTTAATAATCTCTTTTTTATTCTTCGTATGTAAGTGTATAGCAACTATCGCTATGACTAAAAATATTAAAATAGACACAGCTAAATAAATTACTTTCTGTTTTTGAACCTTCTGTTTTTGCAACATCATCTTATCGGATAGATACTTACGCTCAATTGCCGCTATAGTTCCACCCATATCTTGCACAGCTAAGGCTAACTGAAGTTTAAGGGCATAATTATGATTTACCGTACTCTCATAATACATACCCCTAAGCAGATAGACCCTCGATAGCGTGTTAAACATATAACTAGAATCAACCTTATCTACAGAGTAACTCCAACCTCGTTGCAACAATTCATCAGACTTTCTAAACTGATATTTATATGCAAACAACTCCGACAAAGCCCCAGATGTTCTTACAAATCTACATCCGTCTACATCTATTTTTTTAGATATTTCCAAGGCCTTATCATATTGCTGCAACGATACATATATGAATAGCAACTCATCATAACATAACGGCAATATACCTTGATAGTTGGCATCGCCAGCAAGGGTTATAGCTCTATTCAAGAACGAGATAGCATTTTCAGGATAATTTTTCCAACACTTCTCAGCCATTTTATATAGTTGATATGCTTGATGTCTTCTTAAATCAATCAACTTGAAACAATTATAGGACAACTCAAAATATTCATACGCCTTATCATAATTGTAATACTGTTCATACATTTCGCCCAAATTAGAGTATAGCAATCCCTTGAGGTAGTTATCCTCAACACTCTCTGTATACTGTGCGGCATCAAGGTAGTAGAGCAGGGCCTGCTGGTAATCCTTTGCATTTTCGTAGACTCTGCCAAGGTAGTAGTATGCGCGCATACGCTCCTCGGCCGTGCCGTGCAAATCGTAGTAGGATGCCGAGTAGCGGATAAGCGAGTCGGTAGTAACATCTACATAGTTTTTATCCAACGCTGCGGAGTAGACAACGCCATAGCGGGCGCGGACTTTTGGGCACAGAAGGGCGTAACGCCTAATGCTCTGCATAGTTACAAGTGCCGAGTCGGGCGCATCGGTGAGCTGCCGCTCGGCCCTGTTAAGGATTTCGTCTATATGAAAGGCTTGGCAGCTACATAGCGCGCAGAGGGCGAGTATGGCGGCAAAATATTTCATAGTTACACAATAAGTCTATTCCACTGTTCGTGTTGCGCGATTGGAGTCATCTCCCCTGAGGCATTCTCAATAAAGACAAGGGCGGGCGAGAGCTCAACATAGTATGTCTTATGGCTCTTATCAAACTTTATATGGTACTGCTCGGCATTTGCCAGATGATATGCCTCGCCAAAGCCCGTATTGACATAGTTCTTCAACGCGCTACGGTGCTGGATAATCTTTGAGATATAGCCCAAAAACGACCCCTTGCCACTATCCTTTGTAGAGAGCTGCTCGTAGATAGTAATAAGGTTATAGATAAGCTTTGCCCAGTCGCTCTTAAAGCCTAACAGGGTCTGCTTAAACCGCTCAACGCTAAACTCGTCCGAGGCCATAACGCTTGCAATCTGCGCATTATTAAGATAGCCTAAAGCCTTCTCAAAGCACTCCTGACGAATGCCCGCACGACCATATCTAAGCAGCAGTAGATAGAGACTCTTGGCCTGCGGTGCCGACTCAAAGCGCAGCAGATGATTGTTAAGGTCCACAAGGCGGAAATCCCCGCGGTGGTCAATAACCAAAGAGCTAAGAATCTTAGCCTCCGAACTCAGATAGTCGTACAGCAGGCGGTAGTAGCCCTGATAGCTGATAAGGTTTACCGTACGCTCAAGCAACTTAACAAAGTGGAGCACTCGCTGCTTTACAGAGTGCGAAATATCTATACAGAGGAAGTCCACGCTCTTGACAAGCCTTCCATCGTCCTCAAGAAGGTAGTTATCCTCGATTTTAACCATTAAAAAACCGTCGTACGGTATTCTATCTATCTCAATGTTATATCGCGAGCAAATGACCTTAAAAAAGGTCTTAGTATCGACGCTCTGAAGGGTATGGCTCAGGTCGGCAAGGCGCTCACGGTCTCCAACAGGAACAATAAACTCCATAGAGCGGCGCAAGAAGTCAAAACTTGACAACTCATCCTTTGGCGACCACTGTCTCCTAAGCTCTGCAATAACATTGGGCAGATAGAAAAGGTGTAGGCCAACATCCTCAAGAGCCTTTGTCAGCAGAAGATAGTCGTACTTATCGTTAAGTACAGCTGTCACCTCACTCTGCTCGCTACGCTCAAGGTAGACAATCTGCTCAGAGAGGCACTCGGCATCAATATCCGATGTCGAGATAATAGTACACCACTCGCGCGAGCTATCCTCAAGGCAGAGGCGCACCGCAACAAGCAGCAGGTTTTCGCGGTTATCAATGTCGTTATCCACGCCCACGACAGACTCCAGAACATCCAAAACAGCCTTTTTACACTCCGCATCAATACCCCTAAGAGCAGAGACAGCCTGCTGCAACGAAATGTAGTGTATAAACTCCAAATCGCCCACACCAATGCCACAAGTGCGCTGCAAGCGGTCTAACAGAGTAACCTCATCGCGGTGTATCTGCTTATCTGCCTTAACAAGGTCCACGGCAATCTTAAAGAGTGCCTGCTTCTGAATGTCGGTAAGTTGTTTACTAAGGTCACACATATCTATTTGCCGATAATATTACTTCGCTCAATACCCTCCATCTTAATACGAATCTGCTCAAAAACCTTCAGTGTATCAGGGCGCAGCGATGGAGAGGTGTTGCGCACTGTTGTCTCAAGAATCTGCTGCGAGATTAGCGCGTCAGTATATGCCGAAACCATCGCCGCATCGTTTACCACATAGGCAATATCACTGGCTATAAAGCCCTCAGTAAGCTCAGCAAGTCGCTGAGCATCTATATCATCCGCACAAGGGCGGTCCTTAAGATGGAGAGTAAACATCTCACGGCGCGCCTCACAATCTGGCAGCGGAACATAGACCTGCTTGTCTATTCTTCCTGTACGAAGCACCGCAGGGTCAATCTTATCTGGGCGGTTAGTGGTTCCAATGACAAATATTCCGCGCTCAGAGCAGTTATTAAGCTGACTAAGAAACTCATTTACCTCGCCCGAGGAGTACTCTGCCGCCCTTGTAGAGCGGTCTGGAACAAGGGCATCAAACTCATCAAAGCAGATAACTATAGGGGCATAGCGCTCGGCAATATTAAAGAGTTTGCCAATCTTCTCCTGTCCACCATGAACAAGCGAGCTGGCAAGGTCTGACGACTTGACAAGGACAAAATTAAATTTAGACTCCTCAGCAAACTTCTCCGAAATATATGTCTTTCCGCACCCTGGAGGGCCATAGAGCAGCATTCCATTAGGTATTGTCAGTCGATATAGCGCAGCCTTCTCCTTATTACGCAGCACAAAGAGTACGCGCTGCTCAAGGTAGCTCTTCAGATTTGACATACCGGCAATATCGGCAAAGCCATTACCACCACCTACTCTAATCTGTAGATTTACCTTATTAAGCTCTTGCTGATACTTTTCATCCCTCTCTGGTAAATCAGACTGCGATTCAGGACTATTTTCAGGCTGTTTTACACTCTCTGCACGGTTGTATGCATCCAAATCCTCAAGCACCATATCAACTGCGCTATATCGCTCCATAAACAACACAGCAAGACCCTTTGCAAGCACCCTCTTAAGAGATGGGGCAATATCAAGGGCATCAAAATCTATCGGGCACTGCTCGCGAGCAGATTTTATAAGCATAGCCTTGCGGAAGAAATCCACACCACTATCCACATCCACACTCCACGGCGCACTACCGGTAAGCATCGTGTAAAAGACTGCCGTAGCGGCAAAGATATCACTACGCTCGTCGTATATACCGGCAAAGGTCTCATCTGCCGAATAGAGGCACTCAATATCGGAGGTGTCAAACGGCACATCGCCACTGCAACGGCGTGACGCGTGTCCGAGGTCTATAATCTCAGGAGTGCCAGCCGTAGTGCTACAGAGCATAACATTGCGCGGAGTGATATCATTATGGCATATACCCTGACTATGCAGATGGCGTAGCCCCTCAAGCATACCGACAAAGATATCTACAGCCTGCCGCTCTGCAACTCTGCCCTCGCGATATATCTTCTCTGCAAGCAGCTCGCCACTAAAATAGTTTGTAGTGTAGTATTGACACTCGCTCTGCGGTGTTGAGAGTGTTCCAGAGCTGATAAAGCTCACCACATTACGACTCTTAATCTTCTGACTATACTCAATCTCAAGGATAACGCCCGTCTGTGGATTAATAAGCTTCTGCGGCACCAATTTCATAATGTATACCTTCATAAAGAAGGGTTGACAAGACTCATCCTCAACACGATAAGTCTCTGTATACACATTGGCCTTAATAAGGTTCCGAATAAGATATCCATCGACCCTCTGCCCGCTCTCAAGTACTGCCATAGTGATAAGTTTAGGATTGTTATATTTTGCCAATCTACAAAAATAACAAAGATTTGCAGAAATTGCAAATCTTTGTTATTTAATGGTATGTAATATAGACTACTCTACATCTATAAACTCAAGGTTTGAATACTTCTGCTTTGTTGTATAGCCATTTGTCCAACGCTCCCAGTAGTATCTGTCATTAGCGTCGTTATTGAGCTTATGCAGAGCACTTGCCTCGTATCGGTCGGCACCATCACCGCCCTTTACAGCGCCAACATAACCACCGACCTTACAATCCTCTACGCGAAGGTTCTTATTACCCTGACCAACCAGAGCACCACGATACTGCATAGTCTTTGAGTAGTCAACCACCATATTGTTAGCAGTCTCATCCCAATCCAGAGTACCATCGTGAGCAGCGAGTATCTTACCCGTATTCACACACTTTGAGATAAGCGGATTAGTAGCACCACCGTGACCAAGAATTCCACCCATAATCAGGTAGATATTTGAAGTAGTCTTACCCTCCTCAGCTGTAGTCTTGTACATAGCGCACACAGTGCCCTTATTCTCACAGCCCTCAATAATAGAGTACTTATCCTCAAGGAAACCTACAATACCACCAAGGAACTCTGCAATAGAGGTCTGACGCTCAAGAGCAACAATACCTGAGTTGACACAGTTATAGATAGCTGCACTATTGTTAAGACCTGTAAAACCACCTGCGCGGAACTTACCACCAGAGAGGAGTCTTACAAGTCCAGCATTCTCACACTCCTCAAGGTGGACACCGCAGAGCTTATCTGCGTTAAGGTTTGTACCACCGTAGCAGCAAGCAGCAAAACCACCACCATAGTGCCATCCAGTATAAGCAGAACCAGCGTAGATGGTTACAGTACCTGTATTCTTACAACCCTTCATCACAATACCGCGATCTGCGCCTGTACCTGCAACTCCACACTTACCAACAAAACCACCAGCTGCGGTCTGCTGTGAAGTAGCATCTGTTGCACCAAGATATACATCGCCCTGATTCTCGCAGTTGATATACTCACTCATAAAACGAGCATAACCGATGAAACCACCTAAGCAGGTAACACTTGACAAAGAGTTTACCTTATCAATAGTTACAGTACCCTTATTGATACAGTTCTCAAACTTTGCAAGGTTGTTTGCGCCACCATTTGTAACACCAACAAAACCACCTACTGATGGAGTAATATCAGATGTTGTATTCTCTGACAAACATACTGCACCCTCATTAACACAGTTATACAGAGTGTGGCAGTTCATACGACCTACAACACCACCAACATGGATTGCAGTACAGCTTGCAGCTGTTGAACCACCGCATACAGAACCGGTATTAGTACAGTTACTCATAGTGCTCACCTCCTCACTGCCGCGTGTGATATAACCAAATACACCACCTACATAGCTATCCTTACCACCATTAAAGTTGGTAACAGCTCCACTATTAGAACACTCTGTAACCACTGGAGTACAACCCTCAGAGCCATCAGAGAGAATAGCAATAACACCACCAACAATGCTCTGTCCATCAAGACCTGTAGCGTAAGAGATGTTTATATCACCCTCGTTCTTACAATTCTTAACCAAAATATCATCTGTAGCGGCATATGCACGACCAACAACACCACCAAGGCGTACCTTACCAGATGTGTTCGGACCAGCAGTGAAACTAACCTTACTTGTACAGTTCTCAACCGTTCCACCGCTAATCTGTGCTACTACACCACCAATATACGACCAGTTGTCATCTGGGTCTGCCATATCTGCAACAACACTACCCTCAACAGTAAGGTTCTTAACAACGCCACCATTAGCAACTACACCAAACAGACCTGCGCTATTGTGGTAGCTCTCTACAGTCTTACCATCCTCGCCAATGAAGTTAATCTTGTGAGTGTCATAGCTGTGGTTGATAGTAAGGCCAGAGATTGTGTTGCCATTACCGTCAAAGATACCAACAAACTGAGGCTTGATAACCTGTGCAGCATCGTTATTGCAACCGATAGCCATCCAGTTTGTATATGCAGAGAGGTTGATATTATTCTTAAGCACAACAACGCCATCCTCATTTGAGAACTCAGCTCCTGCAGGGTAACGCTCTGTAGTACCATTTACTGCATCAGCAAAGGCCTTAAACTGCTCTGCAGTAGAGATACCGTCAGCAACCTTATCCTTTAGTACATCCTTAACAACTTGATAGATGTGCTTATGCTCATCTACTGCACCCTGAGCAGGGTTATATGCGCCCCAAATTACGCGGCGAGCATTCTCTGCACCACTCTTGTAGAGCTTCAAAACTGCCTTTGCGTGGTAAAGCGGAGCGTAGAGAGTTGTATTTGTAACCTCTGTTGATACTCCATTCTCATCTGTTACTGTCTCTGTAGTTGTCACTGTGCGGGTAAGACCCATAACTACAGCCTGAACCTTACGAGCAGTAGAGAGGTTTGTAAGTCCTGCAAGGTTTACCTTAACACTCTGACCAACCTCTGCATTGTCAAGGCTGATAGCACCAGTAGCAGCATCAACAACAACGCCAGAAGCTACGGCATAGGTCTCTGCAAGCACAGAGTTTGTAAGAGAGAGTGCATCTACATTCCAATCCTTTGAGGCTGTCAGCTCAAGCTCTACAACAGATGCAAGTGGGTTCATAGTTGCCACGAGCTTACCCTCCTCAACAACTACATTTGCAGAGTAGTGGTAGAGAGGCATCTTGTTTGTCAGCTCGCCCTCAGTCTGCTCTGCAGCAACATCATAGACAGCTGTCATCGCAGCAGCATCAACACTCTTTACATTGTAGAATACAGCCACAGGCTTGCTAAGGTCTGTTGGATAGAATAGATTAGCCTCATCCTTTGGAGTAAAATCAGATACGCGACCAGCCTTAGTTGTCACATACTGATATGTCTTACCATCGTATACAACTGTAAGCTCATCGCCCACCTCCCAGTTCATCTCACTGGTCTTAGCAACATTATCGCCCTCGATACTTACGCGGGTCATCTCGCCTACTGAAGCTACAAGGGTAATTCCACCCTCAATACCCTCAACATTCTGGTCACCATTAATTCCTACATTCAGATCTGAAGTCAAATCCTTTGAGCAGCTTGCCAACATAGCAACAACTGCCATAAGCATAAAAATCTTTCTCATAGTTTTGCTGTTTTGTTGGTTAATTACTCCTCATCACGACCCTCAAAGTCGAGATCATTGAAGCCAGAAGGCTCCGAAATTGCAAATCCCGCCTCAATAGTACAGCGGCACTCGCGCAACATAGGACGCTGATAGTCCCTTTTAAGTGTTGTTTTCATACTGTTTTATTGTTAGGTTTGTAAAGTAATACCTCTATTTATAATTTAATGACACACATCTGCGGCATTACACCCAATAGATTTGAATATTTTATGCAAAAATAGTCGGTAACGGGGATGCTACCGACTTTTAAGCTCTATTTTCAAACAGACCTACTTTGTAGTATCAAATGTATACGCCTCCCAAGGGTGCTGTGCATCTGCGCCATTCTCAAGGATGTTCTCAACATGAACGAGCATTGGGAAGTCCTTAAGGTCTACAAGGCCGAGCTCTGCCTTGCGATAGATAGCCTTTGCTACGCGGCGAGCAACAACAAGCGACTCAAGAGTAACGCCTGCAAGAATCTCCAGAGCCTCATCGTAGCTCTTACCCTCGCCAAGGAGGATACCAATCTTACGGGTACGACCGCCGTAAACAGTTACATAGAGGTCGCCAATACCGATATTCTCGCAATCAAACTCTGCGCCCTGAATAGCAAGCAGACGACGCATCTCCTTCACTGCCTGATAGAACGCACCAGCCTGCGAGTTGTAGTGCAGACCTGCGTCTGCGCCCAGATATCGGTTTACCAGGCCGATAGTAAGTGCTACACCAAGAGCATAGGCATTCTTGAGTGCCACAGCACTCTCAAGGCCAAGAACATCATTTGTAAGAGAGATGTGGTAGTAAGATGTGTTGAGTGTCTCGCGCATCATACGAAGCACCGCAGAGTCCTTACCACAGAAGGCAACCTCTGTCTGGTCGTGGAAGACAAGTTCATAAGAGGTACAAGGGCCACCGATAGCGCACACCTCACGAACAATACCCCTCTTTGCAAGCTCTGCCTGCCAGTAGTCTGGATAGCTAATCAGTGTACCATCCTCAAGGTTGATAAGGCCCTTTGTTACAGAGAGAACTGGGGTCTTTGGGTCGAGGTTTGTAAGAATCTCATCAAGGAACCAATCTACACCGAAAGATGAAACACCACCGATAACAAAGTCGCAACCCTCAACGGCTGTTTTCCAATCCTCAATCTGGTAGTACTTAATACCCTCTGGGAAGTCGCGGTCAAACTTTGGGTGGCGGTTTGTAGCCTTACATGCGTCAATAATCTCACGGTCAAGTGGAGAGCCTACAAGGCGCACCTCGTGGCCATTCTCGGCTGCAGGGAAGGCGAGTGCCGAACCCATCATACCTGAGCCAATAATAGTTACAACTTTTTTCATTTTGTTTCCTTTTTAATATGTTTGTATAATGTTAAAATTTTGCTTTTCTTTCTCTTTGTACACTATAAAGACGACTAAAGTCTCTTTTACACCCTGCAAAAGTAGTACTTTTTTTTCTTTTTACACACTTTTACATAAAAAAAGACAGCAATAGTTGCCTATTGCCGTCCTTTTTGTATATTTTTGAGTACTACTTAACCTCCTCAAAGTCTACATCCTCTGGCTGAGAGCCACCCTGCTGTGCGCTCTGGCCAGCTGCACCCGCATCTGCGCCTGTTGCACCTGCTGCGCCCTGCTGAGCCTGCTGAGCTGCATAGATATCCTGCGAAGCGGCCTGCCATGCAGCGTTGAGAGCCTCCATAGCGGTGTCAATAGCCGCAAGGTCGCTATTCTTGTGCGCCTCCTTGAGCTGTGCAAGGGCCGACTCGATAGCACTCTTCTTCTCTGCTGGAATCTTGTCGCCATACTCCTTCAGATTCTTCTCTGTAGTGAAGATATTTGCATCGGCAGTGTTGAGCTTCTCAACGCGCTCCTTCTCCTTCTTATCCTGCTCCTCGTTAGCCTTAGCCTCATCACGCATACGCTGAATCTCCTCCTCGGTAAGGCCACTTGATGCCTCAATACGGATAGACTGCTCCTTACCTGTACCCTTATCCTTTGCAGATACGCTAAGGATACCGTTTGCGTCGATGTCGAATGTAACCTCAATCTGTGGCACACCGCGTGGAGCTGCTGGGATACCATCAAGATGGAAACGACCGATGCTCTTATTGTCGCGCGCCATAGGACGCTCGCCCTGGCATACATTAATCTCTACAGATGGCTGGTTATCCTGCGCAGTAGAGAACACCTGGCTCTTACTTACTGGAATTGTTGTATTTGCCTCAATAAGCTTTGTAAATACACCACCCAGAGTCTCAATACCCAATGAGAGCGGAGTTACATCGAGAAGGATAAGATCGTCCTTGATATCTCCAGAGAGAATACCACCCTGAATAGATGCACCTACAGCTACAACCTCGTCTGGGTTCACACCCTTGTTAGGAGCCTTGCCGAAGAACTGCTCAACAACCTTCTGAATTGCAGGAATACGGGTAGAACCACCCACAAGGATAACCTCATCAATCTGTGAAGCGTTAAGACCAGCATCGCGCAGTGCAGCACGACATGGCTCAATAGTGCGCTGAATAAGGTGGTCGCAGAGCTGCTCAAACTTTGCACGAGTAAGTGTCATTACAAGGTGCTGTGGAATGCCGTTGATTGGCATAATGTATGGCAGGTTAATCTCTGTAGACTGTGAAGATGAGAGCTCAATCTTTGCCTTCTCGGCAGCCTCCTTAAGACGCTGAAGCGCCATAGGGTCCTGACGAAGGTCCACGCCGTGCTCGCTCTTGAAGCTCTCGGCCATAAAGTCAATAAGCACATGGTCAAAGTCGTCACCACCAAGGTGTGTATCGCCATTTGTAGACTTAACCTCAAATACGCCATCGCCAAGCTCAAGGATTGAGATATCAAAAGTACCACCACCAAGGTCGTAAACGGCAATCTTCATATCGCGGTTCATCTTGTCCATACCATATGCAAGCGCAGCCGCTGTAGGCTCGTTTACAATACGGTGTACCTTAAGACCTGCAATCTCGCCAGCCTCCTTTGTTGCCTGACGCTGTGAGTCAGAGAAGTATGCAGGAACAGTAATCACAGCACCTGTAACCTCCTGACCGAGGTAGTCCTCAGCAGTCTTCTTCATCTTCTGAAGGATGATAGCCGAAATCTCCTGTGGAGTGTACTGACGACCGTCAATCTCTACTCGTGCAGTGTCATTAGCACCACGAACAACAGTGTATGGAGAGCGAGCAATGTCTGAAGCAACATTCTCATACTTCTCACCCATGTAACGCTTAATTGAGAATACAGTTCTCTTTGGATTTGTAATCGCCTGACGCTTTGCAGGGTCTCCCACCTTGCGCTCGCCACCATCAGTAAATGCAACAACAGACGGAGTTGTACGATGACCCTCAGAGTTAGGAATAACAACAGGCTCAGAGCCCTCCATTACAGCAACACAAGAGTTTGTTGTTCCCAAGTCAATACCAATAATCTTTCCCATAGTTTTAATCTTTTATTTATTTGTTTGTAATTATTTTTCTTTGCAATTCTGGCATAATACCGAGCAAAGGCCTTGCCAAAGCCTTTTTTCTGCCAAAAAAGCGAGAAAACTATAGATATTGACAGTACCCCGCCATAAAGTGTGACATTTTGGCAGACGATAAGGCAGAGAACAGAGTACAGAGTACAGAGTACAGAGAATTTAATGAGGTTAGGGAAATTAGCGAAAACACTAAACTCCCTAAACTCCCTACTATTAGCAACGCGCCCGACTCTTAAGGTCGGGCGCAAAGATTAAAGCCTAAATAGTCGCTTCGCTCCTAAAAAGCGGACACGGCGCGCACATAGTTGTCGCCGTTCTTATTGAAGTTGAAGGTGTAGCCATTGTACATATTGACAACACACGCGCAGAACTCACCAGATGATTTATAATCGCGCTCCGTTGACGACCAATACCAACCACTTTCACCTTTATCATACAACTTTGTACCACCTCTTGCTATGAGAGTACGATTAACAGCATCGTGAATAGCGGTGTTCAGCGTAAAGACCTTCAACTCCTCTATTGACGGCAGATACCAACCTTCGCCAAGGTCTGCGCACCACTTAAAGGCAGGATATTTACTCTGCCAACCAGAGATAGCCTTGACTTTTGCCATATTTGCTGCACCGTCAATATCACTGTTAGCACCAATAAGGCGTTTTTGTTCCGCACTATCTGATGACCACTCTAACATCTCTGCTGACTGCTTCATACTGACTATCTTGCCGTGTCTGCCGCCGGCACTAACCTCAAAGACAACGCCCTCTTTCACTCCGTCGTTATAGTAGTCGCCTACCTTGTAGGTTTTAGTTGTAGATGCAACTGCTGTTGACATTGGCGTGTTCAAATCAGGGGAACAGGCAAGGCGGAAGCCGTTGAGCTTGTCACGGCGGTCGGAAGAGCCGTTACCACGGTGAGAGACACGACAGCATTTCGCAACTAAGTACCAGCCAGCACCGCCACGCTGTACGCGGTAAGTGCCACTATTTGGTCCCTTTGGATTAGACTGTGGGCTACTGCTGTAACTACCATACCAATCACTGCACCACTCACATATATTACCACTCATATCATAGACACCAAGCTCGTTTGGTTGCTTCTGTCCTACTGGATGAGTTTTACTGCCTGAGTTATCACGGTACCAAGCAACATCGCCTAAAGTATTGCTACCACTATACTTATAGCCTTTAGATTGGTTACCACCTCTGGCTGCATACTCCCACTCAGCCTCGGTTGGTAGGCGGAAGTTTTTGCCTGTCTTCGCATTTAGTTTTCGCAAAAACAGCTGAATATCATCCCAAGAGACATTATCTACTGGAAGGTTATCGCCCTGAAAATAGCTCGGATTATCCCCCATAACAGCACGCCACTGCGCCTGTGTAACCTCATACTTACCGATATAGTAATCCGAAAGGGTTACTGAGTGAGCAGGCTTTTCATCGGCATCTCCAGAAGTTGCACCCATAGTAAAAGTGCCTCCCTGGACAAATACCATCTCAATATCGCCAAAGTCAAAACCCTTTTTAAGGGTCGCGCTAATAGTTGCCGTCTTACCCTCTGCAACGGTAATGGTCGCACTGTAAGGCTGATAGCCAGATTTTGAGACAGTGATTTTATGCTCTCCGACAAGCAGGTTATCAAGTTGTAGTGGTGTTCTGCCGACCGTCTTGCCATCAAGGGTAATATCTGCCATAGCGGGCGAGGAGGATATATCTGCGCTACCATAGATAGGCGCAAGTGCTGGCAAAGTATATCTCTGCGAAGCGGGGTCGGAGGTAATCTGACGAGTGAGGCTCTGTGTGCGGTAGCCACTCTTGCGCGCCTCAAAGATATAGAGGCCAGAGTTGAGTCTACCCGACCAAGTGGTAGTGCCGACCTTTTTATCATTAACATATATATCTGCACCACTATCCGCCGTAAGGGTCACTGTCGCAAAGTCGCCCTTGAGAGTAATTGTGTGCTCAATCTTCGCGCCCGCAACAGTGATAGTTCCACTCTGGCTATGGTAACCGCGCGCCTCCGCCTTATAGGTGTGCTGTCCATTCTGCAGCAGCGCCACAACAACGCCATCCTCGGCAACATAAAGCTGTCCGTCAATAGTCACCGCGCTACTCTTTGGCTCAACTGTAAAGACCACATACTGCGGCTTATTTGCCGCTGTGTTTACATCCTGTCGGAAAAGAATACTACCACTATTAACCTCAATACTCTGCTGACTACTAACCGTTCCATAGACAGCCTTTAGGGTATGCGCACCAATCATAACCTCCTTGATAGTAAGGCTTTTAGAGCCGTCGGTCTTACCCTTAAAAACATCATCCAAATAGATATCTACATTCTCCGCATTGCTACTAACCACAATGCTAAAGGTCTGATTTAGACTCGCAAGCATTTCGTACTCGCGATTGCCCTCAAGATTTAGCGTAACCTCGTTACTCTCGCCGAACTCAGGACTGTAGAAGTAGAAACGAGTATTCGGCTTTGCGGTCATTTCAAGGATAAGCACATTGTCGTAGTAATCCGCCACCTTCTGTTTTGTCAAATCTGTATTTGAGCGCATTTTGACCTCAAGGGCATCAATCTGCGCCTTGCTCATTCGGTCAAACTTGATTTTTATGCGCGCACACGCCTGTCGCGAGTGGTCAAGACCTATCGGGTCAATATTCACGCCCGTAAGCTCATCTTGTTGCACCGCGCGGAACGATTTGGTATCAATAACGATAGAGTTTTCCACCTGCGCGGTAGCTGTCGCGCAGAGAAAAATAGTCAGTAGTATTGCAAGGATTCTCTTCATAACGCACAAAGGTAATAAAAAAATCTTGCCAGTGCAAGATTTTTTACCATTAGCTTTTGGCCGTTGGCCATTAGCCTTATAGCGGTGTCGGCAAGCCGACTTATATACATCCGCAAGACAATTTTTCTCGTTAGCGGAAGTAAATACCCATTTTCACGACAAAATCACTGCACAGGGCGTGGGGCCTTATGTGGTATTGGTCTGTAATGCGTTTGCCCCATAACACGCTTGCCACTATTTCCCGGGGTGAGGCGATAGAGGGCGCAGCCGTGTGGAGCGACCGTAGCTTCGTGGACAGCGCCAAGCTCTATATGCGAGACATACTGCTGTCGCCACACATCGCGTACCATAACAGCCTTCTCCCACAGACCCAAATCGCGTGGCGAGAACTCTATAACAAGTGGTTGCTCGGAGAGGTTGAACAGCCCCACAGCAAGGTCGCCATTCTCAAGCAGTTTTACATAGACAGCGTGGTTTTCATCGCGGTAGAAGGGCATTGCGCGCATACCGAGAGGGTCTTGCAGGATATCGTTCACCTCAAAGTTACAGAGCAGGCTGCGGGTAAAGTCGTCCAACTTTGCTATATCGCAGCCGATAAGCATTGGCGAGGCGAGCAGCGCCCAGAGCGAGATGTGTGTATACTGCTCATCAGGGGTTA
>SUZS01000043.1 GCA_015059785.1 Rikenellaceae bacterium
CTTTCACTGAGGCTGAGGCTGAGGCTCGCTTTAACAAGTGGCTCTCAGAGAAGCAGGGTAAGGTAGCTGCAAAGGTTAGCTCACTCGCTTCTGCTGCTACAGCTGACAAGAAGGCTCGTCTTACTGCTGAGGCTGCTGTAAACGCTGCTCGCGTTCAGGCTCTTGCAGAGAAGAAGGCTGCTGCCGAGGCTGAGGCTGCTGCAGCTGCTGCTGAGGCTGCTGCTGAGGAGTCAACTGAGGCCGCAGAGTAGTTCTGTTAAGCAGGTATGTTGGCAGTCGGTCGTATAACAAAGCTCTTTGGAGCCGAGGGAGAGGTTAATATTAACCTCTATGCCGACTTTCCCGACGACTTTTCTGTGGAACAACCGCTGTTTACTATTGTGGACAGTCTGGTTGTTCCACTTTTTTGTGACTCTTTCTCTCGTCGTGGCCGAGGTAGCGCTACCGTCCGCTTTGCAGATATAGATACCGTAAAGCGCGCCGAGCTAATTATGGGCAACGAGATTTTTATTGAGGATGTGGAGTCGGACGACGACGAGTTTACCTTTGATGACCTTATAGGCTTTACCGTAAAGATTGGCCGCCGCAAGGGTACTATCACAGACTTCTACGACAACGACTACAATCCTCTCTTTGAGATAGAACTGGACGGTAAAAACCACCTTATCCCCGCCGTTGAGGAGTTTATCGCAGCGATAGATTTTGAAAAGGGGGTAATCAAACTTGTACTACCCGAAGGCCTTATAGAGGAATAAAGAGGCTGAATAAAAAGTGTATTTTGTCGTGACGCTCGCCCTCAAAATCCTCACATACGCTTTAGTATGCTGCGGTTTTTCGGGCTTCGCGAGCCTAAAACTACATCTTTTTATTCAACCTCCCAACACAAAAAAAGGGGATGACAAATTTACTTTTAGTCAACCCCTTTATTTGTACTACAGAGTGGCTATCCACTCATCTACAGAGGCGTCTGACGGCATTGCCCAGCTGCCGCGTGGCGAGAGGCTCACGGCAGTGACTTTCGGACCGTCTGGCACTGCGGAGCGCTTAAACTGCTGTGAGAAGAAGCGGCGCAAGAAGACGGTCAGCCACTTTTTGATAGTCTCATCGTCAAATCTGCCTGCAAAGGCAATCTTCGCCATAGCGAGTATCTTATCGGGTGTAAAACCGTTCAGCACAAAGTGGTAGATAAAGAAGTCGTGCAACTCGTATGGGCCAACCAAATCCTCGGTCTTCTGCGCAATATTTCCGCTCTTGTCGGCAGGCAGAAGCTCTGGGCTTACTGGCGTATCAACGATATCAAGCAGCGCGGCACGGACCTTCTCGTTAGTCTCTACTCGTGCTGCCCACTCCGTAACTTTACGCACTAAAGTCTTTGGCACAGAGCAGTTTACATTGTACATAGACATATGGTCGCCATTGTATGTTGCCCAGCCAAGTGCGCTCTCGCTCAAGTCGCCCGTGCCGACAACAAGTCCGCCAATAGCATTTGCAATATCCATAAGAATCTGCGTACGCTCGCGCGCCTGTGAGTTCTCATATGCCGCACCGCGATTTGTAGGGTCAAGGTCTATATCCTTAAAGTGCTGCTCACATGCCGCGCGGATGCTCACCTCGCGAAGTGTTATGCCTAACTCCTGCATCAGTGTCAGTGCGTTGTTGTATGTGCGGCCGGTAGTTCCAAAGCCCGGCATAGTAACGCCCACAATGCCCTTGCGGTCAAGGCCGAGCAGGTCAAAGGTGCGCACTACGGCAATCAGTGCCAGCGTGGAGTCCAATCCTCCAGAGATGCCAAGCACAACCTTCTTGCAGTTGGTGTGGCGCAGTCGCTGCGCAAGGCCCGCTGCCTGAAGATTGAGCACCTCGTTGCATCCGCTGTTGATCTCCTTCGGAATAAATGGCATAGGGTCTATTGTGCGGGCAATATCGCCACTTGAGGCGTATTCAGGGAGCGAAAATGTGTAGCGGTCAGTAGCGCTATTTATGCCCCGGCGTATTCGTGCCGCCTCAATAGCCTCGGTGTCAATGTCGGCATAAGTTACTGTCGCGCCACTTGCAAAGCGCGGTGCCTCGGAAATCATCTGACCAAGCTCTGCAGCAATAGCGCTACCCGTATAGACGCAGTCGGTGGTAGACTCGCCCACGCCTGCCGAGCAGAGGATATATCCACAGCAGAGTGTCTCTGATAGTCCCATAACACGATTTTTGAGTGCGCTGTAGCTACCCATATACTCCTCCTCGGCGGTCATATGAAGCACTACATCCGCACCCGAAGCAGCGATATCTACCGCTGGCGAGAGAATCTGACGGTCGTTGTTACCAATCTGAATGCCGAAACTCATATCGCCAATAGTAAAAAGGGCATTGCTATCAAGGGTTACTATCTGGTCGCAGATAACAATACTCTCTGCATCTTCATTCGTATATGGCGCAAAGATGCTGTTGCCATATCTCTGTGGAACAATACCATAGATGGCACTCTGACTGATAACGGCTGCGCAGTTGTATATCTTGCCATTGCGCTTTATTGGCAGACCTACAACAGTTACAATAGGAAGTTCGGCATCCAAAATAGCCTGCAAAGCGCGCTCAGCGGCATCTGTAAGCGCGCTTTGGCGGTACAGAGAGCCGCAAGTAGCACCCGTAAGGGTCAGCTCTGGGAAGACAACAACACTTGCACCCGCCGCTTTTGCCTCTGTGGCAAGGGCTATAACGGCCTCGGCATTATGGCCGCAGTGGGCAACCTTTACTTGAGGTACTGCCGCTGCGACCTTAATAAATCCACATCTTACTTTGCCCATATCTTTGCAAGATTAATAATTACCTTTACGGCCTTCTCCATAGAGTTTAGTGAGCAGTACTCAAACTTACCGTGGAAGTTCATTCCGCCCGCGAAGATGTTTGGACAAGGCAGACCCATAAATGAGAGTCGCGCACCATCAGTTCCACCGCGAATAGGGCGAACAATAGGCTCTACATCCGCCTCGCGCATAGCTGCAAGGGCGTTGTCAATAACCTGTGGATGTGGCTCAACCATCTTACGCATATTGTAGTACTGGTCCTTGAGCGTGAGAGTCAGCACACCCTGACCATATTTGTTGTTCAGCATACCCACGATGTCGTACATCCATCTCTTCTTCTGCTCAAACAGCTCTGCATCGTGGTCGCGGATGATATACGAGATAGTCGCATTCTCAACCGTACCATTAAAGCCTACGCAGTGATAGAAGCCCTCATAGCCCTCTGTAAACTGAGGTCGCTGTACGGCTGGCACAAGGCTGTTAAGCTCGCAGGCAACCTCTATGGCGTTAATCATCTTATTCTTTGCATATCCAGGGTGTACATTGCGACCCTGAATAGCGATTTTTGCCGATGCAGCGTTGAAGTTCTCATACTCCAACTCGCCCTCGTAGCCTCCATCCATAGTGTATGCGAAGTCAGCACCAAAGGCCTTGACATCAAAGAAGTCTACGCCACGACCAATCTCCTCGTCTGGGGTAAAGCCAATGCGAATCTTGCCGTGCTCAACCTCTGGATGAGAGATAAGGAACTCGGCTGCGGTCATAATCTCCGCCACGCCAGCCTTATCATCTGCGCCAAGAAGTGTTGTGCCGTCTGTATGGATAAGTGTGTGACCTACAAAGCGGCTTAGCTCTGGAAAGTCGGCTACGCGCATCGTTAGGGCGTTGTTCAGCACGATATCCTTGCCGTCGTAGTTCTCAATAATGCGTGGGCGAACATTCTCGCCACTCATATCTGGTGCGGTATCAACATGAGCAAGGAAGCCGATAACTGGGGCATTCTCCTTACCCGGTGTGGCAGGGATAGTACCCATAGCGTACCCGTACTTGTCTATTGTCACATCCTGCAGACCGAGAAGCTTCATCTCCTCAACAAGGGCGTTGAGCAAATCCCACTGCACGGCTGTAGATGGGAAAGTGTCGCTATTCTCGTCGCTGCGAGTGTTTATAGCGACATATTTCAAAAATCTCTCTTTTAGTTCCATAATTACTCCTCCTTTTTAGCTTTCATTGTGTGAACGGTAAAGTATACCATAATTGCGATGTACATAACAAGGGCAACCCACTGCGCTGCATTAGATGCCGCCCAGTCAGCAGCAAAGAGCTCTACGCCTGCAAACTTAAGGATTGCCGACACTACACCCATAAGTGCACCACCAGCGATAAATCCTGATGCGATAAGTGTACCACGGTCAAAGCGTGCCTTATTGAGTGCCTCATCCTTTGAGCGTGTTGAGACAAACCAAGCGATAAGACCTCCTACGACAAGTGGAGCGTTGAGTGACATAGGGATAAACATACCCAGCGCAAATGCCAGAGCAGGAACACCAATCCATGTGAGCACAAGTGCCAAAACTGCACCTGCAAAGTATAGCACCCAAGGAGTCTGACCTCCCTCCATAAGAGGACGGATAACAGCTGCCATAGCATTCGCCTGTGGTGCTGCAAGGGCGTTCTCGCCAGTAAAGCCGTAGGTCTTATTGAGGATAATCATCACGCCCGCAACAGTCGCTGCCGAAACGATTGTACCCAAGAACTTCCACTTCTCCTGAGTAGCAGGGGTAGTGCCGAGCCAGTAGCCAATCTTAAGGTCGGTAATAAAACCACCCGCCATTGAGAGGGCTGTACAAACAACACCACCGATAATCAGTGCTGCAGTCATACCGATAGTGCCATTAAGTCCGATAGAGACAAGCACAAGCGAGCTAAGGATAAGTGTCATCAGCGTCATGCCTGATACAGGGTTGCTACCAACAATAGCAATGGCATTTGCCGCCACAGTGGTAAAGAGGAAGGCGATAACAAAGACAATAAGCAGCGCTACGACTGTCTGCAACCAGTTGCCAAGCACTCCAAACTGGAAGAAAACGAGTGTGGCTACGAGTGTAGCGATGATAATTGTAAGGATTGTCTTCATCGCAATATCCTTATCTGTACGAGCGACTGCAACAGCGCCCTTCTTACCACCAAGCTCATTTACAGCCAGCTTTGCTGCATCCTTAATAATGCCCGCCTGACGGATAATGCCGATAAGACCTGCCATGGCGATGCCTCCGATGCCTATAGGTCGACCATATGCCATAAAGAGGTCATTAGCGCTCATCGTAGCAGCCTCGGCCGATGCATAACCTACAAGTGGAACGATAACAAACCACACAAGGCAGCTACCTGCTGTAATAATCACAGCATACTTAAGTCCAATGATATAACCCAGACCGAGTAGTGTTGCGCCAGTGTTGAGCGAGAACTCAACCTTGAACTTGTCGGCAACCGCAACACCCCAACCCATCATCTTTGTAGAGATGTTCTCTGCCCACGCACCGAATGTAGATACGGCAAAGTCATACACTCCACCAATAAGACCTGCAAGAGCAAGGACAATGGTCTGCTTGCCACCCTTCTCGCCCGATACAAGCACCTCTGTTGTGGCCGTTGCCTCTGGGAATGGGTACTTGCCGTGCATCTGCTTGACGAAGTACTTGCGGAACGGAATGAGTAGCACAATGCCTAGTATACCTCCGAGCAGAGATGAGAGGAACACCTGATAGAAGTGAGCCTCGAGGCCGAGGATGTAGAGCGCCGGTAGGGTAAAGATAGCACCCGCAACAATAACGCCCGATGTGGCACCAATGCTCTGTATAATTACATTCTGACCCAGCATACTCTTGCCCTTGTGTAGTCCGCCAAGTCCTACGGCAATAATTGCGATAGGGATTGCCGCCTCAAAGACCTGTCCGACCTTAAGTCCAAGGAATGCCGCAGCGGCAGAGAAAATAATCGCCATAATAATACCCATAGTCACCGAGTATGGCGTAGCCTCGGCTGGAACTGTATCAGCCGACATTATTGGCTGATACTCCTCGCCCTGTTTGAGTTCACGGTAGGCGTTTTCTGGTAGTGATGTTTTTTTCATAGTTTTACTTTGGCTATTAGCTATTGGCTGTTGGCCATTGGCTATATAGCGGAATTTTTATTAATTATTTAGTTAATAGTTTTTATTCTCTAAAATCTCTTAAGCTAATGGCCAATGGCTTTAACTGTATGTATCAGCTGGTTTATCATCTTCTGTATTGCGTGCAGTGTTGATGTTAGTTCGTCAAATGTAGATATATTCAAATACGACATCTTAGTTGCAATAATCAACTGGGTTTCAACCTCAAAGGCAGAACCTTGCGCAATTTCCAAGAATCTACAAAAGTCTAATTCCGAGCTGCGGGATGCACCTTCAGCGATATTTGAGGCTATAGATACTGTTGCACGGCGCAACTGATGCGACAGACCAAATGACTCGGAAACGGGGAACTCCTCTGTCAATTTGTATATCGTAGCAGAGAACTCCACTGCAAGTTTCCATACCTCATATTTCCTAAAATCACGCATCGTTACATTCTAAAACTCCACAAATATACAAAAAATCTATGTAGTAGATACCTTTATACAGCCAATGGCTAATGGCTAACAGCTAACGGCTAATCTTATATATTGCTACACTAACGGGTTTCATAGTAAAGGTGTGCGCATCTTTGCCTGTCTTGCATTTGGCAAGGGAGGCGTTGTTGCCAAATATCCACTCTGCCTTCTTGCCCATAGCTGGAATAGTGCCGCTAACGGTGCGGTCGGCAGGGTTGAAGACAACAACATACTGCTCAGTGCCAAGTGTGCGAGCGTATATCATCGGATATGGGTTGTCCATATCGCCAACATACTTCCACTCGCCCTCCACTCCAAGAGCAGGGGTGGCTTTACGCAGGGCAAGAAGCGTTTTGACATAGTTAAGCACAGAATTAGGGTCAGCAAGTTGCTCGGCAACATTCGGGAAAGTTGGAGCATTATCCACTGGCAGGTACAGCTTTGCTGGGTCGGCAGTAGAGAAGCCCGCATTTTTCTCTGTGCTCCACTGCATAGGCGTGCGGCAGACAGAGCGGTTGCGTGAAGAGACGCTACCCTCCTTAGCAGGCGCATACTCAAGGTTACGCATACCTATCTCCTCTCCATAATATACAATAGGAGGTGTTGGCAGGGTCAGAAAGAGGGTTATTGCAACCTTCTGCTCCTCGGCAGAGGTGCGGTTCATACGAGTAAGTCGCCAGATGTCGTGGCTATTTGTCGGCATAGAGGCGTAGCCACCTATGCGGCGGTAGGTGTTATAAATCTCTGTGTACTGCTCCATAGCTGCTCGCACCTGACCCTCACCCTTGCGGTTGAAGTAGCAGACTGTCGGCACCATCTTGTCTGTCGTCTCGCAGACAAGTGGGCGGTAGACCTTACCACCTATGCCGTTGTGTATCAGCAGGTCAATATTAAATCCTGCCGAGAGTGACTGCTCGGGATTTGACCACTCAGAGAGCATAATATTCTCTGGATAGGTAGCATTATACCACTCAAAAATCTCGTTCCACAATCGGCGGACGCCATCTCGGTTTTTATTGTCGCTCTTGACAAGTGACTGCGCCATATCTACACGAAAGCCGTCAGCCCCCATATCGCACCAGAAAGCAATAATCTTCTTCAGCTCCGCGCGCACAGCCGTAGGCCCCGGGGCGTCGTAGCCCTGCTCCCAGTGGTGGTTTGGCTTTGGGTTGTAGTAGCCGTAGTTCAGGGCAGGCTGAATCTCAAAGAAGTTGCGGATGTAATATCCATCGCGGGGGTAGTTGTTATTGACAAACTTAGGTCCTGGCTTCTTATAGTTCTTACCAACGGTCCAGATATAGTAGTCCGAGTAGGCATTCTTCTCCGCCTTGCAGGACTCCTTAAACCAAGGGTGCTTGTTTGATGTGTGGCCCGCAACAAGGTCAAGTAGCACCTTAATGCCCTTGCTATGCGCTGTATCTATAAGTTTTTTTAGGTCGTCGTTAGTACCAAAGCGGGGATCTACTTTGTAGAAGTCAATAATGTCGTAACCACCATCCTGCCATGCACTTGCAAAGCAAGGGGACATCCATATACAGTTAAAACCGCAGTCGCGGATATAGTCAAGGCGCGAGGTTATACCCTTTAGGTCGCCAATGCCATCTGCGTCCGAGTCCATATATGTTGAGGGGTAGATGTGGTAGATTACAGCATCCTTAAGCCACTCGGGGTGATGCTTTGCTGTGGCTGTAGTAGATAGCCCAAGCAGTAGTGTTAGTGCGATTAGTACTCTTTTCATAGATAATTGATAAGCTTTTCAAGGGCGATGCCTCGTGAGCCCTTGAGTAGTATTGTTCTGTTTGAAAGTCGACTCTGAGCAAGGTATGCAGCAGCCTCGGCGGTACTCTTAAAGCACACTGCGTCAAGAGCTAAACTATGTGCCGCCCTGCGGAAGTGCTCGCCCACGAGAATCATCTCCACGCGACCGATGCTTGCTGCAAGCTCAAGTATGCGGCGGTGCTCACTCTCGCTCCACTGACCAAGCTCAAGCATATCGCCAAGAATTAGCAGTTTTGCCCCCTCCTTGCTTGCGATATTGGCGATTGCCACCTCCATACTTGATGGGTTGGCGTTGTAGCAATCTATAATCAGGCGATTGCCGTGTGCTGTTATCTGCTCCTGCGAGCGGTTATTCTCAGGAATGTAGCTCTCAATGGCTACGGCAATGCGCTCTGGGGCGATGTTAAAATAGCGACCTACGGCCACCGCAGCGGCGATGTTGCGACTGTTGTATTCGCCCGACAGATTGCTCTTGTACCCCTCTGACAGGGTGTATGGGTATGGTTCTACCGCCATATTTAACCTTACGGAGGCCATCAGTGTAAGCACCTCATCCTGCTGGGCAACGAAGGCGGTGCCACCGTTGGCGTTAAGGTAGTCGTACAGCTCGCCCTTGCCCTTGATAATACCCTCTTTGCCCCCAAAACCCTCAAGGTGGGCATTGCCGATATTGGTTATTATGCCGTAGTTAGGACGGCAAATTGAGCATAATAGAGCAATCTCACCCTGCGCACTTGCACCCATCTCCACAACACCAAACTCAACCGAACTATCCATAGCAAGCAGCGTTAGTGGTACGCCGATATGGTTATTTAGGTTTCCGCGTGTGGCGTAGACGGTAAATCGCTCGGCAAGAACGCGGCTTACAAGCTCCTTGGTTGTGGTCTTGCCATTGCTACCCACAATGCCCAGTATGGGAATCTGTAGCCTCTGGCGATGTTCTGCTGCAAGAGCCTGCAGCGCAAGCAGAGAGTCATCAACAACGACTATTCGCTCCAAAATATCTGTAGGAGTGTCAGCAGCTGGCTGTTCATCCACAATAGCGTATGCTGCGCCCGCCTCAAGGGCCTTTACGGCATAGAGGTTACCGTTAAAATTTGCGCCACGCAGAGCCACAAACAGATTGCCAGCAGCGACCTTGCGTGAGTCGGTAGTAACACCACTGCACTGCTCAAAAATAGAGTATAATTTGTTGATATCCATTAGCAGAACTTATCTCCTTGGTTATACTTCACTTCGTCAATATATTTTTTAATATTTTGCTCCTCTGAGCGAGGGCAGATAAGTAGCACATCGGGCGTATCAACGACAATATAGTCGCGCAGACCCGCAATAACAGCTACCTTATCCTTTGGTAGCGAGATAAAGCTGTTGCGCGTGTCGTAAGTGTAGCACCCCTCCGTAGGCTTTACATTGGCGTACTTATCCTTGCGCGAGTGCTGATAGAGTGAGCCCCATGTGCCGATGTCGCTCCAGCCAAAGTCGCCACTGCGAACAAAAACATTCTCGGCACTCTCCATAACTCCGTAGTCGATAGATATAGCTCTGCACTGCGCAAAGACATTGGCAATAGCATCTGCCTCTGTAGCTTTGCCGTAGTGCTCCGAGATAGAGTCAAAGAGAGCATACATATCTGGCAGATGCTTCTCTATGGCGGCGAGGATAGTTGCTGTCTTCCAGATAAATATGCCCGAATTCCACAAAAACTCTCCACTGCGGATAAAGGCCTGAGCAACTTCAAGGTTTGGCTTCTCGGTAAAGCACTTTACAGGCGAGATTTTTTCGCTATTGCTGCGCTGAATATATCCGTAGCCAGTCTCTGGGCGGGTAGGATTGATGCCGATAGTCATCAGAGCGTCGGTAGTGTCAAGAAACTCTACGCAACTACTGATAGTGGCTGTAAACTCCTCCTCGTTAGCCACATAGTGGTCTGATGGGGTTACAACCATCAGAGAATCAGGGTCTTTGCAGTTCAGATAGTTTGCCGCATAGCAGATACAAGGGGCAGTGTTACGACCCACCGGCTCACAGAGTATCTGCTCAGGAGTAAGCTCTGGAAGGTGTTGCAGCACAAGCTCTTTGTAGTTCTGGTTTGTAACAACGATAAAGTTTTGGGCAGGTATAGTTTTGTTAAAACGCTCAAAGGTCATGCGGATAAAAGATTTGCCAGTGCCGAGGATATCCAAAAACTGCTTTGGCATACTCTTTCGGCTCTTTGGCCAGAAGCGAGTACCCACTCCACCAGCCATTATAACGCAATAAATCGCTCTTTTTTGACTCATATCTACCTCTATTTTTATGTTGATTGTACAAAGATAAAAATATTTTGTAACTTTGTCGGGTTAAAAGCAGTGAAAAATGAAAATAAAGTTATTTACAGTTCCAAATATCATCACATTGGGCAATCTGCTCTGTGGTTGTTTGTCTATCGTGGCATCGCTTGTTGTTGGGGATTTTAAGCTTGCGCTGATATTTATTGTTGCAAGTGCCGTTTGCGATTTCTTTGACGGCTTTACTGCCCGTCTGCTCCGCCAGTACTCTGACATAGGCGTGCAACTCGACTCGCTTGCCGATATGGTATCATTCGGCGTAGCCCCTTCGGCAATAATGTTTGCCTTTGCCCTTCAGGCTCCGACACTGTTTGAGCTGAACGCAGTGGTGGCTCATGTGATTGTCTATGTGCCATTTATCATGGCGGCATTCTCAGCTCTGCGCCTTGCAAAGTTTAATATTGACGAGACCCAGCATGAGACCTTTGAGGGTCTGCCAACGCCTGCAAATGCCCTCTTCTGCGCATCGTTTGTCTATGCGGCAATAAGTAGCGGTAAGGCTGTTGAGGTGGAGTGGATAGCCCTTATCTCGGTTGTTATGGCGGCACTGCTTGTCAGTCCAATACGAATGTTCTCATTCAAGCTCAAGAGCTTTGCTTGGAGCAAGAACAAGAGCCTATATATCTTCTTGGCACTCGCCCTTGTTGCACTTTTGACTCTCGGCGTATACTCTGTGCCAACAATTATCGTTCTATATATTGTAATCTCAACCATTGGTTGGATGTTTTGTAAGAAATAGATGCAGTTAAAACGCTACATATCAACACTTTTAACACTCCTGCTTCTGTTGCTTGGGGGCACAGCCTCGGCACAGCTTGATGCCAGCGCGCTTATGCGTGGTCAGCGCAATGCAGCTCGCGGAGGTAACTCGCTATCAGGTATGCAGAATGGCCTTGGTGGTATGGGTACAGACCCCAATGGTATGGGCATGGAGGGGGAGAATGGAGAGCAGCAGGGAGAGCAGCAGGACTCTACAAAGAAGGAGAAAAAGCCTCGCAAGCCTCTTGAGTCCTACTTCTTTAACGACTCTATCCGTGCGCTGAGAAACTTCCAGTGGACTGTTGACCGCAACACAAATAAGGTCAAGATTGCTCCTATAGATACCACCCTTGCTCTTTGGCGTTTGGACTATCCACACTACCATAAGCGATTGGGAAATAACTCTGTAGGAGGTCTTGGACAGGCTTCGCAGGAGGTAAACTACTTTGAGCGCAACACCTCGCGCGAGTTTACCTTTGCCCGCCCATATGAGGCATACGCATATAGCCTTGACAATGTGCCATTCTACAATATGAAGCATCCATATATCTGGATGACATACCTTGAGTCTGGTCAGAAGCGTTATCGTGAGGAGCATTTTGAGATTACAGCCTCGCAGAACATAAATCCGTCAACATCCTTCTCGGTAAACTATAAGGCTCGCGGAGCTAAGGGTAAGTACGACCGCTCAAGGGTTAAGAATCAGAATATCGCGGCGACCTTTGCCCACACAGGTAAGCGATACTCAATTCACGCCGCCTTTATGCACAACCATATCGACCAGCAAGAGAGCGGTGGTGTAGTTGGCGAGTGGGCAATTACCGATACTGTCTTTGAGATGCCGTCGGGTGTACCTATGAGATTAGCTGCTGCCGAGGCAAATAATCTCTATCGTAACACATCGTTCTTTGTTAAGCAATCTATCGGCATACCCCTCCAGAGGATGACAAAGCGCGATTTTTCGATGGCTGATCTATCAGCAGTCTATATCGGGCACCTCTTTGAGTACAACTCGTGGAGTAAGGTCTATACAGATAAGTACGCCACTTATACCGACGAGCGATTTGAGCGAAATGAGAATGGAACATTCAAGTCGCACACAGATACCTACTACAAGGATTGGTTCCTCAGTCCAGAGAGTACGCGTGACTCGCTTGCTGAGCGAATTATCACAAACCGCATCTTTGCGCAGATTCAGCCGTGGAATAGAAATGGAGTTGTGGGAACTATTGACGGAGGCGTGGGACTTGACCTGCACACCTACTCGCAGTTTGCGCTCACAGACTATCTCTCTGGTAAATATGAGCGCGTGAAGAAGACTGCCTGGTTTGCCTATGCCGGTATAGATGGTCGTATTCGCAAGTATGTAGACTGGGGTGCTTCGTTTAAGCTCTATCCGTCTGGATATCGAGGTGGAGATTTTGACCTTCGCGCCCATGCGGCCTTTACAGCTTTTATCAAGGGTAAGCCATTTACCCTGTCGGGCGAGTTCTCGCAGAGCGCATCTTCGGCAGGCTACTGGATGGACCACTGGCTCTCTAACCACTATATGTGGCAGAATGACTTTGGCAAGGAGAACGAGACGCGGTTTAATGTCGCCTTTACCGTTCCAGACCACGGCATAGAGTTGGGATTTTGGCAGAGCGTAGTGACGGGTAAGATATACTACGGCGCAGATTGCAAGCCGGCGCAACATAGTGGTGCTGTGAGCCTTACGAGTGTTTACGCGCAGAAGAATTTTACTGTCAAGGGTCTGCATCTTGACCACCGCGTGCTTGTGCAGCTAACATCAGACCGCGAAGTTGTGCCTGTGCCGCTTGTCTCGGCGTTCCTCTCCTACTACTACGAGTTCTGGGTTAAGCGCGATGTGCTGCGCGTGCAGATAGGTCTTGATGGTAGGTTTAACACATCATACTATGCTCAGGGCTACAACCCTGCCCTGTCTGTATTCTATAATCAAAATGAGGTTAAGATTGGCGACTATCCATATGTAGACGCCTTTGTGTCGGCAAAGTGGAAGAGAATGCGTATACTGTTCAAGTACCAGCACCTAAATAAGGGTCTATTTGGTAATGGCGAGGCGTTCCAGATTGCTCGCTACCCACTCAATCCGGGAATGTTCAAGCTCGGTATTTCGTGGGCATTCTATGACTAAAATGAAGAGATATCTCCATATTGTATATATTACTGTCGCAGTGCTGACGATGATTTTTATGCCACTCTTTTCGCGTGGCAAGATTTTCAATGTCGTTGAGCCAGAGCCAGAGCAGCTGTTAGCGGAGGGGGAGTATATCATCTCGCCCTATGACAATATCTTCCGCCGCGTCTGCCGCCGCCATAATATTGACTGGGTGCTTATGAGTGCTATAGCCCATAGCGAGTCGCGCTTCAAGGCCGATGCAGAGTCGTCTCGCGGCGCGGTGGGTATTATGCAGGTTATGCCACATATCGCCCGCCATTGGGATGTTACGGCCGAGGAACTCCTTGACCCTGCGATAAATATTGATGTTGCCTGCCGCCTCTACAAGTCTATGCAGCGACAGCTACGAATGCCTAAGAGTGTTGAACAGTTAGATAGAATAGCCTTTATCGTGGCGAGCTATAATTGTGGTGCTTCCAGAGTTATTGACGCCTGCAACCTTGCCGAGTACTACGACGAGCCGAAGTTTGAGTGGGATGTTGTAAGCGAGTATATGCTACTGCTGACAAGTGAGGAGTTTTATAACCACGAGGCGGTCGTTGCAGGCCAGTTTAAGGAGCCACATATCACTATTGCTTATACAAACAAGGTGCTTAAGACCTATGAGCGATTCTCTGCTCTACCAAATGTACGGGATTAGCCTGTAGCGCACGCGCTGACAGTACTCCGTGTAACCATTAAGCTCACTTTTTAATAGCCTCTCCTCATCCTTGATTCTAAGGACGATAATTGGGGTAATGATGCCAAAAGCGGCGCTTGAGTAAAAATGTAATTGCCTATAAATTTGGAAATTACAGCGATATTTTAGAGATTAGTAGAAAACGGTTTCTACTAATCTCTATTTTTTATGGTAAAA
>SUZS01000006.1 GCA_015059785.1 Rikenellaceae bacterium
GCAGAACCGGTTATCAGAAATGCAACGGTCACCGTCAGTATCTGTCGCAGATTTTAATTGAAGAGATTGTTGCATAACCTTAAAATCGTTAAAGAAGTATGGCACACAAAAAAGGTGTAGGTAGTTCGAAGAACGGCCGTGAGTCAGAGAGCAAACGACTCGGCGTAAAGCTTTATGGTGGTCAGGTAGCGAAGGCAGGCAACATCATCGTTCGTCAGCGCGGTACTGTTCACAATGCAGGTGAGAATGTAGGTATGGGTAAGGATCACACCCTCTTCGCACTTGTAAATGGCGTTGTTGTCTTCACTAAGAAGGCGTCTGGTAAGAGCTATGTTAGCGTAACTCCGCTTGCATAACCTTTGCATTTTTTTTAAGAAAAAAGCACTCTATTTTTAGGGTGCTTTTCTTATTTTTATTATCTTTGCACAAACCTAAATAACAAACCGATGAAAAGAGCTATTCTTTCCCTGTTGCTCGCCGTAGTTGCAACAGGCTCGCTTTGGGCATGGGGCGGACAAGGTCACTCGACTGTCGCCTACATTGCCGAGAAGCATCTTACACCTCGCGCAAAGGCCAATATTGAGAGTTATCTAAATGGCCGCTCTATTGTCTACTACGCCGCTTGGATGGACTTTAACAGAACAGACCCTCCTATGGATGTTACCCGCGACTGGCATGTAGATTACTGGACAGACGAAATGCGTACTGATGCCAATGGCAACCCTGCGCCTCCTTGTTCTGTATCTCAGATTAAGCGCATAGTATCCGAGATGGGCGACTTCCGAACTCTAAGCGACTCGCTTGTTACTATCAACATCAAGTATCTTACTCACCTTGTTGGCGATATGCACTGCCCAGTGCACATTGACTTCCCGACCTCTCGTCCTATGAAGGTCAAGGAGGGCAAGACAACCATTAAGGTACACAAGATGTGGGACGGTCGCGTACTGGACAGCAAGCACAATGGTCTCTCTCCAATGCAGATGGCAGTAGAGCTTGACCGCTACTCTGCAACTGAGATTGCAGCCTTCCAAGCTGGCACACCAGACGATTGGCACAACGAGTGTCTTGAGTACTCAAAGCGCGCCATTGATATGATTCCTGCAAATAAGCAGGTGGACTACGAAACCTATTTTAACAAGGTTATCGACATTGCAGAAAACCGTATTACCCTTGCGGGATATCGTCTTGCAGCTATTCTTAACTCAATATTTGACAAATAGTATGAAGAAGTTTATAATCATCATAGCAGCCCTCTGCTGCACAATAAACGCCTCTGCCTGGTCGCGCCACATCCACTCTGGTATTGCGGCTATCGCTCACGACAACTTAACGGAGGAGGCAAAAATGAACATTACAGAGCTTCTTGACGGCAAGAGCATTGTCTACTATGCGCAGCATGTATACGACTACGCCGACAACGAAGAGTACAAGCACACAAAGTTGTGGAGAACTATTGCCTTTACAGACAAGAACAAAATTCTTAAGGCAAAGAAGGCAGCTAAGCACGAACATAAGGCTGTTAGCAATGCGCAGGCATATGATGGCCTTATATACTCTCTAACAGCTCTGCAGTCTGGAAAGCTGACAAAGGAGCAGGCTCGCGACAATATGCTCTTTATTATTACAATCCTTAGTGACCTACACTGCCCTACCCACTATGTATTTACAGACTTATTAGAGAAGCGCAAGAGCTACTACCACTACAACGGCAAGAAGTACAGCTATATGGGTTATTGGGAGAGTAACTCTATTCGTGGCACCTTCAACTGGAAGACCAACGAGTTTGTGCACCAGCTCTCTCGCAAGACCCCAGAGCAGGTGGCTCAGATTACTAAAGGCTCTGTAACCGACTGGATTACGGGCAACGCACCTCTCTATCGTAGCGTGTACGACCTTCTTGACACCGGCACTCGCTTTGATGGCAAATCCCTGCGCCTATGGCAGAACAAAATCTACCCTATCTCCACCGAGCAGGTTGCCGTTGCAGGCTACCGCATTGCCGCTCTGCTCAACTCACTGTTTGACCCTAACGCACCTCAAGTAAAAATCAAATAGCTATGAAACGACTCATATTAACACTTACCGCAATACTTACTATCGCTGCCACAACCGAGTGTTTTGCTTGGGGACGCGATGGTCACGCAACAATCGCATATATTGCCGAGCGTCACCTCACGCCAAAGGCTAAGGAGAATATTGAAAAGTGCATTGACGGCCGAACAATCGTCTACTACGCCTCTTGGCTTGACAATCATCGCGCCGAGCATAAATCTTGGGGTAGACTGAGCCATGTATGTCACTACGACATCCACTCTTTTGAGGCTATCGGCAGACCGCACAATTATATGAAGTCAACAATCAACAAGCTCAAGAACTACCGCGAGCTTCCTGACTCAGCGCTCAAAGTGACAATCTACCACTTTGTCCACTCTTTTGGCGACTACCACTGTCCTGGCCATGTTGCACTCTATGACCGCACAGGCGAGAAGACAAAGAGAATACATACCACAAGCTACGACTGCTATTTGGCTACAAAGAAGAGCCGCTGGAACTACCACAAGCTCTGGGATGCGGGCATTATCCAGATTCTACACCCAGATTGGGGCTATATGGATTGGGCTCATGCACTTGATAGCTCAGTGTCACAGGAGTATATTGACCGCGTCACAGCCGGCTCTTGGGAGGATTGGTTGCAGGATGTGGCAAAAACCACCCATACGGTCTACAACATCTTCAATCGCGTTCCAAAGATTGAAAATGATAAGGATGCACCAGACAAAGAGCTCTCTGTTGTAAGCGGTCAAACGCTCAATGAGTATGGCGAGTATGCAGCCGAGCAGCTGCTCAACGCTGGACTTAGAATGGCAAAGATTATTAACGAAATATTTGGAGAGTAATGAGACGAGTTACAACACTTGCAGTAGCACTTCTGCTCCTGCCTCAAATTGCCTTTGGCTGGGGTAGGTTGGGTCACAGAACTATTGCCGAGATTGCCGAGCGCAACCTTACACCAAAGGCAAAGGCTAATATTGAGAAGTATACTGGTGGCACACCACTTTGGAAGTATTCACTCTTTGTAGATGAGTATCGTAACCACCCAGACTACAAAAAGGCCCTTGAGGGTTTCCACGCATCTATCGCAGATAGCGACTGCACCTCACCGCAGATTGTCCGCGACCGCTATCGTGGCGGCAAGGATGGTGTTACTGCGATGAACAACTTCCGCGACCAGCTCAAGGAGTATAAGTCTCTACCAGACTCTGTTGTTCTCTACGCCATTAAGTGCATCTCGCACATTATTGCCGACTTTAACTGTCCAAGCCATGTTAGATATGTGGACAATGCAAACAAGGGCGACTTTATGGCAATTTTCAACGGCAAGAAGGTGGGCGTACACCGTTTTTGGGACACTTGGCTCATTGAGTCACTGCAGAAGCAGAGGGGACAGAAGATAAATCATATGCTCTATGCCGACCACCTTAATGTTCTGTCAAAGAAGGAGATAAAGAAGATTACAAAGGGTTGGGCGCAGGAGTGGTTTGAGGATGCTGCACGCAGCTGCCGTCCTGTAATCTACTGGATAGACAACCGCACTATTGAGACAATGAATCAAGAGTTCCTTGACAAGGCAACTCCGCTTGTAGAGTCACAGATGCAGAAGGCGGGCTATCAGATGGCCGCAGCACTTAATGAAATATTTGGAAAGTAATATGAAAAAGACACTGCTTATTCTTCTCGCCTTCGCCATTCCACAACTTGCTATGGCGTGGGGATATGTTGGACATAAAGCTATTGCCGAGATTGCCGAGCGAAATCTTACTCCAAAGGCGAAGGCTAATATTGAGCGTTATACTGGCGGCACTCCGCTGCACGAGTACTCACTATGGATGGACGAGGTTGTGGCTACACAGCCATATAAGACAGCCCTTGCTGGCTGGCACGCATCTATCGCCGATGTAGACTGCACAAGTCCTAAGATTATCCGCGAGCGTTACCGTAAGAGCCGCGATGGCGTGACCGCTATGGAGGATTTCCGCGTTCAACTGAAGGATTATCAGTCACTTTCAGACTCTACAGTCCTTACAGCCATTAAGTGTATCGTCCATATCGTTGCTGACTTCCACTGCCCAACACATATGCGCTTTGTAGACCTTCATAACGAGGGTAAATATGCTGTTGATTTCCTCGGTCAGCGTTGGGACTACCATGCAGTGTGGGACACAGGCATTGTTGAGGCTTACCATAAGGGGTGGGACTACAGCAAGTATGCTGACCACCTCAATACATTGCAGAGCAAGGATATCAAGCGTATTACAAAGGGCTGGGCTCAGCAGTGGTTTGAGGATAGCTGCTGTCAGGTGCGCCCTATAATCTACTGGGTAGTAAACGACGGTAAGAGAATTGAGACGCTCGATATGAAGTTCGTAGAGCGTTGCGGACCATTAGCCGAGAGCCAGATGCAGAGAGCGGGCTATCGCCTTGCAGCTGCGCTGAACACAATTTTTGGTAAATAAAATAACCTTAAAACAATAAACTAAAATGAAAAAACTATTTTTTGCTCTTTTGGCACTTCTGCCAATTAGTGCCTTTGCACAGTACAACCCTGAGACCCTGCGCACAGCCGTTGCACAGCCTGCACAGCGCGTTGAGTTTATTCTTCCAGTTGTAAACGGTTATAACATCTACAAGGCTGACCTTCACACCCACTCTATCTACTCTGATGGCGAGACTACCCCTGCCTTCCGTGTTCGTGAGGCTTACTACGATGGTCTTGACGCTATCGCCATTACCGAGCACATTGAGTATCGCCGTATTGAGGGTAAGATGCTTAAGTTTGTCAAGGGTTACACCGACGGCAAGGCTCTTAAGGCTGAGAATACCGACCTTATCCGCAATGATATTTCTGAGCGCGGCATTCTTGCAGACCTTAACTATCCTGTAAGTGAGGCTGTTAAGGAGAGTAAGAAGTATGGCGTTCTTGTTATCCCTGGTGCAGAGATTACTCGCGAGCCAGTGAAGATTGGACACTACAACGCTCTGTTTACAAAGGATAACAACGCTATCTACGACCCAGACCCAATCGAGAGCATTCGTAAGGCTCGCAAGCAGGGCGCACTTATCCAGCACAACCACCCAGGTTGGCGTCGTACCACTTGCGCAAAGACCGAGTTTGAGAAGACAGTCTATGCTGAGGGGCTTATTGACGGTATTGAGGTTGCCAATGGAGGCTCACTCTACCTACCTATTATAGAGCGCGCACGCGAGGATAACCTCTTCGTTGCTGCAAATACAGATATCCACCCTACCACTGCTGAGTACTACCGTCTGAAGGGTCAGCACCGTAATATGACACTTATCTTCGCTAAGGAGTGTACTCTTAAGGGTCTGCGTGAGGCACTTGAGGCAAAGCGTACTCTTGCATGCTCTGGCGGCTATATCTGCGGCGACGAGCAGCTTCTTAAGGACCTTTTCCTTGCAAGTGTTAAGTGGGAGGTTATCGGAACTGACAAGAAGGGAGTTCGCACCGTTCGTCTTACAAATATGTGCTCATTCACATACCAGTATAAGACCTCAAAGAATGCACTGCCAGTAAACCTGTTGCCATTCCAGAGCATCCAGCTCAATGTTGCAAAGGATAAGAACCTGAAGCTTACAATTACAAGCATGCTATGCGGTGATATGGTACACCCTACAGTTGCTATTGATGTAAAATAGCCTGATACTAAAAACATTAACAGAAACGCCCTGCGGGGCGTTTTTTATTTTTTGCTCAAAAAAAAGTCTAAAAAATGTTTGATATTTAGAATAAATTTACTATTTTTGTTCGCTGCATAGAGTGTACAATTACGAAAAAAAGAACACTTTTTGCACAAAACACCACCATAGATAGGTTTGTGGCAGATTTTCTGCTACACTATTTTGATTTTGAAGCTTTTTTAACCATTTAATTTTTATAACAAAGCACTATGAAAAACATTTTTCGCTTTCTGATGGCTGTGGCTGTTCTGTTCACAGCATCTTGTACCAAGGAGGATGTATCATCTTCTATTGGTGGCGGTGAGGTTGAGCTAACCTTTACTGCTAATCTTGCCGATATGGGCACTCGTCTCTATGGCGACGGCTCGAAGGCTAATGTAGTCTATGTTGGTGTTTACGAGGCTGGTCAGAAGACCCCACTACAGCTCGTTGACTACACTGAGGGCTACCCTGTAACTAACGGCAAGGCTACTATCACTGTTGTTCTTTTGAAGGACAAGGTCTACGACCTCGTTTTCTGGGCTCAGAACAAGGCTCAGGGTTGCTATGGCCGTAACTGGGAGGATCGTTCTATCACCGTAAACTATGGCGGTGCACTCTCACAGGACGAGACTCGCGACGCATTCTTCCTTGTAAAGAACGGTTTCAAGGCTGGTCACGATGAGACAGTGTTTGAGCTTCGTCGTCCATTTGCACAGCTCCGCGCTGGTATCAGCGAGGCTGACTACGACTATGTTGAGGCTAACGGCTCTGCTGGTATCGCTACAAGTCAGGCTGTTATTAAGGGCGTAGCTAATGTTCTTAGCCTTAACAATGAGACTGCTGAGGTTTATGGCGATGTAACTGCTACTTTTGGCGTAGCTGCTGTTGCTGCTGGTGACGATGAGAAGTTCACTGTAAACGGTGCTGACTACTATCAGCTCTCAATGAACTATCTGCTTGTTAGAGAGAAGACCCTTGTTGATGTAACTTACACATTTGCAGACGACAACACTGCTTACACTCGTCCATACTACAATGTGCCAGTACAGCGCAACTACCGCACAAACATCATCGGTCAGCTTATCTCAAGCCCTATGGACTTCACAGTTATCATCAAGCCTGAGTTCGAGGGCGAGCACACTGTTGAGGTTTGGGATGGCGAGAGCGTTGCAAAGCCAGACTATGACGAGTCAACAAAGACCTATACTGTTGACGATCCTAAGGAGCTTGCTTGGATTGCACAGCTTGTAAATGGTACACTTCCTGCTGCTTCACGCGCAGATTACGCTCCAGCAGAGACTCTTCAGGGTGTTACTATTAACATTACAGAGGACCTTGACCTCGGTGGTAACGAGTGGTTGCCAATCGGTGGTAAGGGTAAGCAGTTCAAGGGTACTCTTAATGGTAACGACCACATTGTAAGCAACTTCCAGGTTACAAGACAGGAGGGTTATGCAGCTCTTATCGGTAACTTGTATGGAGGAGCTGTTAAGAACCTCACAGTTAGAGGCGTGAAGATTGTTGCTAATCACTATGCTGGTGCTATCGTTGGTCAGGGTTATGCAAAGATTGACAACTGCCACGCAGAGAATGTTGAGATTACTCTTACTACCAAGAATGGCGACTGGGGCGACAAGGCTGGTGCTATTATCGGTCAGAACTGCGAGGGTGGTATGTATGTAAAGAACAGCTCTGCAAACAATGTAGTTATCAAGGGTTACCGCGACCTTGGTGGTATCGCAGGTATGGCTCAATACGGCAATACCGTTTCTGGTTGCTCTGTTGACAACCTTACTATTCTTCAGGATCTGTCTGTAGACTATGAGAACACTACTCCATCTACTCTTGATGCTGTTGTAGGTCGTCTTGGTAGCAAAAATGGTGTATCTGTTACTCTTGAGAACAACACTGTAGGCGAGAATATCGTTATTTCAAGCGTTGTAAACAGCGCTGCAGAGCTTCAGGCTGCTGTTGAGAGAACAAACCCTAATATCTCTGTTGTTCTTGGTAAGGACATCAAGGGCGATGTAACTATCCCACAGAGCGAGGGTGTACAGATTACTATCAACGGTAACAATCACAACTATGATGGTGTTATTACAGTAGATGGTAAGAGTGGTACTTTCCTTACTGCTGCTCTTACAATTAAGGATGTAAACTTCAATGCTGAGTCTATCTCTGCTGATGCTTGTATCAACTTGGGTGCAAGTGGCAACAATAACACTCGCTACACTTGCAATGTAACAGTAGACAAGTGTACATTTGATGTTGCGGGTGCTGTAGGTGTTAAGTCATACACTGGTGGCGATAAGAATCTGACTATCTCTAACTCTACTGCTACTGCAAAGGCACACTCATTGGTTCAGGCAAAGGGTATTGACGGAATCCTTGTTGAGGGCTGTAAGGTATACTCAAAGAATGGTTTGAACTTCAACAATAGTGATAATGTTACTGTTGAGCAGTGCGAGGTTGCTGTAAGGGGCTATGCTGTTCGCTACGGTGAGAGCAGTGGCGGTGTTGGTGCAGCAGAGAAGTACTGGATTAAGAATAGCTCACTCAGCTCTACTGGCGAGGAGGGTGACGCAGTTGTTGTTCTCCGTGGTACTGCTGACTACGCTACTCTTAACATTGAGAATACAACCCTTTCAGGTGACCCACAGATTACTAACAATGCTACTGGTGCAGTTGTAATTATTGACGGTGTAGCTAATGTTTCTGAGGGTGCTGCGCTTCAGGCAGCACTTCAGTCTGTAAGTGATGCAACAATCAACCTTGAGGCAGGTGTAAACTATGAGGCTGTAACTGTAGGTGAGCTTAAGGATGTTACAATCAACGGTGCAGAGGGTTCTGTAATGATTTTCAAGACAAATGCTAACACAAAGCTTGAGAATGTTACTCTTAACGGCGTAAAGTTTGAGTACACAGGTGCTACTGCAGATTGCGGTATTGTTCTTGACGCTAACGCTCAGATTGACAACCTCGTTATTGATGGTTGTACTGTTGTAGGTACTGGCGCAAAGGCTGGTCGTGGTCTGTCTGGTTATAACAATAACGCTACTATTGTTATCAAGAACACTACATTTAAGGATTTGGGTTATCCAATCTACGCTTGGGGTGGCTACAAGGCTCTTACTATTGAGAATTGCACATTTGAGAACATCAAGTCTTGGGCTGTTATGCCACAGAGCGGTTTTGATGGTGATTTGACTGTTTCAGGTTGTAACTTTGTAAATTGCCTCGGTGGTGGTCTTGTTAAGGCTGGTAAGCTCACTGCAGATCACACATTCACATTCACTAACAACACTATCACTGGCTGCACAATCGCAGGAGACCACAATTGGTTCCAGTTCAATGTTTCTGCTGGTACTTCTGTTATCAGCGGTAACACAAAGGACGGTGCTGCTTGGACTCCAGGTGCAGCAGATGGTCTTACTTTATAAACTTTATAGAGTAATAAAACAAGAGGTCGCTTGGTTAAGCGACCTCTTATTTTGTTGATATTAAGGATATTATCTCTTAAATCTATAGTATGTACCGAGTGGGAGTTCTTTGCCGGCATTATCCTCAAAGTAGAGCTCTCCGCACTGCTCAAACTTAGGCGTTCCAAAGCACTGTCTTACGGCTGTGCGGGCAAGGGTAGACGAGAGGCCCATAGAGTAGAGGTTTAGCACCAAAAAGGCGTTACTCCTCTCAAGCAGCTCGGCGCAGCACTCAAGCATCTGGGTAATATTCTGTTCAAGCACCCACTTCTCGCCATTTGCACCACGACCATAAGCAGGCGGGTCAAGGATTATTCCGTTATACCTATTTACCCTACGCACCTCGCGCTGCACAAACTTCAGCGCATCCTCAACAATCCATCGTACGCCACTAAGCCCACTTGTCTCCATATTTTCGCGCGACCAAGTGACAACTTGCTTTACCGAGTCAACATGGGTAACATCCGCCCCCGCGGCCCTTGCTGCAAGTGTTGCGCCGCCCGTATAAGCAAAGAGGTTTAGCACCTTGGCGCCCTTAATCTCTTTGCAGCAGTCGTAGATAAAGTTCCAGTTTGCCGCCTGCTCAGGAAATATTCCCACATGCTTAAACGAGGTAAGTCCTAATCGCATACTAAGGTGCATATCCTTATAGTCATACCTTACGCTCCAGCGCGAAGGCATCTTAGGCTTAAGTCTCCACTCGCCGCGCTCCTCGCTCTTTGCATCGCGCAGAAAAGAGGCATCGGCAGTCTCTGCCCACTGCTGCTCTGTAAGGCTCTTGCGCCAGATAGCCTGCGGCTCAGGTCGGCGAAGTGTATAGCCACCAAAGCGCTCAAGCTTCTCGCCCTCGCCCGTATCTATAAGGGTATAGTCAGAAAAAATAGTCTTTATATTCATAGTGTATCTATAAGCGACATCTGACACTTTTTGCAGTCAAATGCAAGTTTATATCTCTTTCGTCCGCGCTCAAGGTAGAGCTCGCCAGTAATTGTCGGCTTACGGAGCAAGCACTGCCCTATCTCGCGGCGTATGCAGTAGTCAGTAACCATAACCCTACGGCCCACAGTTGACGGCTCTATATCCAATCCACTGGCAATACTCTGAACGCCATGCTGAGCATAAAACTCTCGCGCAACAGCATTTGTGACATTATCCTGCTCGGTAAGCTCGGCGCGCGGATATAGTGCATCCATTCGCTCCTCAAAGCCCTTGCCGCGGCTATGCGCTGCCACTCTTTCACTCTCCAAAGCGGCGAGAAGCTCCCTGCGAAGCGTAGCAACAACAGAGGCGGGCACAAACCTTACCGCGGAGACATCTACGCGCACAACATCAAAAATTGTCTGACCACTCTTTGACATCTGCTCAACGACAACCGCTTTCATCTTCTCAGCATTTTTAGCCTCGTCGGTAGCTATCTCCATAGTTACACTCGCGCTAATACCTTGACTATCCGTAGCCGTAGCGGTAATACTACTCTCTGTAAAAACAACCTCAACGCTCGCCTCAATAGCCCTACGGATGCGGCTACGCTCAACGGCAGCAGAAAATAGTCTATCAAAATTTCTATACAGCTCCGTGCCAACCTTAATGCCCTCAATGCGGTTAGGAGTTATCCACTGCCCCTCAACGGCATTTATGTTCGTACCCACAGCCTCGCCCCCAGTGATAAAGCAGACACCATCGCCCGTAGACAACCTTAGAGTGCTATCAACCGTAAAGCGGTTACCCACTACCTTTGTCACGCGACCAATGTGCTCGCCAAGAGCCTTAGGCGTGTCAAAAGAGGCTACGCCCGCCCGCTTGCCGTCAAAGAGGTATGTTCCACCGCCACGAGTGAAGCTCTTGGCGGTATTTGGTTCAAACTCTATATGCGAGACTCCCACCGAGGCGCGGCGGCAATCTGTTCTGAGGGCTATCTGCTCGTCTAACAGGCGGCGATAGTGACTCACAACATTGCGAAGGTATACCCTATCCTTCAGTCGGCCCTCAACCTTAAACGAGTTTACGCCCGCATCAAGCATCTGGCCTATACGCTGCGAAAGGTCAAGGTCGGTAACCGATAGCAGGTGTTTACCCTTTATATATATCGTTCCCTTTCCGTCTGTAAGGTCATAAGGGAGTCGGCACGGCTGGCTACACTGACCTCGGTTACCACTTCGCTCGCTCATTGAGCGCGACAAGAAGCATCTACCGCTATGGCAGACGCATATTGCCCCGTGAACAAATGCCTCAATCTCTATATTAGTCTGACTGCAAATCTTCTCAATATCCGCTCCCGAGAGGTTACGCTCCAGAATTGCGCGTTCAAAGCCCACATCCTCAAAAAAGCGCACCTGCTCCACTGTAGAGCAAGCGGTCTGGGTAGAGGCGTGCAGAGGGAGATCAAGCCCCATACGGCAGTATGCCATATCCTGCACAATAAGCGCATCCACCCCCGCAGCAACAAGAGCCTCAGCTTGAGCCTTAGCAGCCTGCAGTTCATCGTCAAAAATCAGGGTATTGAGCGTAGCGTAGACCTTAACGCCATATCGGTGTGCATACTCTGCGGCCGTAGCGATATCCTCAACAGAGTTTGTTGCGGCGTGGCGAGCACCAAACTGCGCCGCACCGATATATACAGCATCCGCTCCACAATCAACTGCATCGACAGCCGACTGCAGCTCTTTTGCAGGTGCAAGCAACTCAATATTTCGTACTCTAACACTCATTTGCCACAAAGTTACTAATTTATTGGCACGATTTGGCACAATGACACAATTTTTTGTTAATTTTGCAGAATATTACGAGAATTTCAAAAAAGACACGATATGCTAACATTACAACAGTTGCGTGGCGACAAAGAGGCAGCTATTGCCAAGCTCGCCAAAAAGGGTGTAGATGCAGCACCTATAATTGCAAAGATTGAGGAACTTGATGACCGCCGTAAGGCACTGCAGGCAGAGCTTGATTCTTGCCTTGCCGAGCAGAACAAGGCAGCCAAGGAGATTGGCGCACTTATGGGTCAGGGCCGAAGAGAGGAGGCCGAGCAGCGCAAGGCTCAGGTAGCAGCTCTGAAGGCTCGCTCTGTAGAGCTCAGCGCACAGCACGAGGCAGTAAGCGCAGAGCTTAATGCACAGATTGTCCTTCTGCCAAACTTCCCAGCAGATATCGTTCCTGAGGGTCGCACAGCAGAGGATAACCTTGTTGTGAAGATTGACGAGAACTACTCAACCCTACCAGAGAATCCACTGCCACACTGGGAGCTTGCTCGCAAGTATGATATTATTGACTTTGACCTCGGCGTAAAGCTCACTGGCGCAGGTTTCCCTGTATACAAGGGCAAGGGTGCAAGACTTCAGCGCGCACTGATTAACTACTTCCTCGACTACAACACCGCTGCAGGCTACCGCGAGATTGAGCCACCAGTGATGGTTAATGAGGCTTCAGGTTTCGGTACCGGTCAGCTGCCAGATAAGGAGGGTCAGATGTACCACGCTACAGCAGATAACTTCTACCTTGTTCCAACGGCAGAGGTTCCTGTAACAAACATCTACCGCGATGTTATCCTTGACTACAAGGAGTTCCCAGTAAAGCTTACAGCTTATACTCCATGCTTCCGTCGTGAGGCTGGCTCTTATGGTAAGGATGTTCGCGGACTAAACCGTCTGCACCAGTTTGACAAGGTTGAAATCGTACAGCTCGCCCTGCCAGAGAACTCATATGAGGCTCTGGACGGTATGGTTGCCCATGTAGAGGGTCTTGTAAAGTCACTGGGTCTGCCATATCGTATTCTGCGTCTCTGCGGTGGCGATATGTCATTCACATCTGCTCTGACATACGACTTTGAGGTATACTCTGAGGCTCAGCAGCGTTGGCTTGAGGTCTCTTCAGTATCTAACTTTGAGTCTTTCCAAGCAAACCGCCTCAAGCTCCGCTATAAGGACGATAAGAAGAAGACACAGCTTGCTCACACCCTCAACGGCTCTTCTCTTGCCCTGCCACGCATCGTTGCAGCACTGCTTGAGAACAACCAGACTCCTGAGGGTATCCGCATCCCTGAGGTGCTTGTTCCTTACACAGGCTTTGAGATGATTGACTAATAGAGTTTCTATACAACTTGTAAAAATGGTTGGGTAATTGCACTCAACCATTTTTTACTCTTAACACTACGATGAACACTTTTGTACCACATAGCATAGATAGCGAGGAGAGCTACGAGAGTTCGCTCCTTGGTGATGTTAAGGCGGGATTTCCTTCACCTGCAGAGAATATACACGAGAAGCTTGACCTTATAAAACTACTTGTGCGCCATAAGGCCTCTACATTTTTCTTCCGCATTAGTGGCGTATCTATGGTTGATGCGGCAATGGACGAGGGGGATATCATTATCGTAGACAGAGCCATTGACCCGTATAATGGTTGCAAGGCGGTCTGCTTTATTGATGGCGAGTATACCGTAAAGCGCGTTGAGATGGCAGATAGCAGGGTGCGCCTAATGCCCGCCAATGAATTGAATACCGCCTATAAGCCTATTGAGGTGACCCCAGAGAACAACTTTATCATCTGGGGCGTTGTAACCTACACAATCAAAAAGATGTAGACAATGTTTGCCCTTGCCGACTGCAATAACTTCTTTGCCTCTTGTGAGCGTGTTTTCCGCCCCGACTTGCAGGGTAAGCCCATTATTGTACTCTCAAACAATGATGGCTGTGCCATTGCGCGAAGCAACGAGGCCAAGGCATTGGGCATACGAATGGGCGACCCATTTTTCAAGATTCGCGATATCGTAGAGCGTCATAATGTGGCGGTCTTTTCGGGCAATATGGCACTCTATGGCGATATGTCGCAGCGTGTGCGCTGGGTACTACAGGAGTTTGCACCGAGCATTGAGGTCTACTCTATTGATGAGGCATTTTTGGACTTGCGAGGCATGACTAACATAGACTTTGACAGTTACGCCAAGCATATCTCTGCCCAGTGCTGGAAGATGACCTCTATACCGGTCTCTGTGGGCATTGCACCGACAAAGACACTTGCCAAGATAGCCTCAAAGCTCTGCAAGCAGTACCCTAAACTGCGAGGAGGTTGCTATATGCATCGTCCTCAGGATATAGAGAAGGTATTGCGTAAATATCCGATAGAGGATGTCTGGGGCATCGGCCGCCGAACAGTGCCTAAGCTCAAGGCGCGAGGAGTCAATACCGCCTACGACTTTACTCAACTCTCGGAGCTCCTTGTTAAATCACTACTGGGCGTGACGGGCCTTCGCACATGGCGTGAGCTGCGGGGCGAGGCGTGCATAGAGTTTGAGGATGGCTTTGAGGCCAAGCAGTCAATATGCGTGTCGCGCAGTTTCTCGTCTGAAATCTATAACCTCAATCAGCTGCAGGAGCAGATTGCCAACTTCGCCGCAACGATGGCTGAAAAACTGCGCAAGCAGCACTCCGTAACGGCAGAGGTCGTGGTCTTTGCCTACACAAACCGCTTTAGGGAGAGTGAGCCGCAGAGATACGCCAACTCGCTTGTCTCTTTTACCACCCCTACTGCCGATGCACGCACAATTATTACCCAAGCAGTTCGCGCCACAAAGAGTATGTACCAGTCGGGCTATGGATATAAAAAGGCTGGCGTTATAGCAACGAAAATAGGCGACGAAAATAGCGTAATGCACTCCCTTTTTGAGGATAGAGAGAGCCTTGAGCGCGAGCATAGGCTAACAACCGTGCTGGATACTATCAACTCCACATTTGGCAAGGGCACAATAAAACTCGCCGTGCAAGGCAGCGGCAAAATCAAATCCCTGAGCGACAACCAATCGCCCCACTACACCACCCTGTGGAGCGACATCCCAACCGTAACGGTAAAATAGCTATGCGCCATAGATAATTATTCCTGCGAGGGCGGAGAGGGCGATAAGGAGGATTGGATTGACCTTTTTGTGACTCGCGTAGAGGGTTAATCCAAACAAGAGCCAGCTCCAGTGGTCTATAAAGCTACTATCGCTCTGCTCTTTAGGGAAGATAAGCAGCAGGGCGGCAGCGGCAATCATACCCACAACGACGGGGCGCATACCAGTAATAGTACCGTGAACATAGCGGTTATCCTTGAGCTTCAGAAAGAACTTTGTCAGGGCGAGCATAACCGTAAGAGCTGGCAAGCAGACCGCCACAGTAGCCACGACAGAGCCCCAGAAGCCTGCGACAGTATATCCGATATAAGTTGCCGAGTTAATAGCGATAGGGCCCGGGGTCATCTGCGAAATAGCGACAATATCTGCAAACTGCGACACGGTAATCCATCCGCGCTGCTCAACAATCTCATTTTGAATAAGCGAGAGCATTGCATAGCCACCACCAAAGCCGAAGAAGCCAATCTTAAGGTATGATATAAACAGCTGTAGGTAAATCATCTGCTCTCCTCCTTTCTTGTTAGGTAGACACTCCACACAAGACCCGCCACTGCGCCCACAACAAGCACATAGATAGGCGAAAATCCGAACCACCATATAGCCACTGCCGTAGCCGCGGCGACAGCCAATAGCCAGATATTCAACCCCTTAGACAGTCCGACGATAGGCGCGACAATAAGTGCCACAACAGCTGGGCGCATAGCCTTAAATGCTGAGTCCACAATCTTATTATCGCGAATATCAGTAAAGAAAATCGCCACCAAAAGTATTATCGTAAAGGCTGGCAGCACAATACCCGCAAGTGAAGCGAGCGCACCCTTAAGGCCTGCAATGCGGTAGCCGACAAAGACCGCCGTATTAAGTGCGATAGGTCCCGGGGCAGACTGGGCAATAGTGAGCAAATCCAAAAAATCCTTGCGAGCAACCCAGCCGCGCTTATCAATAACCTCTCGCTCAATAAGTGGCACCATAGCATATCCGCCACCAAAGGTGAAGGCTCCGATTTTAAGGAATGATATGAACAGTTGCCACAACATCGCTACAAACTATTTACTACTGCCACCATAGTTACCGCCACAACGGCAGCCGTCTCTGTTCTTAGGCGCTGGGTACCAAGGGTAATCTCCTCAAAGCCATTCTCAACGGCAAGTGCCACCTCCTCTGGCGAAAAATCCCCTTCTGGGCCGATAAGCACCAGACAATCTTCACCTGCGCGCAGTGTAGAGGCAAAATAGCTCTTACCCTTAACAGCATCACCGCAGTGGGCAATAAACTTTCGGCCTGCGAACTCTCTGGCAACCAACTCCTTAAATGGAGTCATATCCTCAAAAGCGGGATGATAGGCCTTTAGCGACTGCTTGACAGCGGCAGTGATAACCTTCTCCTCACGCTCAGGCTTTACAACACGACGCTCCGAGTGTGCACTCTCAAGGGCGACAAAGGTATCCACGCCTATCTCTGTTGCCTTCTCCAAAAACCACTCATATCGGTCTATATTCTTCGTTGGCGCCACTGCCATAGTAAGATTGTAGCCTCGCTTCTCAAACTCGCTCTGGCTCTGAACAACCCTTACGGTGCAGTGTTTTGCGCTATCGCTAATAACCTCGCACAGGTGCATATTTCCCCTGCCGTCAGTAATGTGCATCGTATCTCCAACGCGCAGTCGGAGCACCTTTATAGCGTGGCGAGACTCCTCCTCAGTAAGCGTATATTCGGGCAGAGTTATTTGTGGTGCATAAAATAGTTGCATAGCCTAAAAAAAATTATTACTTTTGTCAGCAAAGATAGTAATTTTTTATAGATATGAAGCGTTTAGCAGTTATATTATTGGCAATAACGATGATTAGTTGCAACAAAGAGGCAGAACAGCTGCCAAATCCATTTTTTGAGAGTTGGGAGACTCCGTATGGCGTTCCCCCATTTAATAGTATTAAGGACTACCACTACAAGCCAGCCTTTGAGCGTGCTATGGCCCTGCACAACGAGGAGATTGACGCCATAGTAAACTGCAAGGAGGAGCCGACTTTTGAGAACACCATTGCCGCCATGGACCGCAGTGGCAGAATGCTCTCGGATGTCTCTAACATCTTCGGTATGATTTGCGCAGCCGAGACTAACGACACATTGCAACAGCTTGAGGGTCAGATTATGCCGCAGCTTGCAGCACACAGCGATGCTATACAGATGAACGAGGCTCTCTTTGAGCGCGTAAAGGCTGTGTACGACACTCGCAACAGCTGCGACCTTGAGGCTGACCAGATTCGCCTGACAGAGAAGATATACGACGACTTCGTGCGTAGCGGTGCACTGCTTGACAGCCAGAAGAAGGCACGACTGATGGAGATTAACGAGGAGCTATCTGCACTATCTGTCCGCTTTGGTAGCAATGTGCTTGCCGAGAACAATAATTTCGTGATGTACCAGACCGAGAAGGATGTTGCCCAGCTGCCATCATCTGTAAAGGATGCAGCACGCCTAAAGGCAAAGGAGATGGGCAAGGAGGGCGAGTATGCCTTTACACTCCACAAGCCAAGTATGCTTCCATTCCTTACCTTCTCGCCTAACCGCGCTGCCCGCGAGGAGATTTATCGCGCCTATATCAACCGTTGCAACAATAACAACGAGTATGATAACAAGGCAATTATCAGCGACATGGTTCGTCTGCGCACCGAGAAGGCTAACCTTTTGGGTTACAAGTCTTACGCCGACTATGCCATTTCAAAGCAGATGGCAGCAACACCAAAGGCTGTCTATGCACTGCTTGACGAGGTGTGGGAGCCAGCCCTTGAGCGTGCAAAGGAGGAGCTTGCCGATATGGAGCGTATGTTCAAGAACGACTACACCGAGGAGGGATACAAATTTGAGTCTTGGGACTGGTGGTACTATGCCGAGCGCGTTCGTCAGCAGAAGTATGCTCTAAATGAGGATGTTATCCGCTCATACTTCTCGCTTGACAATACTCGTCAGGGTATCTTCAACCTTGCAAACCGCCTCTTTGGCATCACTTTCCGCCCAGTAACAGTGCCTGTTTACCACAATGAGGTCTCTGCCTTTGAGGTGCTCGATAAGGACGAGAGCCACCTTGGCATCCTCTACTTTGACTTCCACCCACGCGCAGGCAAGGGTCAGGGTGCATGGTGCGGATACTACCGCGAGCAGAGATATGAGGCCGACGGCACTCGCACAGCACCTGTAGTAGGTATTGTCTGCAACTTCACTCGCCCTACAGATAGCACTCCGTCGCTGCTCACTCTTGATGAGGTTACTACCCTATTCCACGAGTTTGGCCACGCGCTACACTTCCTCTTTACCAATGTGCGTTACAACGGACTTATCGGCGTTGAGGGCGACTTTGTAGAGCTTCCGTCACAGATTATGGAGAACTGGGCACTCACACCAGAGATGCTCCGCTCATATGCGACCCACTATCGCACGGGCGAGGTTATTCGCGACCAGTTTATCAGCCGCATACAGAATAGTGCGCTCTTCAATCAGGGTTTCAACACTACAGAGCTTGTTGCATCGGCACTGAGCGACCTTGATATCCACTCGACTGTAGAGTTTAAGGAGTTGGATGTAGATGGCTTTGAGTACAACGCCCTCTATGATAAGCGCGGTATGATTTCCCAGATTGAGCCACGCTACCACTACACATACTTTGCACACATCTTCTCTGGCGGTTACTCTGCAGGCTACTACTTCTATATCTGGGCAGAGGTGCTTGATAAGGATGCCTTTGCAGCCTTCCGCGAGACGGGTGATCTTTTTGACCGCCGTACGGCTGACGCTCTGCGCCGCGAGATACTCTCAAAGGGTGGTTCAAAGGATGGTATGAGCCTCTACCGCGCCTTCCGTGGCAAAGACCCAGACAAGAGCGCTATGCTCAAGGGTCGCGGACTGTGGAAGGAGCCTGTAGTAGACAGCCTTAACATAGAGGTCAACGAGGCAACTATCTCCGAAATGTTAGAGATGAAGAAATCCAAAAAATAAACAATTATGAAAAAAACACTATTTACACTTATGTCAGCATCATTGCTTTTGACAGGTTGCGGCGGCGAGACAATGCCTACAGTCGTACTACCAGAGATTGACACCACAAACCCTCTGCTTGCAGAGTGGAACACTCCACATCAGACACCTCCGTTTGATCAGATTAAGCTTGAGCACTATATGCCAGCTTTTGAGACCGCTATTGCAGTCTCTCGCGCCGAGGTGGATGCTATTGTAAACAATCCTGCAAAGCCTACCTTTGCAAATACAATTCTTGCCCTTGAGCAGCAGGGTGCGCTCCTTGACCGCATTGGTGGCGTATTTTTCAACCTCAACGAGGCTGATACATCAGACGAGCTTCAAGCTATCGCTATTGAGATTCAGCCTAAACTGACACAGCTGAGCAACGATGTATCGCTCAACCCAGAGCTCTTTAAGCGAGTGAAGTATGTATACGAGAATCCGGGTCTGTTCCTCTCTAAGGAGGACAAGAAGCTTCTTGAGGATACCTACAAGGGCTTTGTTCGCGGTGGTGCTAACCTCTCGGAGCAGGACAAGGAGCTCTATCGTCAGTATACAGGAGAGCTCTCTGGTCTTACCCTTAAGTTCGGTCAGAACTCACTTGCAGCAACAAACGCATTCTCATATAACATTACCGACAAAAAGCTCGTTGAGGAGCTTCCATCATTTGTTCAGGAGGGTCTTGCTATGGAGGCAAAGGCTCGCGGCGAGAAGGGTTGGACAGTGACTCTCAAGGCTCCAAGCTACGGTCCATTTATGACCTACTCTTCACAGCGCGCCATTAAGGAGAAGCTCTGGAAGGCATATAACTCTCGTGCACTGGGTGGAGAGTTTGACAACTCTGACAACATCCGCCAGATTACCGCTCTAAGACTTAAGATTGCCAACCTTCTGGGCTATGAGTGCTATGCAGACTATGTCCTTGACAACCGTATGGCGCAGAACACCCCAACTGTTCTTTCATTCCTTGAGGAGCTTCGCAGCTCTACTATTGAGTATGCAGCTGCAGATGTTGAGAACATCGCGCAGTATGCCGCAACACTGGGCCTTGAGGGTCAGCTGATGCCTTGGGACTTTGGCTACTACAGCGAGAAGTACAAGAATGAGAAGTATGCCGTAAGCGACGAGCTTGTAAAGCCTTACCTGAAGCTTGACAATGTTATTGATGCAGTATTTATGCTTGCAAATCGTCTCTACGGTCTTACTTTTACCCCTGCAGAGAACATCACAGTTTACCACCCAGATGTAACTGCATACGAGGTTAAGGATAACAATGGCGAGCACCTTGCAGTACTCTACCTTGACTTCTTCCCACGCGCAAGCAAGCGCTCTGGTGCATGGATGACCGAGTTCCGTGGCACTTCTGTAGAGAACGGTGCTGAGGTTCGCCCACTTGTATCTCTTGTTATGAACTTCACAAAGCCTACAGAGACTACCCCTTCACTGCTCACTTTTGACGAGCTGACAACATTCCTCCACGAGTTTGGTCACTCATTGCACGGTATGCTTGCAAAGGGTAAGTACGAGAGCCTCAACGGCACAAGCGTATACCGCGACTTTGTAGAGCTTCCATCACAGATTATGGAGAACTGGGCTTATGAGAAAGAGTACCTTGACTTGTGGGCAAAGCACTACCAGACTGGCGAGACTATGCCTGCAGAGCTTATTGAGAAGATTGTTGCAGCAAAGAACTATCTTGCAGCATACTCAAATATTCGTCAGCTCTCATTCGGCCTTACAGATATGGCTTGGCATACACTCAAGGAGCCTTATACTGGCAATGTAGAGGCATTTGAGAAGGCATCTATGGAGTCTACAAAGGTTGTTCCTGCTATTGAGGGTACAGCTATGGCTACTGCATTTGGACACATCTTCTCTGGTGGCTATGCAGCAGGATACTACGGTTATAAGTGGGCAGAGGTGCTTGCCGCAGACGGCTTCTCACTCTTCCAGCAAAACGGTATCTTTGACGCAAAGACCGCTGCTGCCTTCCGCAAGCTCCTCTCTTCAGGAGGTAAGGTTCACCCTATGGACCTCTATGTTGAGTTCCGTGGCCATAAGCCTCAAACCCAGGCCCTTATCGACCAGATGGGTCTGAAGAAATAAGCAACAAAATAGTAAAAATACCAGAGTTTCAGTGAAACTCTGGTATTTTTGTTTTTTGCATAAAAATTCGCTAACTTTGCTATTGCTAACCAAGAAACAATAACATAACTATGAAACGAATCCTATCGGCACTAATCCTACTCTATCTTGTCTTGATATCATTTGAAAGTTACGCCTACAATGGCGAGGTTATAAAGTTTAAGATGTCGGATTCAAAGATTTATCCTGGTACTGCGCGAAGCGTTACAGTCTATGTTCCAGAACAGTACGACGGTACAGAACCTGCCTGTCTATGGGTATCAGTATCAGGTGGTAGTTTTATATTTGACATCTTTGATAGGTTGATAGCCGATGGCGATGTGCCGGTAATTATTGGCGTTTTTGTCGCTCCCGGGCAGATTCGCGACGCGCAAAACAATGTAGTGCGATATAATCGCAGCAACGAGCTTGACCGAATGGATGGTCGATATGCCGAGTTTCTTGAGACAGAGGTTTTACCGGCGGTATGCAGTCATAAGACTAAAGATGGTAGACCAATAAAGATATCTTCAAGAGCCACAGACCGTGCTATATATGGCAGTAGCAGTGGTGGTATATGCGCATTTAATGCGGCGTGGCAGCGACCAGACCTCTTTTCGCGTGTCTATACCGCTTGTGGCACCTTTGTGTCGTTCCGTGGTGGCGACCAATACTCGGCTCTTGTTCGTAAGTGCGAGCCGCGCCCTATAAGAGTATTTCTACAAGATAATGACAAAGATACTTGGAACCCACTCTTTGGTAGTTGGTTTGAGTATAATGAGCTGATGCTCTCGGCACTGCAATTTGCCGGCTATGAGGTAGACTACTCTTGGGATGAGGGTGGACACTCCTCTAAAAATGCACACAAAATTATGGCGGATGTTGTGCGTTGGCTCTTTAAGGGGTGGCCAGAGCTACCGAAAAAGGGTCAGAGCCAAAGCAAGACCGTCGCTTCAATATTTGCCCAAGGTCAAGAGTGGAGGTGCATTGCCGACAATATCGCCTCTGGCGCACTGCTACACCCCTATTCAGAGGAGAAAGTGGTTTTGCAATCAGGTAGAAGCAAGGAGTTTATCTCAACAGATGGTACTCGCACAAAGGCGAAGGGTAAAATCCGACTAACCGACCCATATACCGCACTCTACCCAGGAGGCACACATACAGCCAAGCGCGTTGAAGGTAGTAATTGGGTATGGGACTACATAAACACCCCTGATGGCAAACTCTCTCACGGTCAGCAGTTCTACTATCTCTATGCTGATGCAGGGCAGATTCTCTATGATAGCGCGGGATATCTCTATGTAGCGTCGGCTGTAGGTATTCAGGTGTGCGACCAGAATGGCCGTGTAAGGACAATCATCTCTCTTCCAGGTGGAGCCGTTGATACTATAGCCTTTGCAGGCAATTATCTGTTTGCCGTAAGCAGGGGCAAACTATATGTCCGCAAACTACTCCGCAGTGGAACGCACAACGGGCTACCTAAATCAGAGAAGCAGGGATAAGTAAACACACCTTCCCCAATTTGTTGTCAAAATGGAGTATTTTCACAATAAATTATACAACTGGTCTCTTAAACGCGGTGTAAATCCCGCTTCGCGGATGGCCTGCTGAATACCTTCGGCATCAAAGTGGTTGTTTGCGCCGGCAGAGCTGACGACATTCTCCTCAATCATTATTGAGCCGAAGTCATTTGCGCCACTATGCAGAGCCAGTTGAGCCGTCTGCTTGCCAACGGTAAGCCACGAGGCTTGGATATTGCGGATATTATTTAGCACAAGGCGACTAATGGCTATAATGCGGATATACTCAAGGGCCGAGAAGTGGCTCACAACACCCTGTGCCTCAAGGCGAGTGCCTGTAGAGCGGAAAATCCACGGTATAAATGCTATAAAGCCGTAGTGTCCTTCTGGCACAGCAGCCTGCAAATCGCGTATACGGATAAGGTGCTCCATACGCTCGTGTGGAGTCTCAATATGTCCGTACATCATTGTTGCCGATGTGGGCAGATTCATCATATGCGCCTGATGCATAACTGTAATCCACTCCTCAACGCTCGGCTTGGCGGGCGAGATAATCCGTCTTACTCGCGGCACAAGAATCTCCGCGCCTGCGCCAGGCAGTGAGTCCAGTCCCGCAGCGACAAGTCGCTCAAGAGTCTGCTGCGTAGTAAGGCCGCTAATCTTTGCTATATGTGCCACCTCTGGGGCTCCGAGGGCGTGCAACCTCAAACGCGGATAGCGCGTTTTAAGTTCGCGGAACAGATTCTCATAGAACTCTATACCCAACTTTGGGTGCATACCTCCCTGCAGAAGCAGTTGGTCTCCGCCAAGCTCAAAGAGGCGAGCAATCTTCTCGTCATACTGCTCAAGGGTTGTGATATAGTGTTTCTCGGTCTGGTGTGGCTTGCAGTGGAAGTTACAGAAGAGACAACCCGATGTGCAGACATTTGTTGTATTTACATTACGGTCTATCTGCCAAGTGACAACATCGGGGTTAGGCACAGAGTCACAGCGAAGAGTATCTGCCGCCTGAGCAAGAGTCTCAAGAGGTGCATTGTCATACAAACAGCAGGCCTCGTCATATGTAAGAGGCTCATGGTCAAGCGATTTACGGATTATATCATCTACACACAGCATACTACTACTTTCTACGACCCTTTTTTACACCTTTATTAAATGATATTGTCGACTCTTCTATCCTCTCGCCATCAATCTCCACAAAAGTAAAGTCGAGCATACGACGACGGAGGTCGGCACTCTTGACCTTCACGCGTACTTTATCGCCAAGGGTGAATGTGTTGCCCGTAGAGTGGCCGTAGACCTCATAGCGAGCCTCGTCAAAGCGGTAGTAGTCGCCAACGATATCTCGCATAGCCACCATACCCTCAACAATAGAGTTCTCAAGCTCAACAAAGACTCCCCACTCCGACATACCAGATATATGGCCGTCAAACTCCTGACCAATCTTATCGGCCATAAACTCCACCATCTTATACTTTATAGATGCGCGCTCAGCCTCGGCAGCAACAACCTCGCGCTCGGAGGAGTGTTCACAGAGCGACTCAAGAGCATCTCTATCTGCACTCTTGCCACCATCAAGATATCGCTGTAGCAGGCGATGTACCATCATATCTGGATAGCGACGGATTGGCGAAGTGAAGTGTGTATAGTATGGAAATGCCAGTCCAAAGTGTCCAATATTTGCAGTCGTATAGAGAGCCTTAGCCATTGAACGGATAGCAAGCATACTTACAACATTCTGCTCTGGCTTACCCTTGATATCTGTCATCAGCTGGTTAAGTTCCTTTGCCACAGCCGTACCCTTCTGCGACTTAAAGAGGTGACCAAAGCGGAGGATAAATGTGCGGAAGCGCTCAAACTTATCGCTATTTGGCTCATCATGCACACGGAAGACCATTGTTCTTGGCTTACCATTTCGCTTGGCGCAGAATGTAGCCACGCGGCGATTTGCAAGCAGCATAAACTCCTCAATAAGCTGATTAGCCTCTTTCTGCACCTTAAAGTATACGCCCGTAGGATGTCCATTCTCATCAAGATGGAACTTCGCCTCTCGGCGGTCAAAGGATATTGCGCCCTTGCGGTAGCGCTCTTTACGCAGTCCCTGTGCAAGGCGGTGCAAGGTCAGAATCTCATCCTTCATTTCGCCCTCCGAGGTCTCAATAATCTGCTGTGCCTCTTCGTATGTAAAACGGCGGTCAGAGTAGATTACCGTACGGCCAAACCACTCGCTATGTATCTTCAGTTTCTCGTCAATGGTAAAAACTGCCGAGAAGCATAGTTTCTCCTCATGTGGGCGCAGTGAGCATAGCTCATTTGAGAGTCGCTCTGGCAGCATAGGTATTGTTCTATCAACAAGATATACAGATGTACCGCGCTCAAGAGCCTCATCGTCAATAACACTACCCGGACGCACATAGTGTGTCACATCGGCAATATGAATTCCGACCTCCCACAGCCCCTCGCCCACTGAGCGGATAGAGAGTGCATCGTCAAAATCCTTTGCATCGGCAGGGTCAATAGTAAGTGTCGGCACATCGCGCATATCTCTACGCTCGGCATAATCCTTAGCCGTAATTGTACCGTCAATCTCTTCTGCAGCCTTCTCTACCTGCTCCTCAAACTTATACGGCAGGTCATACTCAAGCAGGATGGCGTGCATCTCGGCATCATTATCACCCGTAGCACCCAGAATATCAACCAGTTCGCCAACTGGCATATCGTCGCCATCGTACCACTCCTTAACTCTTACAGCCACCTTGTCGCCCGTCTGAACATTTGGATACTTCTTGCGCGAAAGGTATATATCAACAGGCATACGGCGAGAGTCGGGAGCAACAATAATAGCGCTCTTTGACACCACATCCGCAACACCGGCATAGCAGCGGTCACTTCGCTCAATAATCTTTATAATCTCGCCCTCCAACGCGCCCGTACGGGCTGTGTGAGTGACAACAAACTCAACCTTATCTCCATTTAGTGCGTTGCGAGAGTTGCGGGAATGGATAAACACATCGCACTCTAACTCTGGGCACGAGACATATAGATTACCGCTATTACTCATATCCACAACACCCTGATAACGAGGCAGTTTACCACGCGAAAGGCGATAACTTCCGCGACCCTCGCTCTCAATATACCCCTGCTCAAGCAGAGTGTCAAGTATTCGCTTAGTCATATCCCTTCCGCCCTTATCTGCACCACCCGATGCAGCTGCAAGACCCTTAAGAGTAAACTTTCGCTCCGGCTGCTCGCGGAACATACCCACAATAAAACTTGCACGGTCACTAAACGACTCTCGCACATTCTTCTTTCTTCCCATAACTAACCTATTTTATTGTTTGAGCAATCTTTATCATCATCTCCACACCCACATCTATTGCACGCTCGTCGGGTGCAAAAGTAGAGCTATGGCTTCTGCCCGCAGAAGCTCCTACACCTAAACGATAGAAAAGTGACGGATATTGCTCTGTATAAAATCCAAAATCTTCTGCTGTATAGCGTTTTTCCAACTCCACAACCTCACACACGCCCGCTGCAACACTGCGAGCCAAGTCAGCAAGCCCAATATTGTTTACCACTGTCGGGTAGCCATGATTTATATCCACCTCGGTTGTAGTGCCATAAATGCTATCAGTCTCATTTGCAATATCTTGCAATGTCTTCCAAGTGCTCTCACGCAGAGTTCTATCAAATGTACGCATCGTACCCTCCATATAGACAAGGTCTGGGATTATATTTGTCGCACCATCTGCCACGACCTTACCGATAGAGAGCACAAGACTTTCACTATTCAGCCCCGTAGCCTTTGTCACAATCGTTGCTGCGGCAGTAACCGTATCGTTCAGTTTATCGCGCATAGCGCCATGTCCGCCACATCCACGAACATAGAACCTCAACTCATCATTTGAGGCCATAAACGCGCCATTGCAAACACCTATCTGCCCCACCTCAAGGGTGCTATCTGTATGGCAGCCTATCACTGCCACAACATCATTCCCCTCAAATGGATTCTCAGCAAGCACCTTGCTCGCCCCACCAGGATTACACTCCTCGCCTGGCTGGAAAATACCGAAAATAGTACCCTCAAAGTCGCGTGAAGCGTTCAACTTCTGCAATGCGCCAAAGAGAATTGCTGCGTGGATATCGTGTCCGCAGGCGTGCATAACACCCTCATTTTCAGAGCTGTAGTCCAAGCCCGTAGCCTCAGTAATCGGCAGCGCGTCAATATCTGCACGAAGCACCACTGCGCGCCTTGTATCTCCACGACCCTCGATTGTCGCAAGAACGCCTGTGCCAGCAACTCTACGGCAAGAGATACCCTCTGCCGCAAGTGCCTTATCAATAAACTCAGCTGTCTGATACTCCTCAAACGACAGTTCTGGATGGCGGTGTATATATCTACGAAACTCTATAGGTGTCATAACAATCTGATTTCAAACATTTTACTCCAATTCTTACCCGTCACAAAAATACGCTTTGTGGCCTCATCGTAGGCAATGCCATTGAGCACATCTGTCGTCTCTGTATACTCACTCTGTGGAAGCAATCCGCTAAGGTTTACAATCTTCTCTACCACGCCGCTATCGGGATTGATAATAACTATCTGGTCAAGAGTATAGACATTTGCCCAAATTTTACCCTCAATCCACTCAAGTTCATTTAGATACGGCAGCGACTCGCCATTGCAAGTAACCGCAATACGGCGCTTGAGCGCAAGGCTCTGCGGGTCAAGCACACGGATGTCAGGCGTACCATCGCTCATATATAGGCTCTGTCCGTCTGTAGTAAGTCCCCAGCCCTCGCCCTTATACTTTCGCTCGTCAATTTTCTTCAGACTCTTGCGGTCGTAGATGTGCATAACCCCATTCTGCCAAGTGAGTTGATATATCTTATCGCCCAGCAGTGTGATACCCTCGCCAAAGTGGTCATTTGGAAGATTTGCCACCACAGTACTCTTGCCCGTTACAAGGTCTGTATACTGCAAGCGGGAGCCGCCATAGTTACCCGTACCCTCCCACATAACTCCGTCAATAAACTGCAGGCCCTGAGTATAAGCATCTCTCTGATGAGGATAGACATTAACCACCTCAACCTCTGCCACTTGCGCACGGACAACAGGAGTCGTTTTTGTGCTTTTCTGCCTTGCTCCGCCACACGAAACAACGGCAGCACAGGCTATAAGTATGTAAAATATTCTCTTCATATAGCGCAAAGGTACAAAATATTGAGGTATGATGTAGTATTATCGGAAAAAATTTTGTATCTTTGCCCGCTGATTAGCGTAAAATGAGATAATTATAACAAATATAGACTATGGAGATTACAAGAGTACAAAAGGAGCAGGGAGTTTCACTGCTCAAGGTTGTAGTTGGCGAGGCTGATTACAAGGAGGCTGTAGAGAAGATGTTGCGTGACTACAAGCGCAAGGCAAATGTCCCTGGATTCCGTCCAGGTATGGTTCCTATGGGCATCATCCGCAAGATGTATGGCAAGGGTGTTGTTGCTGAGCAGTCTTACCGCACAGCTTCAAATGCAGTATTTGAGTATTTGCAGAAGGAGAATATTGACTACCTTGGCGATGTTATCCCAGCAGAGGAGCAGGGCGCATTTGACTTTGACAACTCAACTGAGTTTGAGTTTATGTTTGAGATTGGCGAGGCTCCAAAGTATGATGTAACACTCACTACAAAGGACAAGCTGACTTACTACAAGATTAAGATTAGCAAGGAGATGCACAACAACTTCCTTGACAACTACCTCCGCCGTTTCGGTAAGCTCGTAGAGGTTGACAAGGTTAAGAAGGATGAGGCACTCACTGTCACTCTTGACAACGGCGAGCTCCGCGTAGAGGATGCTTACCTCGGCCTTATCTCTATGACAGAGGAGGAGCGCAAGCCTTGGATTGGTAAGAAGGTTGGCTACAAGACCACTATCAACATCAACGAGATGTACTCTACCCCTGCACAGCGTGCAGCTATGCTCCATGTAAAGGAGGAGGAGCTTGAGGGTATCAACCCAGAGTTTGAGCTTGAGATTACAATGATTCGTCAGTTTGCAAATCCAGAGCTTAACGAGGAGTTCTTCAAGACTGCATTCCCAGATGGCAATGTAACTGACAAGAAGGGTCTTGACGCATATATCGACGCTCAGATTGAGGGCGAGATGGCTCGCGAGTGCGACTATATGTTCGCTGCACATGTTCGCAACTTTATGATTGAGAAGGCTGCTCTTGCAATGCCTACTGAGTTCCTCAAGCGTTGGCTCTACACTATCAACGAGGGCAAGTTTACAATGGAGGACATTGAGAAGGACTTTGACGGCTTTATCAAGATGTTCACTTGGAACTACATCCAGCGTCAGATTATCACTGCTGAGAATATCTCTGTAACTGAGGAGGAGGCTACCGAGGAGGCTAAGTCACTGGCTGCTATGCAGTTTGCACAGTACGGTATGCCAAATGCTCCAGAGGATATGATTGCTAACTTTGCAAAGAACATCCTTGAGAACAAGGATCAGCGCCAGCACATCTACGAGAAGCTCTATGAGCAGAAGGTTGTTGCATCAGTTCGCGCAAAGGTCAAGGTAACTGAGAAGGCTGTTTCTGCTGACGAGTTCTCCGAGATTGCTCGCAGCTTGTAGAATAACACAACATAGACAAGGCTCTGCGAGGTGGACACTACCCTTGCAGAGTCTTTTTCGTCACAATAATCAGAACACTAAGCTATGAAAGAGTTTGAAAAGTTTGCCGTAAAAAGCTGTGGCATCAGCTCAACAACACTACACGACTATCGTGCTGCATATATCAACCCGACAATTCTTGAGGAGCGTCAGCTCAATGTCACACAGATGGATGTATTCAGCCGTCTGATGATGGAGCGCATTCTATTCCTCGGCACAGCTATTGATAGCGATATTGCTAACATTATCCAGGCACAGATTCTCTTCCTTGAGTCTACAGACCCTACGAAGGATATTCAGATATATGTAAACTCTCCAGGTGGAGTAGTCTCTGCGGGACTTGGTATTTATGACACTATGCAGCTTTCACACTGTGATGTCTCTACAATCTGTACGGGTATGGCCGCCTCTATGGGTGCAGTTCTGCTCGCTGCGGGTGCTACGGGCAAGCGTAGCGCACTTCCTCACGCTCGCGTGATGATTCACCAACCACTGGGTGGTGTGCAGGGTCAGGCTTCAGATATTGAGATTACCGCTCGCGAGATTCTCAAACTCAAGAAGGAGCTTTACGACATTCTGAGCTACCATACTGGCAAGGACTACGCGACTATTGAGCACGATGCAGACCGCGACCACTGGCTCTCAGCTGCTGAGGCTCAAGAGTACGGACTGATTGACTATGTAGTATCAAAACGATAACTATGGCAAAAACAAATAGCAAACAGACTCGCAAGGAGCCATATTGCTCCTTCTGCGGTCGTAGCAAGAGCGATGTTGAGATACTGTTTCAAGGAGTTGACGGCGCGACAATATGCAACGACTGCATAGAGGTTGGCTACACCTCACTTGTCAATAACAACATTATTACTCCGAAGGAGGGTCAAAGGGCTACTACAAAGACTGCGGCGGGCTTTACGCCCGACAAACTGCTCAAGCCAGCACAGATAAAGGAGTTTTTGGATACATATATCATCGGTCAGGACAGCGCAAAGCGCTCTATAGCCGTCGCTGTATACAACCACTACAAGCGTCTTATCGGCACAAATAGTGAGCAGGCAGCGCAGGTAGAGATTGACAAATCAAACATCATCCTTGTAGGTCCAACTGGTACTGGTAAGACCCTTATTGCCAGAACTATAGCACGACTGCTTGAGGTGCCATTTACTATCGTTGATGCCACTGTACTCACTCAGGCTGGTTATGTGGGCGAGGATGTAGAGAGCATTCTATCTCGCCTCTATCAGGCATCGGGATACAACCTTGAGGCTACACAGCGAGGTATTATCTTTATTGACGAGATAGACAAGATTGCTCGCAAGGGCAACAACCCAAGCATTACTCGTGATGTATCGGGCGAGGGTGTTCAGCAGGCACTGCTCAAGATTTTGGAGGGCACTATTGTCAATGTAGCTCCAGAGGGTGGCAGAAAGCACCCAGAGCAGAAGTTTGTGCAGGTAGATACACGCAACATACTCTTTATCTGCGGTGGTGCCTTTGATGGTATTGAGAAGCGCATTGCTCAGCGACTCAACACCCGCGCTATTGGTTACGGCAGAGCTGTAGGTGCAGATATTGACCGCGAGAATATGCTCCGCTATGTTCAGCCTCAAGATATCAAGAGCTATGGACTCATTCCAGAACTTGTGGGCCGTCTACCGGTAATCACTCACCTTGAGCCACTGAGCCGCGAGGTACTGCGCAACATTCTTACAGAGCCTAAAAATGCGATTGTAAGGCAGTATCAGCACCTGTTTAAGATGGACGGCATTGAGCTTACCTTTGAGGACGAGGCGCTGGATTATATCGTAGACAAAGCCGTTGAGTTTACTCTTGGCGCACGAGGTTTACGCTCTATATGCGAGGCAGTTATGAAGGATTTGATGTTTGATGCACCTTCGTCAGACCTCAAGAGTTTTGTTGTTACAAAGCAGTATGCCGAGCAGAAGTTTGAAGCCTCAGCCTCAACACTAACAAAGCAGGGCGAGTAATTTTTTTGGACAAGTTTTGTGAAAAGTAGATTTTTTTCACTACATTTGTATAATTGAAACTAAAAAACCTATAGATATGGCAAACGACATTCAACTTGCAAAGGCGGCGAACAATATTCGCATCCTTGCAGCCTCAATGGTAGAGAAGGCTAAGTCTGGCCACCCAGGTGGTGCAATGGGCGGTGCTGATTTTGTAAATGTACTCTTTGCAGAGTTTCTGCGCTACGACCCAGATAATATGCTCTACCCTTATCGTGACCGTTTCTTCCTTGATCCAGGTCATATGTCACCTATGCTCTACTCAGTGCTTGCGCTTGCAGGTCACTACTCTATGGAGGATCTTCAGCAGTTCCGTCAGTGGGGCAGCGTTACTCCTGGTCACCCAGAGGTAGATTTTCTGCGTGGTGTAGAGAATACATCTGGTCCGCTTGGTCAGGGACACGCAATGGGTCTTGGTGCAGCTATTGCTGAGCGATTTATGGTTGCTCGCTTTGGCGAGTGGATGGCGCATAAGACATATATTTATATCTCTGATGGCGCAGTGCAGGAGGAGGTTTCACAGGGCGTAGGCCGTATTGCGGGCAACCTCGGTCTGTCAAACATCATTATGTACTACGACTCTAACAACATCCAGCTCTCTACAAAGGTGGACGAGGTTGATACCGAGGATGTGGCGATGAAGTATCGCGCATGGGGTTGGAATGTTATTGAGATTGACGGCACAAGCATCCCAGAGATTCGCGCTGCACTGAAGAAGGCTAACGAGCCTACAGATAAGCCTACAATCATTATTGGCACAACTGTTATGGGTCGTGGCGCTGTGACTGCTGAGGGCGAGAGCTTTGAGCATAAGGTCTCTACACACGGTCAGCCACTTTCGGCTGCTGGTGCAGACTATGCTGCAACGATTGCTAACCTTGGTGGCGACGCGGAGAATCCATTTACAATTTTCAACGAGAGCAAGGTCGTTTATGAGGACCGTGCAATAATGCTTCGTGCCGAAATGGTAGAGCGCAAGAAGGTGGAGGCCGAGTGGCGCGCCGCAAACCCTGCTCTTGCTCGCAAGCTCGATATGTTCCTTTCTGGCAAGTTGCCTCAGATTGACTACCGCTCAATAGAGATGAAGCCAGATCAGGCTACTCGTGCAGCATCAGCAACTGTTCTGGGCATCTATGGCGAGAAGGTTGAGAATATGATTGTTGCATCGGCAGACCTCTCTAACTCAGATAAGACTGACGGCTTCCTTAAGAAGACTAAGGCCTTTACAAAGGGAGACTTCAGCGGTAAGTTCTTCCAGGCGGGCGTTTCAGAGTTTACCATGGCTTGTATTATGAACGGTATGGCTCTGCACGGTGGTGTAATCCCTGCTTGCGGAACATTCTTCGTCTTCTCTGACTATATGAAGCCAGTAGTTCGTCTATCTGCCCTTATGCGTCTGCATGTGATTTACATCTGGACACACGACTCGTTCCGCGTGGGCGAGGATGGTCCTACACACCAGCCAGTAGAGCAGGAGGCACAGATTCGCCTTATGGAGCATCTGCATAACCACAGCGGCGAGCGTTCAATGGTCGTTCTCCGCCCTGCCGATGCCGAGGATACTATCGCAGCGTGGAAGATTGCCCTTGAGGAGCAGCGTCCAGTAGCTCTTATCCTCTCACGCCAGAATATCAAGAACCTTCCAACACTCAGCGCATCGCGTCGTGACGAGGCTATGCAGTGCCAGAAGGGTGCATATATTGTCGTAGACTCTGCTAAACCGAAGGTTGTTATGGTGGCTTCAGGTTCAGAGGTGGCTACACTTGTTGAGGGCGCAGAGCTTCTGAAGAAGGAGGGTATCAATGTTCGCGTAGTTGATGTTCCAAGCGAGGGTCTGTTCCGTGACCAGCCAAAGTCTTATCAGGAGGCTGTTATCCCATCTGACGCTATCCGCTATGGTATGACATCTGGCCTACCTGTAACACTGCTCGGATTGGTTGGCTCACTTGAGAATATCCACGGCCTTGACCACTTCGGTCACTCTGCACCATATAAGGTGCTTGACAAGCAGTTCGGCTACAATGGTGAGACTGTATACAACGAGGTTATGAAACTTCTGGGTAAGTAATCTTAGCCTATTGTAAAATCAGAGGGGCTGTTCTATTTGAACAGCCCCTCTGATTTTTTGTAGCACTAACTATGCCCAAGTAGTTGCAACTGATGCAATAAGGAATGTTGCTGCAACGGTAAGGATAGCATAAAGCTCTGGGAACGCTGCAAGGATAAGGGTCTTACCCATCACATCGTGACCGTTACCGATAGCTGCAATACCGTTAGCACAAACCTTGCCCTGATAGATAGCTGCAAGAAGGTTTACCATACCTACGAGCAGACCAATACCAAGAACAGCAGCACCCTGTGCAGGAGTAGTTGCAGGACCAACGAGTGGATAGAGGTTTGTCACCATAAAGAAACAAACGAAACCATAAAGACCCTGTGAACCCGGAAGTGCAGAGAGAACCATATAGCTACCAAATGCGCCACCGTTCTTCTTCATAGCACCTACTGCTGCCTGACCACAGATTGCAGTACCAATTGCAGATGCGATACCTGCCAAACCTACCATAAGCGCAACGCCTACATAGGCCATAATAATTGCTGAATTTTCCATAATTGTAATTTTTTTAAGTTAATTATTGTTTTTTACTTGTATTACTCATTTTTTAATGGCTCAAATGTGCGTGTGCCCATCTCAAAGCCAGCATTTTTGAAGAACTCCACAAATGTCAATCGCATAGGATGTACAAATGAAGAGATTGTTGACATAAACAGATTGATACCGTGACCAACAAGTAGTATTGCCGATGCACCGATAATCTGAAACACTGTACCAACAGTAAACTGCTCAATACCTGCATCCAATCCCGTTAGACCCATCGCAAGGCTGTTAAACACCAACGCCAACACACCTCCCGACAGTCCAATAGCAAACAGACGGATATATGAGAGTAGGTCTGAAAGAAGGCCTGTAATATTATTATAGGTATCCCACAGTCCAACACCGAAGTTAGCAAAGATATTGAAACTTGGCTTATTGAGTAGTAACATCAGCACAAGTGCAACACCAGCTGTAGCAAGATAAGCCACTGACGAGAACGAGTACCACTCTACACCAACCATACCTGCCACACCAGCCGCACAAGAGCTGAAGATAAGCAAGAACCAGCCCAGCGAGCCGAGTGCATTCTTAAAGCCGTAGGTAATAGTTGTCATCACGATATTGATAGCCATACCAAACAGAATCTGGAAGATACCGATACCAAGTGATGCGTAGAAGAACTGATTCTGGAAGTCCAAGAACTTGAAATTCTCAAACAGCGGTGCATCAGAGATTGTCATTCCAAAGAATGAGTTTGCGGCAAAGCCAAACGCCACACTCGCAACACCACAGACTGTAGAGAACAGTGCCGCCTGACGCATCTTTGGTCCACCCTTCAGAAGCAGGCCAATACCCGCTGCAAGGATAACTGCTCCATAGCCCGCATCGCAAAGACAAATTGCAAAGAAGAGCATATAGAATGGCGCAAAGAATGGTGTAAGGTCTATTGTTCCATACTTTGGTAGAGAGTACATATTGCCCACCAGCTCAAAGATACGAGCAAAGCGATTATTCTTCAGCTTCACTGGTGTATTGTCCTCTGGAGTTGGATCACTCTTGATATAGACAGTATTTGGCGAGGCGTCAAGCAGTGCGTCAACCTTTGCTACATTGCTCTGCTCTGCCCAGCCCTCAAGAACAAGAAGCAGACCCTCTGCTGCGCTATCGGCAGTAGCGGCAATGCGTACATCCTGAAGTTTGGTCTTAAGAGCCGACAGCTCCTTGACGATAACATCACGGTGAGCAGCACAAGCGGTAATAGTCTGCTCGGCAGCCTCAATACGAGCATTAGCAGCCTTAACGGCAGAAGTAAGAGCTGAAAGGTTCATTGTCGGAGCCTTAATCTCCTGTGCATCAATATCTATCTGCTCTGTTCCGTCGCCAATAATCACAAAGCGGGCCGTATTATCCACATCGCTAACAAGAGCAACATTATACTGCTCTGCCCACTGCTCTACACCCTTTGAGTATGTGCTTGTAGGGGTTACGAAGTAGCGAAGGACAACACCCACCTTTGCAAGTGCTGCCATGTGGTCTGTATCGAAGTCGCCCCATGCTCGCCACTCCTCAACACTCTTCTCAAGGCGAGCAATCTCACCCTTGGCAGCAGTAATCTCTGCCTGAGCAGCGGTGTAGGTAGCAAAGACTGTTGCGCTATCAACACTCTGAGTTGTACTCTTCTCCTCCTTTACAACAGCCTCCAAAACATTAAGTGCCTTTGTGCGGCTCTCAATCTCAAGAAGCAGGTCGCGGTCAGCCTCAGTTGGCTCCCAGCCCGAAGTTGTGATATCTACCATACCCGTTTGTCGCAACGACTCAATAAATCGTTCACGCTCGGCGGCAAGGAGTACGATATCGTATTTCATCATTCTAACTATCATACTGCGCTGCCCTCCTCGGCAGATGCCTGCTGTTGCTGGCGAGTTTTAACAATCTTCTGTGCCGACTTACTCAGATTCTCCTCATCCTCCATAAATCGTTTAATTTTGCGTATGGCATCCTCATATCCAGGTATCTGCACCTTTTCATAGAGGTTTACCTTTTGAGTAGTCTTGCGGCGAGCGTAGTCCAGAAGCTCCATCTGGCGGGTGTATACCGCAGACTGGATGCCCAAAACAGCTATCTGCTTGAGTAGTGCCAATCCATCGCTATACCACGCTGGAGAGGAGAAGATATCAAATGGTTTCTCATCAAAGATAACCTCTCCAAGTATCGGAATACGAACTCCCGCGATCTTCTGTGTCGTTAGTTCGACATCAGAAATCTTGAGTAGTGTACAATCAAACTCTCCCCACAGCGAGACCATATAGTCGTACTGCGCCACAAGGGCGTCGTACTTGCTACGGTAGCCGTTGGCTGAGTCCTTCGCTCGCTTTACCTCAAGGCGCAGAGCCGACTCCTTACTCTTGATAGTAGGGAGTGCCTTCTGGCGCATCTTGAGCTGCTTACCCAGCTCGCCAAGCGAAGTCTTATTATATTGAAATTTGATTGCCATCAGTTATTATGCTTTCCAATATTTAGCAATAAGTTCTGCCTTAATTGCGACCTCCTCCTTTGAGAAGTACTCCGCAAACAGAGCCCAAGCGGTATCAAGCATCTCTGTAATCTCAATGTTTACATCGATAGCAAGAAGCTTCTCTGAGTAGTCGTGCGCAAACTTAAGAGCACGCTCGTCGTAGTCAGAGAGGTCAAAACCATTCTCCAGCTTAGTCTTTGCATTTGCGGCATCAGCATACAGACGCACGCAGGCATTCATAACCTGAGGGTGGTCCTCACGGGTCTTCTTACCGATAACAAGCTGCTTGAGTCGTGACAGTGAACGGAATGGGTCGATGATAACCTTACCAGTATCAGAGTCGTTACGAAGGAAGAGCTGACCCTCGGTAATATAACCAGTGTTATCTGGAATAGCGTGGGTAATATCGCCACCAGAGAGGGTTGTAACGGCAATAATTGTAATAGAACCTCCATTAGGAAGCTGTACGGCCTTCTCGTAAATCTTTGCAAGGTCAGAGTAGAGTGAACCAGGCATAGAGTCCTTAGATGGAATCTGATCCATACGGTTAGACACGATAGCAAGCGCATCGGCATAGAGGGTCATATCTGTAAGCAGCACAAGCACCTTCTCGCCCTTATCTACAGCGAAGTACTCGGCAGCTGTAAGTGCCATATCTGGCACAAGCAGACGCTCTACTGGAGGGTTCTCAGTTGTATTTACGAAAGATACGATACGGTCCAGCGCACCTGCATTCTCAAACACCTGCTTGAAGTAGAGGAAGTCATCGTTTGTAAGACCCATACCGCCGAGGATAATCTTGTCGGCCTTTGCACGCAGAGCCACATTTGCCATAACGGCGTTGTATGGCTGATCTGGGTCGGCAAAGAATGGAATCTTCTGACCAGTTACGATAGTGTTGTTAAGGTCGATACCTGCGATACCTGTAGCAATAAGCTCTGAAGGCTGCAGACGCTTGAATGGGTTTACAGTAGGACCACCAATCTCGCGAGCCTCACCCTCAAGCTGCTCACCACCCTCAAGTGGCTCACCGTATGCGTTGAAGAAGCGGCCAGCAAGGTTGTCAGATACCTTAAGCTTTGGTGGCTCGCCGTGGAATACCACCTCTGAGTTTGTAGCAAGGCCCTCAGTACCGGCAAATACCTGAAGGGTTACATGCTCGCCCATAATCTTTACTACCTGTGCAAGCTTTCCGCCCACAGTAGCAAGCTCATCATTACCTACGCCAGTAGCACGAAGAGTGACTGTTGCCTTGGTAATGTTGTCAATTTTTGTATATACTTTTTGAAATGCTCTTGTTGTCATAGTACCAAATTATTTTGCAGAGGCAACATACTCATTAATTTGCTTCTGATAGTCGTAGAATTTCTCGCTCTGCCACTCAGAGTAGTTCATCTGACGGAAGAGGTTGATAAGACCCTTGAAGAACTTTGAACAAGCCTCAAAGTCCGCAAAGTCAAAGTCGTAGTCGCAGATATCAAGAACCATCTTGTACATCATCTGCTGACGCTCCATAGGACAGTTAGCATCAATATCGTCAAAAGCATCCTGCTGAAGAACGACAAAGTCAATAAGCTCGCTCTTCCAGAAACGCTCGTGGTAGTCTACAGGTACACCGTCATCACCGAGGATGTTAATCTGGTCGTTAGCCTCCTTACCGCGCTGAACGATAGTCTTACCCTTACGAACAAGAGCTACCCAGCCCTTCTCAATCTTCTCTCCCAGATACTCCTCTACCTCTGGATACTCAAGATACTTTGAGTAAGACTCCAGTGGGTCGATTGCTGGATAACGCTTTGAGTCTGCACGACCCTGTGAGAGGGCGTAGAAGCAACGAGCAGCCTTCTTTGTAGACTCAGTAACAGGCTCCTTGAGGTTACCACCCGCAGGAGATACAGTACCGAGGAATGTTACAGAGCCGGTCTGTCCATTTGTCAGCTTCACAAGACCTGCACGAGCATAGAAGTTAGAGATGATTGCCGAGAGGTCCATAGGGAACGCATCCTGACCTGGAAGCTCCTCAAGGCGGTTAGACATCTCACGAAGTGCCTGTGCCCAACGAGAGGTAGAGTCCGCCATAACAAGCACACGCAGACCCATAGAGCGGTAGTACTCGCCGATTGTCATACCGGTGTATACAGATGCCTCACGCGCTGCAACTGGCATATTTGAGGTGTTACAGATGATGATTGTACGCTCCATAAGTTTGTGGCCTGTATGTGGGTCGATAAGCTCTGGGAACTCCTTAAAAATCTCCACAACCTCATTTGCACGCTCTCCACAAGCAACAATGATAATAACATCTGCCTCTGCCTGCTTTGAAATTGCGTGCTGAAGCACGGTCTTACCAGCACCGAATGGGCCAGGAATAAAGCCTGTACCACCCTCTGCAAGTGGATTGAAGGTATCAATAGCACGAACACCTGTCTCCATAACCTTTGATGGACGAGGCTTCTCGGTATAGCAGCGTACAGCCTGCTTTACTGGCCACTTCTGCACCATTGTAACATTATACTGGTTGCCATCAACATCCGCAAGCACTGCAATAGTATCGGTAACCTTATATGTACCAGCAGCAACGATGCTCTTTACAGTGTAGTTGCCGGTCATAATAAATGGAACCATAATCTTGTGGGCAATCCACTGCTCCTGAACCTCTCCGAGCCAAGAGGCAGCAGATACCTTGTCGCCAACCTTTGCAAGTGGCTTGAACTCCCACTCACTATTAAAGTCAAGCGGCTCGGTAATTGAGCCACGGTCAATAAACAGACCGTCCATCTTTGCAAGGTCGTTCTGCAGACCGTCGTAGTTCTTTGAGAGCAGACCTGGTGCAAGGGTAGCCTCAAGCATATGGCCCTCAAACTCTACGCGGTCGCCAATCTTCAGACCACGAGTAGAGTCGTAAACCTGTACATAGGCATCGTCGCCTATAACCTTGATGACCTCAGCCATCATTCGGGTATCACCGCAGTAAACATAGCAAATCTCGTTCTGCGCCACAGCACCCTCGGCACGAACAATTACGATGTTAGAGATAATACCACTAACTTTTCCGATTGTTTTCATTATAGTGTTATTTTACTTTATCAATATGTTGTTTCCCGTCTAACTCTGCCATAAGCTTGTCAAACATCTTTCGGCCACTCTTTGCATCAAGCAGAGTCCAGCGAGCAACGAGATTTACCTTGACAAGGTATGCCAAAACGGCATCCAAAGAGAAGTAATCAAATGTAGAGAGTTCTGAAGCTACAGACCAACGAATAAGGTCAATCTTACGCTCCTTCTCGACCATATTATGCTCATCCATTGCAGAGATTAGCTGATCAATGTAGCTCAACTCGCCACGCAGACCAAAGTCCGCCGCCGAGCTACGGTGTAGCTGATCAACAATCTCACCGCCACCAACAGTCGCGCTATCAATAGCCACGCCTCGCTCACGAGCAACGAGTGCCGCAATAACATTTCTCAGTGCGCGGTCAGACTCCGACCAGTTTCTGAGAAATGCAGAGCCAGATGAGGCACAGAGCGCGTAGTATGCACCAAAGAGCGAGACAGCAAAAGGGAGCGAAGTATCAACACCCTCAGCATCCTCACTCTCCGCGTCTGCATAGGCACGAACAACCTTTGCAAGAGTCTTTGGAAGAGTTGTCGGATTCTCCAACTCAGCCGCCACCTGCTCAGGGCTCAAAAGTCCCAAGGCGTTGTGCGCACTGCTACCATTATGGCGAGCAACCAGATTCTCACAGTCATAGTAGGTATAGAGAAGCTCTACGCTCTGCCAATCTCTTGAGCTAAGCGACTCCTCTACCTCGGCAAGAATCTCTGCGATGTCAAAACCCTTTGTGTCGGCATCCAGAGCATACTCGCGAAGTCCCGCTACGAGTGTATAGTAGTTACTACTGAACATAGGCTATTAGAAAAGCATTTTAGATACCTTCTCACGCAGATACTCCTGCATCAGAGCAGCGAAAGACTCCTCTGTAAATGAGATGTAGTAGCCGCCACCCTTCTGGCAAACCTTAAATCCAGTGTGAACATCCTTTGAGTAACCAACCTCAATACCTGCAGCAAGAAGCTCCTGTGCAGATGCCTCAAATGCCTTAGTAAAGTCAGCCTCAAGAGCAGCAGGGAGCATAGCTGTAAGCTCAACCTTACCACCGCCATTCCAAGCAGCAGCAACTGCAAGAAGAAGTGACTTTACAAACTGCGCATCAACAATAGCAGCAGCAGTTCCCGCACCAACACTCTTTGCAATGATTGCATCAGCAATCTCAGTCTTAATCTTTGCCAGAGCCTGCTTGCCAGCAAGAGAAATCTCCGTCATTGAGTTTTTCGCTGTATCGGCAGCTTTTGTCTCAGCCTCCTTTACAATCTTTGCAGCCTCAGCCTTAGCATCAGCAACAATCTTCGCAGCAGTCGCTGTAGCCTCCGCTACAAGACGCTCTGCCTCGGCACGACCCTTCTCAAGCCCCTCTCCATAAAGGCGCTCGGTAAGTTCCTTTAACTTCTGATTTTCCATAGATTATTAAATTATTTTAAGAATTATTTTGATTACATTTTTTCTTTCCCAAAAACGGCACAAATATAATAAAATTTCAGCGAAGAAGCAATATATAACTTACAATATGCAACAATTTATCAACAATTTGGTTCATTATTCGCACAATTTTACTAATAGCCGTTAGCCAGTGGTAATTGGCTGGCTGACGCAGAACAGAGAATTTAGTGAGATTAAGGAGTTTAATGAGGTTAGGGATTTCCCTAAACTCACTAACCTCCTTAATAGACTATTTTGTCGTCAGAACGCGGTAGATACGACGCTCAGCAAAAATCCCAGCGATGGATAGTACTAAAGCGTACAGCCATTGCTGGGATTTTTGTTAGCGGAAGTAGGTATCCGCGTTATCACGACAAAATTACTGGTGTTGTGGGCGGAGAAGGTCTTGAACAACCTTCACTGGAGAGAATGTTGAAATTGGAACATCTACGAAGATTGTGTTCCAGTCGGCCATAGCTCCATTCCAAAGTCCTGGAAGTTCCTGAGCGCGTAGGTCGCGGCCACCACTTGACTTGGAAGAGATAAAGCCAGTTGCAGGGTCGGTGTAGAGGCTCAAGTCGTACTTTGTACCATCGGCAGCATAGACGCCGCAAACAAGGTCTACAGGATTGAAGTGAGTAGCGTCTTTCATTAGGTGCATATCCTCTGCCGAAATCTGGCTTGACTCGGCAATTTGGAGAGTCTGTGTTCCGTCAGCATTTGCCACCCAGAATGGGCCTCCACCAGGCTCACCTTCGTTACGAACCATTCCGCAGACGCGAATTGGACGAGAGAGCAGGCGCTCAAGCAGTGCAGCATCGTACTGTGCAGGTAGCTTCACGCAGAGCTTTTTCCCAATAAATTCTGCAACAGCAGCAAGGTCTGCATTGCCACCCTTGAGCAACTCAAGAGCCGCGAAAGTCTGCTGCTGAAGCTCAAGAAGCAGACCCGCAAGAGCCTTCTTATAGAGGACAGTATCGCCACGCAGAGCGTCGGTTGTAACATTGTCAATATTCTTCACAAAGATAACTTTTGCGTCAATCTTATTGAGGTTTGCAAGCAGCGCACCGTGACCCGCTGGACGGAAAAGGAGCTCGCCAGAATCTGTTCTAAATGGCGTATTATCTGGATTTACGGCGATAGTATCTGTAGAGGACATCTGCTGCGAAAATGAGATGTCATACTTAACACCGAACATCTGCTCATACTTTGCAGTACGCTCGGCAAGAAGAGCGCGGAAAGCACCCTCGTGCTCAGGCGAAACGGTAAAGTGGAGGCGTACAACGCCATCTGCAGCGCCATAAAGTGCCCCCTCAACAAGGTGCTCCTCAACAGCCTTGCGAGCACCATTCTCATAGGCGTGGAAAGTCACAAGACCCTTTGGCAGTGAGCCGTAGCCAAGGCCCTGCTTGATAATTGCGCTAACGACAGCCTTCTCATCTGTAAAGTCAGCAACAACCTCCTTAAGCTCTGGATAGAATGCAAACTTCTCGATATTCTGAAGCAGGGTATCGATACCCTTTCCGCGCTTATCCTCATTGACAAACTCAAAGAGTTCCTTGAACATACGGGTAGCGGCACCAGAAGCCGGAACAAACTTGGCAACAGTGACAGACGCATCTCTGTGCTCATAACACTCGGCATAGGCAGCAGCCTGCTCAGCAGTTAGAACAGTGATACCGTCAGAAGGAGAGGCTGCACTAACAACCTTGAGTGACGGGAAGCCGCGGCGGAAATTTTCAATCTGAAGATTTACAGCCTCGACAGTAAGTCCATGGGCTGCAATTTGCTGAAGATCTTTCTCTGTAAACATATTAACGGTTTAGGTTTTATTGGTTTTGATTAGTCAAAGTTAAACATTTTTCTCTAAACTTACACAATTCTGAACATTTATTTTTATCTTTACCGCGCAATTTAGAAGTTATGATAAGAATTTTCGAAAATATAGACCTCTCTTCACGCAATAGTTTCAAGGTTCATCAGCAGGCGGCAAAGCTTATTGAGTTTAACAGCAACAGCGACCTTCAGCAGATTTTTGCAGAGCATATCTCTGATAGATGGATGGTTATGGGCGGAGCAAACAACATACTCTTTACCCAAGATGTGGAGTTCCCAATTATTGTTCCTCGCAACGAGCAGATTGAGTTGCTCTCTGAGGGGGAGGAGGGTGTTTATATCCGTGTAGGGGCTGGTCTTGAGTGGGATGAGCTTGTAGAGTGGAGTGTAGAGCGCGGGCTGTGGGGTCTTGAAAATCTATCGCTAATACCCGGTAAGGTAGGCGCAGCGCCGGTGCAAAATATCGGAGCCTACGGAGCCGAGGCGAAGGATACTATTGCAAGCGTTGAGATGTTCTTCCCCGAGCAGGGTGCTTTTGTCACTCTTGCCGCAGAGCATTGCGGTTTTGGATATCGCCAGAGTGTGTTTAAGAGCACTCTTAAGGGCCGTGTGATTATCACAGCAGTGATTTTCCGTCTATCTAAGATTGCCAATCCAAAGTTGGGTTATGGAGATGTAGAGCGCGAGGTGGAGGCTCGTGGCGGGGTGTCGTTACAGAATATTCGCGATGCTATATGCGCCATTCGCCGCGCCAAGCTGCCAGATACGGCCGTAACGGGCAATGCAGGCAGTTTTTTCAAGAACCCTATTGTAGAGGCTTCGGTGGCGCAAAAACTTTTGGAGTTATATCCAGATATGCCGCACTACCCTACTACTGACAGCACAAAGGTTAAGCTTGCAGCAGGTTGGCTTATAGACCAGTGTGGGCTGAAGGGCGACATCCAGGGCAATGTAGGAGTACACAGCCGTCAAGCATTAGTACTTATAAATGCCACAGGCAATGCTACGGGCAGTGAGGTTATAGCCTTTGCGGGCAAAGTTTGCCAAGCGGTAGCAGATAAGTTTGGCATAAAAATAGAGCCAGAGGTAAATGTACTATGAGGAAAAATAGACTTTTAGAGCACTTTAAGCAGTATAACGAGCGACACGCGCTATTCAGTCATCAGGACAAGATACTTCTGACGGTCTCTGGTGGTGTGGACTCAATGGTTATGCTCTCGCTCTTTGTAGAGGGAGGGTATAATATTGGCGTGGCGCACTGCAACTTCAACCTTCGCGGTGCAGAGTCTGATGGCGACGAGGCGACAGTAGAGGCTGCAGCAAAGGCTTATGGTGTGCCATACTACTGCAAGCAATTTGACACTACGGCGGAGATGGAGCAGAGTGGCGAGTCTATGGAGATGGTAGCGCGCAGGCTACGATATGAGTGGTTTAATGAGCTAAGCCGTGAGCACGGATATACATCTATCGCCATAGCCCACCACATAGACGACTCTATAGAGACCTTCTTTATCAACCTCTTCCGCGGCACTGGTCTGCGTGGTCTTACGGGCATTACTCGCCAGCGCGGAAATATTATCCGCCCACTACTCTTTGCCGAGCGTCGCGAGATACTTGAGTATGCCGTTTCTCACAAGATTCCCTTCCGCGAGGATTCGTCAAACCGTTCGCAGAAGTACCTAAGGAACAAAATTCGCATAGGTATGCTTCCGATGATACGCGAGATAAACCCTCGCTTTACATCTATTATGCGTGGCAACCTATACCACCTTACCGATGCCGAGCGATTTATAGAGGCGGGGATATCAAAGATTAAGGAGACGGTGCTTGAGCATTGCGATAACGACATTGACCGCATACATACAACACTTATTGAGGAGCACTTTCCACAAGAGTTTGTTATTTACGAAATCCTCAACTCCCAGTATGGATTTAAGGGCGATGTGGTGGTTGAGCTATACAAAGCACTACAAAAGAGCGACTCTGGCAAGCGATTCTACTCAAAAGAGTATATCGCCTGCATAGATCGCGCAGATATAGTTATTGCGCCAATAGCGGAGGATGACGAGTGTAAAACTATCGTTTCGCGTGAGCAGCTACGCAGCTACTGTGGCAATGCGGTGCTATACTTTGAGCATACAGATATAGACAACATCTCGGACTACAATGCACCAGCAGAGGTTGCATATCTTGACGAGCAGAAGCTTGTCTACCCACTAACCCTGCGTCGTTGGAGGGAGGGTGACAGTTTTATACCTTTCGGAATGATTGGCAGAAAGAAGGTTAGCGACTATCTTACCGACCGCAAAGTCTCTGTAATAGAGAAGAGTCGCCAGTTTGTACTCCTCTCAGGCGAGGATATTGTCTGGGTAGTCGGTCGCCGCATAGATGACAGATATCGCATTACAAAGCAGACAGAGAACATTTTGAAAATTACTAAACAGACCCTCTAATGGCTAAAGGTACACGAAAATTCAAGGATTGCGATGCAGATTTTCGCAACATTTGCGCCGATATAGAGAGTCGCAAGTATGCCCCTATATACCTACTGATGGGTGAGGAGCCGTACTTTATAGATATTATATCGGAGAAGATTGCCACTACAGTGCTCAACGAGGCTGAGAGGGCGTTTAACCAAGTTGTGGTATATGGAAGAGATACTGACGGAGCGGCTATAGCCAGTCAGTGCCGTCAGATACCGATGATTGGCGGATATACTGTAGTTATTGTCAAGGAGGCGCAGGCTATGCCACAATTAGAGCAATTAGCAGCCTACACTGCCAATCCTGTACAATCGACCATTCTTGTTATCTGCCACAAGGAGAAGAGTGCAGACAAGCGACAGTCGCTATACAAGAGTTGTCTTGCTAATGGCGTGGTCTTTGAGTCTTTACGACCACGAGATTACGAGATTAAGGATTGGCTTGGAGGCTTTGTGGCTCAGCATGGACTGCAGATGGCTCCTAACTGCGCACAAACGCTTGTCGATCACCTCGGAACTGACATCTCTCGCATAGGCAACGAGCTAAACAAGCTCATTGTCTCTATACCTGAGGGGTGCAGCCGCATAACGGCAACTGAGATTGAGACCTATATCGGCATTTCCAAAGATTTTAACATCTACGAACTATGTCGTGCTGTGGCCGTCAAGGATGTAAAGCGTGCGATGAACATTGCCGACCATCTGGCTCAGAACCCAAAGCAGACCCCGCTACTGCTGATAATAATGGCACTATTTAGCACTTTCCGCGAGATATTTATTGTCGAGTATCTACGCTGGTTAGAGCGAGTAAAGAGAGTACCATTTCCTACAGACCAAGAGTTACTCGGACACCTCAAGGGTAGCAATTTATACGCACTGCGCGACATTAAGAGCTACTCAAGCCTGTGGCCTCGTCCAAAGTTGTTCTACATACTGGGGCTACTACGCGAGTACGACGGCAAGAGTAAAGGCATAAACTCCGGCGGCAAGAGCGACGGGGAGCTACTAACTGAATTATTACTTAAAATATTTATATAACCTATGGAGCACTTCCTTATCAAGAACGGTTCTATCAGTAAGTACAATACTGATGAGCAAGGGGTCTATCCTCTTCAGCGTATGCGCACAAAGAACAATAAAGTTGTCACCCTTGAGCGTCACTTTGAGTTGCTAAGCAACACATACGAGATTCTCTTTGGAGAGCAATGCCCTCTTACTCTGAGTGAAGTTGAAAAGAGCTGCGACACCCTACTTGAGAAGGGTGGATACTCAAGCTCTGCGTGCCATATTTTAGAGATGAAGTATGACCAGCAGAAGAATCTTACGGTAAGAGTTATTGAGACCTCTCCATACAAAGAGTTTGCACTCAGAGCAGTACGACCAGATGCACATCTGTTCAGCATCAACTGCTTTGAGACTACAATACAGACCACAGCTTCTATTGCTATGACAGAGCTACTGCGACTTATAGCACACCACTACAACTGCGATATTGCTGCCTGCATAAACAATAGCGGAGAGCTCTGGAGCATAGATGGCGCAGCTCCGTTTGTTGTCAAGGGCAAGAAAATCTCTGCCTGTGCCACTATTGATACCGTTGAGACCGAAATGGCGGCAGCAGCACTGGCAAACCTTCTTCAGTATGAGATTAAGATTGAAGAGGTAACTATAGATCAGGCAATGGAGGCTGATGAGATTTTCTATGTTGATAGTCGCGGTATTACCTCTGTACGCTCAATAGCTGGACATATGCTGAGCGACAATGTTGCAAATGCTCTATTCCGCAATATAAACTTTGTCATATAATGGCAAAAGTTGTTGTAGGACTATCTGGGGGTGTGGACTCCTCTGTAGCCGCGTGGTTGCTCAAAGAGCAGGGGCACGAGGTTATCGGACTTTTTATGCGTAACTGGCACGACACGACGGGCACCCTTGAGGGAGACTGCCCTTGGTATGACGACCAGCTCTTTGCCGAGCTTGTTGCAAAGCGCCTTGACATACCTTTCCACTATGTAGACCTGTCGGAGCAGTACCGCGAGCGCGTTGTAGAGTATATGTTTTCCGAGTATGAGAGGGGCAGAACGCCAAATCCCGATGTGCTGTGTAACCGCGAAATAAAGTTTGATGTATTCCTTAAGGAGGCACTCAAGCTCGGTGCTGAGTATGTTGCTACGGGCCACTACTGCCGAAAGAGCGAGCAGAGGGTTGATGGTAAAACTGTATACTCACTACTCGCAGGAGCGGACAACAACAAAGACCAAAGCTACTTTCTCTGCCAGCTTACGCAACAGCAGTTGAAGTACGCCCTCTTCCCTATCGGACACCTTACAAAGCCCGAGGTGCGCGAGATTGCACTACAACAGAGGCTCGCAACAGCAAAGCGCAAAGACTCGCAGGGTATATGCTTTGTGGGCAAGGTAGACCTACCAGTATTCCTTCAGCAGAAGCTCGTTGCCCGCAAGGGAAATATTCACGAGATACTACCTACTTGGCCAAAGTATGCCCGCTATGCCGAAGATACAACTCTTGAGGGTATGGCGCGCCCATATAGTTACACAGTGCGTGACGGCAAGAAGATTGGCGAACACACGGGAGCGCACTTCTACACCATTGGTCAGCGCAAGGGCCTTGGCATTGGAGGTCGCAAGCAGTCGCTCTTTATCATCGGCACAGATGTTGTGACAAATACTATCTATGTTGGCGAGGGAGATGACCACCCAGGACTATATCGCCGTGCGCTCAAAGTTCTACCCGCAGAGATGCACTGGATAGATAATGCTGAGAGCTTGGAGGTAGGTCAGAGCCGTAGCTATCAAGTACGCATCCGCTACCGTCAGCCACTGCAAGAGGCTACGATGTATATGACAGAGGAGGGTGCATACATAGTTTTTGACACTCCACAGCGTGGCATTACTGCGGGCCAGTTTGTGGCGTGGTACGATGGCGACAGAGTGGTCGGCTCGGGGGTAATATCTGCCTGATACATAGTGATTTTGACAAAATTTAGAAGCTGTTGAAAAAAAATCAATGGTTTTTACCCATTTTGTGTCGTTGTTTACAAAAAAATTACTATATTTGCTCTTTGGAAAAGATAGAAAAGAAAAAACAATCAAATTAATATTTAATTAACACAAAAATTAAAGATTTATGGCAAATGTTAAACGCGTCTATACCTTCGGTAACAAAGAGGCTGAGGGTAATGGCAAAATGAGAGAGTTGCTCGGTGGTAAGGGTGCTAACCTCGCCGAGATGAACCTTATCGGTATTCCAGTGCCTCCAGGCTTTACTATCACAACTGAGGTTTGTGCAGAGTACTACAAGCACGGCCAGCAGGCAATTATTGATATTCTTCGCCCAGATGTTGAGGCTGCTATCGCTCAGGTAGAGGCTCTTACTGGTCGCAAGTTCGGCGATGCAAAGCTTCCGCTCCTTGTATCAGTTCGTTCAGGTGCTCGCGCATCTATGCCAGGTATGATGGATACTATCCTCAACCTCGGTATGAATGATGAGGCTGTTGAGGCTGTAGCACAGCTCTCTGGCAACCCTCGTTTCGCGTGGGACTCTTACCGTCGTTTCGTACAGATGTACGGCGATGTTGTGCTGGGTATGAAGCCAGTATCAAAGGAGGACCAGGATCCATTCGAGGTAATCATTGAGGAGATGAAAGAGGCTCGCGGTGTTAATCTTGACACTGAGCTCTCTACTGACGACCTTAAGGAGCTTGTTGTTAAGTTCAAGGCTGCTGTTAAGGCTCAGACTGGCTCGGACTTCCCAGTAAATCCTTGGGATCAGCTTTGGGGTGCTATCTGCGCAGTATTCGGCTCTTGGATGAACGACCGCGCAATCCTCTACCGTAAGCTCAACAACATCCCTGCTGAGTGGGGTACTGCAGTAAATGTACAGGCAATGGTATTCGGTAACATGGGTGACAACTCAGCTACCGGTGTAGCATTCTCTCGTGACGCTGCAACTGGTGAGAATATCTTCAACGGTGAGTACCTTATCAATGCACAGGGTGAGGATGTGGTAGCAGGTATCCGCACACCACAGCAGATTACAATCGAGGGTTCAAAGCGTTGGGCTAAGGCTCAGAACATCTCTGAGGAGGAGCGTGCTACAAAGTACCCTTCACTTGAGGAGGTTATGCCAGAGGTATACAAGGAGCTCAATGAGATTCAGCACCACCTTGAGGAGTATTTCACCGATATGCAGGATATCGAGTTTACTATTCAGGATGGTAAGCTCTGGATGCTCCAGTGCCGTAACGGTAAGCGCACAGGTGCAGCGATGGTTAAGATTGCTATGGATATGCTTCGTGAGGGTCTTATTGACGAGAAGACCGCTGTTCTTCGTTGTGAGCCAGAGAAGCTCGACGAGCTACTCCACCCTGTATTCGACAAGCAGGCAATCAAGAGTGCAAAGGTTGTTGTTAAGGGTCTTCCAGCATCTCCAGGTGCAGCTACTGGTCCAGTAGTATTCTTCGCAGACGACGCTGAGAAGGTATATGCACAGACAGGCCAGAAGGCTATCCTCGTTCGTATTGAGACCTCTCCAGAGGACCTTAAGGGTATGCTTGACGCAGCTGGTATCCTTACTGCTCGTGGTGGTATGACATCACACGCAGCCGTTGTTGCTCGTGGTATGGGTAAGTGCTGTGTATCTGGTGCCGGCGAGCTTGAGATTGACTACAAGGCTCGTACAATCAAGATTGGCGACCTTACTATTAAGGAGGGCGACTGGATTTCACTCAACGGTTCAACTGGTGAGGTTTACCTCGGCCAGGTAGCAACTAAGGAGGCAACTCTTGATGGCGACTTCGGTAAGCTTATGGAGCTTGCATCTAAGTACTCTAAGCTTAAGGTTCGTGCTAACGCTGATACTCCACGCGATGCCGAGCAGGCATTTGCTTTCGGTGCAGAGGGTATCGGTCTTTGCCGTACAGAGCATATGTTCTTCGAGGGCGAGCGTATCAAGGCTATTCGTGAGATGATTCTCTCTGACGATGAGGCTGGTCGTCGCGTAGCTCTTGCAAAGCTTCTTCCTATGCAGCGTGGCGACTTTGAGGGTCTGTTCCGCGTTATGAAGGGCTATCCAGTGATTGTTCGTCTCCTTGACCCACCATTGCACGAGTTTGCTCCTAACACTGAGAAGGATCAGCGCGAGATGGCAGAGGTTATGGGCATTCCATACGAGAAGGTTGCAGCTAAGGTTGAGGCTCTTCACGAGGTTAACCCTATGCTCGGTCACCGTGGTTGCCGTCTTGGTAACACATACCCAGAGATTACCGAGATGCAGGCACGCGCAATTATTGAGGCTGCAATGAATGTTAAGGCTTCAGGTGTTGATGTTAAGGTTGAGATTATGGTTCCACTGGTAGGTAACCACAAGGAGCTCCGCGCACAGAAGGCTGTTATCGACCGCGTAGCTAACGAGGTATTTGCTGAGCGCAACGATAAGATTGACTACCTCGTAGGTACTATGATTGAGGTTCCACGCGCTGCAGTTACTGCAAATCAGATTGCAGAGGTTGCTGAGTTCTTCTCATTCGGTACTAACGACCTTACACAGATGACCCTCGGTTTCTCTCGTGACGATATCGCTAAGTTCTTGCCTATCTACCTTGAGAAGAACCTCATTAAGGCAGACCCATTCAAGGTTCTTGACCGCAACGGTGTTGGTCAGCTCGTTCGTGAGGCTGTTATGAAGGGCCGCTCTACTCGCCTTGAGCTTAAGTGCGGTATCTGCGGTGAGCACGGTGGTGAGCCATCATCAGTAGAGTTCTGCCACTTCGCAGGCCTTGACTATGTAAGCTGCTCTCCATTCCGCGTGCCTATCGCTCGCCTTGCAGCAGCTCACGCAGCTCTTAAGGAGTAAGGTCTATACCTTATATATAATTAGAGGGGCACTCAACCGAGTGTCCCTCTTTTTCGCTACACAGCTGGCACAAACATTGTGATGAATATTTTCACCTTTCTATTGAAAAATAATGAATAGATTTTGCAATTCAGAAAAGTTTTCTTATCTTTGGAGATAGAAAATAGAGAGAAAAATTTATCTGTTAAATTTTTGTTATATACATTTAAACAATTAAGCTATGAAGAAAATTATTCTTGCTCTTGCATTTGTCTTTTGTGCAGCAAGCGTTTCTGCTGAGGGTTGGGGTGTTGGAGGTCGCATCGGCTCAGGTTTTCAGGCTCAGGCAGAGTATACATTTAACAACGACAACTATATTGACGCCCGCTTTGGTATGTCTTGGTGTAATAAAGGAGCTGAAATTTTGGCTGACCTAACACTACTCTACCAGTGGAACATTGCTAAGATGGATTGGACACCACGCGCTGGCGAGTGGTTCTTTGATGCAGGCATCGGCGCAAGCGTTGGTGGTAAGGCTCATTATGCCTATGTAGGCGTTGCAGGAGGAGCTAAATTCGGTATTCAGTTCAATGGCGCGCCTATAAAATTGGCTATAGACTGGACTCCAGTAGTTGGTCCAAGCATAGTTTACGGCGGTGGTAATAGCCACGCAACATTTAACGAGTTTGGTCTTGTAAACTTCGGTCTTAGCTGCGTATATTGCTTCTAATTTTCTAACCATAAATATTTACGATTATGAAGAAACTATTCCTCGCATTAGCATTTGTATTTTTCGCCGCAAGCGCATCTGCACAGGGCTGGGGCCTTGGTGCTCGTATTAACGCCGGTGTACAGCTTGAGGCTGAGTATCAGTTTGCATCCGAGAACTATCTCGATGCTCGCCTTGGTATTGCTTTTCCTGAGGGTCTAAACCTTGACCTTACAGTTCTCTACCAGTGGAACATCGGCAACTGGGACTGGACTCCAAAGGCTGGAACATGGTTCTTTGATGCAGGTGTTGGTCCACAAGCAGCACTGTTCCTCAAAGACAACGGTGGCGTGTATGTAGGAGCTGCTGGTGATGCTAAATTTGGTATCAAATTTAACAAAGTGCCAATCAAGCTAGCTGTAGACTATACACCGGGCTTAGGCCTTATGTGTACAAACGGAGGAGGCTTCCGAGGTAGCTGGTTTAACTTCGGTCTTAGCTGCGTATACTGCTTCTAAAGAGAGTAAAAACAATAAAAAGTGCGTTTTTTCAACAAAAACGCACTTTTTTTCGTAAAAAATTTGGTAGTTACAAAAAAAGCCCCTATATTTGCACTCGCAATCAGCAAATGGCTCCGTAGCTCAACTGAATAGAGTACTTGACTACGGATCAAGCGGTTCCAGGTTTGAATCCTGGCGGAGTCACTGAAAAGGTCACCAGCAGGTGACCTTTTTCTGTTTTTGATACAAACAAGCATATTGACCAAAGCCTGTGTGTATTGAAAAAAATTCAAATTTGGAGGGAAAAGTTGTGTAATTCAGAAATTTGTATTACCTTTGCGCACTCGCAAAGTGCGAGGTTGGATTATAATTTATTAACAACAAGTATTAATTTTAACAAATGGATTCATTAAGCTACAAGACAGTCTCATTGAATGCTGCGACAGTTACCAAGGAGTGGGTAGTTATCGACGCTACTAATGAGGTGTTGGGTCGTTTGGCTTCACAGATCGCTAAGATTCTGTGTGGTAAAAACAAGCCGGGCTACACTCCACATGTTGATTGCGGTGACTATGTTATCGTTGTTAACGCGGACAAGGTGAAGCTCACCGGCAAGAAGTTGACCGACAAGGTCTATGTTCGTCACACCGGCTATCCGGGTGGTCAGCGTTTCGCTACTCCTGCTGACCTGCTTAACCGCAAGCCTACTGCTGTTATTGAAGAGGCTGTTAAGGGTATGCTCCCTAAGACTCGCCTCGGTGCAGCAATTATGAAAAATCTTAAGGTTTATGCTGGCGCTGAGCATCCTCACGCTGCACAGAACCCAAGACAAATTAAGTTAAACGAGATTAAGTAAACATTATGGAAGTTGTAAACACTGTTGGTCGCCGTAAGGCTGCTGTTGCTCGCGTATTCGTGAAGGCTGGTACAGGTAAAATTACAATTAACCAGAAGGAGCTTGAGGTTTACTTCCCACTGAACATCCTTCAGTATGAGGTAAAGCAGCCACTGCTCGTTACTGAGACTACCGCGAATTTTGATGTAATGATCAATCTCGTTGGTGGCGGTATCAAGGGTCAGGCTGAGGCAGCTCGTATGGGTATTGCTCGCGCTTTGTGCGAGATCAATCCTGAGTATCGCTCTGTTCTTAAGAAGAACGGATTCCTTACTCGTGATTCCCGTGAGGTTGAGCGTAAGAAGCCAGGACAGCCTGGTGCTCGTCGTAAGTTCCAGTTCAGTAAGCGTTAATCCTTATTTGACCAACTTATTCGGCAAAGCACGACAAGGGTTACAAACCAGCACGACTACCTATATATATTATATGTACTACCCGTTGGTTGCCCTGTCGCGGAAAACTCAGCAGATCATTTTTGCTACTGCCTGAGTTGAAATAAAGAGTTAAAAAACAAACAAAAAAACAGAGAATTAAAATGGCTCGTACAGATTTTAATACACTATTGGAGGCCGGCGTTCACTTTGGTCACTTGAAGCGCAAGTGGAACCCAAGAATGGCTCCGTATATCTTCATGGAGAAGAACGGCATCCACATCATCGATCTTCACAAGACTGTAGTGAAGCTTGATGAGGCAGCTGCAGCACTTAAGCAGATCGCTAAGAGCGGTCGTCGCGTGTTGTTCGTTGCAACAAAGAAACAAGCTAAGGATATTGTTGCCGAAAAGGTAGCAGCTGTCACCATGCCTTATGTTACTGAGCGTTGGGCTGGTGGTATGCTGACAAACTTCCCAACTATACGCAAGGCCGTTAAGAAGATGGCTACCATCGACAAGCAGATTGCTGACGGTCTTTTCGAAAACTTCTCTAAGCGTGAGAAGCTCCAGATTTCTCGCCAGCGTGCTAAGCTGGAGAAGAACCTTGGCTCAATTGCTGACCTTAACCGTCTGCCTGCTGCACTCTTCGTTATCGATGTGCAGAAGGAGCAGAACGCAGTTCGCGAGGCAAAGCGTTTGAACATCCCTGTATTTGCAATGGTAGATACTTGTTGTGATCCAACCGACATTGATTATGTAATACCTGCAAATGACGATGCTGCAAAGTCAATCGCTTTGATTCTTGATGTAGTTTGCGGTGCTATCGCAGAGGGTCTTGAGGAGCGCAAGCTTGAGCGCGAGAAGGCTGAGACTGAGGCTGAGGCTAACACCGAGGCTCCTGCTCGCCCTGCAAAGACACGCGTAAAGCGTGGCGTAAAGGCTGCTGTTGATGCACAGGAGAGTGCAGCTGCTGAGATTGTTGCTGCAACTGAGCAGACAGAGGCTTAATTATTTACCAACCGTTAAAACAGAACAAAATTATGGCAATAGAAATTAAGGCAGCTGATGTAATGAAGCTCCGCAAGATGACCGGTGCCGGTATGATGGATTGCAAGAAGGCTCTTATTGAGGCTGAGGGCGATTTTGAGCGCGCACAGGATATTATCCGCGAGAAGGGTAAGCTTATCGTTGCTAAGCGTGCTGACCGTAACGCTACTGAGGGCGTTGTTGTAACCAAGATTGTAGGTAATAAGGGTTATATCCTTTGCCTTGCTTGCGAGACTGACTTCGTAGCACAGAACGTAGAGTTCTCTGCAACTGCTAACGAGTTGCTCGACCTCGCAGTTGCTGCTGATGCTGTAGATACTGCAGCTCTGCTCGCAGTTAAGAACGCTGAGGGTCGTACTGTTGAGGAGCTCGTTACTGAGAAGTCTGGTCAGACAGGTGAGAAGTGTGAGCTCGCTTACTACGCTCGCATTGAGGCTCCTTATATCGCAGCTTATGTTCACTTCAACAAGAAGCTCGGTACTATCCTTGGTTTCAACAAGGAGGTTTCTGAGGAGATTGCAAAGCAGATCGCTATGCAGGCAACTGCAATGGCTCCAATCTCTATCGACGTAGACGACTGCCCAGCAGAGATCGTTGAGAAGGAGCGCGCAATTGCTCTTGAGCAGATGAAGCAGGATCCTAAGAACGCTAACAAGCCAGAGGCTATCCTTGAGAAGATTGCTGAGGGTAAGATGCGTAAGTTCTTCGAGGAGAACACCCTTCTTAACCAGGCTGTTGTAGGCGAGAAGGAGTCTATCCGTGAGCTCCTCGCTCGTGCTGACAAGGAGGCTACTGTTGTGGCTTATAAGCGTTTTGCTCTCGAGGCATAATATTTTAGCGTGATAAGGGGTTACCTGCTTCCGCTAACATAAATAAACAGCAAAGGGTTGTACCGAAAGTACTACCCTTTGCTGTTTTTATGCCGAGCGCTGGCTCGCCTTTGGCGACCCTTCCCCGCTGCGCCTCGGCAGTATCAGTCGCGGCATAAATGCCTCAAAATGCGAAATTGAAAATTCGTGAACAAGTTCCCATTTTCAATTGTCGCCTTTTGCACCTACGGTGTGCGACTGCTGTTGCTCTCGGCTTAATCGCGGCGTTGCATCTGACCCCTTCTGACGCTAAAATTATGAAAGAAATGCTGCGCACTCGGTTCCTTGTGCCCAAAATTACTCACTCTCCTTGCGGTCGTAGTAGTCCGAGACATAGACCGTAAAAATCGGGAAGAACATCATTCCAACAATGGGTAGCAGCACGCAGACGACCTTGCCCACTGTAGTTACGGGAAATATTGCTGCACCGACAGTGGTCACATTCATCCACGCCCACCACAACGCATCACCAAAAGTTTTCAGGTGGCTATTAACGCCCATTTCGCAGTCATAGAAGAGCAGTGCCGAGATGTATGTAAACATAGTCACCGTAAGCACATAAGCCGCCATAAGCCGCCTCTTTTTGCCCTCTATGAGCCACTCAAGGATTACTACTGTAGCCATTATAGAGATAAGCACCGGCGCAAAGGCAAGTATACGCACACTGCTATGCTCAAGATTTGCTCCGCTCCACTCTAAAATATCCATATAGGGGATAGACGCCACGGCAAAGAGTAAATCTCTGAGCCAATGCTTATGACGATACTGGGCAATCATCAGCCTAAATAGTGCCGTAGCAAAGAATATGGAGCAGACAATAAGCTGCAAAGTGCGATACCAATCAGCAAAACCACTCTTCTCTCCACCCGTAACCTCAAACGAAATACCCACAAGCAGGACAATACTTGCAGCTAAAGATATGGTATTAAATAGATTTGCAATTCTATAAAGAATTGAATTTGAACTACCCATATGCGAAAATGTGAGAAAACATAATTTTTTCCTGCAAAAACTTTGCAAAACAAAATTATTTACCTATCTTTGCACTCGCAAATAAGCAATGGCGGGATAGCTCAGCTGGTTAGAGCGCATGATTCATAATCATGAGGTCGAGAGTTCAAGTCTCTCTCCCGCTACAAAGGATTGTCAAACGGCAATCCTTTTTTATTTTATGAGTGCGTTTGGCTATTACATAGCCTATTGTATATGATACAATTGTTGATTATAGGCAAGCCTCTACAACATTGCATCATATACATTACGCGTTGCGTACACGCACTCAAAAAATATTCTGTAACAGCGACTTGTAACAGTTACGGAGAGTTGCGCGGATAGATGATATTATTGCTCGCCTACGGCTGCGCCTTGCATCCGCGCGAACTTGAGCCTACGGCTCTGCGTTTCAAGTCTCTCTCCCGACCATATTTACATTCCCTCCAAACCTCCCTTTGACAAAGGGAGGCTTTGCTACGCAGAACAACTCTTTCACGCACCAAGTCCCCTCTGATACACAAGATAGAATATTAAAAATCAATGTTCCTCTCGCTTAAAGAAAAGCGAGAGGAACAAGGCTTGTGCGAGCCGCCCGAAGCGTAACACGCCCATACAAAAGTAGTAAGTATTTTTTAATCCGCCAAACAAACAGCAAAAAAAAGGGTGGCACTTCATTTGCCACCCTTTTTTGTGGAGTTTTATCTTTTACTCTGCAAGTACGCAGTTGAAGATATGTGCTGTTTCAAGGTAGTTACTACAGCCGTTTGCAAGAACTGCAGGATCGTTGCAGTTTGTTGCGTCTACAACTGTTGTAACATCGCCAATCTGGAGTGAACCACCAACCTTAATTGGCTCGTCAGCAGTACCGAAGTAGATAGTCTTTGTGTTACCGTTGAAGTGACCAACAACAATACCTACACCGCAAGTACCCTCTACAGACTTAACAAGACACTTAATAGTGTTGTTCTTCATCTTACCCTCATCGTGAGCCGAGTTACCGAGGTTACCAGCCATACCAGCAACACCACCGCCAGAGATAGGTACATTACATACGATGTCACCAGTGTTAGTAGAGTCAATAAGCTCATAACCACCAGAGTGGAAACCTGCAAGACCGCCGTAGTTAGAACCGCTGTTAGAAGAGTTGATAGTAATGCTACCCTCGTTAGTACAGCCCTTGATGATACCAGAACCACCCTGGATACCGCCAAGACGGAACTTACCTTCACCAGATACTACGATGTTACCTTTGTTTACGCAGTTCTCTGTAACATTGGTACAAGCAGACTCCTTACCAGGCCAGCCGATGATACCACCAGCAGCATTGTTTGAAGTACCGCAGTCGCAGTCAATAGTAATGTTACCCTCGTTTACGCAGTTGATAATACTTGACTCGCTCTGGCTCATTGCATAGTAGTCAGAACCTGCAATACCGCCGATATAAGAGAGGTGGTTAACGATTGCAGTCTTGTACTTAGCGATGAATGTTACATCACCATAGTTGTTACAGTTAGTTACATCGCCGCAAGGAGAACCGATAACACCAGCAACCTGTGTACGACCAGATGTACCTGAGCCGTCAGTCTCAAACCAGTTGTAAGTAACCTTACCATAGTTGTGGCAGTTGTCCATGCTAAATGGAGAGCCTGAGCTAGAGTATCCATAACCTACAACACCTGCAGCAGTTGGAGCAGCTGAAGAGGTAGAAGCTGAAGTAGAGATGCTACCTACAGTGTTACGGCCTCCGAAGATACCACCTTCCATATAGATCTCACCCTTGTTGGTACAGCCGCTGATAGGGCCGTTCTGGTAAGGAGCGATACCTGCAACGATAGTACCCTTAAGCTGAGCTGTAGACTTGAAGGTGATGTTACCCTCGTTGATACAGTTCTTAATCTCACCAGCAGAGTAAGAAGTAATACCACCAAAGCAGACAGCTGCACCCGAGTTGTTTGTGTTGAATGTGGCGTTACCATAGTTCTCGCAACCCTCAGTAACTGTATAAGAGTTTGAAGAACCAGTAACAGCACCAATGTAGAAGTTAGAAGTGTTAGATGTGCTTACATTGATTGTAAGTGCACCGTAGTTCTTACAGTTATACACACCGCAACCAAGAGTCTCAGCTGAAGATGCGAAACGACCAGATACTGTACCGATATAACCAGTACCAGCACCGTGAGTGCCAATCTCAATAGTCACATTACCATAGTTTGAGCAGTCACGAAGGTTTGCACCGATAGCAGAGTAACCAACAAGAGCAGCACGAGTTACAGATGGATTCTCTGGAGCGTTGCAGAGTACATCAGCGTTGTTTGTACAGCCGCTAACCTCACCGAGGTTGTGTGCAACGAGGAATGCGATAGCGGCTCCGCCAGTAAGACCAGCAAGACCCTCCTGTGGCATATTAAGTGCGCAAGATGCGTCAATATTTACATTCATCACCTTACCAGTAGCAGCAACGGTGTGGAACAGAGGCTGTGAAGTAGCCCAGTTCTTAATGCTAAAGCCGCAACCATCAAAGATACCGTCAAAACCAACTGGAAGACCAGCCTCATTAGCAGGACCAGCAATCATTGGCCAAGCCTCTACAGATACAGATGCCATATCGATATCGCCACCGAGGACAACCTTACCCTCCTCATTGACGAACTTCTTGTAGCGACCCATATTTACGCACTTAGCGAAGTCGATAAGCTCCTCTGCAGTTACAATCTTCTCAATCTTAACCTCCTTGTACTCGTATACATCAGCAGCTGCAGTCTCGCCACCACGAACAGTAAGACCAGTAGGGAAGAGGCGGTGGTTCTCAAGAAGACCAACGCTTGAGTAGATGTTTACATACAGACCATTGCGGATAGAGCCCTTAGGAACGATAAAGTTTACTGTAGCAGTCTCCTCTGGAGCGATTGTAAACTCACCCTCATTAGGGTTAAGAACGATAGCAGACTTACCAGCAACAGAGGTAAGAGCGTTTGTTCTATAATTAATATGGTATTTACCTGCGATAGGGTCACCCTCTGATGTGCGAACCTCAACCTTATCAAGAACGATAGTCTCGCCCTCGTAGAGGTTTGTGATAGGAATAGATACGATACCGCAAAGGTTGTTAAGAGTCACCTCATTAGTAGCTGAATAACCAGCCATAGCCATAAGGCCGTGGTTAATCTCGTTCTTAACGATTGGCTGAGAATCGTGGAAACGGAGTGATCCACTTGTTGTGTAGTACTCTGCTGGGTAGAATACAGAGTATGGATAAGCTACAGCCTCAAAGTTGAACTGTGCAGTCTGTGTACCAGCAGCTGCTGCGTCAACAGTGTTTGTAGACAGAGAGTTGTTACATACAACAGCGTCGCCCTCTACCCAGTTGATACCAGCCTCGCCAATCTTAACGGTAAGAGTAGCAGGAGCCTTCTCAATAACGGTAAAGAGTGAAGGAGTAAGCTCAAGGTTTACACCACGCTCAACAGCGATATCCTCAGCAAGAGTGAGAACGAAGTTGTGATCCTGAGTATCTGTAATAACAACCTCAAAGCCACCAGTGTAAACACCAGCAGGAACAACAAGGCTGAAGTATGTAGGAGCAGAGCTGTTAATCTCAACGCCCTCGTCGCAGTTCAGAACAGTTGTAGCAGTGTTAGTAACACCAGTAAGCTCAACATCGTAAGTAACAACGCCAGCCTCATCAGTGTTGGTCTTTGCCTCTGCGTTCCAAACACCATTAAGAGCTGCACCACTAAGAGCGGTAACAGAGATGTTCTTAATAGCTACAGGAGCCTCGGCAGTAGCAGAGTCGAGAGTAAGCGGCAGAGTGATAACACCAACAACTGGAGTTAGATCAACATCAGCAACCAGATTCTTCTCATCCTCCTCGCTTACAGGAACAGCCTGTGGAGCGATGCCTGCCATAGCGTAAGCTGCACGGTCAAAACTGTCAGCTATGAACTGCTGTGAAGCAGGAAGAGTCACCTCGTTAAGACCAGTAAGAATCTCAAACGGAGCGACAACAACAATTGGAGCCTCTACATCTGTAGCAGAGAATGCGTAAGAGGCCTTACCAGCTCCCTCCTCGCTAACGGCGTTAGACTCTAATCCGTTGATAGCAACTTTGTCACCAGCGACCCAAACAAGGTCAGAAGGGAGAGTTGCGTTTACTGTAACGACTGTTTTGCCACTGGTTCCAGGACCTACAGGAGTCTCGTCCACTGGGTCATTAGTGTTACAGCCTACAGCTAATGCACTGAGCATCAAACTGATAAGTAAGTAGACTTTTTTCATTACGATATGTTTTAGGTTAAAAAATATTATTTCCGATTTCAAAGTTAAAAATAAATTTTTAATTACACACATTTTTTGCATTATTTTTCTCAAAAAAACGATTTTTTGAAGAGTGAATTACTAAAAATATTAAATAATTAAGAAAATATACAAAAAAAAGAGCCCTCGTTTGAAGGGCTCTGTGCAACATAATCTGGAGATACACTATATCTCTCGGCGATATTCTCCAGGAGTTTTACCGCAGATTCGCTTGAAATATTGACCCATAAAAGATGGGTTCGGGAAGTTAAGCTCGTATGAAATCTGCTGGATTGACAAATCTGAATATTTAAGCAAATTTTTAATCTCAAGAACCACAAATTCGTCTATCCATTGATGCACACTCTTTCCTGAATGATTACGCACAACGCGTGATAGATGTTTTGGTGTCAAATTCATTTTATTAGCATAAAATTCGACACTGCGCTCGGTCTTATAGTGTTCGTGGAGAAGGCTGATAAGTTGTCTAAAGTAGTCTCCACTACGATCCTTCGGTGTAATATCGACCTGGATAGACTGAGACTGGGCAATAAACTCGCATAGGCGATATATCATACTTGCATACATATGTCGTATAGACATCTCTCTAAATTGGCTACTTGTAGCATCCTCCGAATACCTCTGTGAGAATTCTCTGTTTAGCACATCAAAAGAGCGATGAAGAGCCTGCACAATCTCCGGTTTATCTATACGGTGAACTATCGACTGTGTGTGTAGAGATGAGATTATCGGCATTATCATTTTAAGATTAATATTCATCTCCGATGCGAAATCGCTGTTAAAAGCGGCAATAAAGAGTTCACACTCATTACAACTCCTAAAAGTAACAACAGATGTTGGAGCTACCAGAATTGTATTCTCTGTAAGTGTAAAATCTTTCATATGTGCTGTAAGAGTTACACTACCTTTAGTACACACCATTGCAAAGAATCCATTCATCTTTGCAGGGTGCTTCATCTCCTTGCTAATGTGCTCGTCAAGCGAGTGGATGTGAATTAACGCTGCATTTTTGCAGGCTACATAATCGATACCATCTCGCTCATCGAGGTGGTTGATTTTGTACGGAAAAAGCTCATTATTTATCATATTCAACAAATGTTTGCACAAAATTCTGTAATATTTCGGACATTCCAAAACTTTTACTACAAAATGCATGTTTTAGAACATTTATACACTTAGTCTCTACACTTACCTAAATATTGGTGTTGCACTTTTTGAAAATTATAACTAAATTTGCACGCTAAATATTGTATAATAACATAAAAAAAGATAGTTTATGCGTAAATTTTTAGTTTTAATCCTTGCTCTGGTCTCTTTTACGGCAGTAGCTCAAGAGAATCTTGTTGAGTGGAAGAGCGAGCTTAAGGATAATGGCAATGGTAACTATACCCTTGTAATCAAGGCGGATATAGCCGACGGTTGGCATATCTATGATGGTACCCATCAGTTTACTCCGACAACAATCCAGTTTATATTGTCTGACGGAGTGTCGCTTGAGGGCGACCTTCGCGCTCTGTCTACTGCAAAGCCTGTTCAGGATGAGTACTTCGGCTCATATGGCGAGTACGAGGGTGAGGCTGTTTTTGAGCAGGATGTAAAACTCAATGGTGAGGGTGCGACAGTTACTGCAGAGATAAATTTTATGGCTTGCACCGAGGGTAATTGTACCCCTCCACAGGATGCAAAACTCTCGTTTGAGATTGGTAAGGCAGCGGCTGCGGCGCCAGTTGCTGAGGTTAAGGCTGTAAAGGATGCTGCGGGCAATAGAACAATGTGGGCAATGATTTTGGAGGCAATTATCTGGGGTCTTGCAGCTCTTGTGACTCCGTGTGTGTTCCCAATGATTCCGATGACCGTATCGTTCTTCATGAAGGGTAGCGGCTCGCCTACAAAGGGCAGAATTAATGCGGCTCTGTATGGATTTTTCATCGTGTTGCTCTATACACTGCCTATCGCGGCCATTATTATCATCACTCGCCTTGTAGGTGGCGGTGCGGTTACGGCAGATATCTTCCAGTGGCTTGCAACACACTGGATTCCAAACATCCTCTTCTTCCTCGTCTTTATGGTCTTTGCGGCATCTTTCTTCGGTGCCTTTGATATCACTCTGCCATCTTGGCTTGTAAACAAGAGTGACGAGAATAGCGAGAAGGGTGGTATTGCGGGTATCTTCTTTATGGCGCTCACACTTGTGCTTGTGTCGTTCTCTTGTACAGGCCCAATTATCGGTTCGGTGCTTATCAAGTCTACCGCTGGCGAGTTCTGGAACCCTATTGTTACAATGCTTGCATTCTCAATAACCTTTGCACTGCCATTTACCTTCTTTGCTTTCTTCCCATCAGTGCTCAAGAAGCTGCCAAAGAGCGGTGGATGGCTCAACTCTGTAAAGGTTGTTTTAGGATTTGTAGAGGTGGCTTTAGGCTTCAAGTTCTTGAGCGTTGCCGATCAGGTTTACCACTGGGGTATTCTTGACCGTGAGGTATATTTAGCAATCTGGATTGTGGTCTTCACACTGCTTGGCTTCTATCTGCTTGGCAAGATACGCTTTGCGCACGATAGCGAGATGAAACACCTCTCGGTTACCCGTCTGGCTTTGGCTATCGGCGTATTCTCGTTCGTTGTCTACCTTATCCCAGGTATGTGGGGTGCTCCGCTGGAGAAGCTCTCTGGCTACCTGCCTCCGCAGTCAACACTTGACTTTGATCTTACTCGCAATAGAGGCACTGTAGCACAGCAGAGTTCTGCAAATCAGGATGTTAAGTACGGCGATGTGCTACACTTGCCACACGGTTTGCAGGGATTTTTTGACCTTGAGCAGGCAGAGCAGTATGCAGCAAAGGTTGATAAACCAGTATTTATTGACTTTACTGGTCACGGATGTGTAAACTGCCGAGAGATGGAGGCGCGCGTGTGGAGTGACCCTGCAGTACTTGAACTACTTAGTAATGAGTATGTTATCTGCGCACTCTATACTGACGATAAGATGACTCTTCCAGAGAGTGAGTGGATAACAACTGAGAATGGCACAGTGCTTAAGAGCCTTGGTAAGGTTAATGCACACTACGCTCTGACACGCTTTGGTGTAAATGCGCAGCCATACTATGTTATCCAGGGAAAGAACGAGCAGGTGCTTGTAGAGCCTCGTGGATATAACCTTGATGTGGCTGAGTTTGTTAAGTTCCTCAAAAGCGGTGTTGAGGCATATCACAAATAGAACATTTGGTAACAAATTTAGAGAGGGAGTCACTCAGAGCGAGTCTCCCTCTTTTTCGTTGTCAGCTGTAGCTCCAAAAAGAGCTGATGCCCAGTCTATCCAGCCACGAACAATACGCGAGACGGAGTATACTACCCGAAGTTCCTCGCCAATTTGACGGAAGTAGCTCTTCAGGGTCACTTGGTATACTATCGTCGCTATAGTTGCCATAAAGGCTCCGACTATTAGACACGGTATCTTCAGCGAACCAAATATCTCAGCAAGCCACGCAACAAAAGCAGAGACAAATAGTAACGCCGCAATTATGGCAGAGACAACCATTATAGCAAGCGGCAGAAAGAAGGGCCTATCAGCTCTCATACAATAAGACTACTTTACGGGTTCTGCGAGCTCAGTGTGAGCGCACTCATCTCCACATTTGCAGCGAATTTTGTCTAATTCATCGCCAATAAAATCACGAATCTGGTCGCGCATCTGACGACCCGTCTTTGGGGTTACAAGCATCGCAATCGCCGCCCCCATCAGTGCCCCACCCAGCAGGGTCACAATACAAAGTCCAGTCTGTTTCATAATAATTTTGTATTAAAAGTTCACACTACTTGTTGCAAACTACAGACCAAAACAGATGTTTTTCAAAAGAGTTTTTTGTGAACATATTTTGCATTAATATCCATTTTAACTCAATATTGAAGCATGCGACATAAAACAAAAAGCCCCCTTATTTCAAGACAAACCGAAACAAGAGGCCTATAACTATCTTACAAAGCTCTACTTAACTCTCAGCACACGACCAATTTGCAGGGTTGTGGTGGGTTTGATGCCGTTAAGGCGGCAGATAGCGCCAACGGTGGTATGGTTGCGCTTAGCGATAAGGCCGAGGTAGTCACCCTTACGCACCTTATAGTATCGCTTCTCGGCAGAGAGAGCCTTCTCCTTCTTCTCAGCATCCTCACGCTCCGCTTCGGCATTAAAATCCTGCTCATACTTTGAGTAGATGCTATAATACCCCTTCTTGAGCAGAATATGGTCGCGGCGAAGCTCGCCAGTGCGGAAGTTGATAATTCGCTCTGGGTCAAATGATTGACCAAAATATCTAACCTCAAAGTGCATATGAGGACCTGTGCTTCGGCCAGAGTTTCCACCAAGGGCAATCGGCTGGCCTGCCACTACCCTATCATTCTCCTCTACAAGGCGAGCAGAGAGGTGTCCGTGGTAAGTCTCAAGGCCATTGTCGTGGCGGATAATCACAAGTGTACCATAGCCCGTATTAGTCGCCTTTGAAAAGCGTACGCGGCCATCAAAAGCGGCACAGATAGTATCGCCCACCTTCAGAGCAATATCAATACCATTATGCGGACGGCGGTGGCGCATACCATAGCGCGAAGTGATGCGACCAACATATGGGTATCGGTAGTGCTTGAGACTATCTACAAGGTTGATAGCCACAGCTTTAGGGATAGAGTCAATAGAGACGCTGCGATAAGCAGAGATATTCTCTGTATCCCAATAGCGACCGTAGACAGTTGAGTCCTGTTCAATAGTTCTATTTTGGACATATCGCCATGTACCGTCATTAAAAAGCAGCACTGAGAGTGCTGGGGAGTCAGTTGCCAGTGTATCTACAACTATTGGCGAGATAACGGGTTTAACTGCCTGCACAGCAAGCGAGTCAAGGGCATAAAGGTCTGTTGTAGCAAGCAGTGCCACAACAGCAAAAAGAAGTCTCTTCATATACTATTTACTATTTTTTAACAAATCCTCTGCGCACTCAAGGGCCGAGTAAAACTCCTCGCCAAACCGCCTAATAATAGGCTCCTTAAGTGACTTATAGACAGGTATGCCCAACTTACGGCCATTCTTACAAGCCGATGAGCAGATACCCCAGCGGTGGTAGTTCAGCCCCACAGTACCATTTGAAAACTCAACAACGCGGATTGGATAGAGGTGGCACGATATAGGCTTGATAAACGAGCACTTACCGTCACGATATGCCGCCTCAATAGCGCAGAGTGTCAGTCCCTGCTCATTTACAAAAGTGTATGCACACTCGCAGTTATTAACAAGCGGTGTGGTATAGTCACCTTCAAAGTCCACGACCATAAATCCCTGACTCTCAACAGCAGCGATACCCTCAGCGGTCATATAAGACTTATAGTTCTCATACTCTTGCTCTAAAATATCCACCTCCTCAAGAGTCAGCGGAGCGCCCGCATCGCCATCTATACAACACTGGCCCTTGCAAGCATTAATATCGCAAGCAAAGCACTCTGTCAGCAAATCTGTGCTGACAATCTTACCATCTATCTCTATCATCGTGCGCGAAACCTTTTCAGTGAGTCCTCAATAACGATGTCGTACAGCTCGCCCAGTGTCATACCAGCCGCACGCACCTGCTTTGGAACAATGCTTCCGCTACTCATACCTGGGATAGAGTTTATCTCAATAAGGTACGGCTCGCCCGCCTCGGTAACGATAAAATCTATGCGGACAATACCACTACAACGGCACTTACGATAGGCCTCAAGGGTCATACGGTTGAGTTTGTGTCGCACATCCTCGCTAATAGGTGCAGGGGTAATCTCATCCGAAAGACCCGCAGTATACTTTGCCTCGTAATCAAAGAAGTCGCGCTTTGAGACAATCTCGGTAATAGGAAGTAGTATCTCGCGGTCGGCCGTCACAACAACGCCACAGCCCATCTCGCGACCAACGATGCACTCCTCAATAAGCACCTCGTCACTCTCCTTAAAAGCCTCCTCTACAGCCGATGCAATCTGCTCTACAGCCGTTACCTTTGTCACCCCAAAGCTACTACCGCTCGCATTTGGCTTTACAAAGAGTGGCAGTCCGAGCTTCTCTACAACAGCCTTACAATCAACAGCTTCACCCTTAGCAACAAGTACCTCACGGGCAAGGTTTATACTACCACCCGCAACAGCGCGCTTTGTCGAAATCTTATCAAAAGTAATAGCCGAAGATACCTGCGAGCAAGAGGAGTAAGGGATGCCCATCATATCGAGATATCCCTGCAACTTACCATCCTCGCCAGGTGTGCCGTGGATGATAATCAGCGCATACTCAAACTCCGTGCGAACACCAGCGACAGTTAGCGAGAAGTCGTTCTTATCTACCTCCCACTTGCCTCCCTCGGCATCTGTATAGGTCATATTGCGATAGTGGAGGTCTATAACCTTCACATCGTAGCGTGCGCTATCAAGGGCAGAGGCAATCTGCTGTGCGCTATTAAGTGCAATCTCTCGCTCGGATGAGTTTCCACCGGCAAGAAGTGCTATTTTTAGTCTATTATTCATTATCCGTAGATTTTGTTAAGTTTTATATAACTCTCCACCTCAGGTATAACCATATCAGAGATATCACCACCCTGAGAAACAGCTATGCGGATATCCGTTGCAGAGATATTAAAAAGTGGCGCATTCTCAAGGAAAACTACCCTATCAGCATATTGCGAGCGCGAGAGGCTATATCCTGCTCGCGGATAGACAAGTATCGGGTAGTTGGCAATAATCTGCTCGTGGTTTTTCCAGCGGTGAAAGGACTCAATATTGTCAGCTCCCATAAGGATTGAGAACTCCATCTTATCGCCAAAGTTCTCCGCCAAAAAGTTCAGAGTATCAATAGTATACGAAGGTCGCGGAAGGGTAAACTCAACGGCCGACACCTGAATTTTATCGGGATAGAGCGAGGCTGCACACGCCGCCTGACACATCTCATAACGAGAGAACTCCGCGGCAAGGTCGCTCTGCTCCTTATGTGGATTTTGGGGCGAGACAATCATTACCACACTATCTGCAAAGCCGTCAGCGATGATATACTCCGCAAGAGCGATATGGCCGCGATGTACGGGGTTAAACGAGCCGAAATAGAGAACTACGCGAGTTTTCATTACTGTGCAATGAAGTTATCAATAATAGCACATGTGTCGGCAATAGCCCTCTGAAGGTCGTCATTTACCACCACATGGTCAAACTCGGGCGCACGCTCAATCTCCTGACCTGCCTTGGCAACGCGCTTGGCGATAACCTCCGCCGCATCAGTACCACGACCAATCAAACGACGCTCAAGCTCCTCAATAGATGGTGGCATAATAAACACCGAGCAGGCCTTGTCGCCAAAAATGCGCTTCAGATTTACTCCACCAACAACATCCACATCAAAAATAATCACATTACCCTTGCTCCAAATTCTATCAACCTCGCTGCGCAGAGTACCATAGTGAGTACCGGCATAGACCGCCTCCCACTCAACAAAGGCGTCAGCCTCTATGCGGCGCAGAAACTCCTCCTCAGTAAGGAAGTAGTAGTCCACACCATCACGCTCGGTTCCTCGCGGAGCGCGCGAAGTGGCAGAGATTGAAAACTCAAACTGCGGATATCTCTTTAACAACTCGTGAACAATAGTTGTCTTGCCCGATCCGCTCGGAGCTGAAAATATGATTACCTTTTCCATATACTTAACTATTGGCTATTAGCTATTGGCCATTGGCTTACCTTTGACAACCACCCCCAATCTCAGACTATAAAATATTAAGGACTTGCTCTTTTATCTTCTCCAATTCATCTTTCATCTTTACGACCAACACCTGAATATCGTGGTTATTAGCCTTGGAGCCTGTGGTATTAATCTCGCGACCCATCTCCTGAGTTATAAAGCCGAGTTTACGACCCGCATCTGCCTCAGTAGCGGCTACCTGACGGAAGTAGTTGCAGTGGGCAGCAAGGCGAACCTTCTCCTCTGTAATGTCAAGCTTCTCGATATAGAAAATCATCTCCTGCTCAAGGCGATTCTCGTCTACCTCAACACCGAGCTTCTCAATACCCTCACGAATACGAGCGCGAACAGCATCTGCGCGCTGAGCCTCAAAAGGTGTTATCTGGTCGCGGTATGCCTCAATCTTATCTACGCGAGCAAGCAGGTCGGCAATAAGCACCGCTCCCTCCTGCACTCTAAAGGCATTTAGTCGCTCACAAGCAAGGGTTACTGCCTGAACAATCGCTGCAATGTCGCTATCCGTTGCGCTCTCAACCTCTGTAGTCAGCACATTTGGCATACGCAACACGGCAGGCACAATAACATCGTACGCTGCATCAATGCCAGAGTAGCTCAACGCATCGGTAACTTGAGTTAAGTAGGCACGGAAAATCTCCTTGTTCACCTCGCCCGAAGTCTGCACCACCTCGGACTGCATGGTTATCAGCACATCCACCTTTCCACGCACAAGAGCCTTGCTCACAACACTGCGCACCTCAGCCTCCGCAGCACGGAAGGCCATAGGCAGCTTAACCGACAAATCTAACTGCTTTGAGTTGAGTGAACGAATCTCCGCCACAAAGCACTTCTCCCCTACTTTAACCTCGGCCTTGCCGAAGCCTGTCATTGATCTCTGCATAGTCACAAAATTAATGGTGCAAAGGTAATAAAAAAATCTCACATTTGGTGAGATTTTTTTAGCTATTAGCTGTTGGTCTTTGGCCGTTGGCCATTGGCTTGCCTTCGGCAACCCGACCCTGCTCCGCCTCGGCAATTCAAACGAGTTTGATTACACTCGGCTTAATCGCAGCGTTGGCGTGCTACGCAGGACAGAGAATTTAAGGAATTTAGTGAAGTTAAGGAATATAGCGAAAAAACTCACTAAACTCACTAAATTCTCTAATCTCACTAATCTTACTAATCTCACTACAATCAGCGCACCCTATTTTGTCGTCAGAACGCGGTAGATACGACGCCGCGATTAAGCCGAGAGCAACAGCAGTCGCACACCGTAGGTGCAAAAGGCGACAATTGAAAATGGGAACTTGTTCACGAATTTTCAATTTCGCATTTTGAAGTGCTTGCACTGCGACTGATACTGCCGAGGCGCAGCGGGGAAGGGTCGCCAAAGGCGAGCCAGCGCTCGGCAAGCAATTAGAGCACCACCCTATTTTGTCGTCAGAGCGTGCCAGATACGGTGCATCGTGCAAAAAAGCAGTGGCGGATAGTACTAAAGCGTACAGCCGCGACTGCTATTTAAGGGATGTGCCGCAAATGCGCCATTTTCACAGCAAAATATTTTGTCGTCAGAGCGTGTCAGATACGGTGCATCGTGCAAAAAAGCAGTGGCGGATAGTACTAAAAGGTACAGCCGCCACTGATTTTTAAGGGATGTGCCGTAGGTGGCACGCTATCACGACAAAATTAGAAGGTGTGGATGACTATGCCAGAGCGCAACTTCGGCTCAAACCAAGTGGTCTTCGGCGGCATAATGTTGCCGGTGTCTGCGATGTCAATAAGCTGGCGCATAGAGACTGGGTAGAGGGCGAAAGCGGCCTTCATCTCTCCGCTATCTACACGGCGCTTAAGCTCGCCAAGGCCTCGGATGCCACCCACAAAGTCAATACGCTTTGAGGTGCGCAAATCCTTAATATCCAAAATCTTATCAAGAACAAGATTTGACAGAACGGTAACATCCAACACACCTATAGGGTCGTTATCGTCGTATGTTCCCTCACGAGCCGTTAAGCTATACCAGCAGCCGTCAAGGTAGAGTGAGAAGTTATGCAGGGCATTAGGGGTATAAATCTGCTCGCCCACCTTCTCAACCTCAAAGTCCGCCTCAAGAGCAGCAAGGAACTGCTCTGAACTTAGGCCATTTAGGTCCTTAACTACGCGGTTATAGTCAATAATCTTGAGGTGCGACTCTGGGAAGGTCACTGCAAGGAAGTAGCAGTACTCCTCCTCTCCCGTATGGTTTGGATTAGCGGCCTTGCACTCAGCACCCACACGGGCAGCAGCAGCTGTACGGTGGTGACCATCAGCGACATAGAGAGCCGGAATAGACTTAAAAATCTCGGTAATACGGCTACAAGTCTGCTCGTCGTCAATAACCCACAGCTGGTGACCGAAGCCATCGGCAGCGGTAAAGTCGTACTCGGCAGGGGCCTGAATTGTCTTATTTACGATAGCGTCAATCTCGGCATTATCGGGATAGGCGAAAAATACAGGCTCTATATTTGCCCTCTGATTACGCACATGAATCATACGATCCTCCTCCTTATCGGGGCGGGTAAGCTCGTGCTTCTTAATAGCACCAGAGAGGTAATCCTCAAAGTGACAGCACATTACAAGGCCGTACTGTGTTCTACCCTCCATAGTCTGCGCATAGACATAGTAGCACTCCTTATTATCGCGCTCAAGCCAACCGCGCTGCTGCCAGAGCTGGAAATTCTCCACAGCCTTCTGATATACAGCCTCGGAGTGTTCGTCTGCAATAGGGTCAAAGTCTATCTCTGGCTTGATGATATGGAGCAACGAGCGCTCGGTAGCCTCAGCCTTAGCCTCAGCAGAGTTCAGAACATCATAAGGGCGCGATGCCACCTCGGCGGCATACTGCTTTGGAGGGCGAATACCCTGAAAAGGTTTAATGCGTACCATAACTATTTATTTACTTGAAATCTTCTATTTCCGGTTGCAAAAAAGTCTACTATCTGTCGTGCTGCAGCAAGACCAGCGTTGATATTTGCCTCGGCAGTCTCGGCGCCCATCTTCTTTGGCGTTGCGAAGTAGCGCTTACCTGCACAGTTACACAAATCTGCACAGCAGTCTGGAGCGACATCACTCACATACTTAATATCATCACGCTCGGCAAGAGCCTTGCACAGTCCCGCCTCATCAATAACCTCCTTGCGGGCAGTATTTACAAGGGTTGCGCCCTGCGGCATAGAGGCGATAAGGTCGTAGCCTATAGAGCCCTTAGTCTGCGATGTTGCAGGGATATGGAGTGAGAGGAAGTCGGCACGGCGGTATAGCTCCTCAACAGAGGAAATCTTCTCCACGCCGTCAGCCTCAAAAACAGAGTCGTCAGCCACAAATGGGTCGTAGGCGATAACATTCATACCCAGCGCCTTACCCTTCTGTCCAACAAGGCGGCCAACATTGCCATAGGCGTGGATAGCAAGGGTCTTACCCTTAATCTCGTGACCCGTACCCGGAGTAAAGCAGTTGCGCGACATAAATATCATCATCGCCAGAGCCAACTCCGCCACAGCATTTGAGTTCTGACCCGGCGTGTTCATAACCACAATATCGCGAGCCTTGGCAGCAGCGCAGTCTACATTATCATAGCCCGCACCTGCGCGAACAATAATCTTTAGATTTGGAGCAGCAGCAATAACATCTGCCGTAACCTTGTCACTACGCACAATAAGCGCATCAACATCGGCAACAGCGGCAAGCAGCTCGCTCTTCTCCTTATACTTCTCAAGGCGAGCAACTGTATGGCCCGCGCCCTCAAGAATCTCTACAATACCATCTACAGCCGCTGCTGCAAATGGTTTCTCGGTTGCTATAAGAACTTTCATACCCTTTACAAATGAAGTGAAATAGACTGCACTATCCTCCTTTTTCTCAAAAGTATATGGGACAATGGTAGCCATAGTAAACTCTAACTATTTGTGTAACTGTTCAAACTCCTGCATACAAGCCACAAGTGCCTCTACAGACTCCTTCGGCAGAGCGTTATAGCAAGATGCGCGGAAGCCACCAACAAGGCGGTGACCCTTAATGCCTACCATACCGCGCTCTGTTGCAAACTTGAGGAAGTCGGCAGCAAGCTCCTCCTTACCCTCAGCCATAACAAAGCAGATGTTCATCAGCGAGCGGTCAGCCTTGTCTACTGTTGGGCGGAAGAGGGTGTTGCGCTCAATCTCGTCGTAGAGAACCTGCGCCTTCTCAACATTTCGCTTGTACATAGCCTCAACACCTCCGATAGACTTAATCCACTTAAGTGTCTCGTTCATCACAAAGATAGGGAATACTGGCGGAGTGTTGAACATAGAGTTGTTCTCCACATGGGTATTTACATTGACCATTGTTGGCAGTGGGCGAACAACCTTACTGAGCATATCATCGCGGATAATCACAAAAGAGACACCTGCAGGGGCGAGATTCTTCTGCGCACCGCCGTAGATAACGGCATACTTTGACACATCAACAGGACGGCTCAGAATATCTGAACTCATATCGGCAATAAGAGGCACTGGAGAGTCAATATCTGTTTTATACTCAGTGCCGTAGATTGTATTATTGGTGCAGATATAGAGGTAGTCAAGGTCCTGAGGGATATCAAAGCCCTTTGGAATGTAGCAGAAGTTTCTATCCTCAGAAGATGCGACAACCTCCACCTCGCCATAGAGTTTTGCCTCCTTGATAGCCTTCTTGGTCCATACGCCAGTGTTTACATAGCCCGCCTTACGACCCAAGAAGTTAGCAGGGAGCTGGAAAAACTGTGTACTTGCACCACCGCCCACAAAGTAGATGTGATAATTCTCTGGGATGTTAAGCAATTCGCGCATAAGCGACTGTGCGGAGGCAAGAACATCCTCAAAATCCTTCGTACGGTGCGAAATTGAGAGGATAGATAGTCCTGTTCCGTTAAAGTCAAGAATAGCCTTTGCTGCATTCTGATAAGCAACCTCAGGGAGAATAGATGGTCCCGCGCTAAAATTATGCTTTTTCATAACAATTAAGAATTTTGTGTAACACAAATATAACTAACCTAAAAGAAATTTCCAAATTTTACTTATAAATTATAACAACTCATCTGGCAGAGGAACACTCTTGCCCGTCTCACGCACTGTAGGCATTGGGGAGTTCCAACCACGCAATTTTGCCGATAACTCCGCAGCCAGTTCACGAACTCGCTCTGGGTAGAGTGCCGACAAGTCGTTCTTCTCGCCGATATCGGTCTTAAGATTGTATAGCTCAAGTTTTCTTGTGCGCATACGGTAGACAAGCTTCCAGTCGCCCTTACGCACGGCACTCAAAAAGTCAATATCCACAAGGTCGTATGGCTTCCACTGGTGCGGATAGTGGAACACAAGTGAGCGAGAAGGGTCTATGCCAGAGACTGACTGTGGAACGACAAAGGCGTTGGCACTCTTCTGGTCTGTAATCTGACCTCGCTTAGCCGCCTTAGCCGCAAGTTTTGAGCCTTTGGTAACAAGGTCTACAAGACTCTGACCATCAACACTCTGCACCACATCGTAGTTCTTAACGCCCGCCATCTGCAGAATTGTTGGGAACAAATCCTCGCAAATAACAGGGGTATTTACGCGAGTAGCAGGGGCAACCTTGCCATCCCACTTAACCATCAGTGGAACGCGCACACCACCCTCATAGACAGAGCCCTTACCATTTCTCAGTGGCAGGTTGTGCATAAATCGCACACCACCCTTGGCCTTATTCTCGGCATTTCCGCCATTGTCGGTCATAAAGATAATAATCGTATCGTCTGCAACACCCTTATCCTCAAGGAAATCCAAAAGGTCGCCCAAACTCTTATCTACACCCTCAACCATAGATGCGTAGCGAGCCTGACCCTCATCCATACCCGCATCAAGGTACTTCTGCACAAAGCGAGGGTCGCGCTGTATAGGCGTATGGGTCGCATAGTGCGCAAAGTAGAGGTAGAAGGGCTGATTGTGCATTATCGGATAGTCAAGAGTCTTGAGCGCCTCACGAGTAAGTGCCTCGGTAAGATGAATGCCCGTGCCGTAGTACTCGGTCATATTCTGCACAGCAAGGTAGTTCCACTTCTCAGGAGTATTGCCATAGTTCTCCTCGCTCAGGTAACTGCGTGGCATACCGGCAACATTTCCAGAGACATTGACAACATATCCCATATTGTATGGGCTTGCACCTGGAGTACCAGCACTTGCCCAGTGGGCCTTACCCACATGAATAGTGTAGTAGCCCGCCTCCTTGAGAAGCTGCGGCAGAGGTGTAGCATAGAGAGTATTCTCAACACCCTCAACAGGACTCATACCGTTAAGATTCCACTCTGGACGAACAAAGCGACTGCTCTTGTCGTGGTTAGCACCACTCTGCATCATCGCCACAGCACCTCCCGTAGCATCAGACGGAGTATCGCGCATAGTAGAGGTCCAGTTTGTAATGTGCGAATGGGCAGCATTAACCCCCGTAAGAAGCGATGTTCTTGTCGGCGTAGAGACTGGACAGGCATAGGCATTTGTCAGCATAACACCCTGCGACGCAAGGCGTTGCATATTGGGCGTGTTGTAGCGCAAATTATTCGGATATACCTCCTCGCCATAAGCCACAGAGCTATCCACCCAGCCCATATCATCCACAATAAAAAAGACAATATTAGGTCTATCAGCAGCAAAAGCCACCGTCGGCGCAAGCAACGAAAGACCCGTAAGATGCTTCAGTTTCATAGCTACACAATTTTTGATATACAAAAGTAATAAAAAAAACTCGCTATTGCAAGATTATACATACATTTAATAATAGAGATTTTTCCACAAAACCAACTCTGCACACAATAATAGGCAAACCTTATACTGGTATAAGAAAAAAGAATTTTGATATTTCATAAATAGTTTTTACCTTTGCAGTAGAAAATAAAAACAGAATGTAAAACTTAAAATAAGAATTATTATGGCTAAGAAATTTCGTTGCACAGTATGTGGTTATATTCACGAGGGAAATGAGGCACCAGAGCGTTGCCCACTTTGCAAAGTTCCTGCAGATAAGTTTGTAGAGATTGAGGAGCAGAGCGGTAACCTTGAGTTTGTTACAGAGCACATCTTGGGAGATGGTCTTGGTGCTGACCCAGAGCTTCTTGAGGGTCTTAAGAACCACTTTATGGGCGAGTGTACCGAGGTAGGTATGTACCTTGCTATGAGTCGTCAGGCAGACCGCGAGGGTTATCCAGAGATTGCAGAGGCCTTCAAGCGTTATGCTTGGGAGGAGGCTGAGCACGCTGCAAAGATTGCTGAGCTATTAGGCGAGGTAGTTTGGGACACAAAGACCAACCTCTTCAAGCGTATGAACGCCGAGAGTGGTGCTTGCGAGGATAAGTTCCGCCTTGCTCGCCTTGCAAAGGAGCAGAACCTTGACGCTGTTCACGACACAGTTCACGAGATGGCAAAGGATGAGGCTCGTCACGGCAAGGGATTTGAGGGCCTTTATAACCGCTACTTCAAGTAATCAATAGTAACTAAACAAAAACTGACCGGCAAATATGTCGGTCAGTTTTTGTTTACTGTTGGTATTCAACAATCATCCTCTCAATCTCTGGTACAGTTGTAGAGTCTTTGACAAGCACTGTTTTCTCCCTGTCTACCAGATACATAGCAGGGATTGCGCGAAGGTCATAGAGGCGATCCTTCTCAAGTCGGCGTCCTCTATCATATCCATTTATCCACGCCTTTGGCAGTGGGTGTTCGTGCCAGAGGGTCAAATCCTCATCGGGATAAATTGCCAAAATCTTCAGGCGACCATCTTTGAGCGCATCGGCAACAATCTGCGAAGCGACGAGTTGCTCCTGAATCTGGCGACACATTGGACAGCCTGGGTTATTTATATATATAAGTACAAAGTCCGCCTTGAGCGAATAGAGGTTTGAGGTGCGACCAGAGGCTACAGTATAGCGGAAGTCGTTTGCCTTTTTCAATATTCTATTCTGCGAAGCTAAAGCGAGGTCGTACTGAGGCACCATCTTCTCGTACTCATCGTAAAAAGGTGCGGCAATCTGCGCCTCAAGCACTGGAATATAGAGTTCGTCGCTACGCAGTGGCGAGTTTGGGTCGTGAAAAAGTTTCTCGGACATTGTGGCGAAGTAATCTAACATCTTACGCGACACAGAGGCTCGTTTCATCAACTTTGCCACAGGCTCGCCATTATATGGGCCGACATAGGTGGCGATATACTCTGCATAGGCGCGCATCATCTCGGCACTATCTACCCTCTCAATAAAGAGCGTATCGGCAAAGTCAAAGCGGTCCCAATAGTGGTCTACCATATACTGAAACTGTGCCTCAGGTGTAGACTGCACAGGTGGCATAACGCGCTTAAAATGAACTGTTTGAGGTTTAACTGTCTCCTCCTTTTTAGATTTCTGACCGCCACAGCCCACTGTTATAAGAGCGAGCAACAGAAGAACAAAATTTTTCATATCTCAATACAAAAAGAGCCTGACAAAGCAGGCTCATTAGACTCTATGTAATGTAGATTACTTAAGGCTCTCAAGCGCAGCCTTTGCAGCCTCAACGCTACCACCAGCAGTAACCTTCTGCAGGTAAGATACTGCCTTATCCTTAAGAGCTGCATCCTTGTTACCACCAGCGTTGTACTTAGCATTGAAAGCAGCACCGATGATGAAGTATACATCGCTCTTCTCCTCCTCAGCGGTCTGAGCAGCAGCAGCATTCTCGCCAAGCTCGATAACCTTGTCGTACTCCTTCTTGTTGTTGTAAGCCTGGAGACGAATCTTCTCTGCAAGAGCAGAAGCAGGGTCTGTAGCGAGCATTGAGTCAGCCATAGCGATAATGCCATCCTGGTCGCCAGCCTGCTGAAGACGAGCTACCTCGTTATTTGTATACATAGCCATCTTCTCCTTTGCCTCAGCGATAGCATCAGCATACTTTGTAGCGTTCATACCGCAGATGTTAGTACAAACATCCATACCCTTCTGATACTCACCGAGCTTGAAGTAGCTCTCAGCAAGGAAGAGTGCCATCTCAGTATTACGCTTGTTAGCAGCATAGCCCTTCTCAAATACAGCTACAGCGTCAGCGTAGTTACCAGCGTTGAAAGCCTCACCACCCTGTGCCTGATAAACCTTTGCAAGAATCTGATTTGACTTAACCTTTGCAGTGCCATCACCCCAAAGCTCAGCCTTCTCAGCAGCAGTAGAGAGGAACTTAATAGCCTCGTCATACTTCTTTGCACCTGCAGCACGAAGACCAAGACGCTGGTAGCAAGTAGGGATATACTTCTTTGAAGTAGCAACGCAGTTAAGCACATTGCTATCCTCTGAATCCATACCACCCTTAACTACAGCCTCAAAGTTCTCAAGAGCCTTTGCCCAATCCTTTGCCTGAAGCGCAGTTGCAGCCTCATTGTACTTTGCTGTAATCTCACTTGCACTCTGTGCTGAAGCCAAACCAAAAGAGAGTAATGCAACAGCCATCAAAACAATCTTTTTCATAATTTACGATCTGAAATTTATTAAGTTTTAGTAATTTTTTATCAACAAGCGACAAAGGTAGTGCTTTTACCTCAACTTTGCAAAAAAATCTGTCATAAGTTTCTCACACTCTGCCGCAAGCACGCCAGAAGTAACCTCTGTACGCGGATGCAGCAGACCATTGCCAAAACGCGAGTAACCCCTCTTTGCATCTGCTGCGCCGTAGACTACCCTACTAACTTGACTCCACGCTATAGCTCCAGCGCACATAACACACGGCTCTACAGTAACATAGAGGGTGCAGTTCTGCAAGTATTTACCCCCTGCAGCCGATGCAGCCGCCGTAATTACTTGCATCTCAGCATGAGCGGTAACATCCGTAAGAGTCTCAACCAAATTATGCCCGCGAGCAATAACACGACCCCCAGCAACAACTACCGCTCCGATAGGTACCTCGTCACTATCAAACGCCTTTTGAGCCTCAATTATTGCCAAACGCATATATTTTTCGTCAGTTTGGAGATTGATATCCATATTTTTATTATCTTTGTGGGTTAAAACACTGCAAAGATAGTAAAAACATAAATAGTTACAAAGATGTACAGAAGTCACACCTGCGGAGAGCTTAGATCCGCAAATATCAATCAGACAGTTACCCTTGCCGGCTGGGTGCAGAAGGTGCGCAACCTCGGTGCTATGGCATTTATTGATCTGCGCGACCGCTACGGTATTACGCAGATTGTTGTCGAGGAGGGTTCAAATGAGCAGACAAAAGAGGCAGCAGCACGCCTTGGTCGTGAGTTCGTAATTCAGGTTACAGGTCGCGTAATTGAGCGTAGCAGCAAGAACCCAAAGATGGCTACAGGCGATATTGAGGTTGTTGCAGAGGCAATTACAATTCTTACAGAGGCCATAACCCCTCCATTTACTATTGAGGAGAACTCAGACGGTGGCGATGACCTGAGAATGAAGTATCGCTACCTTGACCTTCGCCGTCCACCTCTTCAGCGCAATATGATTCTGCGCCACAAGATGGCTCAGGAGATTCGTCGCTTCCTTGACAGCGAGGGATTTCTTGAGATTGAGACTCCATATCTCATTAAGTCTACGCCAGAGGGTGCGCGCGACTTTATCGTGCCAAGCCGTATGAACCCTAACCAGTTCTACGCCCTGCCACAGTCTCCACAGACACTCAAGCAGCTGCTGATGGTTGCAGGTTATGACCGCTACTTCCAGATTGTGCGCTGCTTCCGCGATGAGGACCTCCGTGCTGACCGTCAGCCAGAGTTTACTCAGATTGACTGCGAGATGGCATTTGTAGAGCAGGAGGATGTACTCTCAATCTTTGAGCGTTGGGCAAAGCATATGTTCAAGAGCGTGCTGGGCATTGAGTTTAACGAGCCTCTACGCCGTACGCCTTGGATTGAGGCTATGGAGAAGTACGGTTCTGACAAGCCAGACCTTCGCTTCGGCATGGAGTTTGCTGACATTACAGACCTCGCTCACGGACACAACTTCTCGGTCTTTGATGACCAAGAGTATGTCGTAGGTTTTGCTGCTACTGGTTGCGCAACATACACCCGCAAGCAGATTGATGCACTGACAGAGTTTGTTAAGCGTCCACAGGTTGGTGCTAAGGGCCTTGTGTGGATTCGCCTTGAGAATGGCGGCGGCATTAAGTCATCTGTAGATAAGTTCTTTGACGAGGCATCGCTTCGCGCTATTGCCGAGCGTCTTGGCGCAAAGGAGGGCGACTTGTGCCTTATTATGTGCGGCAAGAAGTTCAAGGTGCTCACACAGCTCTGCGCACTGCGTCTTGAGGTTGGCCAGCAGCTCGGTCTGCGTGACCCTCAGAAGTTCGCTCCACTGTGGGTTATTGACTTCCCAATGTTTGAGTGGGATGAGGAGACAGAGCGTTTCTACGCTATGCACCACCCATTCACCTCTCCAAAGCCAGAGGATGTTGAGTATCTTGAGTCTGACCCAGGTCGCGTAAGAGCAAATGCGTACGACTTTGTCTGCAACGGTACAGAGCTTGGTGGCGGTAGTATCCGTATCCACGATGCGCAGTTGCAGCAGACAATATTCAAGTGTCTGGGCTTCACTCCAGAGCAGGCGGAGGCTCAGTTTGGCTTCCTTATTAACGCGTTTAAGTATGGCGCACCACCACACGGAGGTCTTGCATTCGGCTTTGACCGTCTCTGCTCACTATTTGGTGGCTCGGAGTCTATTCGCGACTATATCGCATTCCCTAAGAACAACGCTGGTCGCGATGTAATGCTTGACGGTCCATCTCCAGTGGCACAGGAGCAGCTTGATGAGCTCTACCTCTCACTTGTAAAGCCGGAGTAGTAGAGATACTTCACAAAAATAGAGAGTTGGCAGTCGCCAACTCTTTATTTTTGTCTCAACTTACGCACGGTGCAATATATCTCCCGCCCCCAGAGCCACAGCAATAGTGGAAAGACGATAACTATCAAATGGTTATACTCCCACGCGGCGGCAAAATCAAGGTAGAGCACCGAGAAAAAGGCACGCGTAATGCCACATCCCCAACACTCAACACCAAAAAACCGCTTTATAAGGCAAATACTCTCCCCACTGAAGATACCCTCCGTAGGGACAATGTAGAGCAATAGAGGAAGTAGAACAAGCAGCAACAGTTTACAGATTACCCTTGATTGGGTTGCCATCATTGTCGGTAAAGTTACCCATAAGAATCATAATAAAGTCTATTAGCGCCCAGATACCGCAACCTCCACAAGTGAGCAACTGAGCTATACCCGTACCCGTTTTACCGACATAGAAGCGATGTACACCAAATCCACCGAGGAAGAAGCAAAGGAGCAGAGTTATAAGCCATCTATTGCTCTCTGCATTACTCTTCTGAGACATATTTGGCAGAGCAACACCACACTTAACACATACTACTGCATTGTCGTCTACCTGAGCACCACAATTTGGACAAAATTTCATAACCTTCATTTTTTAGGATTAAACACTAACACAAAGATACAATAATTTTTAGAAAAAATTCACTTTCACAT
>SUZS01000007.1 GCA_015059785.1 Rikenellaceae bacterium
ACTTTCATTTTTGTTAATATTGTTTTAATTACTCCCTACGGGATTATCCCATAGAGCGTGCAAATATACGAACTTTTTATCAAATAACAATCATATCACTCTTTTTTTCTTGTTTTTTTACATTTTTAGCAACTTTTCGCTGTAGTTATATAAATTTTAGTATATTTGTAGTACTTTTGGTAAATTATAAACAGATTTTAATGTTATGCAGTATAAAAGAATCCTTCTAAAGTTGAGTGGCGAGTCGCTTCAGGGCGAGCAGAAATATGGTATCTCAATGGACCAGCTCCGTAGTTACGCTGTGCAGATTAAGCAGGCGGTAGAGATGGGCATTCAGATTGGTATTGTTATTGGTGGTGGTAATATATTCCGCGGTCTGCAGGGTGCAAAGCGTGGTTTTGACCGTGTGAAGGGCGACCAGATGGGTATGCTGGCAACGGTTATCAACTCGCTTGGTCTGCAGGCGGTGCTTGCCGATGAGGGTGTGAAGTGCAAGGTGCTCACATCTATCCGTATGGAGCCTATTGGCGAGTACTACTCAAAGGATAAGGCGCTGGAGTACCTTGAGGCCGGTTATGTAGTGATTATCGGCGGCGGAACATCCAACCCTTACTTCTCAACCGACACAGCGTCAGCCCTGCGCGGTATTGAGATTGAGGCAGACGGATTCTTCAAGGGCACTCGCGTAGATGGTATCTACACTGCCGACCCAGAGAAGGACCCTACAGCCGTGAAGTTTGACACAATAACCTTTGATGAGGTGTATACTCGCAACCTCAAGATTATGGATATGACAGCCTTTACACTGTGTAAGGAGAATGGATTGAATATCATTGTCTTTGATATGGATACCCCAGGAAACCTTATCAAAGTGCTTGAGGGTCAAACTATTGGAACACTTGTACATAAATAACATACACCCTTATGAAAGAGCGTAGAAAAAGAAAGAGTAACCTTACTCTGATACTGATGCTTTTGGCCATTCTTGCCATTATAGCAGTGCTGCTGTTCTGGAACCCAACTCCGGCAAAGGCTGCTCCCGCTCCGCAGAGCCAGGAGCAGATTGAGTCGACAACTATTGCTAAGCAGGGAACAGTGGCTCCCGACTTTACCGTTGAGATGTTTGACGGCAAGACGATAAAGCTCTCTGACCTTCGTGGCAAGGTTGTGCTTGTCAACTTCTGGGCCACTTGGTGCCCTCCGTGCCGCGAGGAGCTTACCCGTGTGCAGGCTGAGATTATAGACCGCTTTGCAGGCGAAGAGTTTGTTTTTTTGCCAATCTCTCGTGGTGAGGAGCAGCACACCGTTGCCGCCTTCCGCAAGCGTATGGGCTATACCTTCCCTATGGGCCTTGACCCAGACCAGAGAATCTTCCGCCGCTATGCAACAAACTATATCCCTCGCAACTTCCTTATTGACCGTGAGGGTAAGGTTGTCCTTGCAAGCATAGGATATGATAAGGCCGAGTTCGCTCACCTTATTGAGACAATCGAAAAGACAATTAACAATAAATAATAACTACAATGGATTCCAAGACTATTTTAGCTGACGCCTCTGCAAGAATGCAGCGTGCAGTAGACTTTTTGGAGGAGACCCTGCTCAATATCCGCGCAGGCAAGGCCTCAACAAATGTTCTTAATGGTGTTTTTGTGGACTACTACGGCTCGCAGACCCCAGTATCTGGCGTTGCCAGCGTAACAGTTCCCGATGCAAAGACAATCCTTATCCAGCCATGGGATAAGAATATGATTCGCACAATCGAGAAGGCTATCCTCGACTCAAACATCGGCCTTACACCATCTAACAATGGCGAGACTATCCGCCTCTCTATTCCACCACTTACCGAGGAGCGCCGTAAGGAGCTTGTAAAGCAGTGCAAGGGCGAGGTTGAGAATGCTCGTATCTCTATCCGTAACGCCCGCCGTGATGCTGTTGAGGCATTCAAGAAGGCCGTTAAGGAGGGTATGCCAGAGGACGAGAGCAAGGATGGCGAGAGCCAGGTTCAGAAACTTCTTGAGAAGTTCAGCAAACTTGTTGATGCTGCGTTTGAGAAGAAGGAGAAGGAGATAATGACAGTCTAATTTTGTCGTGATAGCGGGGCATTTGCTGCGTTATACTGCGATAACCGAGCTGCTCACATACGCTTTAGTATGCTGCGCGCTCGGTTTCTTGTATGCCTTGCAACTACCCCGCTCTGACGACAAAATGTGCGGTACGAAAAGTAGTGAAATTAAGGAGGTTAATGAGCTTAGGGAGAAAATCACTAAATTCCCTAACTTCCCTAATCTCCTTAAATTCTTTATTATAGAAAGACTCTGTCTGTAAGTGTTTGTTCGGATTTAGGTTGCTGCCGCAAGGCAGTGAAAGAGAAAATATCCACCAAAGGTCAAGCTTGCTTGAAACCAAAGGTGGATATTTTTTATTTCAATAACTCGCAGAGTTACCCTAAATCCGCATCAGCACGGAAGCGAAACAAAGTTTCGCATAAAGTTTTTGCACGCCCTGCTTTTTTCAAAAAGCGGGCAGTACTGCGTAGCCAAGAAGCCAACACCTATATATTATATAGCGTTGTTAGCGATAAGCCACTCGGCGATTTGGATGGCGTTAAGTGCGGCGCCCTTTTTGATTTGGTCGGCCACGCACCAGAAGGTCACGCAGTTAGGGTCGGTAACATCCTCGCGGATACGGCCCACATATACTGGCTCCTTATGGGCGATAAAGAGTGGCATAGGGTACTCTTTATTCTGAGGGTTATCCATCACAACAATGCCCTCGGCGGCGTTGAAGGCTGCTTTAACCTCGGCAACAGTTACTGGGCGGTCGAACTCTACCCATACGGCCTCGGAGTGGGCGCGCATAACTGGCACACGCACGCAGGTTGCGCTGACCTTGATGTCTGAGTGCATAATCTTGCGGGTCTCGTTGAACATCTTCATCTCCTCCTTGGTATAGTCGTTCTCGGTAAACACATCTATATGAGGGATGACATTGAATGCAAGCTGATATGCGAACTTTTCCACTTTTGGCTCCTCGCCATTTGCTATTGAGGCGTGCTGAGCCTCAAGCTCTGCCATTGCTGTAGCTCCTGCGCCACTTGCGCTCTGGTATGTTGCCACGCGCACACGCACGATATGTGCAATCTTCTCAAGGGCAGCAAGGGCGACCACCATCTGAATGGTTGTGCAGTTAGGGTTGGCGATAATGCGGCGTGGGGCGTTGAGGGCGTCAGTGGCGTTTACCTCTGGAACAACAAGCGGCACATCGCTATCCATACGGAAGCAGCTTGAGTTGTCAATCATCAGTGTGCCGTGCTTTGTGATTGTTGGCGCAAACTCCTTTGACACAGAGCCTCCTGCCGATACCAGTGCGATATCTACACCCTTAAAGTCGTCGTTATGCTGAAGAAGTTTTATCTCTATCTCCTTGCCGCGAAATGTTCGCTTCTGACCTGCGCTGCGTGCTGAGCCAAAGAGCAAAAGCTCATCGCAAGGGAAGTTATGCTCCTCTAAAATTCTTAAAAACTCTTGACCTACGGCGCCACTTGCGCCAACTACTGCTAATACCATAGTGTTTCTATTTTGTTAATCTGTTTTTACTCAAAAAATTCATCCTCCAGCTCCTTCTCCTCCACAGTCTCGTCGCACACCTGCTCGGTCCATAGTGCTGGGCGTGGGAAAGTATCGTCGCGGTTGACAGGAATGTTCGGGTCGTTGTATGTTCTGACGAGGAAGTCTCCGACAATCGGCAGAGCCATCATAGAGCCCTCACCACGACGGCGTAGGTGTATCTGCTGATCCTCGCCACCGACCCACGAGCCTGCAACAAGGTTTGGCGTGATACACATAAACCACGCATCGCGGTTCTCGTTAGAGGTACCCGTCTTGCCGGCAATCTCTACATCGCTCAGTCCAAACTGCCAGCCCATACGGCGACCAGTACCATTTGTGATTACATTTTTGAGCATCGTAATCATCGTGTAGGCGGTCTGCTTGCTTACAGCATCCTGCGAGGTAGATGAGAAGGTTGAGATAAGGTTGCCCTGACGGTCCTCAATATGTGTTACAAAGAGTGGCGAGTTATATACGCCCTCATTTGCAAAGGTGGCATATGCGCTAACCATCTCAAAGACATTGCTCTCAAAAGTGCCCAAGCAGAGGGCATATACTGGGTCTATGTAGCTTGCAATACCCATGTTGTGGATAAAGTCTGCTACGGCTTCAGGCTGCTTTGCCTGCTTCATAATCCAAGCCGAGTAGTTGTTACGGCTCAATGCAAGACCCCACTTAAGAGGGTGCAGTGTGCCGTCATACTCAACATTTCCCGCCTCCTTTGGAGACCACGCAGTGCCGACAGAGGTCTCAATAGTCACTGGTAGGTTTGGCACCATAGTGCAAGGGCTCATGCCGAGGTGGTCGATTGCAAAGGTGTATATAAATGGCTTTACCGTAGAGCCAATCTGTCTCTTGCCCTGCTTTGCCATATCGTACTTGAAGTACTGGAAAGATGGGCCGCCGACATAGGCCTTAATATGTCCCGTCTGAGGCTCTATAGCCACAAATGATGCTCGCATAATGCGCTTGTGGTGCAGAATAGAGTCGCGCGGAGTGAGTAGGGTATCACGCTCGCCATTGTAGGTAAATACTCTCATCTTGCACTTGCGCTCAAAAGAGGCGTAGATATCCTTCTCTGATACCCCCTCCTTCTTCATATTGCGGAAGCGGTCCGAGTTGCGCATAGCTCGGCGGATAATCTTCTCTACCTCCTCCTTGTCGGTATCTATAAACAGTGTACGGGTTTCGCGCACCTGCCTATCCATAGCGGGCTGGATTACTGTCTGCAACTGCTTGTGCAGTGCCGCCTCGGCATAGCTCTGCATAGAGGCGTTTATTGTAGTGTAAATCTTCAGTCCATCGCGGTAGATGTTGTACTCACTGCCATCGGCTTTATGGTTCTTGTGACACCAACCGTAGAGAGGGTTCTCGTTGTACTGCTTCAGTGCCTGCTCATAGTCCCACTCGGTGTAGAAGTTACGACGCTTAGGCTCATCGGCGGTCATCACAAGGCGAAGCATCTCGCGGAAGTAGGTTGCCTGGCCGTAGTTGTGCGATACTGGGCGGTAGTTGAGCGTGATAGGCAGGGCGCAGATAGAGTCGCACTCCTGCTTGCTTATAGCACCTATATTCTGCACACGCTGAAGCACAAGGTTGCGGCGCTTAAGGGCGTTTTCGGGGTTGCGCACTGGAGAGTAGCGGGTAGGTGCATTTACAACACCCACGAGCATTGCTGCCTCCTGAAGATTTAGCTCTGAAGGCTGCTTGCCGAAGAATGTTGCTGCGGCAGACTTAATGCCGTAGGCGTTTGAGCCATACTCAACAGTGTTGAGGTACATAGCTATAATCTCCTCCTTGGTATAGTTGTGCTCAAGCTTGATAGCTGTAATCCACTCCTTGAGTTTGCTGCCTACAAGGCGTAGCGTGCGGGCGATTTTGCCGTCATTGCTTGATGTGTTTCGTGGGAAGAGGTTCTTGGCAAGCTGCTGGGTAATGGTACTACCGCCACCCTGCTTCTGACCGAGCAGTACGGTCTTAATACCCACGCGGGCAAGTGAGCGGTAGTCGATGCCGGAGTGAGAGTAGAATCGCTCATCCTCAACAGCTATAAGGGCTGTGGCAAGGGGTGGGGTCTGATGACCTGCAACATTGTATATTGCCGTAGAGTCAGTAGGGTAGAGGTCGGCATACTGGACATAGGAGCGGTTTTGAACAAAGAAGCTACCGATAACCTTACCATTGTCGGCATAGACCTCTGTGGCAAGGTTGCTCTTTGGGTTCTCTAACTCCTCAAAAGAGGGTATACGACCAAATGCGCCAACGGCAGTAAGGGTTAGCATAAGTGCAGCAATAAGCACTGGTGTCATTGCGAGTATCCACATCCAGCGGATAACTTTACTCTTTCTATTTCTCTGTTTTACCATAATCAAATTGTTTTAGAAGGGTAGCCCTACGCCCGCCGAGAAGTATAGACCCCTCTTGCCGTGAGGCTTGTAGAGGGTAAAGGTTACAGCCGTGGTTGCCGAAGAGGGCATTCTGAATATATTTACATCAAATGTTACATCGCCTCCGTATGAGTATAGCTGATTGCGCTTGGAGATAAGGTTTACCTTGTTAATCTCTGGGACCTCAAAAAATTGCTTGTCAAATGATGCGTAGTCAAAGCCTACATTTATGCGTATACGCTTGAAGTATAGTACTGATGGTATACCACCCTCAGGGTACCATACAGGGAACTGGTAGTTTATGCTTGTGGCAACATAGTCACGATTCTCAACCTCGGCAGTGTGGAATCCGCGAGGTATAAGTCGTGAGGAGTGGAATGTAAAGTTTGAGGCGAGGAGTTTAGATTCAAAGCCTCCCATAGAGTTCTGGTAGAGCGCCGCAATGCTAATTGAGTGGTGCGGAGCAAAACCAGGGATATACGCCTTGCCATAGAGCGAAATGAGCTGTCCAAAGTCGGAGTTGGCAGGGTTGAAGGCGTAGTTGGCAGAGACAACATAGCCTAAGCGAGGAAGGAAGTCCTTGTGCGCCAGGGCTACCATATCTTGAAAACCTACACCCGCCTGCAGAAGATGTAGACCCTCGGAGTAGCCTATAGTTGCGAGGTTTGTAATCTGTCCACCCTCAATAATGAGCTTGTCAAGTTTGGCTACAAGGCCATTGGAGTAGCTCCAGCCTACATTTATGCCCAACATGCGAGTATGGTATCCACTTTGGAAGTAGAGCGGCAACGACGCCGAGGCAGAGATGTTGTAGTATCGCTTCTGCTTTGGAGCCTCAGGAAAGACCACCTCATACTTACCCGTCTCGTGGTTTAACTCGTATGTGTAGGCGGTATACATCTGCTGCTTGCCGCCATAGGAGCCGCTGAGCGAGAGGTTTACACCTAAGCCGTAGTAGCGCAGAGTACCTTTGAAGAAGTGCCCATTGCTCTTGTTCCAACCCCAAGTGGCAAAGCCCTCGGTATTTGATAATAGGCTCTGCGACATTACTGTAGCACCGAGGTTAAAGTTCATAGCTCCCTCCTCGGCAAGTGCAAAGGGGTCGTATGAGGCTGGTGCCCACGAGTGTACATTGAATAGGTGGGTAAACTTTGAGTATCGGCGTGAGCGGTGGGCTATTGTTGTGGCTACCGAGTCGGCCTTTGTAAAGCGTACGGTGTCAAGGTTGATAACATTCCACTGTTTGCGAGCAGGGTTTAGTATGTTTTTAGGCGTTTTTGCCACCTCAATAGGCTTTAGCGCACCCCTATCTATCTGCTGCATCGCAAGATGATATCCATTGCGGTCGTATGTAGTCATCACCACACCCCCGTTGTATGTCGGTGCGGGCGAGAATGAGCCGTAAGTGGAGGTAGATATCTGATACTCGGTACCCGTAGCGAGGTCAAGGCAGTGCACTTCATCCTTGCCTGAGGCTATAGAGCCGAAGTAGAGCTTGCCCGCCTCGGCGCGAAGGTCTGTAATTGTGATGTATGCCCCCCTTGTGATGTGGCTATAGGTTTTGTCGTCATTTACGCGGCCTATCCACTGTCCGCTGTCGTCTGTGGCGATAAAGTAGAGAGCCTCTGTAGCATTGTCGTATGCAAGAGAGTGAATTTCGGTGCCAGAGGGCAGTGTGAGCAGACTCTTCTTGCTCTGCTTGTTGCCCATAACAATGGCATAGCTGCCATTAGCGTAGTACTCTACCCACGCGATATCTCTCTGACCCTCTATAGCTGTAGGGTAGAGGGCGTTACGGTAGCGGTGTATGGTGCGCGGAGTGCCTTTATCAAGGTCTACATAGCATAGGCGCGAGTTTATCCTCTGCTGATAGAGCAGTGAGCGGCGATACTCGGTCCACCAGATCCGGCTACCCTGAACAGTGGGGCGGGTGGAGAGATTGCCAATGTGGCATATTCTCTGCTGCTCGCCATTGTTAATATTTGTGCGAACAAGAGCTGCGGGTGTGTCGAGCGACTCCTTGACTGAGATAATAGTCCGGCTACCGAAGAAGATAGGGTGCGAGTACTTTGTATAACTGCGCTGCTTAGGCACGGCAACCATCGTAGAACTATTTGTAACGGCAGGAAGCGTTGCCCAGTGGGCGTTTAGGTCTGTGAAGGTCTGGCGAGTGAGTGCTGTAGTTGTTGTGTTGTAGAACTTTTTCATCGCCACATAGCTTGTCACAATTACATAGGGGTTGCGAACGGAGTAGTTTACTATCTTATCCCAGATATTCTCGTTGTACTTTGTGTTAGCATAGGCAGTAATCTGATAGCCAAGTTGGTAGTGGTCGGGGATATAGTCGCGATATGAGCCGCAGAACCACTTGTCAATATTCTTGCGCTTCAGAATATCCTCGCCCACAGCGCGATAGTGGAGCGTGAAGGATGGTTGTAGCGCACGACCGAAGGTGCTCATAGCCGTTTCAGATACCACAGCATCGCCCTCAATGCCCCACAGAGGCATAAAGAGTAGTCCGATAGTAGAGCTCTGCTGACCAAGAATATAGCTGAAGGCCTTCACCCAGCCGTGGTTGATGTTGTTGTACTGTACTGCGTGGCGATACTCATGTGCGGTAAGCTGCTTGAGCCACGGCATAGAGTAGCTCTCTATAGATGGCGCGCTGATAATCTCAACTCGCTTTGGAAGCCACATCACAAGTCCATTGGATAGCATATTTTCGGGGTGGATAACAAATGGGATATCCATAGCCCCATATCTGAAGCCGAAGTCTATAGATGGCTGAACAGCCTTGACATAGTGCATCATTCGGTATGCGGGCGTGGCGGCAGTGTCGGGATAGATAATAGAAATTTTGTTTCCCTTCATCTTACGCCACGACATACTCTCTGCGTCAGCTCCCCAAGAGTAGAACTGTGCTGAGGCTGTGCCACTGTAGAGTAGTGCCACCGCAAAGATGAGTATGTAGAGTAATCTTTTCACTATTCAAATGCAATATACTTCCAACCATTTGGCGTGTAGCAGCCCACCTTACCCACTGTCGTGTCGTAGTATAGCGTACCCACAGGCACGGCTGTAGATGGTAGCTGACCGTTGTGGTAGACCGTTGTTGAGGGCGCGCTGTCAAAGGCTCCGAGGGTAAAAGGCACGAAAGATACTGCCCAGTAACGACCAAAGTCTACACCCTGACGCGCATCATCCGAGCCGAGCTTTACCCAGCCGAAGTGTCGCTTAGGAAGGTACAATCCCTTTGGCGAGTAGACCTGTATGCAGGCGATATCTGGTGCCTGCTTGCCAATAAGCATCGTCAGACGGCAGGTCTCCGTTTTGTTCCAACCCTCAAAGAGGTGGCCTCCGTCTACAAAGGTTGTATGGGGCTTACTTGTACTGTTGTTCCAGCGGCCACGACCACCACGCACCGAGAGCATTGTGCGGCTCTCTAAAACTCCATCTACCGTAGCATATACTGGCTGCTCAGCGGTGTTAAAACCGTAGTTGTAGCGTACATCCTGCCACTTATCCCAAGTTGGGTCTACGGGCATACTTACTCTAAGGCAACCACTGACAGCGCGCTGTAGTGAGTCGACCTTTGCTGTAAGAGCTGCGACCTGCTTTGCCATCTCCCTGCGCGAGAGCCTTTCAGCTGACACTTGAAAACATAACATAGTGAGCACCAAAACTATAGCTCCTCCTGTAAGTCTCATAACTACACCTTTTTTGTTCTGCTATACCCCTCGTCAAGCAGAATCTGCAACACGCGGTCGCGATTCTCCCCCTGAATAATTATTTCGCCATCCTTTACCGAGCCACCCACGCCAAGTTTGCGCTTGAGAGTCTTGCCAAGCTCTGTAAGGTCATCCTCACTGCCGACAAAGCCCTTGACAACAGTAGCGACCTTGCCTGCACGGCCGTGAGTATCTCGCCAGACGCGCAGATTCTGCCTATCTTTAGGCAGAGTCTCTACAGCCTCCGCTTCGCCATTATCATATTCAAAATTTGGGTTTGTGGAGTATACCACGCCCAATCTCTCTTTCCAGTCTGCCATAATTTGTGTTTAATGTGTAACATTAACGCCACAAAAGTAATCAATATTTTGTAGATTTTGGGGATATTTGCTATATTTGTTTCAAAGAAAGTGAGATGCTATGACAAGAAGAACCGAAAATAGTGCAAAGCGACAGCAGAAGAAGATTGAAAAGATGCGTTCTCGTGCGCTTGCTTCTAGCAAGGTGGACCTCGCCTCGCTCCCCGAACCAATAAGAGTTGAGGATAACAAGACCCTTGTTCGGGTCTTTGTTGAGGGGTATGAGGATGTGGCATTCTGGCGCTGTATCTTTGATAACTTTACTAATCCATATCTGCGCTTTGAGATATCTGTGCCTACGCGTGAGGATTTGCCAAAGGGTAAGAAGGTGTTGATAAACAATGCCGACAAGGCAAATCAAACCCTGCTGCTGTGTATGGACTCGGACTTTGACTATCTGCTGAGCGATGATGATGAGCAGAGTAGACTCATTACAGAGCATCCATATATGTTTCACACCTACGCGTACGCTACGGAGAACTACCTCTGCTATGCACCCTCACTGCATAATGTATGTGTGAAGGCGACAAAGAACGATACCCGAATATTTAGCTTTGAGACCTTTCTGGCAGACTACTCAAGGACTATCCATCCACTCTTTTTATGGTATGTCTACTCGGCGAGTAAGCATACGGAAAATGTCTTTCCGCTATCAGATTTCAAGTCCTCTGTGCGCCTAAATTATCTCGATATTCCAGATAATGGCCGTAATACTATTCAGTGGCTTGAGCGTCAGGTTGCTCGTCGCCTACAAGCCCTTGAGTATCAGCACCCTGATATTGCCGAGGAGATTCCTCGCTTTGATGAGTATCTGCGTAAAAAGGGTGTTGAGCCAGAGCTTACATACCTCTTTATGCACGGCCATACGCTGATGGATAATGTTGTGATGATTATCCTGCACGATGTGTGCGAGAAGTTGCGCCAGATGTCGCTTGCAAAGATTGTCGCCTCGTCAAAGGAGGGTGTTGCGCTCAATAATGAGATGAGTAACTATAAAAACTGCCTTCGCTCTATCCGCGATGTGTTGCTCGATAACGACAACTACACCTCTTGCCCGCTCTATAAGATGCTTAAGGCAGATATCCAGCGATATATAGATGCCACTATCGCCACACAGCTCTCACAAGATAAGTCGCTGTAAATTTGCACTCTTGTAAATTATTACTATCTTTGTGCGATGTTGAGATTGGTCTACATAGTGCTACTGTCGCTCTGCTCATTTATCTTTGGGCAGGGTGTTGTTGTCGCCTCGAATAACAGCGAGCAGAATAGTGTAGCCGAGGTGGTGGCAAACCGCTTTACACAGCAGTTAGAGTGTGCGCATAGGTGCAATAACTCAGCTGAGCGTACACATAGCATCACTGTGCCAGCCACTACAACAACACTCTCTGGTACGCGTGTGCAGCATCGTGTAGATATCTGCGCAGTGCCACAGATTGCTGTCGGAGCGAAGGTAAATTTCTCTATACGATTTTCTCTCTATCGTATTTGTTGTAAGCGAGTTATAGATTACTATCTATACACTCTCTGTTGTTTGCGATTGTGATTTGTCTTCCCATTTACGGATAGATTAGTTACAAATTTTTAACAACAGATAAACCAATGAATAAGATGAAATTTTACGAGGCATTGTATGCTTCGTCACAGAGCATTGTGGCTCGTCGCAGAACTATTGTTCTGCCAATTTTAGTAATTATTGCAGGTATCGCCCTGCCATATGTATGTATGAGCATCTTTGGAGATGCAAAATATGATGATCTAAACTCGTCAATGGTTCTTATTGGCATCGCTCTTGCCGTAGGCGGTGGTGTATGGCTGCTCGGTCGCCTTGTTGGTAGTGGAGAGCCTTATCACAAGGATAAGGGGTGTTTCCTTACCACTCGTACGCTCTCTTTTGACCGCTCTCGCCGCTTAGAGGTGCTCAATGCTATCGGTAGTGGCGACGCTGCAAAACTCTTTGCACTGCCAACTTGCGAGGTGTCGGCTCTCTGTGTTATGGTTAGCCATACTGCGGATAACTCTTTTGTTGCAGCTCAGGCTTTTGAGTATGCCGAGCTGGAGTATAGAGAGCTTTGTGGCGTTACTGTACTCAAAAAATAGACAATAAACAGATTAAATAGACAAAAAATTAGTTAGGGGTAATGGAGATAACAACAGAAAATTTTCTATTAATTGGTGCTATACTGCTCTTTGTAGCTGTGCTCGCTGGTAAAGTAGCCTACCGACTTGGCACTCCTGCATTGTTGCTCTTCTTGGGTGTGGGTATCTTCTTTGGATACGACATCCTCTCGTTTAACTCGCCTGAGCTGACGCAGTTTATGGGTATGATTGCGCTGAGCATCATCCTATTTTCTGGCGGTATGGATACCAAATTCTCGGAAATACGCTCTGTTATGCTCCCCGGAGTGATACTCGCCACTGTTGGTGTGCTGCTTACGGCACTATTGCTGGGCGGGTTTATCTACGCAATATCACCTTTGGTGGGTGCAGGGTTGAGCTTCCCGCTCTCCCTGCTCCTTGCCTCTACTATGTCATCTACCGACTCGGCATCCGTATTCTCAATCCTTAGAACAAAGAGGCAGGGACTTAATGAAAACCTGCGCCCACTTCTTGAGCTTGAGAGTGGCTCTAACGACCCTGTGGCTTATATTCTTGTGGTGCTACTTGTGGGTGTGCTCTCGCCAGTTGGCGAGGCTATGAGTATCGGAGCAAGCGTTGTGATGTTCCTTGTGCAGATGGTTGTAGGTGCCCTTGCGGGCTATGGCTTTGGTCGCGCGGCTGTCTGGACGATGAATAAGATAAACATCTCTAACTCTTCGCTCTACTCTGTGCTGCTGTTAGCATTCGTATTTCTGACATTCTCATTTACAACTCTTGTGCACGGCAACGGATTTTTGGCTGTATATATCGCAGGGCTTGTTGTCGGAAATATGAAGATTGTCCACAAGCGCACTGTGGTCTCATTCTTTGATGGCGTTACTTGGTTGGTGCAGATTATTATGTTCATTATGCTGGGTCTGCTTGTAAACACCCGCTCGCTGCTTCAGCCCTCAACACTTATCCTCGGTGGTGCGGTGGCTATCTTTATGACTATCGTTGCTCGCCCCGTTGCGGTGTATATCTGTATGCTGCCATTTAAGAAGTTCTCTGCTAAGGCTCGCGCCTATGTCAGCTGGGTGGGCCTGCGCGGTGCTGTGCCAATCATCTTTGCAACATATCCTCTTGTGGCAGATGTGCCAAGCGCAGAGCTTATTTTTAATGTGGTCTTTATTGTTACCATAATCTCGCTTACATTGCAGGGTACAACCGTCAGCGGTATGGCAAATGCTCTCGGCGTAGCTAAGGAGGAGCGCGAAAGCTCCTTTGGTGACGCCTTCCAAGATCGTATGAAGTCCGCCTTTACCGAGGTAGATGTCAATGAACAACTGTTGGCGCCAGGAAATACCCTCAGCCTTATCAACCTTCCGCAGCACACCCTTGTTATTATGGTCTGCCGCGATGGTGACTACTTCGTCCCTCAGGGAGATACCCCTCTTATGCTCGGCGATAAACTCTTAATCCTCTCTGACCGTAATGAGGAGTTGCAGGCACAATATAAAGAGTTGGGGTTGGACGAGGTTATAAAATTTACCTAATATATTTGTCGTGATAGCGGGGTATCTACTTCCGCTAGCCTATAAAAGTAGCAAAGGGTCGTACGCATTAGTACTACCCTTCGCTGTTTTATAGCCCGAGCGTTGTATATACCCCGCTCTGACGACAAAATAGGGCGGTGCTCTAATTGCGTTTTGCCGAGCATTGTATCTACCGCGTTATCAAGACAAAATGCGGTGCTCTAATTGAACTAAAATATTGATTTTAAGGAGTTTAACGACAACTATTCTTAAACTCCTTAATCTCTTTAACTGCTATTTGCCGAAGTAGAGGTTGAGTAGGTATGCAAGGCGGTAGCCAGCATACTGCATCTGCTTGTTTACAAGCTCTGTAGAGAGCTCTATAGTGTCATCTCTAAGAACTGGGGTGTTGTGGGGGTTCCACTCGTATATAACCTTATTGTCGCTACCAATCTGGTGTACCCAGTCGTGCAAATCGCCCTTAGTAATCTTCTTAATCTGACCCTTCTTCAGCACATCAAGCTCGGCAGCAATGTCATTATCCTTCTTGCCCTTGTGAATCAGCTGAGGCATCTTGTCATATAGGCCATGGAATGCCTTATACTCCTTGCCATTAAGTGTGCAAGGCCAGAAGCAACGAGGCCCCGGAACATAAGAGTGTGTAGGGCAGTGCAAATCGCCCACAAAGTGCAGAAGCATACGCAGATTCATAATCACTGCGCTGTCCGTTAGCTGCTCATACTTACGCAGGTTGTAGTCTGCAACCTTCAGTGCGTGTACACAGTCACCCTTGTAGAGGCGAGGGTTTGGGTCGTAAACACTCTGCTCATCCACATTATAGACATGCCAAGCTGTTGTGTAGGCAATAGGCTTATCCTTGCGGTGGACATCCATCCATACTGCCTCCTTCTTCAGGTCATAGTTCATATACTTAGAGATATTCTCCTTAGCCTTCTCTGTAAGGTTGCGCTGTGCAATCTCTACAATTACGCGGTGACCTACGCCACCCCAGCCAAGTGCCTGAAAGCAGAGCACTGCGGCTGCTACAAATGTTAGTGCTTTTCTCATCTTTATTAGTTTTTAGTTGTCAAAATATTCGTTTAGTTTGGCTGCCAGACGATATCCCGCATTACGAAGCTGACGCTCAACTATCGGTTGCGACTTCTCGATAGTTTTTGGGTCAAGGTCGTAGGTGCCTATAGGGTTTATTTCGTAAATCTCTGCGCTTACTGCTGCCGCATCACACGCCCACTCTACGATACCTCCCTTAACTACGCGCTTAATTTCGCCCTTTTTTGTGTTGTCTATCTTCGCAGCAATGGCATCTGGATTAGCCTTCTTGCCGTAAATCATCATCGGAATTTTGTCGTATATAGGGTGGAACTTAACCCACTCCTTGCCATTGAGCTTGCACTTCCAGATAGTCTTCACACCCTCAATATGTGTATGAACTGGGCAGTGCATATCGCCCATAAAGTGAATCAGCATTCGGATGTTGAAAATAGCCGCGCTGTCAGAAAGATTCTTGTAGTTCTCACTGCCAAGATTGTACTCCGACAGAGCAAGCGCATAGACCACATCACCACCCTCTGCAAGGCGGTAGTTAGGGTCGTATCGCAAGTTCTTGTCACACGCAAAGACATGATAGTGAGTAGTATAGGCTATCGGCTCGTCTCGGCGGTGCTCATCCATCCATACGGCATCCTTTTTGAGGTCGTAGTTGATATACTTTGCAATATTCGCCTTTGTGCGTTCGGTAAGGTGTCGCTGCGCAACGGCAATGACAATCTCGTGGCCCAAGCGTCCCCACACCAAAGAAGTCGAGCAAATGGCAAGGGCGCACAGAGTTAAAAGTACTCTTTTCATAGGCTCTTAGATAATCTCAAAGGCAATCTCCATCATATCTGTAAAGGTCTTCTCGCGCTGCTCAGCAGTGGTCTCCTCGTGAGTGACGAGCGAGTCTGAGATAGTGCAGATGCACAGAGCCTCGTTACCACTTCTTGCTGCGTTCATATAGAGAGCCGAAGCCTCCATCTCTACTGCCAGCACGCCCATCTTCTGCCAGCTCTTCCACGCCTCAGGGTCGTCGTTGTAGAATATCTCACTTGCAAGGATATTTCCCACGCGGAAGTTTATGCCCATGCTCTCCGCCTTCTCTACCGCTGCGCGAAGCAGGTTAAAATCGGCTATAGGTGCAAAAGTGCCAGGCAGACGGAACTGCGCTGCAAAGTTTGAGTTGTCACACGCACCCTGTGCAATGACAATATCTCCAATATGTAGGTCTGGGTGGTATGCACCCGCAGAGCCTGTACGGATAATGCGCTTTACGCCGTAGAAGTTGTATAGCTCAAAGGTGTAAATGCCGATAGACGAGATACCCATTCCGTGACCCATTACAGATACTCGCTTGCCCTTGTAAGTTCCTGTATAGCAATACATTCCGCGTACTTGATTTACAAGTGTCGGATTCTCAAGATAACGCTCTGCCATAAACTTGGCACGCAGGGGATCACCCGCCATAATAACCTTCTCGGCAATCTCGCCCGCCTTTGCTCCAATATGAGGTGTAGGTGTCATAATATTTGTTGGTTAAAAATTCACAGACAAATTTACTAAAAAAAGTTGATTTGCGAAAAAAATCTTATTACCTTCGTACAATAAAGTGCAAAAAAATGGATGTTCGTATAGCTCAAGACTGGAAAGAGATTCTTTGTGAAGAGTTTAGTAAGCCCTACTTTACAGAGCTTGTAGAGTTTGTGCGCGCGGAGTATGCCGCAGGGGAGGTCTTCCCGAAGGGAAGGGATATCTTCCGCGCCTTTGATAAGTGCCCTTTTGAAAAGTTGAAGGTCGTTATTATCGGTCAAGACCCCTACCATGGCGTGGGTCAGGCAAATGGCCTCTGCTTCTCTGTTGGCGAGGGTGTGCCATTTCCGCCATCGTTGCAGAATATCTTTAAGGAGGTGAATACAGATACGGGCGCACCTATCCCTACAAGCGGAAACCTTGACCGCTGGGCAGAGCAGGGGGTGCTTCTGCTCAACGCTGTGCTCACTGTAAGGGCTCATCAAGCAGCCTCACACGCGGGTCGTGGCTGGGAGCAGTTTACAGATGCTGTTGTTCGTGCTATCGCTACTCGCAAGCAGGGCGTTGTCTATATGCTCTGGGGAAGTTATGCACAGCGCAAGGGTGCTATCGCCGACCCAAATAACAATTTGATTCTCAAGAGTGTACACCCTTCGCCACTCTCATCATATCGCGGATTTTTTGGGTGCCGTCACTTCTCAAAGGCAAATGAGTATCTGGCAAGTGTCGGTCGTGAACAGATAGTTTGGTAATATGAGCAGTAGTGCATTTATCCCATTTGTTGAGGCGTTGGAGAGCCTTGATAGCGCAGCGTTTAGAGCAACTATGACTCAAAAAGGTCTCCGCCTTGATGTTGCTTGCTGTAATTGGCAGTCGGAGTTCCCCTATGCCCCAACTGTTACGGCATATATGGCATATAGCAAGAGCGCAATAGCTATACTTTTTGAGGTTGCCGAGAGCCACACTTGCGCCGTAGAGTTGGCGGACAATGGTCGTGTGTGGGAGGATAGTTGCGTGGAGCTGTTTATTGCCAACCCAGTGGGCGAGGGGTACTTTAACTTTGAGATGAACGCCATAAAGACACTTCTTGCTGCAAAACGACTCTCGCGCACCAATGCAGAACATTTTAGCGCGGATTCTCTTGCTATGATTGTCCGCCATGGCAGTTTTGACCACGCTCCGGTGGATATCCGTCAGCAGAATAGCTGGTGGGCGGGCGAGGTTATCCCTTTCAGTCTACTCGGTGTTGAGAGTATGCCTGAGTCGCTCTCTGTAAATATATATAAGTGTGGCGACAACCTACTCCAGCCGCACTACCTTAGTTGGTCACCTATAACACTTGATAAACCAAACTTTCACTGTCCCGAATTTTTCGGAACGCTAATAGCCAAATATGAATAACGAGAAACTCTTTCAGATAGCCTCTCTGTTTGCCTTTGAGGGTGAGATTGAGAGCATTGCACCTCTTGGCGAGGGATTTATTAACGACACATATGTTGTGACAACCGCTGGCAGTAGCCCAAACTATATCCTTCAGCGCAAGAACCACAACATTTTTCCTGATGTGCCTCGGATGATGGATAATATCGCCGCCGTTACGGCGCATATAAAGCGCAAGGTCGCCGACCCACTGCGTCAGACACTCACTATTACACCTGCGCGTGATGGGCGACTCTATGCCGAGGTGGATGGAAACTTCTGGGCAGCCTGCCTCTTTATTCCCCGCTCAAAGAGTTACGATAGGGCCGATAGCCTTGCTCTTGCCTATCAGGGTGGCGTGGGTATAGGTCGCTTCCAGAGCCAACTGTCGGACTTTACCGCTCCATTGCATGAGACTATCAAGGGCTTTCATAATATCCGCTACCGCTTTGAGCAGTGGGATGCCTCTGTGGCTGCCGATGCGGTGGGTCGTGTGGCAGAGCTTAAGACTGAGATTGGCTGGATAGAGTCTCGCCGCGAGCAAATGCTTGAGTTTTGGAGCCTTGTTGAGGATGGAACTATCCCTACGCGCGTGACACATAACGATACTAAGCTGAGCAATATCCTCTTTGATGCCGATACCGACGAGGTGCTCTGCGCCATTGACCTTGATACCGTTATGAGCTCAACTTCGCTCAATGACTTTGGCGACGCTATCCGCTCATACACAAATACGGGCGCTGAGGATGATCGTGACTTGAGTAGGGTAGGTATGGATATTGATATCTTCCGCGCCTACGCTGAGGGCTACCTTGCCGAGCGCAAGGAGAGCCTTACTGAGCCAGAGGTCCAGTGGCTCGCCTTCTCGGCTCTCTATATCACATATGAGCAGGTGCTGCGCTTTTTGATGGACTATATCGACGGCGATAAATACTATAAAACCACCTCATCCGACCATAATCTTGTCCGCACCCACGCCCAGTACCGCCTGCTGACAAGTATGGAGAGCCAGTATGCGGCTATGCAGCAAATCATCGGAGAACTTGTGGGGTAGATTTGTAACAGTTTAGAGAGTAAATATAGCGACGGTAAACGAGATGAAAGATATTGTTAAATGTGGTTTCGGTATAGCCAAAGATGAGTTGTGATTTGCTTTTAATTTTGTATCTTTGACATATCAAATACAACCTGCTGCATATTTGTTTCTACCTCGTCCTAGTTGTGATTTGCTTTTAATTTTGTATCTTTGACATATCAAATACAACCGTAACCGTCATAGATTGATACTTTGACATGTTGTGATTTGCTTTTAATTTTGTATCTTTGACATATCAAATACAACTATCGGTTATCTATGAGTGGATGAAACAGCGTTGTGATTTGCTTTTAATTTTGTATCTTTGACATATCAAATACAACGTAGGCAACAGAGATAGCACCCATTTGTCAGTTGTGATTTGCTTTTAATTTTGTATCTTTGACATATCAAATACAACTGAGTAGAATGAAACCAAATTTTGATGTTGTTGTGATTTGCTTTTAATTTTGTATCTTTGACATATCAAATACAACGCTAATTCGTTGAACTTATGCAGACGCTTGGTTGTGATTTGCTTTTAATTTTGTATCTTTGACATATCAAATACAACGCGGAGGCAATGCTCGTATTGAGCCTGCCTGTTGTGATTTGCTTTTAATTTTGTATCTTTGACATATCAAATACAACATAGACCTACGCCTTAAAGGTAACGAGGGGTTGTGATTTGCTTTTAATTTTGTATCTTTGACATATCAAATACAACGCACCAGTGGAAGCACCTGACACACCAGGGGTTGTGATTTGCTTTTAATTTTGTATCTTTGACATATCAAATACAACATAACCAGGAGGAATACCGACATAATCGAGGTTGTGATTTGCTTTTAATTTTGTATCTTTGACATATCAAATACAACCATAGCAAAGTTCTCAACCTTCGGAGCGTCGTTGTGATTTGCTTTTAATTTTGTATCTTTGACATATCAAATACAACTCAATCTGCGTAAAAGCTTGATTGGTAGGTGTTTGCAAATGTAAATAGAAATTAAAAATCACTGTATTTGATTGTGGGATTTGCTCCTTTTGGGGCAAATCCTTTTTTGTGTCGTTGCCGTTGCTGGGCATAAGTGTTGCTAAAACAGTTCAAGCTGTTGCGTTGGCTTGCTATTTTTCATCAGTTGGCAACCGTGGAAAAGTTCCATTTGAGAGAATTGCTTGTCGGTAATTGTAAGAATGCCAACATATCCCTCATCAGGCAGCCACTGTTTGACTCGGCGGATATGCACATCTGCATTCTCTCGGCTTGGGCAATGGCGGAGATAGATTGAAAATTGAAACATCGTAAAACCATCGCGAAGTAGATTTTTACGGAAATCGGCATATATTTTTCGCTCGCGTTTTGTCTCGGTCGGCAGATCAAATAAGACAAATATCCACATAACCTGATACTCGCTAAAGCGACTTATCACTCTATGGCGGGGTAAGCTATCTTGCGAATCTCTCCGCTATAGCATCTGTAGAGCGAGGCGGTAGTTGTCCCCACGCCGACCATAAGTGGGCTCCGCCTGCCGTTTATTACAACATCTTGGACAGGTATAGTAAGCAGTTTTGACTTTATCTCTGTAGTAAGTTTGGAACAATCAACACCACTCTGAACAATCTCATCTACAAGCAGGTCTACATAGGGCCGATATGGCTCCATAATGTCATCTGCAAGGCAGTAGGCATTGTAGCGGTTGTGATGATGTATACCCAGTGTGGGTAGTAGTCCACTGCCCACTAATGCCCGAGCGACAACAGCTCTTAATATTGCGTAGCCATAGTTTAGAAGGTTGTTGGGTGGAACACCCTCTCTGTCACGGCGAAATCCACTGATTGAACCGTACATACTCTGCCAATAGAATGCCGCAGCGCGACCCTCCATATTATCACTATCTCCACTCTTGACGCTCTTTGCAAAGGTATCCATATTTCCACAATCAATACCCCTGCAACAGCGTAAAACAGAAGATTGGTTGTAAATTTTTGCCTGCACGGTCTGTTGCCACAGCTGCTTACGCAGAGGCAGTGACGCCTCTATCTGGTCTCTGAAACGCTCTGACTGTGTGGCGTTTACATTGAGCGGCAACTGAAGCCCCTGTGGCATATGGCTTTTGTCACAAGTGATTACAGCAACATTGTTGTCAAGCATTGCTGCAAGCGCACCCTGTGTTATTGTAATCTGACTATGGTCAAGCACAACAACACCAATATCCTCTATTGGTACACGCCTTACCGACTCCTCTTTGATGCTCTCAAGTAGGTTTGCACACCTCTGCACCTCTGGAAAGCGAATCTCTAACTGCTCAAGACGCACACTCAAATAGGCTGGATTACCAAAATAGAGTGTTCGTTTTATCATATCTCCGAAATTTTACCTGTTACACTTATATGCACCTTGTGTGGGTTGAGTTGTGATAATGCCTTTAGCGACTTTATTCTTTTCATCTTGCCCATCTGCTTTGCCTCTTTAGACTCATCATCAACAGTGGTCTCTAAATGGTGTCTAAAATAATAATCATTATGCGATAGTTTCTGCACCCTATAGAGATACTTGCTCAGCAGGGCATAGTCTTTATGAGTCATAGCGTCTTGGAACAGCTCCTCCTCCATGCCCAGGATAAACATCTCGTTTTGCTGCATAGAGAACTTAAAGGTCCAGTGGGCAGATGGCGGCAGTTGCTCTACAAAGCTATGAGGCATATCCTCACAGACCAGCTCCCATGCTGCGGCGCAGTTTGTGATTATGGTCGGAATAGAGTATTTCTTGCGCTCCACGGCGTGCCAGAAGGTGACGATATGCTCCTGTAGAACGCCATTCTCATCCTCGTAGATAGCCACATGGTGGTTATTGCCAGGCTTTACAAAGGCTATGGCCTCGCCACGCTCGTTGTATCTGACTGGCACAGTAGAGTTTAGGCCCGTATAACACCTTACACTGCGGATAACATTGCCCTGATGGTCCAAAACTGGCTCTGCAAAGGCCTTATCTGGATTGCCGTTATGTAGCATAAGTCGCGCCTGTAGGATTTCGCGTATACGGAGGTCTACAACACTATCAACCTTCTTGATGTCTATAGTCCCTACCTTATATTTAATAACAATCTCGCGCTTGCCAGTTTGGTTGCTTGTAATCTGACCATAAACACTCTCCTCGCATAAGGCTCCGCGCGGAATAATAATGCCACGCTGCACACAAATGCGCTTGCCTCCCTTGCGGATATAACGCTTGCCGATGCTCGCAGCGCGCTTGCCGCTCTTGAACGACACGACAATGCCCGCCACAGCCTTCTCAACTTCGGCAGTAGTAAAGTGTGGCTGCATAGCGATATATCGCTCTAATCGGGTCAGTCGCTGACCAGTAGCCTCGCCCTGCTCTTGATGTGTAAGAGGTCGGAATGCCACCTCTTTGAGGCTGTTGAGGTTATTTATGCGCTGGATATAACCCTGCTTGGTACAAGCAATAGTAAGCGCATCCACGGCGTGGTGGCGGTGATCCATACGCTTGCTCCAGCCAGTAATGCGCTCAACAGGTATAACCACGCCCTCTACTTCGCGGTCAATCATTTCAGTAAGGCCGGCTGTGCGGTAGCGGTCGATATTTAGTCGATGTAACACCTCATCCCATCCCCATATATGGCGGATAAAGTCTGTTATTGAGCCGCTCGTTGCATATACATTGCGGCACACAGTGCTCAGCATCTGTCTTGCCTTCTTGGCTATATACTGACTCTCGCGAAGTTGCCTCTCTATAAAATCTGTCGGAATCTGGTCGCCCCGCATCATCAGCTTAACGAGCTTGCTATGTGATATTGCCTTCTTGTCGGCAAGAGTGTTTATACGCTCAATATATGCTTGTAGTTCGCCCTCGCCACGACTTGCAACAAAGTCATAGGCGGTGCGGTTGCCCTTCTGCTGATTACACTCGCGACAGGCGCATACCTTATTTGTAAAGCTGTCGTCAAAAAGCACTGAGCGTGGAATGATATGCTCAACCTCAACGCCAAAACCCTGTAAGAAGTCCACAACACCCACTGTTTTGCCGCAGTATATGCAGGTGTGGTTGCTCTCCTCCCACATCTTGTACTTCTGAATTCTTGAGCGGGTAGGTGTAAGACCATACTCTGATGCTATGCGAGTGGCAATCTGGTCATTCTTCTTATTGTTCGCACGGATATTTTTCTCCGTACTCTCGCGCTCCTCGCGACTCTGCTTAAGTTCGCGGGCAAGCTCTACGCGAATCTCGTCAAAGCGACCATACTCCTCCATTAGCGCATTGACAAGGTTTACCAGCTGACCTAAAATCTTCTCAACAACTGGCTGACGCAGTGCCCCCTTTGGAATTGGTTGTAGCGCGGCGGCGAGTTCTCGCGACTCGTTCTGCTCGTTTGTAAGAGTAGTGTCATCATATCCTGCGGCAAGCTTTGCATCGTAGTATTGTGCTCCCGCCATCAAATGTGGCAGTATCTTACGCATCGCACGCGAAGATTTATTGCTATAGCCACTCTTGACAAAGTCTATATGGCACAGAGCCTCAATAACTTGGCTATCTGTAATGCCAAAGTTGTTGCGTAGTGTATGCTCCAGCTCCGATATATCCGACAGCGAGTAGAGTGTGTGCCATAGACGATAGAGTGGCTGATGTTCAAAGTCTGCAGCAATAATCGGTAGCACCTCTCCCGTCTCTGCGTCTACACGCGTGCTATCGACAATGTGAACATTAAAATCAAGCAGGTGGGCGTATTTGCTATCTCCACCTAAAGCCTTTGCTATTGCACAGTAGGTTGTGTTGCCCTGCAGCCCTGCACCCACAACCTTGCCTAATGGCCAGTCGCGGCTAACAATGCCCAAAATCTTCTTTAGGTCCGCCGCCTTGAGCTTGTCGTGTGTGGACATAAAGCTGACAATGCTCTGCTTCTGCTCTAATGTTATATACAGCTTCTCTTTGTGGTCGTTCTTGTTGGTAATCGTTATGTTATTTACAGCCTCCCAAATCTTGCAGAGCTGGAAGAGTGGCGAGCTGCGCGGAGCAACCTTTGGTCCGCGGTTATATACTCGTCCATCTACAACAACATCGCAACGCTCAAGCTCACACCTGCCAATAAGATGCTTGCACGACTTGAGTGGTCGCTGGTGGAAGATGATGTAGTCACGAATATGCTGTACAACCTCATCGGTTAGCAGTTCTGGATAGAAAGTGCTCTGGCGAGCCATTATTGCATCAAACTCCTCAATATAGGCATCGCGTGGATAAACCCTCTCCTTACAGCGGAAGGCGGGGTTGTCGCAAAGATTTGCATACATATACTGCCCAATGGTCTGCCCCGTCTCGTGCAGTTCGTGATAGCGGTTTACCACAGATGTGACATACTCGCCTGTCTTTTTGTCTCCAAAGTCGGACTTGGCTGTCTTGTAGCCTCTCTTCTGATTTATGTGGCACAACACGCGCCCCAACTCGAGTAGAGATATCTGCTCGTCAGTAGCCTTCGCCCTTAAACCCCATAGCTCAAGCTTGGATAGATGAAGCGTCTGGCCGTTGTACATTCCCAACTTTGCTAACTGCTCTAATAGTAATTTTCGGCGAAGCTGATAACGGTCATAACCTTTGCGCTGAGTCCTGCGCAGAGTGCGGTCGGCATTCTTTGTCAGAGCCTGCCCCTTTGTAAATTGTGTGCTCTCATCTGTTGTTAGGGGTATAATGCGACTGCCAAGAGCAACTATGTTGTCTTGTTGAGAGTCCTGACTCTCTGATAAAATCTCCTGAGAAAACTCTTCAATTACGGCCCAACCAATACTTGTAGAGCCTAAATCGAGACCAAGTATGCGTTTCATCTATGTGGGTATTTGTTTGTTCTTTGACAAAAATAACCAAAATATTTGGAAAAGTCAATACAATACCCTATCTTTGTAGGACAAAATTAAAAGCAAATCACAATAAGGATTATTCCGTTGTGACAACATTCAAGGCGGGGCAACTCGCCTTTTTTCATCTCTCTTGATATGTGACATAATAAGGTAATGGCATTGCAACCATTACCTTATATATAATATTGTAATATGTTGAGCCCTTTTACACTATTGCGCCGAGTGTGCGGAGGGTCTGGACGAGTACGGAGGTGTCTATTTGGTGGACGGTTTGGTTGTTGGCAACGCACTGCGCAGCAGCGGCGCCGGCGGCTTGGCCTGTGCCCATGCAGCTTGCCATAACGCGCAGGGAGGCGAGAGCTTGACGGTCTGTAGAGATACATCTACCAGCAACAAGCAGGTTCGGATACTCTGGTGCAATAAGGGCACGGTACGGTACATAGGCTGGCTTGTCAAGGTCTATACGCACTTGGCTTGTGCCCTTGCTTGCGTGGATATCTATTGGGTGGATGCCGCGCGAGATGCTATCTTCGTACTGCAGTGCTGAGACATACTCATCTGCCGTGACGGTATGCACACCAAGAATGCGGCGAGACTCGCGAATACCCGCTTGTGGTGCTGTAGAGGCCACATAGCAATCCTTAAACTCTACAAAATTCTCCTTCAGCAGCTTTGTAAAGGTGAAGATATCCTCACGCAGTTGGCACTCTGTAGCCGTAAAGTTACGGTTGTTTGTAGAGTCGGCAGCACGGCGGGTCATATTGACTGCTACGCTTCCGCGGTGCAACACATTGTTAAACCATGGGCCTCCGAAGTCTGGCATATCTACCCCTGCAGCCTTCATAGCCAGTAGCTTCTCGCGTACAGGGCGGCACTGGCTCGGGCCATTGATGCCGTTGTGATACATACACTTGTTCAGCAGTTCGCTATCTGTATCTACGCCAGAGAGGATAAAGCAGAAGGATGATGGTTGCAGCTCGCTATCTGGATTTGGCTGCATAGGCACCTGTGCCATATAGGCGAGGTCTCCATCGCCCGTACAGTCTATAAATGTCTTGCCCACGATAGTCTCAAGGCCATTTTTATTCTCAATGATTACCGAGTGGATGCTCTTGCCATCCATCTGGCAGCCCACCATTGCCGAGTGCATATATAGCTCAACACCCGCCTCAAGGACCATACGCTGACAGCAGAGCTTGTATAGCTCAATGTCAAAGTCGATATTTGCTTTTGGCCACTCGATAAATGCGCCGCCCATACTCTCTAACCTCTGGACAAACTCCCACGGAATGCCGCCGATAACAAGTTCATTATTCTTTGCAAAGACGCTTATCGGAGCTACATATCCAATGGTTGCCATACCGCCCAAGAAGCCATAACGCTCAATAAGGGCGACCTTGGCACCTTTGCGTGCGGCAGTAATAGCGGCGATAAAGCCGGCAGGACCACCTCCAACTACAACAACATCGTAAGAGCCGACTGTAGGGGCTATTTTTCTTAACTCTTGCTCCTGCTCGCCATTTTCGCACGAGAGTAAATTTGGAGCTACGGCAAGGGCGGCTAAGCCTGCAACAGCTCGCTTAAGGAATAGTTTGCGTGAAATTTTCTCCATACCTATGTGGGTTAAATCGACGAAAGTTACAAAATTTTGAGTAAAAAACAAAAAAAATAGGTTGATATTGATAGATTTCTCTAACTTTGCTCTCTATATGGTGTGTAACGATTGTAAAACTTATAAAAATGGTAGTAAAATGTAATAGATTGTAAATGCTGTATGGGCCTAGGGCTTGATACAGCCCACAGAGAGGTTTAGACAGAATTTAATAACTATTAACACATAATACAACAATGGAACAGATTGTAGGACGCTACTGTAAAGATTGCGTCGTTTATTCAAATACATTAGAGCAGGATGCAAGAAGCATCATTTATAGTTTTGTAAACCACAGAATGTTTGAGGGCAGTAAGATTAGAATTATGCCCGATGTTCACGCTGGAAAAGATATCGTAGTAGGTTTTACTGCACCCTTTAGGGATTGTGTAAACCCTGACCATATTGGTGGAGATATCGGTTGTACCGTCAGCACAACTATCACAGCAACACCCGTTGTCAGTGAGCAGTTTGAGGAGCTTGAGCGACAGATTCGTCACTATGTCAAGTTTGGTATGACCCAGCAGGAGCATACGATGTTTAAGGAGAGTGAGTTCTACGCCTTTCTTAAGAAGCGTGTTGCTGAGGCGAGGGTTGCGTGGAGCGAGTATGTAGACAATGCCGATGTTAGTGAGCGTGGTATTGAGAAGCTCCTTAATCGTGTGGAGATGAACGCAAAGACATTCTTCTGCCAGATTGGTACTGTAGGTAGTGGAAACCACTTTGTAGAGATTGGTGTTACACCAGAGGGTAACTACGCCATTACCGTTCACTGTGGTAGCCGTAACTTCGGTCAGAAGGTGTGGAAATATTGGCATACTATTGCCCATAACCCAACCTTTAACCATCCGTCAGTGGGTTATCTTGCGGGTGAGCAGATGAGAGGATATATTACCGATATGGTTATTGCTCAGGCATATGCAGAGTTTAACCATATTATTATCCACCGTCTTATTACAGATATCTTCCGCCGCGTTTGTGGGTCGGTAGATGCTGTAGAGCAGATTATTACAACCCATAACTACATCGACTTTAAGGGTCGTATGATGCGTAAGGGTGCTGTGGCGTCGCTTGAGGGTCAGAAGTTAGTTATCCCGTTCAATATGCGTGATGGTCTGATTATCTGCAAGGGAAAGAGCAACCCAGAGTGGAACTGCTCTGCTCCACACGGAGCTGGACGATTGATGTCTCGCTCGGCAGCAAAGGAGCTTATTGATATGGAGGAGTATAAGCAATCTATGGCTAATATCTACTCTACATCGGTTCAGCGCGATACTATTGATGAGAGTCCTATGGCGTATAAGGATCCGATGGAGATTCTTGAGGCTATTCAGGATACTGTTGAGGTACTCTACTTCATTAAGCCGGTTATCAATATGAAGAGCCGCAGTGAGGACCTTGCTACTGACGAGGAGCTTGACTAAGCTGAATATTAACAAGGGGGAGCGTGTTCTGTGGACACGCTCCTCTTTTAGTTTATGCTGATAATCGAGCCGTTGTACTGCACATCGGGGTACCAAGTAGAGGCGATAGTGAGCGTGGCACTGCCCGAGGAGGAGTAGATGTCAAGCGAGAAGTTGTAGTCTGTGGCAGAGAAGAGCGAGCTGCTAAATGACACATTCCAACCATCGCGGGTCTGCTCAGTGATATATTTTGAGACCGATGGCAGTGTGTAGTTCAGCAACACGAAGTAGTAGGGTGGAGTTACACCCTTGATGTATGGCAGGCAGACATCGACCTCTGTATCCCAGACCGATAGCTCGTAGTTGGGATTGTAGAGCATTCTGGTTGAGCCTGCGGGCTCCTGCTGCACGGAAGTGGGAACAAACTTAAAGTTGCGCGATAGGACAATGGAGTCCACAAATCGCTCATAGGCAGCAAGGCGTTCTGCTCGGCGCTGCTCGCGGGCCTTGTGACGCTCTTCGCGCGTGTCGTTAATAGGTTTTTGGGTGGTTGTGGCGGCTGCAGACTTAGTACTTTTGCTCTCTTGGGAGTTTACGACAATGGCAGTTGTCGCGGCTGCGGCAATAAGGATTAACACTGTAAAGATTTTCCGTTTCATAGTTCACGAATTTTTGGTTACGATACTATTGTTGCAAAAACAGAGCCACTAATTGAGTGTTACTGTTGCAATTCTGAATAAAAAGTTATATCTTTGTACTATGACCTAAAACTTTCAGTATGGATAGAAAAGAGTTTCTCAAGCGACTTGGAATGCTTACAGTGGGCGCATCGCTTATTGGCGTAGATGTTACGGCGATGACTGGCGAGGCTACTGCTGAGTCTACAGCACCTGCAGAGGGTGGCGAGGCGGCAAGTAAGACTCATCCCGACCTTGATTTTGCTGTGCGACCTCTCAAGGCTGCTACTAATCGTGCAATTACGGCGATAATTATCGGTGCTGGCTCGCGCGGTACGACCTATGGCAAGTATGCGCTGCAGTTCCCTGATACGATGAAGATTGTGGGTGTTGCCGATGCTAATAATTTCCGCAAGAAGCGTACTGCCAAGGCGCACTCTATTGCTGCAGAGAACTGTTTTGACGACTGGAGCGAGGTCTTTGCCCGTGAAAAGTTTGCCGATGCGGTGATTATCGCTACGCCAGATAACCTACACTATGAGCCTTGTATGAAGGCACTATCTATGGGCTATGATGTGCTTCTTGAGAAGCCTGCAGCCCAGACAGAGAAGGAGTGTAAGGATATCCTTGCGCAGGCGAAGAGGTACAACCGCATTGTTGCTATCTGCCATGTGCTTCGCTATGCACCTTACTTTATCGCTATGCGTGAGGCTGTGCACTCTGGACTTATTGGCGACCTTGTAAGCATCCAGCATATGGAGCCGATACAGTATGCACATATGGCGCACTCCTATGTGCGTGGTAAGTGGCGCGACAGTAAGCAGACAACGCCTATTATCCTTGCCAAGAGCTGTCACGACCTTGATATTATCCGTTGGATTGTAGACAAGCCGTGCATTCAGATTGCTGCCGAGGGTACGCTGATGCACTTCAAGGCGGAGAATGCTCCTCAGGGCGCACCGGCTCGCTGTACAGATGGCTGTCCACATGAGGCGACATGTCCATATTCGGCTATAGATATCTATGTGCGCCGTAAGCGACACCTCGGAGTCTTTGACCTGCCTGACCGTAGGGATGAGGCGGCGATTATGGAGAAGATTCGCACGACGATGTTTGGCCGATGTGTATATAAGTGCGACAATGACCAGCCAGACCACTATGTGACAACAATGCTCTTTGAGGGTGGCGTTACGGCAAGTTTTACTATGGATGCCTTTACTCCGTGGGGCGGTCGTAGAACAAGGATTATGGGTACGCTTGGCTATATTGAGGGCGATGGAAAGAAGTTTACTCTCTACACCTTCCGCGATAATAAGAAGCGCGTATGGCATAAGAGCGTTGCTGAGATGGCTGAGTATAAGCACGCGGGTCACGGTGGTGGCGACCACGCCCTTGCACGCGACTTTGTGGAGGCTGTGGCGACACAGGACCCAACAAAGCTCTCAAGTACTATTGACGCATCTATTGAGAGTCACATTATCGGTTTTAAGGCTGAGAAGAGCCGTAAGAGTATGAAAAAAGTTAAAATTTAGAGGATATGAAACTGTTACTTTTGGGAAATATTGGTGGAACTGAGATTCTGCTTATCGTGCTACTTGTGTTGTTACTTTTTGGTGGAACAAAGATTCCAGAGCTTATGCGCGGCATAGGCAAGGGTGTAAAGTCGTTCCGTGATGGTATGGATGGTAAACCCGACCCTGAGGATGATAAGAAGGATAAGCAGTAGAGAATTTCGCTCTATTGAGTTGTTGAGACTGGATAGGCGTTTTTCTTATGTAGATAGGTGTGTTCCAATTTTATATGGGGCGCACCTTTTTTTTGTTTGGGAATAAATTTGTATCTTTGCGCGCTAAATTTTTGATTTTGAAATATGGATACATTACAGGCGATAATTTTGGGTGTTGTGCAGGGACTTACGGAGTTTCTGCCCGTCTCAAGTAGTGGCCATTTGCAGTTGGCAAATGAGATTTTAGGCACTGACCTTAACCCAGAGAGCAATCTTACATTTAGCCTTACGCTCCACGCGGCAACGGTGCTTAGTACTATTGTTATTCTGTGGGCGGAGATTTGGAAGCTGCTGAAGGGTATTTTCAGCCGCACCTTTACCGCCGAGCAGGCCTATGTGCTGAAGATTGTTATCTCTATGATTCCAGTAGGTATTGTGGGTATTTTCTTCAAGGATTATATTGAGGCGGCATTCTCGTCTATCGCCGTTGTGGGTGTTATGTTGCTTGTAACTGCCGCTCTGCTCACTTTTGCATACTACGCAAAGCCTCGTCAGAAAGAGGAACTGTCATATCGTGACGCATTTATTATTGGTCTTGCACAGGCGGTGGCGGTGCTTCCTGGACTCTCTCGCTCTGGCTATACCATTGCTACGGGTCTGCTGCTGGGTAATAAGAAGGAGAGCGTTGCTCAGTTCTCATTCCTTATGGTGCTGCCTCCAATCTTGGGCAATGCACTGCTTGACTGTCTGAAGGGCGACTTCGGCGGTGGGGTAGAGACACTGCCTCTTGTTGCTGGCTTTGTGACTGCATTTATTACGGGTTGTATCGCTTGTAAGTGGATGATTGATATTGTCAAGCGCGGAAAGCTTATCTGGTTTGCCGTTTACTGCGCTATTGCGGGCGTGGTTGCGCTGGCTACATATATATTTTAAGGTATGAATGGTATAAATTTGGTTGAGGATGGCTATGTAGCCGTTATTGATAAGCCACTGGAGTGGACATCGGCAGATGTTGTGCGCAAGGTAAAGTTTCGTCTGCAGAAGATGGGTTACCGCAAGATTAAGGTGGGACACGCAGGAACGCTCGACCCGCTTGCAACAGGTGTGCTCCTTGTCTGCATTGGTCGCGCGACAAAGCGTGTAGATGCACTGCAGGCCGAGCGCAAGGAGTATGTTGCCGAGCTGATGCTTGGGGCAACAACGCCGAGCTACGATATGGAGCACCCGGTAGACAGAACCTACCCAACGGAGCATATCACACAGGAGGCTGTAGAGGCTGTTCTAAAGAGCCTTGAGGGGGAGCGATTACAGTCGCCACCGCTCTACTCAGCAAAGAAGGTTGAGGGCGTTCGTGCCTATGAGTTCGCGCGTCAGGGCGAGGAGATAGAGCTTAAGAAGGCGCTGATAAACATCTACTCAATAACCCTTGAGCACTATGAGCTGCCAAAGATTCGCATTCGCGTTCAGTGTAGCAAGGGGACATATATCCGCTCTCTGGCTCAGGAGATTGGCGAGGGACTCAATAGCGGAGCATACCTAACATCGCTGCGTCGCACGGCAAGTGGCGAGTTTAGGGTGGAAAATGCTATGCAGCTTGAAGATTTTTTGAAAAAATTATCAGAGTGCGAAACAAAATGATGAAAATTTCGTAATAACATTGATACTTTTTTTGTAAATTATATGAAACTTTCACATTACGGATTTGATTTTAAGCCGGAGCTGATAGCACAGTATCCGACTATTAACCGTGACGAGTCACGCCTGCTTGTGCTTCACAAGGATACGGGCGAGATTGAACATCGTATTTTTAAGGATATTCTGGAGTACTTTAAGGAGAAGGACCGCTTTGTCTTTAACGACACAAAGGTCTTCCCTGCACGACTCTATGGAAATAAGGAGAAGACTGGTGCCGAGATTGAGATTTTCCTGCTTCGTGAGCTTAATCAGGAGCTTCGTCTGTGGGATGTGCTTGTAGACCCAGCGCGTAAGATTCGTATTGGTAATAAACTCTACTTTGGCGAGGATGATATCCTTGGCGCTGAGGTTATTGACAATACAACATCTCGCGGTCGAACTCTGCGCTTCCTCTATGATGGTAGCTATGAGGAGTTTAAGCAGACACTCTATCGTCTTGGCGAGACTCCACTGCCACGCTGGGTGCGTAAGACCGTTGAGCCAGAGGATACAGAGCGTTACCAGACAATCTTTGCCGAGAAGGAGGGTGCAGTAGTCGCTCCTACGGCTGGTATGCACTTCTCAAAGCACCTGCTTAAGTGGATGGAGATTGAGGGTATCGAGCGTACATTTATCACTCTTCACGCAGGCCTTGGAAACTTCCGTAGTGTAGATGTAGAGGATTTGTCAAAGCATAAGGTTGATTCTGAGCAGTACTTCGTCTCGGAGCAGGCTGCTGAGGAGATTAATAGTGCTAAGCGTGAGGGACATAAGGTTGTAGCTATCGGTACAACGGTTATGCGTACTCTTGAGACCGTTGTCTCTACTCACGGAATGGTTAAGCCTCAGAATGGATGGACAAATAAGTTCATCTTTGCGCCTTACGACTTTACTGTTGCCGACGCAATGGTTTCAAACCTTCACCTTCCAGAGTCTACACAGCTGATGATGGTGGCAGCCTTTGGTGGTTACGATAAGGTTATGAATGCCTATGCAGTGGCAGTTGAGGAGGGCTATCGCTTTGGTACTTACGGCGATGCAATGTTGATTTTGTAATAAAAAATATATATTATGTCTAAACACAAGATTCTCTATATCTGTCAGCAGATAATGCCTTATTTGCCTGAGAACGAGGAGTCAAAGCTCTGTCGTGAACTGTCGCAGGCAATGCAGGAGCGCGGAAATGAGATCCGTACTTTTATGCCTCGCTATGGTTGTGTGAACGAGCGTCGTAACCAGCTGCACGAGGTTATCCGACTGTCGGGTATGAACCTTATTATTGACGATAACGACCACCAGCTTATTATTAAGGTGGCCTCTATACCGTCGGCACGCATACAGATATATTTTATTGATAATGAGGACTTTTTCTCTCGTCGCGCAACGGTGTGTGATGAGTCTGGAGTGGAGTTTAAGGATAACGACGAGCGTATGGTCTTCTTTGCGCGCGGCGTGCTTGAGACCGTAAAGAAGCTGCGTTGGACTCCAGATATTGTCCACTGTCACGGCTGGTTCTCATCTATCGCACCGCTCTACCTTCGTAAGGTCTTTAATAACGACCCAATCTTCCGCGATGTGAAGATTGTAAGCTCACTCTATGAGGAGCGTTTTAATACCCCGCTGAGTGCAGAATTGAGTAAAAAACTGGAGAGTGAGGGTATGGGGGACGAAAATATCTCAATTATTGACACTCCTTCATACGAAAATCTCTATCGTTTCGTTATGTCTCAGGTTGATGGCGTTATTGCAGGCTCTGCCTCTGTTGACTCTTCGCTGCTTGATGAGGCGAAGGCTGCTGGCAAGAGGGTTATGGAGTACATTTCGCCAGAGAGTGAGGGATTTTATGACAACTATACACAATTCTATGATGAACTGTTTGAAAATTAAGCTGTCAGCGCTGTGCGTTTTTGTTGTGGTTGCAGTTGCACTCTTTAGTGTGGCTTGCTCGGCAGATGTTGACAGCGAACTTGGCTATGATATTATCCCAGACCACCAGAAGATGGAGATGCGCCATCTGAGATTTAAGGGTGGTAAGGTAATTACATTTAATGCTGGACAGAGTACAGATGACAAGAGCGAGTATACAGAGCGTGAAGGTAAGTTCTTCCGCACATCGCTCTACCATACAGACTCACTGCTGTCAAGCAATGTCAATAATGGATATATCGGTGTTGAGCATAGCGATACCTTCGGTATGCGTACATCGGCTATGGCCTCGTCAATCATCTTTATGAACAGCGTGGATAAGGAGACAGGTTTCGGTTATAAGCCAATCTTTGATACTATGTCGCTCATTCTTACCATTAACGACTATGGTGTAGATACCCTTACGCCAGTAAAGTATGAGATTTATGAGCTTACGAAGCCTCTGCTCGGAAGTGTTGTAAATGAGGCAGATACATCGGCATACTCTAACTGTAGTATGGAGGGCGCTTATGACCCATCAAAGCCACTCTTTACCTTTACCTTCCCTGACGGAGTCAAGACAGGTCCAAATACCCGTACTATTGACCTTACACCAGTAAACCTCTCGGCAAAGCGTGGTGCTGATGGTAAGTTTGAGGGTCAGACTTGGGACTTTGTTCGTCGTATGATGCTCATCCCAGAGGATTATGATACAAACAAGGAGTGGGATGGCTATACAAAGGATATTGACAGCCTCTATAGCAGCGAGAAGAAGTGGCAACAGCACTTCCACGGTATCTACATTAAACCGGTGCTTGAGGGTGTAGATAAGACAAAGCGTGGCGCTCTCTACAGCTTTGACCTTAAGAGCTCTGGTCTTCAGTTGCAGGGACGAAATCGTAATCCAAAGGACCCTACCCTTGTTCAGGATACTATCGGTGCGAACTACTACTTCTACGACGAGAGCCTTGATGGATATCGTGACGACTATGGAAACTTTATTGAGGGACCAGAGGATGTAATTAACATCTCTGTAAATAGCATTAGACACGACTACACTGGCTCGCTGTTGGGTAATATTAAGTTTGCCGCCTACGATGAGGCTGGCAAAAAGCTCCCAAATAGCGCACGCGACGAGGTTGCGGAGTGCTATGTTGAGGGCTTTGCGGGCGTGGCTACAGAGATTTACTTTACTGATGAGTTCCTTGCAGAGCTTAAGCGAGCATCGTATATCGACCCAGAGAAGGATGATACAAAGTATCGCGCTATTGGTATTAACCAGTGCCGATTGTATGTATACCTTAAGGGTGCGGACTACGACTGGCAGACAAATATTGACAATGCTCATCTGCTCACACCGCTTATGGATAACTCAATCTCTCGCCTTGGCTCATATGTCGGCTATAGCAAGCTTAACTGCATTACCGACTACGACCCAGAGTATGAGACAAACTATAGTACAGAGCTTGCGTATGGAGGATATCTTAACCGTAGCCGTGGCTGCTATGAGATGGATATCACAGGCTTTATGCAGCGCCTGTACAACTATGTAAACTCATTGGAAAAGCTCTCTGATTATGACGAGACAGTCACTCCGCGAGCAATATATCTCGGTCCTGAGGCAATTTCGCCTTATACATTTATCCACACAGAGATTCAAGGCTCGACAAGTGAAAAGGCACCAATTCATTTGGAGATGACCTATACAATGGTTAAGTAGTTGATTGTAAGTAAATTGAAAAAAGCAAGTTGAAACCTAAGCAAAGCCTTAGGTTTCGTTGCGTAAACAGAAAATATATAAATAATGCAGAATCTGGTTATTGTAGAGTCGCCTGCAAAGGCAAAAACTATAGAACGATTTCTCGGCAAGGAGTATGTTGTAAAGTCTAGCTTCGGACATATCCGCGACCTGGCAAAGAAGGGCTTGGGTGTGGATATTGAGAATGGCTTTGCCCCATGCTATGAGGTATCGTCAGATAAGCGCAAGGTTGTAGATGAGCTTGCTCGCTTAGCTTCAACAGTAGATGCCGTTTGGCTCGCATCCGATGAGGACCGCGAGGGAGAGGCTATTGCTTGGCACCTTACAGAGGTGTTGGGACTACCTATTGAGCGAACTAAGCGAATTGTTTTCCACGAGATTACAAAGAATGCGATTCTAAACGCTATTGAGAATCCACGCACTGTAGACCTTAACCTTGTCAATGCACAGCAGGCGCGCCGTGTGCTTGACCGCATTGTGGGTTTTGAGCTCTCGCCAATCCTCTGGAAAAAGGTTAAGCCAGCACTCTCGGCAGGTCGCGTGCAGAGTGTGGCAGTAAGACTTATTGTTGAGCGCGAGCGCGATATTATCGCACACAATACGACAAGCTACTATCGCTTAGTTGCCCAGTTCTACTCTGTGGAGGATGAGGAGAAGACTATTTTCAAGGCTGAGTATCCAGAGCGTTTTGCTACAAAGGAGCAGGCTCTATCTATGCTTGAGTGTTGCAAAACAGCAACTTTTACCGTTGCCCACTGCGAGACAAAGCCTATGAAGCGATATCCAGCACCTCCATTTACCACCTCTACGCTTCAGCAGGAGGCTGCTCGTAAGTTTGGTATGTCTGTGTCTCAGACTATGTCTGTAGCTCAGCGACTCTATGAGCAGGGTCTTATTACCTATATGCGTACCGACTCGGTAAACCTCTCGCAGCTGGCTATCAACGCTTGTAAGGAGGAGGTAACTTCGCTCTTTGGCGAGAAGTACTCTAATCCGCGCAACTATACAACACATAGCAAGGGTGCTCAGGAGGCTCACGAGGCTATCCGCCCTTCATATATCAACCGCCGCGAGATTGATGGTACAGCAGTTGAAAAACGACTCTACGACCTTATCTGGAAGCGCACAGTAGCCTCACAGATGGTGCCTGCGGATATTGATAGCACAACAATAAATATCGCTATGTCTGACAGCACGGAGCACTTTGTGGCTACTGGCGAGACGATGCGTTTTGATGGCTTTATGCGCCTCTATTCAGAGAGTGTTGATGATGAGAGTCAAGATGGCGAGCACACAGCTACCCTTCCTCATCTTAAGGAGGGTGAGGTTGTAAAGGCTCAGAGCATTGTGGCCACCGAGCGCTTTACAAAGCCACCTTTGCGCTATAATGAGGCATCGCTTGTTAAGCGCCTTGAGGAGCTTGGTATCGGTCGTCCATCTACATACGCGCCGACAATATCTACCATTATCACTCGTGGATATGTAGAGAAGAGCTCTCGTCCAGCGCAGAAGCGTAACTATACGACCATTACCCTTCGCGGAAGTAATATTACTGAGAAGATCGCCTCTGAGAACTATGGCACAGAGAAGAATCGTCTCTGCCCAACAGATATCGGTATGGTTGTCAACGACTACCTTGAGACTCAGTTCTCAATGATTATGGACTATAACTTTACAGCTAATGTAGAGAAGGAGTTTGACCGTATTGCCGAGGGCGAGCTGCAGTGGACAGAGATGATTGACTCTTTCTATACTCCATTCCATAAGATGGTAGATGCAGCTATTGAGACCCAGTCTTCAACTCACCAGCAGGTTCGTGTTTTGGGCGTAGACCCTGTCAGTGGTAAGGTTGTCAAGGCTCGCATTGGCCGCTATGGCCCTATGGTAGAGATTGAGGCTGATGAGGGCGAGAAACCGCAGTATGCATCACTTAAGAAGGGTCAGCTTATTGAGTCTATAACCCTTGAGCAGGCCCTTGAGCTCTTTGCTCTGCCGCGCACAGTGGGTGTATACGAGGGTAATGAGGTGGTCGTAGGTATCGGTAAGTTTGGTGGCTATGTCCGCTACGGAAAGAACTTTGCTTCGCTTGCAAAGACCGACGACCCTTATACAGTTAGCTATGAGCGTTGTATTGAGCTTATCCACCAGCAGCAGGAGCAGGCTGCGGCGGCAAATATTCCGCTCAAGACCTATGTTGAGGATAAGGCTTTGGTAATAAAGAATGGTCGCTATGGCGCCTATATCGCATATAAGGGTAAGAACTATCGCCTGCCTCGCGGTGCAAAGCCAGAGACACTTAGCTATGAGGATTGTATTAAGATTGTAAATTCATCAAAAAAATAATAAAGGAGAAACTATGAACAGACTATTTGTAACCCTGCTTGCCCTGTTGCTTGCACTCCCTGTTGTGGCACAGGAGAAGCCAGAGATGGCTGAAGGCTATAAGTTTACTGACGGTAAATGTGTTAAGACTACATCCGTAAAGAATCAGTTCCGTAGCGGTACTTGCTGGTGCTTCTCGGCTCTCTCTTACCTTGAGAACGAGATTTTGCGCGCAGGTGGCGAGGAGATGGACCTTTCAGAGATGTGGATTGTTCGCAATGTGTACTTTGAGAAGGCCGTAAAGTATGTTCGCCTGCACGGTGCGCTGAACTTTGCTGTTGGCGGTGCCTTCCACGATGTTACTGAGGGTATTAAGAAGTATGGCATCGTTCCACAGGAGGTCTACGAGGGTCTTAACTATGGCACAAAGCTTCCTCACTTCAACGAGATTGACGCAGTGCTTAAGGCTTATGTAGATGCCATTATCAAGAATCCAAACCGCACCCTTACAACTGCTTGGCAGGCGGGTCTGAATGGTATTCTGGATGCATACTTCGGTAAGATGCCAGAGACCTTTGAGTATAAGGGTACAACTTACACCCCACAGTCATTTGCCGCTTCGCTGCCAATCAAGATGGAGGACTATGTATGCCTCTCATCTTTCACTCACCACCCATTCTACTCTACCTTTGTCATTGAGGTACCTGATAACTGGATGTGGGCAAGCGTATATAATGTGCCACTTGAGGAGATGATGGCCGTTATTGACAACGCACTTAGCAACGACTACTCTATCGGTTGGGCTTCTGATGTATCTGAGAAGGGCTTCAGCCGTACAAAGGCATTTGCTGTTGTTCCAGAGGATAATATCGACAATATGAGCGGTACTGACGCTGAGCGTTGGGGTGCTATGAGCGACCGCGAGCGTAATAAGGCTCTCTATAGCTTTGACAAGCCAGGTAAGGAGAAGGTTATTACACAGCAGATGCGCCAGGAGGCTTACGATAACTACCAGACTACCGACGACCACGGTATGGTTATCGTTGGTACTGCTACCGACCAGTGTGGCAACCCATACTTCAAGGTTAAGAACTCTTGGGGTACCGACTCTCCATATAAGGGCTACTACTACTTCTCTCGCCCATTTGTGGAGTATAAGACTATGTCGATTATGGTAAATAGGAATGCGATACCTCGCGAGATACGCAAAAAACTATTCTAATTTTGTCGTGATAGCGGGGCATCTACTTCCGCTAATCTATAAAACCGCAAAGGGTCGTACGCATCAGTACTACCCTTCGCTGTTTTATAGCCCGAGCGTTGGCTCGCCTTGGCGACCCTTCACCGCTCCGCCTCGGCAAAGTCTGCAAGCAGTCTCTGCTCTCGGCTTAATCGCGGCGTTGTATATACCCCGTTCTGACGACAAAATGGCTATTGGCTATTAGCCGTTAGCCATTGGCTTGCCTTCGGCAACTCGACCCTGCTGCGCCTCGGCAGAGTTCAAGCAAGCTTGACTCTGCTCTCGGCTTAATCGCGGCGTCGTATCTACCGCGCTCTGACGACAAAATAGGGTGCGCTGATTGTAGTGAGATTAGTGAGTTTAGAGAATTTAGTGAGGTTTTGCGCTATATTCCTTAACTTCACTAAATTCCTTAAATTCTCTGTCCTGCGTAGCTCGCCAATGGCTAAAGGCCAACAGCTGAACTACATATTCTGCCAAACGAGTTTGAATGCTCTCGGCTTAATCGCGGCGCTGTACCTTTCCCGCTCTGACGACAAAATTGGTCGGTACTCTGATTGAGGTTAGTCGTTGAATATTGTTATTTTGTATTTATGTTTGGTTTGCAACGAAATTGTTGTTAATTTTGTTGTGCAGATAATTGTCTTTGTAAAACGCGGCTGGGATTGCAGTTCCCAGAACCGATTGTTACAAGGACAATATCTGTTGTTATATAGTTCACTATCACAATCCCTAACTTCCCTAATCTCCTTAATCTCTCTAATACATTTAACGATAAACATTAAACTGAAAAATCTGATTTAACGATAATCATTAAACTATATTTATTTTCGTTGTAATTTTGCGTGATTTTTGAGAAAAGTAGTTATCTTTGTGCAAAAATCAAGAGTATATGTCGTTACTTCGTTTTAATATGCTTGAGCGGGCGCTTGAGCAGAGGGCGGTGGAGGTTACTCCGCCGAGCAATAATCCGTCTGACTATTTCGGCGAGAAGGTTTTTGGTCGCAAGCAGATGCGTAAGTTTCTCAACAAGCAGACCTATGAGGCTTTAGTGGCCACTATTGAGAACAACACGCCGCTGACGCAGGAGGTTGCGGATGCTGTTGCTGCGGGCATGAGGCAGTGGGCACTCAGCCACGGTGCGGACCACTACTGTCACTGGTTTCAGCCTCTTACGGGCGGTACGGCAGAAAAGCACGACTCTTTTGCCGAGCCTGATGGTCAGGGAGGACTACTGGAGGAGTTTTCGGGCAAGGTGCTCATTCAGCAGGAGCCTGATGCGTCAAGCTTTCCGAGTGGTGGTATTAGAAACACCTTTGAGGCGCGAGGATACTCTGCTTGGGACCCTACTTCGCCAGCCTTTATTGTAGATACAACGCTCTGTATACCAACGCTTTTCATCGCCTATAATGGCGAGGCTCTTGACTATAAAACACCGTTGCTGCGCTCTATACAGGCGGTGAACAAGGCGGCAACAGATGTCTGTCGATATTTTGACAAGAGTGTGGAGCGTGTATTCTCCTATCTTGGTTGGGAGCAGGAGTATTTTCTTATTGACGATGCGCTGTGGTCGGCTCGCCCAGACCTTGTGCAGACGGGTCGCACGCTGATGGGTCATGAGGCAGCGAAGAATCAGCAGCTTGATGACCACTACTTCGGTGCTATCCCTTCGCGCGTTATTGCCTTTATGAAAGACCTTGAGTATGAGTCGCTTAAGCTCGGTATTCCGCTCAAGACACGCCATAATGAGGTTGCCCCAAATCAGTTTGAGCTTGCGCCAGTCTACGAAGAGGCAAACCTTGCTAACGACCACAACCAGCTGCTGATGACAATTATGAATCAGGTGGCAAAGCGACACCACTTCCGCGTTCTGTTGCACGAGAAGCCATTTAAGGGTATTAACGGCTCAGGTAAGCATAACAACTGGTCGCTCGGTACAGATGCGGGTGTAAATCTGCTCCGCCCGGGAAAGACAGCCTTTGAAAATCTGCAGTTTATCACATTCCTTGTCAATGTTATTGCGGCTGTATATAAGCACAATGGACTGCTCAAGGCGTCGGTAATGTCGGCAACAAACGAGCATCGTCTGGGTGCGGGTGAGGCTCCACCGGCGATTATCTCTACATTCCTCGGCTCGCAGATTTCGTCAGTGTTGGATAAGATAGAGAACTCAAAGAGTGATGAGGATATCCGCTTTGACTCTAAAAATCTCTTCCGTATGAGCGGCCTGACACAGATTCCTACTCTGCTGCGCGATAATACAGATAGAAACCGCACTTCGCCATTTGCCTTCACAGGTAACCGATTTGAGTTCCGTGCTGTTGGTGCTTCGGATAACTGCGCTGAGGCTATCATTGTTATCAATACCGCTGTGGCAGAGCAACTTACAGAGTTTAAGCGTACGATAGACCGTAAGCTTGAACGCGGTGAGAAGAGGGAGAGGGCAATTTATGAGACCATCCGCGAGATTATCAAGCAGTGCAAGCCTATCCGCTTTGATGGCAACGGATACTCAGACGAGTGGAGAGAGGAGGCTGCGCGTCGTGGCCTTGACTGCGAGGTGTCAGCACCGCTGAACTTTGACCGCTTCCTTGATGATAAGACCGTAGCGATGTTCAGCTCTATGGGTGTCTATAATAGGGTAGAGCTTGAGGCGCGCGCAGAGATTAAGCGCGAGATGTATGTCAAGAAGATTCAGATTGAGGCTCGCGTGTTGGGCGATATAGCGATGAACCATATTGTACCTATAGCATCTAAATATGAGGGCGTGCTGCTTGATAAGGCGTGGAAACTGCAACAGCTGGGTTTGAGTTGGGCGGCGGATAAGAGCCTTATTGAGAATATCCAGACCCGCACAGCTACAATACAAAGACTTGTGGCAGAGATGATTGAGTGCCGTAAAAAGGCAAACCGCATTGAGGATATGCGCGAAAAGGCTATCGCCTACCACGACACCGTCGCTGTCTTCTTTGACACTATCCGCGAGGAGATTGACCGCCTTGAGGAGGTCGTTGACGACCAAATCTGGACCCTGCCTAAATACCGCGAGATACTGTTTATTAAGTAGACCATCAGCTTGCTGACGATGTAGAGAGATTAGGAAATTTAGTGAGGTTAGTGATTTCGCTGTATTCCCTAATCTCCTTAAATTCTCTATACTGCGTAGCTTGTTACTTCTCGGCAATGAAGAGTAAATCAAAGCTCTGTTCTGTTTCATCAACGACGCTGTAGTCCGCCATTGTGATAGATGTTGTCAGGTCGTTGTTCTGGCGAAGTAGGCGGCGGCGGTTTATGCGGTTGAGGATGTCGTAGGGGATTTGGAGCATCCAGCGAGGCAGACGGTGCTGCAGGTCGAGGATATCAAAGCGGGTAATGCGTCTAACGCCCTCGCGATTCTTCTCATAGTACTCCATAATCTTGCTGTTTCCCACTACGCCCTTGCGCTCAATGGTGCTAAAGGCTATGCTTAGTAGGTTGTGAAGTTCATCGGCGCAGTACTCGCGGATATGCCATGGGTTGCGCGTGAGCGACATGGGGGCATTTGGTGTGCTGACGATAAACTTGCCACCTGGGCGAAGCACGCGGGCAACCTCGCGCACAAACTCCGTATCATCCTTGATATGTTCAATTACTTGAAAGCAGACAACATAGTCAAAACTGCCACTTGCAAAGCCGATAGGAGGTACGCTCATCTGCAGTCGCTCGCAATTTTCAACCTCTGGCACAGAGGGGGCAAGGAACTTATCTACCGTAGTAAATCGGTCGCAGCGGGGCGCAAGAATCTCTACTCCATAGCCCGTGCCCGTACCAATCTCTAACACATCGCCACTGATAATCTCTGCGGCGTGGTGGTAGGCGAGCAGTGAGCGTTGGAAGACATAGTTGTCTGAAGCCTCGCGAGAAACGCGCTCGGCAGTTGTTACCTTTACCATCTTTTTCTACTTTACTATCTTAATGCCGTTCTCAAGCACTACCACGCGGTTGTGACTCATCAGCACGCCAAGGGAGCGCTTGAAGAGCTTCTTGCTCATCTGTAGTTGTTGCTGAATATCCTCTGGCGAGCTGTTGTCTGTAAGCTCCAGAAAACCTCCTGCATTGACGATAGCCTCGTAGAGCTGCTCGGCGCTATCCTTAACCTGAGTATATCCGCGACGCTGGAGTGAGAGGTCTATGCGGCGCTCGTCCGTAACCTTAACGACATAGGCTGTTGTGCGCTCGCCAAGTGAAAGAGGGCGGAAAATCTGGTTGCTGTATAGCATTCCCCAGTGGCGATTCTCAACAATTACGCGGTAGCCGATATCGCTTTTTGAGACAACAAGAATCTCAACTTGCTGACCCTTTGCAACGGTTACAATATCGTCGTTGTTTACATAAGTGCGCAACTTGTTTGTCGCCACGCAGCGGCCTGTAACATCGTCTACATACATATAGACAGGGTAGTGGTTGCCAATAACTATGCCACCCTGCTGATTTCTATTTGGTAGAAAGAGGTCTTTGCCTGCAATGCCCCAGTCAAGGAACGCTCCGTGGATATTCTTATCCACAACCTTGAGCCACGCCACTTTTCCCGCAGTGATTGTTGGGGTGTCTGTCGTTGCGGTAATTCTATCCTCCGAGTCGTGATAGATAAACACCTCAATGCTGTCGCCAACCTTTTGACTTAGAGAGACATATCTATTTGGAAGCAGAGCCTCGTTGCCCTCCTCATCCTTAAGGTAGAGTCCGTAGTCCGACATTCGGCTTACGGTCAGTGTCTGTATTTGACCAACTTTCATTTTGCTATATTGTCGTTAATTTGGTGCAAAAATAGGTAAAACATTGTAAATTTACGAAAATTTTGCTACTTTTGAGTTGCGAAATAGGGAAAGTTATGGAGTTGGATTTGGGTATTACGCTGATTTTAGTTGTCTCGGGCATCATTGTCGGAGCTATAAATACACTTGCAGGGGGAGGTTCTGTAGTTACAGTTACGATGTTTACAGCATTGGGTCTGCCTATAACTATCGCTAATGGAACAAATCGAATTGCGGTTTTTTTGCAGAACTTTACCGCTACAATCACATTTTTGCGCAAGGGAGCTTTTAACCTGAAACACGGACTGCTGCTCTCTGTGCCTGTGATTATTGGAAATATTGCGGGCTCGCTCGTGGCTACGCATATAAACGATAGCATATTTAAGATATGCTTTGGCGTTATACTTGTCATAATACTTCTGTACCTGATTTTTGACAGCCGAATAAAGATTAAGGAGGGGCATAACCTCGATATTAAGCCGTGGCACTATCTGCTCTTTTTGGGTATAGGATTCTATGGCGGATATATCTACATCGGCATTGGATATCTTATCCTTGCAATCACGCTGTGGGCTATGCGTATGGATATTATGACGGCAAATGCCATTAAGAACTTCGTGATTTTTGTGGCAACGCCATTTTCCTTGGCGGTCTTTATGATTAACGGACAGATTGACTATCTGTTCGGTATTCCGCACGGTGTGGGAAATATTATCGGCTCGTTCCTTGCATCCCACTACGCGGCACATCTGGGTAAGGGCTTCATCAAGGCCTTTACGCTGATTATTGTTCTAATATGTTTTGCAGATTTGGTTGGTCTTATCTCGCTGCACGATATCTTTGCAGGGATGATGGCAACCGTATGTGAATAGCACCAATGGGTAGAGATGTAATAAAGATTGAGGGTGCAAGGGTGCATAACCTCAAAAATATAGACCTTGAGATACCTCGCAATGCGCTTGTTGTAGTGACGGGCCTCAGTGGCAGCGGCAAGAGTTCGCTCGCCTTTGATACTATATATGCCGAGGGTCAGCGTCGCTATATGGAGACCTTCTCTACCTATGCCCGCCAGTTTATCGGCTCTATGGAGCGACCAGATGTAGACAAGATTACGGGACTAAGCCCCGTTGTGGCTATAGAGCAAAAGACGACAAACAAAAATCCGCGCTCTACAGTTGGCACAGTGACAGAGATTGGAGACTTTCTGCGCCTGCTCTATGCTCGTGCCTCTACCGCCTACTCGCCAACTACAAACGAGAAGATGGTCCACTTTACCGATGAGCAGATTTGCGACCTTATTATTGAGCAGTATAGCGGTAAGAGGGTGGCACTGCTTTCGCCCGTTGTCAAGGAGCGTAAGGGTCACTACCGCGAGTTGTTTGACTCCCTCTCAAAGCGTGGATATATCTATGCACGAATAGACGGCGTGGTGCGTGAGTTTAGTGCGGGCGAGAGGTTAGATAGGTATAAAACCCACTCTATAGAGCTTGTTATCGACCGCATAGCCGTTAGCGAGGATATGCGAGAGCGTCTTATGCGCTCTATTGGCGATGCGATGAATCAGGGCAAGGGGACAATGGCTCTGCACGACTACTCGGACGAGAGTATGCGCTACTACTCGCGCCACCTTATGTGCCCAACTACGGGCGTAGCCTTTGAGGACCCAGAGCCTTATACCTTCTCCTTTAACTCGCCAAAGGGGGCTTGTCCGCACTGTAATGGACTGGGAGAGGAGGCTGTCTTTGACCTGGCGCGTGTTGTGCCCGACGACCGTATGACTATCCGTGAGGGTGGTATCGCTCCACTGGGTAAGCAGCGTGATAATATCTTCTTTGCAACCATTATGGCACTCGGTCTCAGATATGGTTTTACTACAGATACTCCAATTTGCGATATTTCAGAGGAGGGCCTGCATGCCATTCTCTATGGCGATGTGGAGCCAGTGATGGTAGACCTTGCCGACTTTACATACCAGCGTGGTGTGCAGATGCGTACTTGGGAGGGTATTGCTGAGTATATAAACACTGTCTCCTCGGAGGATGAGGAGTCTCGCCACGGCGAGAAGTGGCGACTACAATTTGTTACCTACCGCAAGTGCTCTGTCTGTGGTGGTAGCCGTCTGAAGAGCGAGGCTCTGCAGTTTAGAATTGGCGATAAGAATATCGCACAACTCTCTGATATGTCTATTCTTGAGCTGTCAGAGTGGATGAAGAGTATTGATGACTATTTGGATGCTAAGCAGCGCAAGATTGCCTCCGAAATTGTCAAGGAGATACGCGAGCGACTGCGCTTTTTGGTGGATGTGGGACTTGGTTACCTCTCACTCTCACGCGCATCTAAGAGCCTCTCGGGCGGCGAGAGTCAGCGTATTCGCCTTGCTACGCAGATAGGCTCAAAGCTTGTCAATGTGCTCTATATTCTTGATGAGCCGAGCATCGGTCTGCACCAGAGGGATAATCAGCGACTTATAGCAACGCTTAAGGAGCTGCGCGATGCGGGAAACTCGGTTATTGTTGTTGAGCATGATGAGGATATGATGCGCGCGGCGGACTTTGTTGTCGATGTCGGCCCTAAGGCGGGTCGCCGTGGTGGACATATCGTTGCGGCGGGAACTTTTGAAGATATTTTGCGCTCGGATAGTATTACTGCTCAGTATCTTACAGGGCGTAAAAGAATTGAGATACCGCAGACAGCAAGAGAGGGTAGTGGTAATGCAATAACCATTCGTGGTGCGCGTGGAAATAACCTTAAGAGCGTGGATGTTACCTTCCCGTTAGGAAAGTTTATCTGCGTTACGGGAGTTAGTGGCTCGGGAAAGAGTACGCTTATCAATCAGACCCTTGTGCCGATACTCTCACAGCACCTATATCGCTCTATGACGCGCCCACTTGAGTACGATAGCATTGAGGGGCTTGAGCATATAGATAAACTTGTTGTTGTGGACCAGTCGCCTATAGGTCGCTCGCCAAGGAGTAACCCTGCAACATACTCAAATGTCTTTAGTGATATCCGCCGACTCTTTGAGCTTACGCCCGATGCGCAGGCGCGTGGATTTAAGGCGGGACGATTCTCGTTTAATGTTCGCGGAGGACGCTGCGAGGAGTGTAAGGGCGCGGGTGTGCAGACAATAGAGATGAACTTCCTGCCAGATGTCTATGTAAAGTGCAAGGCGTGTGGCGGAAATAGATACAACCAGCAGACCCTTGAGGTTAGATATAAGGGTAAGAGCATTAACGATGTGCTTAATATGACGGTCAATGTGGCTGTTGAGTTCTTTGCTGCCATACCAAATATATACACTAAGCTCAAGGCTATTCAGGATGTGGGTCTTGGTTATCTTACACTTGGTCAGCCTTGTACAACGCTCTCTGGTGGCGAGAGTCAGCGCATAAAGCTCTCCTCGGAGCTCTCTAAGAGGGACACTGGCCGTACGCTCTATGTGCTTGATGAGCCGACAACGGGACTCCATTTTGAGGATATCCGCCAGCTGCTTTCTGTCCTTGGTAAGTTGGCTGACAAGGGAAATACGGTTGTCGTTATTGAGCATAACCTCGATGTTGTGAAGGTTGCCGACCATATTATAGATATCGGTCCCGATGGCGGTCAGGCGGGCGGACGAGTGGTTGCAGAGGGCACTGTAATGGAGATAGCAACTAACCCTAATAGCGTGACTGGTAAGTTTTTGAAGGAAAAGTTGTAAATTGAAGGAATAGTAAGTATATTTGTAATAAGTATAAACAAACCTAACTATAAAATTATGAAACTGAACATTTTTAAGAGCCTTGCTGTTGTGGCTCTGGTAGCATTGTTAACTGTTGGCGTATCTGAGCCAGCTTACGCTCAGAAGGCAAAGAAGGAGAAGGCAAAGAAGGAGAAGATTACCGACCCGCGCCTGCTCACTGTTATGAAGATGACTAAGATGACTAAGGAGTCGCAGTTCCTTACAAAGGGATTAGCTCTGAAGACTGCTCATCGTGCAACACAGGGATTCTCTATCTCTGCAGATGAGACAACAATGTGGTTCTCACAGCCAGGTAGCATTGGTAAGAACCAGCCAGGTCTTACAAAGGTACACGAGAACTATATCGTCCGCCGTCAGGATGGCAAGCGCGAGACTATGACTCTGCGCTACTTCGGTAATGCAAATGCCCTTGCTGTAGAGCACGCTGAGGATGGTAAGGACTATATCTGGATTGGTAGTAACGGCACAAAGTACAAGGGTGCTTATGGTCGTACTCGTACTGTCTCTCGCTTCCCATTTGAGGTTAATGGCGAGATTAACGAGGGCTATGCGGGCGAGAACTACTATATGGGTGGTGAGAGATACTGCTACCCTGCAGTAAATGTAAAGGATGATATCCTCGGCATTGTAACTCAGAAGGCTGGTGCTGTGACCGTAAACCTCTATAGCCTTAGCGATGCTCGCGCAATGGACGATGGCGAGATTAAGATTAAGACCCAGTATAAAGGCGAGGTTGTTGGCGAGCCTGAGCAGACCGTTGTGCGTACTATTAAGGCAAAGGATATGACTACAATGGAGACTATCAGCTCATTTACCATTCCAAAGCCTGATAAGGAGACTGCCGACCCTGCTAAGGAGGTAAACTACTACACTTTCCGCGCGTGGGATGTAGATAAGGACTATGTATACTTTGTTGAGGGCCAGCACAATAAGGGTAGTATGAAGAATGGCGAGAGCAAGGCGTTTATTACTGTCTATGACCACGCTGGTCGTATCGTTCTGCCAAAGCGTCGCATTCAGTGCATCTTTGACCAGTATCTTCTTGAGTCACTCCAGATTACCCCTGCAGGCTATGCCGATATCGCAGGTATCAAAGTTATTGACAGCAGGATTTATGTAATGTTCTCTGTCAAGAATAGTAAGGGGTTCCGCACTGTTGTTGTCAAGTACGAATAAATTGCATTTATAAGGGGTATTTACTGCCGCTACCTAATTTACAGCAATGGGCAGTACACCTCAGTACAGCCCATCGCTGTAAATATAGGCGAGCGTTGTAAACCCCGCCTTAAAATGCAATTTAGGGGGGGCGAAAGATAAGATGTGTGCTAATTTTGAGGTGCGATAAGTAGTAAAAAATATAGTTATGTCAGAAAAGAAGAGTTTGCCTATTGTTGAGGCGGATGAGTGGTTAAAACCTGTTGAGGAGGAGATTCTCCTTCGCCATAATCTCTATTTGCAGCGTCTTGAGGCTATAGAGGGTAGCAGTGGCTCTATTGTAGACTATGCAAATGGCTATCGTTACTTCGGCTGGCAGTATGACGACACTCTGTCGGGCTGGTGGTTCCGCGAGTGGCTGCCCGAGGCGTATGATGTCTACATCTTTGGCGACTTCAATGGCTGGCAGCGTACGCAACTACGCCTTGAGAAGGACAAAAATGGCGTGTGGAGCATCTTCCTTCCTGAGGCTATGTATGGCTACCGCCTAACACACGGCTCGCTCTATAAGCTTCATATTCACGGGGCTAACGGCTGGCATGACCGTATACCTGCCTATGCAAAGCGCGTAGTGCAGGATGACGAGACGAAGAACTATACCGCACAGTTCTGGATTGACGAGCCTTTTGATTGGTCGGAGGATAACTTCTCAGCCTCAAAGTCTACCCCGCTGCTTATCTATGAGACCCATGTAGGTATGGCTCAAGAGAGGGAGGGCGTAGGCACTTACCGCGAGTTTGAGACCAAGATTCTCCCAAAAGTCCGTCGTGCAGGCTATAACGCTATTCAGGTTATGGCTATTGCCGAGCACCCATACTACGGCTCGTTTGGCTACCATGTGGCAAACTTCTTCGCGCCATCCTCTCGCTTTGGTACTCCCGAGGAGCTTAAGTCGCTCATTCGCAAGGCGCACTCCATGGGTATTGCCGTAATTATGGATATTGTCCACGCCCACTATGTCAAGAACCTTAACGAGGGCATAAACGAGCTTGATGGCTCACAGCACCACTACTCCAAGGAGGGTGGCGCGGGCTATCAGCAGTATTGGGACTCAAAGACCTTTGACTACGGAAAGCGCGAGGTGGAGCACTTCCTGCTCTCTAATGTCAAGTACTGGATGGATGTTTTCCACTTTGACGGCTACCGATTTGATGGCGTAACATCAATGCTCTATCATCACCACGGATATACCGACTTTGACTGCCGCGAGAAGTTCTTTGACCAGGGTGTAAACCGCGATGCGATAGTATACCTTACACTGGCTAATAAGCTGATACACAGCCTTAACCCTGCAGCAATAACCATTGCCGAGGATGTGAGTGGTATGCCGGGTATGTGTAATCCGATAGAGGACGGAGGCGTAGGTTTTGACTACCGTCTGGGTATGGCTATACCAGATTTCTGGATTAAACTGCTTAAGGATGTCCCTGACGAGGAGTGGAACCTTGACGAGATGTGGGGCGTTATGACCTCGCGCCTGCCAGGTGTTAAGACCGTTGCATATGCCGAGTCGCACGACCAAGCCCTTGTGGGAGATAAGACCATTGCCTTCCGCCTGATGGATAAGGAGATGTACTTTGCTATGAATCGCGCATCTGAAAACCTTGTCATTGAGCGCGGTATGGCCCTGCATAAGATGATACGACTGATGACCATCTCTACAGGTGGCGATGCATATCTAAACTTTATGGGCAACGAGTTTGGCCATCCAGAGTGGATTGATTTCCCTCGTGAGGGTAACAACTGGAGCTACGCCCATGCCCGCAGACAGTGGTCGCTCGCATCAAACGGATTTTTGCGCTACTCGCAGCTTGGTGAGTTTGACCGCGCAATGATACGCCTTGTAAAGAAAAACCGCGTGTTGCAGAATGGCTATCCATGGAAGTGGAACACAGACTACGACAATAAGACCCTCGTATTCTCACACCGCAACCTGCTCTTTGTCTTCAACTGGCATCCAGAGGCATCAATCCCGGACTATATCACCGAGGTGCCTCGCGCAGGAAAGTACACCGTAGAGCTTACCACAGACGACCCTCGCTTTGGCGGTCATGGTCGCAATAGTGTCGGCGCCGAGCACTTCTCATACTCCGTCAAGGACGAGAACGGCAACTTGCACCACTATATCAAAATCTACAATACTTCACGCACTGCTGTTGTTTTCAAATGGCACCGATGATTTTGTCGTGATAGTGGCACATTTCCTGCCGCTAATAAAAAATGCCTGCTGGGCTGTACGCTGTAGTACTATCCTGCGCAGGCATTTTTTTTATTGAGCGTTGTAAATGCACCACTCTGACGACAAAATGGGCGGTACTAAAAGTAGTGAAATTAAGGAGGTTAATGAGTTTAGGGAGAAAATCACTAAATTCCCTAACTTCCCTAATCTCCTTAAATTCTTTATTATAGAACGACTCCGTCTGTAAGTGTTTATTCGGATTTAGGTTGGCCATCGTAGATGGTACAATGGAAAAGAGAGATTGCTTGCCAAGTTTACTTGAGCAAAAGCATATCTCTCTTTTTTATTGTAATAGCCGCAAGGCTATCCTAAATCCGCATCAGCACGGAAGAAAAACGAAGTTTTTCATAAAGTTTTTGGTGAAGCTTTTTTCAAAAAGCTTCGGTACTCGCTTTCTGCGTAGCAAACAGTTACTGTCCCAGGGCCTTTTTAAGTGCGCCGGCGAACTTTTGCGGGTCGATGTTGTGTTTGAGTTGTCCGTTTTTGGCGATAGAGATGTTGCCAGTCTCCTCGGAGACGATTACTACCACGGCATCTGTAAGCTCGCTCAGACCTATGGCGGAGCGGTGGCGTGTGCCGTAGTCTTTAGGTACATCGGACTGTGTTACGGGCAGGATACACTTTGCTGCCACTATATGGCTACCTTCGATAATTACGGCGCCGTCGTGGAGGGGTGCATTTTTGAAGAAGATGTTTTTGAGCAGTGACACGGAGATATTTGCGTCAAGGGTAATGCCGTTCTCGATGACAAACATAAGGTCGTCTTTCTGGCGGATGACAATAAGAGCTCCGGTCTTGGTGTTGCTCATGTCAAGGCAGGCAGAGACTATTGGCGAGGTGTTTATATCCTCTTTTTTGCGGGCGGAGGAGAACATTCGTGAGATGAAGTCAAACTCCTTCTGTCGCATACCGATAAGCTGTAGAAATCGGCGAATCTCTGGCTGGAAGATGATTATCAGGGCAATAACACCCACGCTGATGACCTGACCGAGGATAGATGAGAGCAGCTCCATGTTGAGAGCTCGGACCATTACCCACGCAATGACGACGATAATAATTCCGAAGAATATATATGGCGCATTAGTACCCCTTGTGGCGCGATAGATGCCGAACATCAAACTCGCCACAAGGAATATGTCAATAAAGTCAATCAGTGTAAATGGTATAAATCCCATTCTGACAGCTGTTTAGATTATTTCTCGCTCTTTGCGGCAGCCTTATCAGCAGCGTAGAGTGCGTTTACCTTATCAAGAACGATAGAGGTAATGTCAAGCTCCTCAGCGGCGTCAAGAAGAGCGGTAGCATTAACAATCATCTTGTATGCGCCATCAGCGTTAATCTCGTCAATAGCGCGCTGCATAAGATCGCCCATACGGTTCTGGAACACCATATTCTCCTCCTCAAGTGAGCGGAGCTGCTTCTGTGCGCTCTCCTGATATGCGGCGATGCGCTTCTGCAAATCCTGCTCCTTGCGCTGAGCCTCGATAGTTGTTATAAGACCCTTCTGATACTTCTCCTGAAGATGTACCATCTCATTCTGGAGCTTCTGCTCCTTCTCTGCAAGACTCTTCTGAGTCTTCTCGTTCTTAGCCTGAAGAGCTACGCCCTCGGTCTTGAAGATCTCTGACTCTGCAAATACAGCGTCAGTTCTTACATAAGCCAGATCAGATGCGCCAACTTCGCTCTTAGTCTCAGCGGTAGCCTCTGTAGCGGTTGTCTTAGGTGCGGTGTTGCAGCTTGCGGCAAATGCGAGTGCCAACGCTGCGAAAAGTACTTTTTTCATAAGATGTTATCTGTTTTTAGTTAAAATTTGCATTCAAACTACAAAGATAGTAATTTTTCGGTTAATACATCGGTTGTAACTAAAAAAGTTAAAATTCTTCTAACTTATAGTGTACTCCTGCGTCAAGAATCATATCAAGCGCACCCTTGAACACTCCGTCAGCATCCGATGGCGAAGCACCCTCTCCGTAGCCACACTCTCTGTAGAGAACCTCTGGTAGCTCAGAGGTAGAGACGCGGTAGTGCTTTGCCATAAGCAGGGTATCCTCACTATCTACTGTTGCGCGCCTTGTAAAGTCGCGTGAAGGGGACTCTTCGCTCTCAAGGTTGTAGGTAATAATCAACCTTTTGCGAACATCTATCTCTGCATCTATAGTCACCCAAGTGGGGCAGTCGCTGTATGTTATTAGCAGATTTTTGAAGCTCATATCTCGTTCTGTTTAAGTTTAATTGATACAAATATAGTGTTTTTTCTTGCTAAACCAACCCATTTTCGCTATATTTGTCGTATGATTTTAAGAGCAAATTGCAAAATAAATATCGGACTTGATGTCCTTCGTCGCCGCGAGGATGGCTTCCACGAGCTTAGTACAGTGATGTTTCCTGTGCGCGAGCTGTATGATACTGTCAAGGTTGAACCGAGTGATAACCTTACTTTTGCGCAGACGGGAATTACTATTGACTGCCCCGTTGAGAAGAACCTCTGTGTTCGCGCTGCACGACAGATGCAGAAGTGCTATGGCGTTGGTAATGTGGCTATTGAGTTAGATAAGCGAGTGCCTTTTGGTGCAGGCTTGGGTGGTGGAAGTAGCGATGCTACGGCAGTCATTGTGGCGATGAATGATATTTTTGGCCTTAATCTCTCGGAAGAAGAGCTTATCGCTCGCGCGGCAGAGATTGGTAGCGATACAGCCTTTTTTGTTCGCAACACTGCCCAACTATGCACGGGTCGTGGGGAGATAATGTCGCCTATTTCGCTACCGCTGTCGGGACAGTGGTTAGCTGTTGTAAAACCCGACGAGGGGGTATCTACAGCCGAAGCCTATAGCGGTGTAAAACCTTGTGTGCCAGAGGTTTCACTTGAACAGTTGCTAACACGACCTATAGACCAGTGGCAAGGGCGTGTAAAGAACGACTTTGAGTCCCATATCTTTGAGGCGCACCCGCTACTTGGACATATCAAGCAGCAACTGCTTGACGCAGGGGCTGTTTACGCCTCTATGTCTGGCTCTGGCTCGGCGCTGTTTGGAATTTTTGGTGGGCGACCAGAACTTAATTTTGATAGAACAATTTTTACACATATTGAGCAGTTATGAGACGACTTTTTACCTTAACACTTGCTGCCTTTATTGCTGTTGCAACTATGGCGCAGAGCCTAAATTGTGGCTCGTATAACATTCGTATGCACTCAAAGGTGGACTATAAGAGGGGCGACGGCTGGACTGAGCGCCGAGAGATTATGTGCGACCTTGTGGCATTTACCGCCTTTGATATCTTCGGTGCGCAGGAGGTGTGTCACGACCAGTTGCAGTATATGCTTGAGCGACTGCCCGAGTACGACTATATCGGTGTTGCGCGCGATGATGGCAAGACTAAGGGCGAGTATAGCCCAGTATTCTACCGTCGTGACCGCTTTGTGTTGCTCGATAGCGGTACTTTCTGGCTCTCCGAGACTCCCGATGAGGTCTCATATGGTTGGGATGCCGCTTGCCGTAGAGTATGCAGTTGGGGGTATTTCAAGGATAAGCAGACCAAGAAGAAGTTCTGGTTCTTCAATACCCATATGGACCATAAGGGCAAGGCTGCTCGCGTGGAGGGCGCAAAGCTTGTAATCTCAAAAATCAAGCAGATGTGTGGCGAGAAGGCAAATGTTATCCTTACGGGCGACTTTAATGTGGCTCAGGATAGCCCTGCCTATAACACCTTTGCACAGAGCGGATTGCTTCAGGATGCCTATACCCTTGCACCTATCAAGCACGCCCCTGCAGGCACATTTAATAACTTTAAGGTCGGTACACACTCTCCAAAGCGCATTGACCACATCTTTGTTGCAGGTTGCGATGTTGCCCGCTACGGAATACTTACATACCACTACTGGAGCGACAATAATGGCACCGATACGAAGCTTAACGACGCCCCTACGGACCTTACCGCCGAGCATCGCGGCGTACATATGCACTCCGACCACTACCCAGTGCAGGTGTTTGTAAATTTGAAGTAGACTATTGGCCGTTGGCTATTGGCCTTTGGCCGTTAGCTGTCGCGTTAGAGTTTTTATTCAAAATAACAGAGGCTGACTTGCAAGTCAGCCTCTGTTATTTGCCAATGGCCAATGGCTAATAGCCAACAGCCTACTCTGTCCATTTGAGGGCTGGGCACTGGTCAAGGTCATTGTTTGTGATAATGCTTGTGCCAGAGAAGATGTTTGCAACATCTTGGTGATTTTTGAACTTCACATTGATATAGACCGTGTTAATCTTGTTGCAGAATGCGAAGACAGAAAAACCAAAGCTCTCTACGGTTGATGGAATTGTTATTCGCTCTAACTGTTGGCACTCTATAAATGCACCATCCTCAATAGTTTTGACATTTAGAGGGATATTTACAGACTTAAGGCCACTGCGCTCAAAGGCGTTTTGGCCGATTGATACGACAGAGGAAGGTATGCTGTATGATGTAAGGCTTGTGCAGCCGCAAAACATATATGGCTCAATGCGCTCAATGGTGCGAGGCAGAATAACCTCAGTGAGTTTTGTGCAATCCTCAAACAGTCTCTGCTCTAAACGCGTAACGCTCTGTGGAATCTGAATTGAGGTGAGCATTTTACAACCCGCAAAGGCGCCTGACTCTATGCGTTCAATGCCGTTCTCAAGGACTACAGACTCAAGGTTTGTGCCCGCGAAGGCGGATGCTCCGATGCGCTTTGTTGCACCGTGGACCACTACGCGCTTGAGTTTACTGTAGCAGAAGGCCTCCTCTCTAATCTCTTGCAGGTTGTGAGAGAGGGTTACAGCGGTAAGTGACTCGCCCTCAAAGGCGTGTGCCATAATTGTTGTTACGGGGTAGACCACGCCGTTATACTTAATACCGCCCCAGACTGTTACATTGGTGGTCTTGCCTCGCATAGGTTGAGATACGCGCATAAGGCAAGCCTCCTTTTTATCGGTGTGGATGACATACTCAATGCCGTCAATGATAACATTGGCGCCTCTGCCGTTCTGGCTGACAATCTGCGGATTGGTACAAACCTCGCTAATAGAGACCTTTGCCGCCTGTTGTGGCGAAGATTGACTTGCGGCCTTTGTCGGAGTCGCTTGAGGCTGACTTGTTGCGGGCGTGCTTTGAGGTGTACTTTTCTGCTCCTTGTTACTCTTATTCTTCAGCTCATTTATAACCTCATTGGTAACAGCCTTGCCAATCTTCTTGAGTAAATTTTGGGCAGTTGCCTCATTTGCGGGTGCTGCAAACAGCAGTGCAACTAAAATAGTTAAAAGTTTTTTCATATAAGTTCAGGTTTAGAAATCTTCTCCACGCTACTCCTGCAGATACTTATCTATAGCTGCGGCGGCCTTGCGACCTGCACCCATAGCGAGGATTACTGTAGCTGCGCCAGTGACAGTGTCGCCACCTGCAAAGACACCCTTGCGCGATGTACGGCCATCCTCATCAGCGACGATACATCCGCGGCGTGTAGTCTCAAGGTTGGCTGTTGTTGATGCGATAAGAGGGTTTGGAGATGTTCCCAGCGCCATAATAACCACATCGCACGCAATTTCAAAGTCTGACCCTGCAACCTCAATAGGGGAGCGACGACCGCTTGCATCTTCTTCGCCCAACTCCATCCTGACGCAGTTAAGTCCCGTTACCCAGCCCTTCTCGTCGCCAATAACGCGGGTAGGGTTCGTTAGCATACGGAACTCAATGCCCTCCTCCTTGGCGTGGTGTACCTCCTCCACGCGGGCAGGAAGCTCAGCCTCGGAGCGGCGGTAGACGATAGTAGCCTCAGCACCTAATCGCTTGGCAGTACGCACTGCATCCATAGCAACATTTCCTCCGCCGACAACGACAACTCGCTGACCGACATAAATAGGTGTGTCATACTCATCATCATATGCGCGCATAAGGTTGGCGCGTGTGAGGAACTCGTTTGCTGATAGCACTCCGTTAAGGTTCTCGCCCTCAATGCCCATAAAGCGAGGCAGACCCGCGCCCGAGCCGACAAAGACTGCATCAAAGCCCTCCTCATCCATAAGCGAGTCAATAGTAACTGTTCTGCCGACGATAACATCGGTCTCAAACTTCACACCCAGTCGCTTAACACTCTCAACCTCCTTTGCAACAATGCTCTTCTTAGGGAGTCGGAACTCTGGAATACCGTAGACAAGCACTCCGCCCACATCGTGCAGAGCCTCAAAGACTGTCACCTGATAGCCAAGCTTGGCAAGGTCGCTTGCGCAAGCAAGACCCGCAGGACCGCTACCTACGATAGCTACACGCTTGCCATTGCTCTGTGGTAGTGTAACCTCCTGTGGATTGTTAAGCCTCCAGTCACCCACAAAACGCTCAAGTTTGCCAATGGCTACGCTCTCGCCCTTAATACCCAGAATACAGCTACCCTCACACTGACTCTCCTGTGGACATACGCGGCCGCAAATGCTTGGCAGTGATGAGTCTTGTGCGATAATATCAGATGCACCCTTAACATCGCCACCCTTAAGTGCCTCAATAAATTGCGGAATCTGAATGCCTACAGGGCAGGCAGCTACGCAGCGTGGGTTTTTACAATTCAGACAACGAGAGGCCTCAAGAGTAGCCTCCTCAAGTGAGTAGCCAAGACAAACCTCATCAAAGTTTGTGGCACGAAGAGCCGGATCTTGTTCGCGCACCGGCACACGCGGTATCTTATTTGCCATAATAGATTGCTCCTTAACTATTTATCCAAACCGATATTACACTTGTGGCCAGCCTCTCGCTCGGCCTTGATTGCTGCTGCTCGCTGCTCCTGCGTACGATACATACCCTGACGGCGCATAGCCTCGTCAAAGTCTACATCGTAGGCGTTAAACTCAGGTCCATCTACGCAAGTAAACTTTATCTTGCCAGCGATAGTTACTCGGCAAGCACCGCACATACCCGTGCCGTCAACCATAAGGGCGTTGAGCGAAACTACGCAAGGTAGGTCAAACTTCTTTGCCGTGAGGGTGACGAACTTCATCATAATCATCGGGCCGATAGCCACGCAGCAGTCGTAACTCTTGCCCTTCTCAGTAATAAGCGACTCAAGAAGTGTCGTTACAAGGCCGTGGAAGCCCTCGCTACCATCGTCAGTGGCGATATATAGGTTTGTAGCCACCGCGCGCATCTTGTCAGTGTAGATAAGCATATCTTTTGTCTTGGCGCCGATAATAACATCCACCTCTACACCATGCTCATGGAGCCACTTTACCTGCGGATATACTGGTGCAGTGCCCACGCCACCGGCAACAAAGACAAATCGCCTCTTTTTTAGCTCCTCAATATCCTCTGCCACAAAGTCCGATGGGCGACCCAGAGGGCCTGCTACATCGGCAAAACTCTCGCCAACACCTTTAGCTACAATTTTCTTTGTCGATACGCCCAACGCCTGTGTAACCATTGTTACTGAGCCCTCCTCGGTGTTATAATCTGCAATGGTTAGTGGAATGCGCTCGCCACGCTCCTCTGAGCGGACAATGATAAACTGTCCAGGCTTTGCCGACTTAGCAATACGCGGTGCGTAGACCTTGGTCTGCCAGATATTCTCGGCAAGCAACTCTCTGCTTAATATCTCAAACATACTATCTATTTTTCTACTATCGCCGTAACCTTTAATCGCTTTGAAGGTTGCTGCGGGTCGTTTGTTATAATCATTATACTGCCAACTACAGCCCCAAATTCTGATGCTGCAGGGTCAAATTTTACCTCTATATTGCTACTACTGTCGCTATCTACTACAGCTTTGCCCTTTAATGCTACGGTAAAAGCCTTGTTGTCGCACTCTATGTGCCTAATAATTAGTGGCTCAAGACCAATGTTGCGAACAGTAATATAGCGACTGACTGCCTTATTAGAGTGTTTTAGTGTGCCAAATTTAATAAAATTTTCGTTTAATTGTACCTTTTGCCACTCTTTATCTGTGTTATTTTCGCGCTTGTCAATGGCTATGCCGCTGATAATTAGAGGGTAAGGCGAACGAATGCCATTAACATCAACATAGAGCACATCTTGTAGATTTCCATATTTATTACACCCCTGCGCAAGCAAATACCCAAAGTCTATCACGCTGCTCTGATGCGGCGGAATTGTGGCTGGATAGTCAAGCGAAAGTACTCCACTCTGCACGCTCGGAATAAGTAGTAGAGAGATTGGCTTGTCTGTCGTATTGAAAACCTCAAAACTGCTGCGGCAACTCTTGCCGTGCTCTACATAACCAAAGGCGTGGTAGTTGATATCAATGCGTAGCCCGCCACCCAATATAAGTGGGTACTGCTCCTCAGTGCTCTTCTTGCGTGGAGTGATGTTGCCCGCAATAGATATCACCTGACGCTCCTCAGAGGTGGTAATTACAATTTTGCGGAAAAACTCCCCCTCGGGCTGATTCATCGGGTCAAAGCAGACTCTTATTTGGCCGCCCTTGCTCGGTAGAATAGGCTGACGCGGGAAAACTGCCTTTGTGCAGCTACAACCACCTGTTACATCCAACACAACTATAGGCTTGTCAGAACTGTTTATGAATTGGAAATTTTGACACACCGCCCCGCCATCCTCGGCAATAGTGCCAAAGTTGTGCTTGACTAAATCAAAGTGCAACGCACGCTCTTGAGCTATTGCAGAGGCTGAAAAAAGCGTTGCAAAGGATAATATAAATATAGGTAAAACTCTTTTCACAGTGCAAAGTTACACTTTTTTTTAATTTTTTTCACAAAATATTTGGTGGATAAAAAAAAAGCCCCTATATTTGCACCACGAAAAACGCAGAACACTCTGCGATGGTTCTTAAAAATGCCTGAATAGCTCAGTCGGTTAGAGCACATGACTGTTAATCATGGGGTCCTAGGTTCAAGTCCTTGTTCAGGCGCATTTGCGCGAGGGTTGCAAGAGCGATGCCGAGGTAGTGTGGATAGCACTTCGGTTGAACGCAGAAATTTCTTGCTGTCCCAAGCCATATTTTTGGGAGTTTAGCTCAGCTGGTTCAGAGCATCTGCCTTACAAGCAGAGGGTCGGCGGTTCGAATCCGTCAACTCCCACACAACAGAAGACACGCTACAGTAGTAGCGTGTTTTTTTGTTTATATGAGTTCTATGTGAGCAAGCTCCCAGAACTCATATAAACAAAAAAAGCAAGCTTTCGCTTGCCTTCTGTTAGGAGTTGACGGAGTTAGAATTAATGGGCGGTTACCTCGGTCGTGTATCTCCGCACCGCGTTCCGCGACTGCGGCACTCCCTCGGTGATGACGCGCTGTAGCGAAAGCCACAGCGCGACATTCGAATCCGAGTTTCTTTTGGGGAGCGTGTAAGCAAGCTTCCAGAACTCATATAAACAAAATAAGCAAGTCTCTTTGGAAAAGGGGTGGTTCAGGCAGTACTGCGTAGCTACTCCACCAGAACGAACGGGGTGGTTTCGCGGCCGACGAAGCGGTAGAGGGTTGCTGTGCAGCTTTGGAACGGCTTGTTGCGTTTGCGGTGGGAGATATAGAAGTAGTTATCGCCTAAGGCATGCATACCTGTTGAGGCCTTGTCAAAGTGCCAGCCGCGCACATCGGTATGGTTCGGGTCGGTCATACCGCGGCCGCAGAGTGTAAGCACATTCTGCTTCTTGGCGTACTCTACACCCTTGAGGGTCTGCTTCTTTGGAGCGATGTTGCCATCTATTGCGTGAAGTGTGAAGCCTGCAAAATCGCTCTTCTTGGTTTCGTAAGTTCCTAAGAACCAGAAGTTTCGCGTTGCATCGTACTCCATATTCTGCACTCCCCAGTTGCGGTTGCCAGTATAGACGAAGTATCTTCCTGCGGGTTTTGCAGGGCCAGAGGTGTGCATGCTCTCTTGTGATAGAGGGTGTTCGTACTTCTTCCAATTTTTGGTGTCATACTGGAGTAGCACTTGATAGTCATTATCTGTTCGGGAGCTGTCTCCGTAGATGCCGTATGCTATTGTCAGATAACGCTTGCCGTCGCTCTTGCCGAACTTTGGGCCGAAGGTTATGCCGTCAAAGCCACTGCAGCCGTAGCGGTGCTCAAGGGTCTTGCCGTTGCTAACAACCTTAGCCTCAAAGTCCTCAAGGACTGTTGGAAGGTATACAGAGGTCATTATGCCGTCCTTCTCGGCGCTCATACCCTCGCGGGTAATCTTGTCTACATCAAAAATTGCCACATAGAAGGCTGTTGTCCAGTGCTTTGTGGTGTTCTCCTGTTTAAGGATGCCGCGGCCTATAGAGTCATTTTTGTACTCCAATGAGCCATATATGCGACCATCCTCCTCGTTGAACTCAATACAACCGAGGTGACCGAGTAGGCCGGTCACTGTGCCGACGATATTTCCCTGTAGGTCGGCCTTGATGAGCATTGTTGTAAAGGAGTAGTAGATGTATCCCTTCTTGGTATCTACGGCAATGCCCTGTATATGTCCCGCCTTCCACTCTTTAGAGTATATTGTGCGAGGTAGCTCTTTTACATTTTGTGCAACAACGCTCGCAACACCAATAGTGAGTGCTGCAATAAGTGTAATAATGTGTCTCATAGCTATTTAGGTTTTATTTGTTAGCAGAATTGTGGTCAATATCGCAGCCAGCGCAGTTGCCAGTGCAGACGGTGTCAGTGTCGCAACTCTCGGCGGCAATATCCTCGCGAGTCTCCTGTACGGCACACTTAATGCCGAGCTTTTTCATGTTTGGATTTGTAGAGATTTCTGACTCGATATGATGACCCTTAACCATGAGGGTTATAGAGAGCGCAACGGCGAAAAAAGCGACTGCTCCAATAGTAAAAAGTATAACAACTAAATAGTTGGGCATAAGCAAGTTACAAAATTTACTTAAATTTATTTTACATTAAAGTTTTCTAAACCTTTGATTTCTCGCTACAAATTTATAAATTTGTCTGAAATTTTGCAAATCTATGAGAATCGTAATTTCGGGCGTTGAGGAGATGGGCAACCACCTTGCCAAGATGCTTAGTGGTAATGGACACGACATAACTGTTATAGATCAGGACCCCAAGCTGTTGGATGAGCTTGGTACGCTGGCTGATGTGATTACTATTGAGGGTGACGCGACTACTTTTGCTGTGTTGCGTAAGGCTTCGGTGCGTAAGTGCGACCTGTTTATTGCCATTGACTCTGTAGAGAACGACAATGTACTGTCGGCGATTATGGCAAAGCAGCTGGGTGCTAAGAAGAGTATTGCCCGTATTGATAATAACGAGTACCTTGAGCCGAACAATAAGGAGATGTTTATTGATATGGGTATTGACTACCTTCTCTATCCCGAGCGCATTGCTGCTGAGGAGGTTATCAACCTTCTGGGTCACTCTTCAACAACTGAGTTTGTTGACTTCTCGGGTGGTAAGCTCTCGCTTGTTGTGTTCCGCCTTGAGCCAAACTCGTCGCTCGTTGGTGCGCCAATAGCTGGTTTTGACGAGGAGCAGGTGCTAAGTTATCGTACGGTGGCTATTATGCGTGATGGGGATACTATTATTCCTAAGTCGTCGGATGCCTATATGGTGGGCGATATGGTCTACGCAATCTCTCGTCACGATGCTGTTGCGGAGGTTATGGCTCTGTCGGGCAAGAGTAGCGTGGATATCAACAATATGATGATTCTGGGCGGCTCGCGCATAGGTGTTCAGATTGCCAAGGAGTTGCAGGATCAGGTCAATATTAAGCTTATTGACTACAATGCCGATAAGGCATATCGCCTTGCCGAGATGCTTGAGCGCACGCTTATTATCCACCAAGATGGTCGCGATACGGATGCTATGTTGGAGGAGGGGCTGGCAAATATGGATGCCTTTGTGGCTGTTACGGGTCGCAGTGAGACCAACATCCTTACCGCTATGCTCGCTAAGCGTATGGGCGTTAAGCGAGTTATTGCCGAGGTGGAGAATATGAACTATATTAACATTGCCGACTCGGTAGGTGTAGATACTATTATCAATAAGAAGATTGTCACTGCATCAAACATCTTCCGCTTTACAATGTCTACAGATGTACTTGCTATTAAGTGCCTTACGGGTAGCGATGCGGAGGTACTCGAGTTTATCGTAAAGCCAAACTCCCCTGCCACAAAGTCTACTATCGGACAGATGGGCCTTCCAGAGGATGTTATTATCGGCGGTGTGGTGCGTGGAGATAAGGTCTTTATTGCAACAAGTGCTATGCAGATAAATGCCTACGATAGGGTTGTAGTCTTTGCAATGCCGTCGGCAATTAGCGAGATTGGTTACTATTTTAATTAGAATAAAAGTTTAGCAGATATGTATATAGCAATCGCAGGAAATATCGGTAGTGGTAAGACAACCCTCACCGAGATACTTACAAAGCACTACGGTGCAAAGGCATACTATGAGGATGTGGATAATCCCTATATTTCAGACTTCTACGAGGATATGAATCGCTGGGCGTTCCAGTTTCAGGTGCACTTCCTCGCAAGCCGTATTCGTCAGACGATAGATATGCTCTCGGATGGCTCTCAGAATGTCTTTCAGGATAGAACTATCTATGAGGATGCCCACATTTTTGCGGGTAACCTCCACCAGATGGGGCTTATGTCGGGTCGTGACTTTGGTACTTATATGAAGATTTTTGATATCTCAACGGACCTTATTCCAAAGCCAGACTTGCTGATTTACCTCAAGTCGAGCATTGATACCCTTGTGCGTCAAATTCGTAAGCGAGGCAGGGAGTATGAGCAGAATATTGATATTGACTACCTCAGACGACTCAACGAACGCTATGACGAGTGGGTAAGCAACTATGAGGGCGAGGTGTTTATTATTGATAAGGACAATAGTGACTTTGTAGAGAATATCAAGGTGCTTGACTCGCTCTATGCGCGCCTTGATGAGATTCACGCCGAGCACCCAGCGGTGCGTCAGGCAAGCCTGTTTTAACTTAAAGAGCTTAATTATGTTGCCACTGCCGCAATCGTTTGTAGAGAGTATGCGCAATCAGCTTGGCGAGGATGCCGAGCGACTGATTGAGGCTCTTGATTGTGAGTCTCCAGTCTCTGTGCGTATAAATCCACAAAAGTGGCACGGCGAGGAGTTTGGGGCGGTGGTGCCGTGGTGCGAGTGGGGTAGATATTTAGATGTGAGACCTCAGTTTACGCTCGATATACCATTTTCGGCAGGTGGATACTATGTTCAGGAGGCAGGCTCGCAGTTTATAGCCCATATCCTTAGCACTGAGGGTGTTGAGGGTGGTAAAATTATAGATATGTGCGCTGCACCAGGCGGAAAAACTACTCTCTACTCGGCTCTTGTGGGGGATAGGGGTCTGGTACTTGCAAATGAATATGTCAGAAACCGCGCTAATATCCTTGCCGATAATGTTCGCAAGTGGGGCTTGGGAAATGTCGTTGTGACAAATTGTGACCCACAGCATATCGCCTCCTTTGAGCAGTGGGCAGATGTTGTGGCTGTAGATGCGCCTTGCTCGGGCGAGGGTATGTTCCGCAAGGACGAGACAGCCCGTGCAGAGTGGACAGCGCAGAGTGTGGCTATGTGCGCTGCGCGTCAGATGGATATCCTTCGTCAGGCGTGGAAGAGCCTCAAGGCGGGTGGAGTGCTGATATATAGCACCTGTACATTCAACACAACAGAGGATGAGGGCGTGTTAGAGCAAATGACGGCCGAATGGGGTGAGGAGATTGAGCAGAGCACGCAGATTACTGTTCCAGAGCAGTGGGGTGTGGAGTGTGTGAAGGTTGGCGATTTTCAAGGTTTTAGGTTCTTCCCACATAGGACAAAGAGCGAGGGATTTTTCGTCGCTGTGGCTCGTAAGAGGTCAGATGTCGGCGGTAGAAGTGTCGTTCCAAAGCCTCGTAAGAAGATTATGGCCGATGCTCCAAAGGATGCAGTTAAGGAGTTGTCAAAATGGGTGATAAACCCTGAATTGCTGCGCTTTGCGGCGGTTGCTGATAGCTACTACGCCTATCCTGCGGAGTACTTTGAGACTATACGCTCGCTTGCAAATAACCTTACGGTGATATATTCAGGCGTGGAGATGGGTCAGATATTTAAGGGTAAACTTAAACCCGAGTGGGCACTCTCGCAGTCGGTGTGGTATAACAGAGATGTTGTGCCGGCGGTGGAGGTTGAACGCGAGGTGGCACTTGACTATATGAGAAAAAAGGATATCTCGGCACAGCTTTTTAGCGAGGGTATAAACCTTGTTTGCTGTGAGGGTTACGCTTTGGGATTTGTAAAGAGGATAGGTTGCAGAGTGAATAGTGGCTATCCTAATTCGTTGAAGATAAATAATTTATAGATATGGACGATAAGATTTTTTACACAATGGGCGAGGTGGCAGAGATGTTTGATGTCAATGCTTCGCTAATTCGTTATTGGGGGACCCAGTTTTCCTGCCTTAAGCCGCAGCGAAATAAGAAGGGCAACCGCCTATTCTCAAAGTCGGATATTGAGACGCTGAAACTTATCTATCACTATGTCAAGGAGCGCGGAATGACCCTTGAGGGCGCTAAGCGAGCTCTGCGCGGAGACCGTTCACAGAAGCCAGAGGCTAATGCCAATGTTGAGTTGCTGGAGCGTCTGCAGTCACTTCGCACGATGCTTATCGCTATTCGTGACTCCCTTGATGAGCAGCCAGAGATAGCTCCAGCTGAGCCAACTGCTCAAACCGAGGTTCCATCAGAGCAGACAGAGACTCCAAAGCCTGCATATCGCGAACAGACACTTTTTGATTGGTAGAGTATGAAGATTAGAGATATTACAGAGTGTATTGAGGCCTTTGCACCACTGTCACTACAGGAGAGTTACGACAATGCGGGGCTTATTGTCGGCAGATATGATGATGAACTTACAGGGGGCGTGCTGCTCGCTGTAGATGTTACCGATGAGGTTATAGATGAGGCTCTTGAGTTGGGCTGTCAGATGATTGTCACTCATCATCCAATAGTATTCAATGCAATGAAGAGGTTTAACTCCGCATCGCTCGTTGAGCGTTGTGTTGAGCGCGCCATAAAGCACGATATAGCCCTCTATGCTTGCCACACAAACCTCGACTCTACGGTTGACGGTATGAGCTGGCGCCTGGGGCAGATGCTCGGCGTGGAGAATATGGAGTGCCTTGAGGCGGCGGCAGATGGCACAGGCTTTGGTGTTGTGGGAGAGCTTGCCCAGCCTATGAATATTGAGGCATTTTTTGCCCTTCTGCGCACAACACTCGGCTGTAAGGCTGTGCGCCATAGTAGGGTTGTCAAAGATAGTGTTCAGCGTATTGCTATATGCACTGGCGCGGGTGGCTCAATGATTGAGCGAGCGGCTGCAAGTGGCTGCGATGTATATGTTACTGCCGATGTCAGATACAACCAATATTACCTGCCCGATGGTCGCTTTGTGCTGTGCGATGTGGGCCATTATGAGAGTGAATATTGTGCGATTGATTTATTATTTGATATTTTGGCGGAATTGTCAAAAAAAATTACTAACTTTGCGCTCCATAAGAGCGCGAAGACAGAAAACCCAATGTATTACTCGTTGTAATGCTTTGGTCGTCAGTGTGTTATGGTGTTGATGAATATTAATAAACAGTAATATATGGCTACAACAAAGAAAACTACAGAGGTAGATTACTCGATGTACGAGAAGATTATGGCTCTTTACGAGTTGCAGAAGATTGACTCTCAGATTGATGAGATCAACAAGGTAAAGGGTGAGCTTCCCGACGAGGTTCAGGATTTAGACGACGAGATTGCAGGTCTTAGAACTCGTGTAGAGAGTATCAATGCCGAGATAGAGGAGCTTGGTGCACTTACTCGCCAGCGCCGCCGTCAGATTGACGAGGCAAATATGCTTATCGCAAAGTATAATGAGCAGCAGGCAAATGTGCGCAACAATCGTGAGTTTGACGCTATCGCTAAGGAGATTGAGTTCCAGGAGCTTGAGATTCGTCTTGCCGAGAAGCACCTCAGAGAGTATGCCGCAGCAATCAAGGCTAAGAAGGCTAAGGTCGAGCAGACTGAGGCTCAGATTGCCGAGCGCAATGTAGACCTTGAGGCAAAGCGTACAGAACTTGCAAATATTGAGGAGGAGACCGCAGACCAGATTGCTGAGCTTACAGCACAGGCAGAGGTTGCTAAGAAGAAGATTGACGACCGCCTGCTTACAGCCTACAACCGCATCCGTAGTAAGGTGCGCAACGGCCTTGCAGTTGTTACCGTTCAGCGTGACGCTTGTAGCGGCTGCTTCAACCGCATCCCACCACAGCGCCAGGTAGAGGTTAGCCTTGGTAAGAAGCTGATTGTGTGCGAGTATTGTGGACGAATTCTTGTTCCAAAGCAGGACTAATTTTGTCGTGATAGCGGGGCATCTACGGCACACTGTTATGATAACAAAATTAGCCAATGGCTAATGGCCAATAGCTAAAAAGAGGCTGAATAAAAAGTGTATTTTGTCGTTACGCTCGCCCTCAAAATGCTCATTTACGCCAAGTAAACTCCGCTTTTTCGGGCTTCGCAAGCCTAAAACTACATCTTTTTATTCAACCTCCGAACAAAATGTGGATGACTATTTTTTTAGTCACCCACTTTTTTTTACTCTGTTTCGGCTGTCTCTTCCGTCAGCTGCTCTGCAACCTCTTCGTCTGCGATAAGGTGTTTCAGGTGCTCTTTGAGCTGTTTTGGACGGTCCTTCTTTTTGACCTTATGGGGTTTGATGCCTAAGGCTGCAAGGTCGCGCACAGCTACATAGATAGACGCGCCGTGCTCATAAGAGAGCCTGCGCATATTCTCTGCCGCTTCTACAGCCTCTGCAAGGGAGTTTTCTATGGTGCTAAAGTCGGTCATAAAATCCACAACGCGGTCAAGAACTAACTCGGCCTTTGAGATAATCTCCTCGTAGTTGCTTATTGTCGCCTGTCGCTGCCACATATATCTCACCATCTCGATAAGTACAAGTAGATTTCTCTCGCTGGCAAGACATACGCTGTACTGCGTGAAAATCTTTTGCCACAGAGCCTTGTCGTACGATGTTACCGCTGTAAGTGCCGCCTCGCTTGGCACAAACATTATCACATACGGTAGCGGTGTATAGCCTTCATTGTTGCTTCTGTCGTAATTGCGGTCGGCGAGTTTTTTTGCTTGGTCCTCAATCTTCTTGGCGAAGTCTGTCATTACAGCTCTACGATTTTCGGCGTCAAGCTTGTCAAAGTCGAGCTCTGACGGGAGCTGGAACTTTGAGTCTATATAGAGAATGCTGTTTGTCTCGGGATATATTAGTGCGGCATCGGGGCGCATCTTATTTCCGCTAACATTTTTAGCTGTCGTTCCATCCTCTTTGCGCACGCTCTTTTGTAGTTTGTACTGTACGCCCTCAATAAGTCCAGAGCCGGCAAGTATGTCTGCAAGTAGCTTCTCGCCTAAGTTGCCCTGTATTGTTATGCTGCCGCTCAGTGCAGTAACAAGGCGATCTGCCTCACGGGTCAGGCGACCTCCGGTCTCTACAAAACGCTTGATTTCGTTCTGTAGCGTGGCTCTGTCTTCAACATTCTGTAGGCGTAGTTGCTCTAACTGCTCGCGATAGGGACGCATAATCTCGCTGATGCTCTCGCGGTTTGTCTGCTCGGTCTGCTGCTTGAGCTGTGCTTTGATGGTCTCAAGCTGCTGCTCGGTCTGCTGTTTGTACTCGGCACGACGAGCAGCCTCGGCATCCTTAAATCTCTGCTCCTGCTCAGCAAGGCGAGTCTGTTGCTCCTCCTTTAGTTGGGCTATCTGAGCTGCGGCGCGTCGGGACTGCTCCTCTAACTGCTCCTTGAGCATTGCAACCTCCTTGTCAAGGGCTGCCTTGAGCTGTGAGAGTGCTAAAATCTGCTCCTGAAGAGCTGCTACGCGCTGCTCGGCCTGCGTAACGCCCCGCTTGCCAAATAGGTGTCCGGCAACTATGCCCGCTATAAGGGCAAGTGCTACTGCTAAAATAATTGTCTCCATATCTACAAAGATAGTAAAAATTAGCCAAAAATTACGCTATCCATAACAATATCGTGTGGCTCGGTTGTAATATCCTCAGTAATCTGCTCAGCAAAGCATACTCCGATTTTCGTTGCACGAAAACCCGCTGAACTCAGATACTTGTCGTAATATCCCTTACCCCTGCCGCAACGCTTGCCGCTACAGGTAAATGCTACTCCTGGGACAACTATAACATCTATCTCTGCGGGGTCAATTACCTCCTCTGCTTGAGGCTCGGAGATGCCAAACGCGCCGATGCTCATCTGCTCGGGACTGTAGCGGTAGAAATCCATCTGACTGCCCTCTACGCGCGGTAGTACTACTACTTTTTGGGTATTGAGCACCGCAATAATCTCGTCTGTACACACCTCATCGGGGAGTGAGGCGTATAGGGCAACAGTTTTGGCACTCTTTATGGGCTCTAAATTAAGGATGTTTTTGAAAATCAGTGCAGAACGGCTCTGTTTTGTCTCTGTGCTGATGGTACGAACAGCCGATTTCGCGGCTCTGCGTAGTTCAGATTTATTTTTATAATAAGGTAACATATTCAAAAAGTGGCAAAAATGTTTTGTTATTTGACAAACAATAACTATATTTGTACGATATTATGTGGCAACGCAACAAATTTTTCACAAAATAAACATAACTAATTTTTATTTCAAAACATTATGGGTTGTTTTTTAACTAATTCTTCTTTGGGAAGAAAGCTGGTTATGAGTATCTCAGGTTGTTTCCTTGTACTCTTCCTCCTCTTCCACATGGCAATGAATGTTGTGGCAATCATCAACGGTGAGGCCTACAATATGATTTGCGGATTTTTGGGTGCTAACTGGTACGCTCTTGTAGGTACTGCAGTGCTCGCGTTGGGTGTGTTTGTACACTTTGTGTACGCATTCATCCTTACTTATCAGAACCGTAAGGCTCGCGGTAATGTGCGTTATGCTGTTACTGTGACTGAGAAGGGTGTTGATTGGGCTTCAAAGAATATGCTTGTTCTTGGAGTAATCGTTATCCTCGGTCTTGCACTTCACATGACCCACTTCTGGTCAAAGATGATGCTTGTTGAGCTTATGGGTGAGCACACAAACAACATGGGTCTTGCTCCAACTGATGGAGCTGCTCTTATTAAGTACACCTTCTCACAGTGGTACAATGTAGTTCTCTACCTTGTATGGTTTGCTGCTCTTTGGCTCCACTTGAACCACGGTGTTTGGTCTATGTTCCAGACTGTAGGTTGGGCAAATGACACTTGGCTTCCACGCCTCAAGTGCATCGCAAAGCTCGTTTCAGGTCTTATCTTCCTCGGCTTTGCAGCTGTTGTGGTGGTATTCTTTGTTAAGAGCAAGTGTTGCTGCTGCTAATTGTAGTTTGTAGAATATAAAACATAAATAGATATGGCATTCAAATTAGATTCCAAAATTCCTGCTGGTGAGTTGGCTCAAAAGTGGAGCAACCACAAGGCAGCAATCAAGGTTGTTAGCCCAGCAAATAAGCGTAAGCTTGATATTATCGTTGTAGGTACCGGTCTTGGTGGTGCTTCTGCAGCTGCTTCGCTCTCTGAGCTTGGCTACAATGTAAAGATCTTCTGCATTCAGGACTCTCCACGCCGTGCGCACTCTATTGCAGCACAGGGTGGTATCAATGCAGCAAAGAACTATCAGAATGATAACGACTCTGTATATCGTCTCTACTACGATACTATCAAGGGTGGTGACTATCGTGCTCGTGAGGCTAATGTATACCGCCTTGCAGAGGTTTCAAACCTCATTATCGACCAGTGCGTAGCTCAGGGTGTTCCTTTTGCTCGTGAGTACGGCGGTCTTCTTGCAAACCGTTCATTCGGTGGTGCGCAGGTATCTCGTACATTCTACGCTCGTGGCCAGACCGGTCAGCAGCTGCTCCTTGGTGCTTATGCAGCTCTTAATAAGGAGATTGCTACAGGCCATGTAACATCATACACTCGCCACGAGATGCTTGACATCGTTCTTGACGACAAGACTGGCGAGGCATGTGGTATTATCGCTCGTAACCTTGTTACTGGTGAGATTGAGCGTCACGGTGCTCACGCAGTAGTTATCGCTACTGGTGGTTATGGAAATGTATTCTTCCTCTCTACCAACGCTATGGCATCTAACGGTTCTGCTGCATTCCAGTGCTACCGTAAGGGTGCAGGTTTTGCAAACCCTTGCTTTACTCAGATTCACCCAACTTGTATCCCAGTGCATGGTACACAGCAGTCTAAGCTGACCCTTATGTCAGAGTCACTGCGTAACGATGGTCGTATCTGGGTACCAAAGAAGCTTGAGGATGTTGAGGCTCTTCGTAAGGGTACACTTAAGCCTTCACAGATTGCTGAGGAGGATCGTGACTACTATCTTGAGCGTCGTTATCCAGCATTCGGTAACCTCGTACCACGCGATGTTGCATCTCGTGCTGCTAAGGAGCGTTGCGATGCGGGTTATGGTGTAAATGAGACTGGTCTTGCTGTATTCCTTGACTTTAAGACAGCTATCGCTGTTCACGGTAAGGAGGTTATTGAGAAGCGTTACGGTAACCTGTTCGATATGTACAAGGAGATTACCGATGTAAATCCATATGAGGAGCCAATGCAGATCTTCCCAGCTGTTCACTACACAATGGGTGGTATCTGGGTAGACTACAACCTGATGACAACAATCCCAGGTCTGTACGCTATTGGCGAGGCTAACTTCTCTGACCACGGTGCAAACCGTCTTGGTGCTTCTGCTCTTATGCAGGGTCTTGCTGATGGTTACTTCGTTCTTCCTTATACTATTGGCGACTATCTTGCAAAGAAGATTCAGGCTCCAAAGGTTGCAACTGACACTCCTGCGTTTGATGCAGCTGAGAAGGCAGTGAAGGAGAAGATTGCAAAGCTTCTGTCTATCAACGGTTCTCGCTCTGTAGACGATATCCACCGTCAGCTCGGTCTTATTATGTGGGACAATGTAGGTATGGCTCGTACAAAGGAGTCTCTTGAGAAGGCTATCGTTGAGATTGCAGCACTTCGCAAGGAGTTCTGGAAGGATGTAAAGGTTGTTGGTACTGCCGATTCATTCAATGTTGAGCTTGAGAAGGCACTCCGTCTTGCAGACTTCCTTGAGCTTGGTGAGCTTATGGCTCGTGACGCACTCAACCGTGAGGAGTCTTGCGGTGGTCACTTCCGTTCAGAGCACCAGACAGAGGAGGGCGAGGCACTTCGTCACGACGATCAGTTTGCTTATGCTGCCGTTTGGGAGTACAAGGGTATGGACGAGGCTCCAGAGCTTACAAAGGAGGATCTGACATACGAGTTCACACACCGTGCACAGCGTAACTATAAGGACTAATTTTTGGCGTTAAACTTTTAATAAACAGGAAATTATGAATTTCACATTAAAAATATGGCGTCAGAGAGACGCTCACTCCAAGGGCGAATTTAAGGAGTATAAAGTAAGTGATATCTCGTCCGATACTTCGTTCCTTGAGATGCTTGATATCCTCAACAATGACCTTGTACACAAGGGTGAGGAGCCAGTAGCATTTGACCACGACTGTCGCGAGGGTATCTGCGGTATGTGTTCACTGCACATTGACGGCCACGCACACGGCCCATCACAGGCTGTTACAACTTGCCAGATCTATATGCGTCAGTTTAAGGATGGTGCAACAATTACAATCGAGCCTTGGCGCTCTGCTGCATTCCCAGTAATCCGTGACCTTGTTGTAAACCGTAACGCATATGACCAGATTCTTCAGGCTGGTGGTTATGTATCTGTTCGCACAAACTCTGTTCCTGATGGTAATGCTATTCCAATTCCACAGGCAGATGCTGAGGAGAGTATGGATGCTGCTGCTTGCGTAGGTTGTGGTGCTTGTGCTGCAACTTGTAAGAATGGTTCTGCAATGCTCTTCGTTGCTGCTCGCGTATCTTCTCTTGCAAAGCTGCCTCAGGGCCGCGTAGAGGGTGCTCGCCGTGCGAAGGCTATGGTTGCAAAGATGGACGAGCTGGGCTTTGGTAACTGTACTAACACAGGTGCTTGCCAGGCTGAGTGTCCAAAGGGTATCTCGATTGCTCACATTGCTCGCCTTAACCGTGAGTTCTTGTGTGCAAAGTTGGAGGACTAATATAATATATAGTCTGATACGAACAGAGGGTTGCTGTAGGTATGTTTATATTTACGGCAACCCTTTTAACCTTTTATATAAATAGGTATCTATTTACGGGGTGGTGTTGCCTATAACCTAAAACGATGAAGGTCCGCAGATTTGTGATATTGTTACTCTCTCTTGTGGCGTACTATGCAGTTACGGCACAGGGCGGTGCGCACATATCTGGCAGGGTCGTAGATGGCGATACGCTTGAGGGAGTTGCAGGCGCGGTCGTGGAGGTAAACTCTGTAAAGACACCAAGTCAAAAGAGATACTATACAACCGAGTATGGTGGATATTTCCGCATTCCTAATGTTGCACAGGGCGACTATGATGCTGTTGTGACCTTTATAGGATATGCAGATAAGCACTTCTCATTTCGTTCTGAGGGTCTGCCAAAGAGTGTTGGCGACATAACTATCACTGTAAGTGCGATAGGTATTGAAACGGTAGTAAAGACTGCGGTTTCAACACGAACAATGATTATGGGAGACACTCTGCGATACAATGCCGACTCATTTAAGGTGGCTGTAGATGCGGAGGTGGAGGCGCTGCTGCGTAAGATGCCTGGCATTACTATCTCGGATGGTGTTGTGGAGGCTCACGGCGAGGTTGTCAAACAGATATATGTTGACGGCAATGAGTTCTTCGGTAGTAACATCCAGCAGGTGTTGCAGAGTATCCCTGCGCAGGCCGTTGAGCATATTGAGGTCTACAATCGCCTCAGCGAGGCTTCGCAGATTACTGGCGTAGACGATGGCGAGGGGGGTAAGGTTATCAACATTATCACTCGCCGAAGCATTAAGCGTAGCCGCTTTGGCAAGGTGCACGCGGGCTATGGATATGAGCCAGATGCCAATAGAGCAGTGACGGCAAATCATAAGTATACGGCTGGTGGTAGTGTTAATATCTTTAATGATGATGCGCGACTGACGGTTATGGGGCTTGTGAACAACCTTAATAAGCAGAATCTCTCGGACGACGAGATGACGGTCAAGAGTAGCTCAAACCGTAATACGGGAAATCGCCAGTTTTCTGTTAATAACCAGAGTGGAGTGGCTGCAGCCGAGATTTTTGCACTTAACTATAGCGATACATGGGGTCGTCGTCGCAGGGCGAAGTTTGAGGGTAGCCTATTCTATAACCACCTCAATGCTAAGAATAGTTTTACGGTTGATAGGTGGTACGACCCTGCTGTGAGCAAGAAGGATACTATACACTACGACCAGTTTGCAAATCCAAATAATCGCACATTTAAGTTCCGCGGTAGGCTGGAGTGGAAAGTTGCTAAGCGTCAGCGATTAGTACTTATTCCGACGCTGAACTACTATCCAAATAGCTCTATTAACCGCACCGACACCACTTCACTTCGCTGGGGCGAGTCGGGCTATCGTTGGATGCCGAGTGGTAATGATGGTTGGAGCAAGAGTTTCTCACAGGGACTCTATGCCCAGTACTCATATAAGTTTATGCGTCAGGGTCGCTCGTTGCTGCTTGTCGCCAGTGTGAGTAACAATAACTCCGATATTGACCGCGACTACTATTCAAATGGCGCGGGAAAGACAAATAAGAAGGACCCAGAGAAGGCTACTATCGCCTATACATACACCCGCAAGATTACAGAGTCAAATACTACGACCTATCGCCTTCAGCCGACCTTCCGCGAGAGGCTTGGTCGCCACTCTACGCTCAACATCGCTTACCGACTGCAGGCTCAACTGCGTACGCGCGACCTGCTTTCATATAATACCGATGCAGACCATATTATTGATACTGCGAGGATAAATCGTCGTGCTTCATCATCCTTTGAGGGTATGTTTGTCTATCATCAGGCAAGCGTGGGTTATCGCTATGGAAAGAATCGTAACTGGTTCTCTGTCAATGCTGTATTCCAACACTCGCGCTTGAGTAATCACAATCTGTGGACGGGCGAAAAGATGTTGCGTACATACAACAATCCAGTCTATAACGCTACGCTGCAGTGGGCGTTTGATACTAAAAATACACTGCGCGTGAGTGCTAATTCGGAGGTTAAAGCACCATCGCTGTGGCAGATGCTTGATGTCTATGATGTGAGCAATTCGCAGTATCTGACACTGGGAAATCCAGACCTTAGACCTTATACAGAGCATAACTATTTTGCTCGCTATACAAACCTCTCTACCCGTCGCGGAACGACCTTTATGCTTATGGCAAAGGCGACCCTTATGCCGAACTATATCGGTACGAGCATTGAGTACTCGCCCGAGACTATTGAGGTGGATGGCAAAAAGTATAACCCCGTGCAACTCTCACAGCCTGTAAACCTTGATGGCTATCGCTCTTTTGAGGCGCGTACAAGCATCGGTTTCCCGATTTCGTTTATCAGCTCAAACCTTAATATTGCCGTTGGTGCGACATACTCAAATGTGCCTATACGACTTAATAAGGTGGACCAGTTGATGACAAACCTCTCGGCATATACTGACTGGACACTGGGTAGTAATATCTCTGAGAATGTGGACTTTACACTGCGCTGGCGAGGCTCTTATAGCGATAATCAGGCGGGCGAAGAGGTGCTCAATAATGAGTTCTTTACCCACCGCGCTACGGCAAATATGAAGTTTGTCCTGCCATTAGGATTTACTATTACCACTTCGGGTGTCTTTACACAGTATGTCGGTATTACAAACAACTACCGCGACTCCTTTACACTTTGGAATGCGGCTGTGGGAAAGAAGGTGCTGCGTAACCTTGGAGAGGTGGAGCTGTGTGTAAATGATATTCTTAATCAGAATATATCCTTCTCGCGTAGTGTCTGGGCGGGCTACTCGCAAGTGAGGTATAACAGCACTATGGGCAGATATTTCCTCGTTAAGTTTACCTATAACATCCGCGCCTTTACTTCTGGTACAAAGCGACTTAAAATTCAGAAGGCTTCGGGTGTGCCAATCAACTTTTTTGATAAGGTTGAGAAGAGCTTGGCTAAATTGAGGTTTTAATCCTGCATTTATTGTGAATATATTCGTATTTGCAAAAAAAATCACTATTTTTGGAATAATCTCATAATCCGCTAAGAATAAAAAGTTTATGCGGAAAGTTCAAGAACGAGGTAATGAGTTGGCAACTGTTCTGATTTCTACATACTTGCGTGATTTGCATTGATGTAC